>CABQXY010000037.1:0-46332 GCA_902468245.1 uncultured Porphyromonadaceae bacterium | reverse complement strand
GATTAACCGTAGGCCTCGAAAAAAACTCAATTTTGAATCCCCCAAGATTGTCTTTTTCCGAGAAATCGCTAATTTTGCAGTTGCCGGTTGAGAGTAGGGCCTTATATTTCCCCAATTACCTATTAACCGGGACTATAATATCCCTTGCCAATCCGAAAGATATTTATTATATTTGTGAATTAAATCGTAAAATAAAATGTCACTCTCACATGAAAGCAAACGAGATACAGGATTTATTTAACAGCTTTGAATCCATCGCCATCGAATATGAGGGTGTTGAATGCTGGAGTGCAAGAGAAATCGCTCCTGTCATGGGTTATGTGCAATGGCGGAATTTTACGAGTATTATTGAGAAAGCAAAAGAATCTGCTTCCAATGCCGGCGAATCTGTAGCCGACCATTTTGCTGACGTCAGCAAAATGGTCAGATTAGGATCAAACGCTGAGCGTCAGATAGATGACATCATGCTTACCCGCTATGCCTGCTATCTTATAGCACAAAATGGCGATCCCCGCAAACCGGAGATTGCTTTTGCTCAGAACTATTTCGCTGTTCAGACTCGACGTGCGGAACTGGTTCATCAACGGCTTCTTGATTTCGAGCGCGTACAGGCGCGGGCTAAACTCGCCGAAACCGAGCACACTCTATCCGGAGTGTTATATGAACGCGGTGTTGATTCAAAGGGGTTTGCAATTATCCGGGCAAAGGGCGACCGCGCGCTGTTTGGCTTGGATACCGCAATGATGAAACGCCGTGTAGGAGCTCCTGAAAAACGACCGTTAGCCGATTTTCTATCCACTATTGCAATCAAGGCAAAAGACCTTGCAGCCGAAATGACATCCGTCAATGTCCAACAGAAAGACCTGCATGGTCAGATCGGTATCGAACGCGAGCATGTTGATAATAACAGCGCCGTTCGTAATATGTTATTGGACAGAGGCATTCGCCCGGAGTCCCTTCCTCCGGGTGAAGACGTCAAAAAGGTAGAACGTCGTCTCAAAGCCGACGAAAAGAAAATTCTCCCTAAGAAAAAGAAGTAACATCAGCCAACCTTCACAATCCCGCCTAATTATAGGATTATAGATCCGACAGCAAGATACAGGATATACGAACCAATAGTGGGCACCCCACACGGAGTGCCCTCTGTTTTATTATATCATCATTGAATTTATTTTGTAATCTGGAATAATATTCGTAATTTTAGAACGTTTTATGATAAATTCTGTTATGAACATTGTTGCGAAAAAGACATTAGTGGATTATTACACCAAACATCCGCAAGCAAAGGATGCTCTGGAGGAATGGCACACTAAAACGAGGAAAAGTCATTGGAAGAATTTTGCCGATATTAAGGCTACATTTAATTCCGTGGACATGTCGGCAACCAACACTATGTATTCAACATAAAAAAGAATGACTTTCGTCTGATTGTCGTAATCCAATTTAAACATGAATATGTTTATATCAGATTCATAGGCACACATGCCGAATACGATAAAATCAAAGACGCATCACAAGTTTAATTCAACACCTATGGAAAATATTAATACTACTATAGAGAACGAGGCTCAATACAACTGGGCCATGAGCCGAATAGACGAGTTGTTGCCTCAGGTCAATGACGACACGCCCGACAATGATCCCAACAGCATAGAGCTTTATATTCTGTCACGTCTTGTGCAGGAGTATGAGGATGTGCATTATCCTATCGGCGAACCATCATTGATTGACATACTCAAATTGCGCATGTATGAAATGGGACTTTCCCAGGCTGCACTTGCCAAAAAAATTGGTGTAAGTCCGTCGCGTATCTGTGATTTCCTGTCCGGTAAAGCGGAGCCTACTCTAAAGGTCGGCCGTAGAATCTCAACCGAATTACAAATCGATCCTGCCATCGTCCTGGGCGTATAGGCGACCTTCCCCACATCAATCCCGACCATATATCAACGGAGTACCTCCTGATAAGGATTGTGCTGTTGTTGGCTAACGACGCCATTATGTTACAGGCGGTGTGTCGCGCGACACACCGCCTGTCTCTTATGGTGATATAGGGAATCTGCTTAGAAGGGGAAGTTGATGCCGAAGTTCAGGCTGGCGTTGGAGTTGAGGGGGATGCCCTGCTTGGCCAGCTTGCCGAGGGTGTGGTCCATGCCGACAAAGAGGTTGAAGCCTTTCTGCGTGTGCAGGTTCAGCATCCAGCCGAAGTCGAAGCCGTAGGTGCCGTAGGCCACATTGGCCGTGGCGGAGAACACCTTGACGGGAGCCACGTTGGCCGACAGACGGAACTGCGTCCAGGTGTAGGGACCGGCGATGCAGGTGGAGTTCAACAGTCCGAACTTCAGCTTGCGGTAGTAAGGCAGCTCATACTCCACGCCTGCGTTGATGGTGGTGCGCAGCGAACGGGTGTGTGAGCTCTTCTCGCCCATGTCTTTCAGGTTGTACAGCTTCGACAGGTTGTCGGTCAGGCGGTCCAGCTCGTTGTCGAACGAGTTGTCGGCCTTGTCGTCGAAGTTGAATGTGAATGCGTCGGTCTCAACCTCGCGTGTGCCGTCGGTCGACGCCCACTGCGTCTTGCCCCAGTTCATGAAGCCGAGGTCCACGACGGCCAGCGAGAAGTTGAAGTCGCGCCACTTGTACTGCGCGCCGAGGTCGAAGCCCATGCCGAAGCCGCTGAGTCCGAAACCGTCCAGGTCAGCGCCCGACACATAGTCGTACGGCTCGTTGCCGGGACCGGGCTGCTTGGGTTCGTAGGTTTTCGTCTTATACGTCAGGCCCTTGACCGAGGCGTAGATGTCGGCGTTGGTGCGGGCAATCCAGTTGTCGGTGCCCAATTCCAGCTCGGCACGGTTGAACTGCGCGTCGATGGCGCCCACTCCGAGCATGAACTTGATGGCGGCGCCGATGCGCAGGCCGGGCACCTGCTTGATGTCGCGCGAATGGTTCAGCGCGATCTGGCCGTAAGCCTCGGCGTGTGCGCGCAGGTCCTTGATGTCGTAGGTGCGGTTGGTGATGCCCTCCTTGGCCAGACGGAAGAAGGAGCCGGGCAGACTGGCGTCGACGTTGGTCACGGCCGAGATGTTGATGGTGTTGTAGCCGCCCCATGCCTTGAAGCCGGCGCTCATTATCTCGATCTTGTCGTACGTGGCCAGGCGGTTGTTGCTCTTGATGCCCTTCATCGCATCCGCAACGGACACGTCAGGATTGGTAAACAGCACCGTCTTTCCGTTTCTGTTGAACACCACGCTGCTGAGGTGCAGCGTACCGCGCATGGACAGGTTGAGATTGCCCAGGACCGGCATCGACACATAGTTCGAGTTGTTGCCGAAGGCGGGGTTCATCTCATAGCCGTAGGTATAGTTTTCCAGGAAATAGCCTGAGTATGTGTTCTGAGCCGAGACCATTGCCGGAACGGCGGCCGCGGCCGCTATTGTCATTATGCTTATGATGCGTTTCATCTTCGTAATTTTAGTGTATGACATTATTCATCCGACGAATCATCGAAATCGGTTACATAACTTCCCGACACCTTGGCCTTGAGGTTGGTGAGGGTGATGGTCTGGTCGGGAGCTATCACATTCTCGTTGGCCGGATTTACGACAGCCTCGATGGTGATTCCCTTGAAATTGCGGATTGTACCGGTCACGCCCAGGGTGATGTGCTGCGTGTCGGGCGACGCCTTGAGGATTATGTCGCTTACCTTCAGGTCGCTGATTTCGTCGGCCAGGGGCGTGATGTGCAGCTTGGCGTCCAGAGGCAGTGTGCTGAGGGCGTCGGCATCGACAGTTATGGCATTGAGGGTCAGCTTGTCCAGATCCTCGCTGCCCCAGTCGTCGAAGGTGTCGCTGTATATGATTACGGTACCTTCGGGCTTGAACGCCAGCGGGGCCAGGAACTCATAGTGGCCTTTCAGCGCGCTGTATTCCTGCAGTTTGAAGTGGTCGACGTGATGTGTCGGGATTTCAGGCTTCAGCAGTTCAATCTCGATGCGGTCGGGCAGGCCGGCGCCGTCCAATACATCGCTCATACCGGGGAAGGGTATGTGCTCTATGTTCTTGGCAAACTGATCGGGATATGACTTGGGATCTGTGGGCGACAGCACGAAATCGTAGGGGCCGGCGCCATATTTGTCGGTGCTGGTCTCGATGCGGCGCTCAGGCTCGTACGAGCCGGTGGCCGACTGGCCGTATATCTTGGTCAGACGCATACCGGTGCTGAAATTCAGGCCGTACTCGGCCACGGGGTTGCTCTCCACGCCCACATATAGCTGCGGATTGGCCAGACGCAGCGTCGTGTTGCCCTGCGACAGGAAGTCAGGCAGGTCGCCGAGGCTGACGGAGGGGATGTCCAGGCCCTCGCCTGTCAGATCGTAGTGCACGTCGCCCGAGAAGGAGGTGATGTGCAGGGCGGTCAGCGTCGAGTTGATGGCGAAGCGCACCAGCCGGGGTACAAGGCTTGTGCTACCGCTCTTGACGCTCAGGGTGGCCTCCTTGAATGTTATGGACGATTCGTATATCAGTTTCCGGTTCTCGAATCGTGCCTCGTCAGTGAGTTCCATACCTGTTATCTCAAGGCTGATGGCGCCCTTGCCGTTCTTGACTCCCACCTTGTCGATAGTCAGCACGCCTGATCCGGGATTGTAGTCATAACCGGCCACAGGATTGACCTGAAGGCCCTTAGGCATGAGGATCCGCAGTTCCGACAGTTCGTATTCTATGTCGGTCGCGCCCTCCAGAACCACTTCCATTGTCAGCACCGAGGGTTCCTTCTCCATATATATGCCTGTAAGGCCGGTGATGTAATCGTCCACGTTGTCGGCGGTATAGGTCAGCGGCTGCGGAGGCACGTCCCTGAGCTGGAAATCATGCTGGCCCTCGACCGTAACCACATCGAACTCCACGTACGTGGGGGCTATCTGTGGCGTCGAGGTCTGTATGTCCTGAATCTTGAGCGACTGCGACTCGAAGTCGCCGCTCTGCACCACGGCATACACTTCCTTGCCGTTCATTTCCACCACTTTCAGGCTGGAATTCTCATCAAGCTTGATAATCTGGTCCAGCTTCACTTCCGACACATTGACAGGCAATGTCAGGTCCACCAGCTTGAACTCCGATGTCTTGTCCAGATTATCGAGATCATACTTGTCGTCGATACAGGAAGCCATAGAAACAGCCATCAGACCCGCCGCTGCCGACAGGCATAAGAATTGTTTCATATATTATTAGTTGTATGTTGTTTATTCATTTCATGATTCAGGCCCGCACCTTAATCTTCCCGGTAGTCTTAAGGAACCGCAAGTCCAAAAATCAGTGATATTTCATATTAAGTGCAAAATTACAAAAAAATGCTAAAAATTCCCAATCCGAACCGTCATTAACACTTTATCAGTTAAAAATTCCGAAATTATAAGGATTCTGCACGGCAATGAACGGCACACAAACAAATCAGCAGCCTTCAATGTTCAATATATAATAGGTTAACGACTTAGGTTATGAAGAAGAAATTACTGTTGGCCGCATTAACGGCGGCCGTTACGCTGTCGGCCGAAGCGGCGCAACCCGTGTTCCAGGCTCCCGGACAGGATGCGTGCATCCCGCCAACGGCCATTAAATATAAAGTGAACTACCACTGGGGCCTGATCAACACCACGGCGGCATACGGCACGGTCAGGCTCGACGCCACGGGCAACAGTCTGACGGCGTCACTGAACGGCCACAGCATCGCGTGGGGCGGCCGGCAATATACCGTGTCCGACACGCTGAAAGTCATCACCATGCCGGGACGCGGGCCGCTGTATGCGCGCCAGAACGTGCTGTACCGCGCAGGCTGGTACTCCAAGCCTGTCGTATCACTGCTGGACAATCCCTCGTACAACCCCCGCGACCCCGCCAACTACCGCACCATCAGCGGACAGGGCACGCTCAGCGCCTCCCCCAAGACCATGGAGGCCGTGGGCATCAGCTGCGACATGCTCGGAATATTCTATCTGTTCAGATATATGGATTTCACGGCCCTGCAACCGGGCCAGACGCTGCTGATGTCCGTCAATATGCCCCGCACCGGTATGCAGCACGCCATGATCACATATCTGGGTCCGGACCAGTATCAGGGAATCCCTTCATACAAGGTTCGCTTTGAGTACACCTACCGGGGCGTCCGGTCCGACTATCCCGTCACATGCCAGGTGGAACGCTCGTCGCGCATCCCAATCCTCATTTCGGCCAGCCTGGACATAGGCAGGATGGAAATGATACGCGAATAGGATACCGGGGTGCTCCATAGGGCCAATGCACGGATTCCCGACACTGACACCCATCTTGTTGCCAATATGCCGATTTTTCATTAATTTTGCACATTGATTCATACCCGAATATTTGAAGCGATGATAGAAATTGGAACTCCCGGAACACCTTCCGGACGCAAGGCGTTGCTGTTAGGCAGCGGCGAACTTGGCAAAGAGGTGGTGATTGAACTCCAGCGTTACGGTCTGACCGTAGTGGCCTGTGACAAATATGCCGACGCTCCGGCAATGCATGTGGCCGACAAGGCGCATGTGTTCTCCATGCTGGACGGCGACACGCTCCGCAAGGTTGTGGAGGAAGAAAAACCCGACTATATCATTCCCGAAATCGAGGCGATAGCCACTCCGACGCTCATCCAGCTGGAGAAGGAGGGCTGGAACGTGGTGCCCACCGCCCGCGCCACCTTCATCACCATGAACCGCCGCGAGATCCGCAAGCTCGCCGCCGAGGAGCTGAAGCTCCCCACCTCGCCCTACGAGTTCGCGGAGACCGAGGAGGAATTCAACGCCGCCGTGCAGCGCATCGGCCTCCCCTGCGTCGTAAAGCCTGTGATGTCCAGCAGCGGTCACGGCCAGAGCCTGGTCAAGACCCCCGACCAGATACACACGGCCTGGGAGATGTCGCAGCAGGAGGGCCGTTCGGGCGCAGGCGCCGTCATCGTGGAAGGCTTCGTTGACTTCGATTACGAGATAACGCTTCTGACCGTGCGCCACGTAGGCGGCACATCGTTCTGCGAGCCCATCGGCCATTATCAGGAGCAGGGCGACTACCGCCGCAGCTGGCAGCCCCAGCCCATGAGCGAGACGGCGATAGTCAAGGCCCGCGAAATAGCCGGCAAGATTACCGAGGCTCTCGGCGGTTACGGCATCTTCGGCGTCGAACTGTTCGTAAAGGGCGACGACGTCATCTTCTCCGAGGTTTCGCCCCGTCCGCACGACACGGGCATGGTCACAATGATATCGCAACACCTGTCGGAATTCGCGCTGCATGTACGCGCACTGCTCGGTCTGCCCATTCCTGAGATCAAGTTCTACGGACCCTCGGCGTCGCGCGCGCTCCTGGCCTGGGGCGATTCCAATGAGGTGGTATTTTCAGGAATGGACGAGGCACTGGCGCTGCCAGGCACCGACATGCGCATCTTCGGCAAGCCCGAAGTGCACGGACACCGCCGCATGGGCGTCATGCTCGCCACCGGCGACACCGTCGGCAAGGCCGTCCGACTCGTGGACAAGGCCGCCGACATGATCAAGATAACCTGCAAGTAACTTCGGAACGCCGAAGTCAAGGTGTAAAAAAAGTTAAGATAATACCAAGCTCACATACAGCTTCGTTATTATCTTAACTTTTTTAATCCATAAATTTAGAAAAAACTATGCAAGAACAGAAAGCCGGCCGCTATCACGGCATATTGTTTATGGCGCTATTCGCCTGCGCATCCTGCTTCATCGGCGAATGGCAAGTGCTGAAAGCCCTCAGCATCTCCCCTCTTATAATCGGAATCGTGTTGGGTATGGCCTACGCCAACTCGTTGCGCAACCATCTGCCCGCCACATGGGGTCCCGGAATTAAATTCTGTTCCAAAAGCATTCTGCGGTTAGGCATCATCCTTTACGGCTTCCGCCTCACATTCCAGGATGTGGTGGCCGTGGGGCTTCCCGGCATCGTTATAGACTGCATCATCGTGGCCGTCACCATCTTAGGCGGCGTCATGGTAGGCAAATGGCTGAAGATGGACAGCGACATCGCGCTGCTCACCTCCATAGGCTCCGGCATCTGCGGCGCGGCAGCCGTTCTGGGTGCCGAGGCCACCATCAAGACCCAGCCGTACAAGACCGCCGTCGCCGTGGCCACGGTAGTGATATTCGGCACCCTCTCCATGTTCCTGTATCCCATCGGCTACCGTGCCGGCATCATCGACCTGACGCCCGACCAGATGGGCATCTTCTCCGGAGCCACGCTTCATGAAGTGGCGCACGCCGTGGGCGCAGGCAACGCCATGGGCGACGAGATAGCCAACGTGGCCATCATCACCAAGATGATACGCGTCATGCTCCTGGTTCCGGTATTGCTGATACTCGGATGGTGGGCCGCCGCATCCGCACGCAAGCGCCTCAAAGCCGCAACCGCCGGAGAGCGCGGACAGAACGGAGATTACGACTGTGCCGGCAGTGCCGGCAGCACCGCCAAGACCGGCAAAGGCAAGGTGCAGGTGCCCTGGTTCGCCTTCGGCTTCCTGCTGGTGATAGGCTTCAACTCGCTTGACCTGCTCCCGGCCCCGGTGGTAGGCTGGATCAACGACTTCGACACCTTCCTGCTCACCATGGCCATGGCCGCGCTCGGCGCCGAGACCAGCTTCGACAAGTTCAAGCAAGCCGGCGCCAAGCCCTTCGTGCTCGCCACCATCCTCTACGTCTGGCTCCTTTTCGGCGGCTACCTCATCACCAAGCTTCTGACCCCGGTGCTGGCCTGAACTTTCGGCGCTGAAGCTTGAACTTTCGGCGCTGAAGCTTGAAACCGAAACAAAACCGCCTGCTGCGCGCCTGGCTCTGAGCCTGCATGACACGCGCTTCGCGCCCTCGAAGGGCCGGAAGGCCCTGTGCCTGCAGCGCGTATCCGCAGCGCCTCTTTTGTTCCGGCTTTGAGCTTTAGCGAAAATTCATTATTCACCTATACTTGAACTCCTATGGGTACTGACGGGCTGCGGCGGGCGCCATGGCATGACTACACCAGGCGCTGCATCTATATGGTGACGCTCAACAAGGCGCCGCTGGTGCCGGACTTCGGCTCGCTCGTCGGCGATTACCGGATTCCGCACGGCCACAAAGGCTCCCCTTGCGTCGTAGCTTCTCCCATTGGCGCGGCCATAAAGGAGGGGCTGCGCAAATTCCCGCAGATTGAGCCTAAGATTCGCGTGCTTCAGTACGCCATCATGCCCGACCATCTGCACCTGCTGCTGTTCGTGCAGGAGAAAACCGAGGAAATACTCGGCCGCTACATAGCCGCCTTCAAAGTCGAGGTAAACAATGCTGATGGCCGGAAAGGCATCTTCTCAAAAGGCTTCAACGACCAGATACTCAAGACCGAGCGTTCGCTCGACACGCTGTATCATTACCTGCGCGACAATCCGCGGCGACTTGCCGTGCGCCGTGCGCATCCCGAATTCTTCCGGCGCGTCAACGCGCTGAAAATCGGGAACAGATACTATCAGGCATACGGCAACATCCAGTTGCTGGACTGCCCGTTCAAGCAGCAGGTAGTGGTGCACCGCGCCGACTCGGCCTCGGTGCGCGAACGCCAACGGGCGGAATGGCTATACACAGCCGCCAACAGCGGCGTGCTCGTCTCGCCATTCATCTCGCCGGCCGAAAAGGAAGCGCGCCGAGAAGCGGAAATTGCCGACGGCCGGTTTATTCTGATCACCAACGAGCCGATGGGCGAGCGTTACAAGCCCACCGGCCATGACTTCGAGCTTTGCGAGACAGGGCGCCTGCTCATCATTTCCGCAGGGCAGCCCGGCACGCTCTCGCGCCGGACCTGCCTCGCCATGAACGCCCTGGCCGCCGAGATAGCGGCAGCCTCTGCCCTCCCGCCGCGCTGACACACAGACTCCGGGCTTCGCTGAAGCTCGCCGCCTATACAAAACCGCCTGCCACCGCCGCCTGAACTCGCCGGGCGTATCCGCGGCGCTTCTTTTGTTCCGGCTTTGAGCTTCAGCGAAAATCCAATGCCCCTGCTTTAGCAAAAGCCCCACTTCTCCCTTATGTTAAGATTTGTTAATATAAGGCGCCTTTATGTATCTTTTCTGAATATTTTTGTAATTTTGCCTCTTGAACAGTAGCGCTTATAACTTTCAATCAATTTACTTGATATTAAATAATTTATTTTTCTCGATTAAATCACAATTAAAACTAAAGCAAGCACAACAACATAACCCACAATTAAAACTAAAGCAAGCACAACGGCATAAATCACAACGACATAAAAACAACCTATAATCTCAGACTAAAGCAATGCGTATGGTAAAAAGATACCTGACAGCAGCGGCGGTATGCCTCACGGCACTGGCCTCATGGGCGGCGCCAACCGGCGAGCCGGCCATCACATTCCAATCTTCGGCATATACCGAAATTGGACCATCAAACCTCAGTTCTTTCCTACTCGGCTCAATCAAGGAAGCGGAATACACGGTGGTGGACGCATCGGGCGAGCGCACCATTTCGGTGGTGCCGGCCACTTTCAATGCCTCCTCCGGAGATTTTGACGGCACATGGACTCAGATCAAAGTGCCTGAATCGGGCGTGGTGAAAATTTACGGCGACCCGGCCAACATCGACGTGATCGTGGCCGAGGGCCTGTACATCACATCCGTGGACATGCCGGCAGTCACCAACCTCGACATCCTGCAGCTCCAGCACAACGCCCTGCAGAAACTCGACCTGACCCCTTACACCAAGCTTCGGGCAATATACCTGAGCGACAATCCGTTCACAGCGGAGACTCCGCTTAAGATCGGTGCCCCGAAGCCCGACCTGCAGATTCTGGAGATCGACATCATTGACCATCTGGACTAGAGCTTCAACCTGAGCGACTACCCGTCGCTGGTGGTGTTCGACGGCTATCACAACATGGATCTGCGCAACGTGGACCCCACAGGCTGCCCCAACCTGCAGTCGCTGTCGGTGGAACTCACGCCCTGCGCATCACTTGACGTATCGAAGAATCCCCTGCTCCAGAGCCTCAATATCTCGGAATCACGAATCACCTCCATCGACATCTCCAAAAACCCGAAGCTAATGAGCTTCTACGCCAGCCACGAGTCGGGATCCGTCAACACCGGCTACCGTCTCAAGAGCGTGGACGTGTCGAAAAATCCGGAGCTGGTGCGCCTCAACGTGAGCGGCAACTACCTGGGCACCCTGGACCTCTCGGCCAACACGAAGCTGCAAAGCCTCATCACGAAGCGTAACGGCCTGAAAGCTCTGGATCTGTCCAAGAATCTGGATCTGATTTCGGTCAACGTTATGGACAACGACATGGATTTCGCCACGCTGCCCTATCCCGACGTAAACTGGGTGGAATATTTCTATCGTCAGAACGCACTGCCGGTGGCCAGGTCCATTAAGGAAGGCTCCACCATCGACCTGGCCGCGCGCGTGCTGCGACCCAATACGCAGACCATAGCACGCGTGTGGAAGATGAACTATGGCGGCGAAGACGAAGTCCTTGACGAGTCTCTTTACTCCTACGCCGACGGCAAAGTCACTTTCCCCAAGGCCCTGGCCGATTCGGTGTATGTGGAGTTCGCCAACAGTCTGCTGAACGAATACAACCTCAAGACCACTCCCTTCATGGTGAAGACGGCCGACGACTTCGGCAAGCCTTCGCGCATACTGTCGTTCACATCCTCCGGCTCCGGCAACGTTTCGTTCGCCGTGGGCATGCAAGGTGCCACTACGGAATCGCCCAAGACCTTCTTCGTCGATTTCGGCGACGGCGTGCTTAAGGAATTCCGCGCCACCACAGCCTCAGGAACTCCGGCGACACCCGCTGTGACCGGCCTCCCCTCAGGCCGAGTGTCGATATACATACCCGAGAACGATGTGCTGACAGCATTCTACATCAACGGCATGCCACTGGCGGCTGTCGACCTCTCCGCCGCCACCGAGCTGACCGAACTCACGCTGACCGACTGCAGCCTTTACGATGTGGACCTGCGCTACAACCGCTGTCTGAAACGCCTGGACCTGACCGGCAACAACCTCACCACCCTCGAGCTGCAGGGCGTATACGGCGACTATGAGAAGAACGTGCTGGCCGACATCCGCGCGGCACGCAACAAGATCGCGACGTTCCACAACATAGCCACCCGCGCCACCCAAGTGCTCGACCTTTCCGACAACCAGCTGACGGAACTGACCCTGAAGGATTACGACAGCCTGCAGCAACTCGACCTCTCAGGCAACAAGCTGACCGACATCGACCTGACCTATATGCTGGCGGCAACACGCATCGACCTGAGCGGCAACAGCCTCGCCAAGTTCACGCCCTGCCCAACCCATGTACCTGATTATCTCGACGTGTCGGGCAACGTGCTGAGGTACGGCACCCTGCCGCTGCCTTCGGACATGGGCGCAACGTATGTCTACGCTCCCCAGCAGCCTATCGAGATAGCCCTGAAGGCTCCGATCGTAAACCTCTCGGAATACGCCGTGACCGCAGGCGGCAATCCCACCCTGTTCACATGGAAGAAAGCCGACGGCACCGTCCTGGTGAAAGGCACCGACTACACCGAGAAGGACGGCCTCACCTCCTTCCTGCGCGATGACATCGGACAGGTTTACTGCGAACTCACCAACGCCTCATTCCCGGCCATGACCGCCGACAATGTGCTGCGCACCACCGTCACCACCGTCACCGGACGTCCGACACAGGTAGTGGCGTCGTTCAAGACCGTTAAATTCACCGAAAAGCAGCCCAGCATCATATTCGCCGCCACCGAACCCACCCAGGTGTACATCGACTGGAAGGGCGACGGTTCCGAGCTGGTCGGCTACAACGTCGGAACCACATACATCGAGTATCCGATAGAGAGCATTATGCCCGACGCACAGGTCAAGATCTACGCCATGGACGAGAAGACCGTGAAGAGCATCAACGTGTTCTCCATCTATAACCTCATTCTCGACAACGTGGACCTCACGCCGCTCACCGGCGCATACTCCATCAACCTCGGCGCCACCGGACTGGATCAGTCCAAGCTGAAACTGCCCGTATGCCCCGGCCTCGGCGAGTTGAACCTGTCGGGCAACAATTTCACTTCATACCCCTACGGCGAGGATTATCCCAACCTCGCGATGCTCAACCTGTCGGACAACCTGCTTGAATCATTCGATTTCAAGCAGATTCCCAACACCGGCTATGTGGCACTGTCCGGCAATAAACTCACTGAGCTGGACATCAACAGCAAGAACGTATGGAGCGTGTTTGCAGACTGCAACAACATCAGGTCCGTAACATTCAGCGACGCTCCTGCCCTGAATCAATTGATCCTCGCCTCCAACGAACTGGACCACATCGACATCAGTCCGGTCCGGAACACCCTGAACGTCCTGTCGCTGGTAAGCAACCGTTTCACCTTCGCCACACTGCCCCTGCCGGCCGACTTCCCGCGCCTCAACGTGTATTATTACGGCAACCAGGCGCCGATGGACGTGCAGTGCGTCGACGGCAAGGTCGACCTCTCGTCGCAGGCCGTGATAGACGACATCGCCACTACCTACACCTGGTATGCCGGCCTGCCAGAATATGACGATGAAACCGGCCAGATCATCGGCAACCTGCTCACGGAAGGCACCGACTATGAGATTGAAGGCGGAGTCACCACGTTCCTGAAGCAACCCGAGGACCGGGTGATTTGCATGATGGCCAACGACTCGTTCCCCAACCTGTCGCTCATCACCGGCCTGATCGACGTGCGCCTCAGCGGCGTGGCCGACATCGAGGCGGACGCCGACAAGGCCGTGGAAGTCTACACCATCGACGGCATCCTGGTGGCCAAAGGCAGACTCAGCGAAGTTACCCCGAATCTCGCTCCCGGCCTGTACATAGCCGGCGGACGCAAGATTCTCGTGAAATAATATCTTTCATCGCTCCCCGGGACCGGCCATCGGTCCCGGGGACAAACACACATTCAAACAACAGCTTATGAAACATTTCAACAAACTCGCAGCCTTGGGGCTGCTACTTGCCGGGTCGCTCACGGCCAACGCCATCAACGTCACGTTCAAGGTCAGTGACGCCGATGCCGTGCAGATGGAAATCTATGGACAGGACATGGTCACTCTCCAGCGCGGCGACAACAAATTCGATTTGCCTGAATACACATACGCCACTTTCTCAGGAGTATCCCCATACGTCATCACCAAGGTAACCAATTCAGCCGGTACGCCTGAGTCTGTATCTGGCGGAATGTGGTATAAAAGCATCTATTCGACCGACGAAGGCCAGGTCTACACCATTTCCGTCAAGAACCTCGACGAAGCCCGTACAGCCTCATGTACAGTCAAGGTAGACGATCCCTCGCTGGTCAGCGCGACACTCTCCGGCACATACTCCCCGGTGGCATTCAACGAGGGGTCCAACACCCTCAAGTTTGATCCCACAACGGAGACCACCCTTATGCTCTCGTCCACAAACTATCAGAAGCCTCTGTACAAGGTAACGCTCGGCGGCGTGGATGTCCCCTCGGAAGGCGGCACATTCAACGTGCCTCTCACGCAGGGATGCATCATTGACATCACCGCCAAGATACCGGCCGTGCCCGTCACCGTGACCTTCAGCTACAGCGACGAAGGCCTCGGCGCCCTGTCAAGCGTGGCAGTCGAAGGTCAGACCGTGGCCGACTTCAACGGCACGTCACTCTCCATGACAGCCGGCCAGTCGCTGACTCTCAATCACAATTCTCTCTACAACATAACCGGATTCAAGATCAACGGAGTGACTCAATCCTGGTCCGGAGGGTACGCCTACACCATCGGCAGCATGACGGGAGACACTCAGATTTACATCGAGGCCCATCCATACGGCACAGTCAACGCCACGCTGAACGTTTCCGACCCCGATCAGATCACCGTTTACCGAGGCTACAGCTATCAGAACGACGTGATAGCACTTTCAGGCACATCCAATGCAATCCAGATGCCCGAAAACAACACCATGATTTCATGGAAAGTTGCCAACGGATGCTATATCGAAAGCGTCAAGGTGAACGGAAACACCTATACCTCCGACAACGTGAGCGTAACCGAGGGCATGGTAATCGACATAGTCACCAAAGCCATCGTGATGGACAAGACCGCCGAAGTATGGATAGACGACCGCTCGAAGATTGTCAATTACTTCTCATTACAGACCACTACCCGCGAAGATCTCAGCGAGTCCATTAAGTCAGGCTACAATGAGTTGAAATTCTACAGCGGTTATGTTCCTTTCCTGCTCACATGGTACACCGAGAATACTGTTGTAGGAAAAGTATATATCAACGACGAGCTGCAGTCTCCCATGTACGCAGGCAGCAACAACTATCAACTTAACCTGGAAAACCTCGACATCGTAAAGATATTCTACGCCGAGGAGCCGGTGAGCTGCACGGTCAATTTCACGGTAGAAGATGACGTTGACCCGCAGGTGGTACGCGACGTGATCCGCGACGTGACCGATCTCGCCCAGCCCCTGAGCTGCTTCGCCGGCACGCAGATCGACATCAACAAAGCCACGCAGGCATTTGACGTCAAGGTCAACAATCAGGCCCTCACGCCCCTTGTCGACACCGGCAACTACCGCTTCAACGTGACCGAGCCGCAGACCGACGTCGTGATCTCGAAGAAGAACACCACCGGCATCGGCAGCATCGATGCCGAAGGCAGCGTTTCCGCCCCCGTCTATAACCTGCAGGGCGTCAAGGTTTCCGACACGCTCCAGGGCCTCCCCGCCGGCATCTACATCACCGCCGGCAAGAAAGTGATAGTGAAGTAACCGCTACCCCCCAACTGAAATAACCCCTACCCATACATCCCAAATAGGGCGCGTCGGAATCCCGACGCGCCCTATTTTGTTTCTGTTTCCTTCGCTATCTGCTTGCCTTTCGTGTCCGCTTTCTTTTGTTTCCGCTTTGAGCTTCAGCGAAAACGCAGCCGTACCATAATGAATGAGTCCGCATGTCAATGACATGCGGACTCATTCTCAGTCGGGGTGACAAGATTCGAACTTGCGACCTCACGCCCCCCAGACGCGTACTCTAAACCTACTGAGCTACACCCCGTTGTAGGTTTCGGAAAATCGGTACTCAATGACCAGTATCAGGAAGCGACATGCAGCACGCTGTGGCTGACTATGTGGGGGATGCTTCAAATACCTTTCCGAAAGCGAGTGCAAAGTTACAACCATTTTCCCGAATCTCCAAATTTTTAATGATTATTTTCGCAAGTTTTTTATTCAAAACCTTAGCAAAAGCACTAAGCAGACTCCATTAACCTCTGACTTACTGTTTATTGCGTCTTCACCAAGAGGCGTACCCTACCGCGGGTCGGCGGCGCCGGGCAAAGCCGGAAGCCATGCACACGGCCGGCTCGCACGGGTCCATCTCGTGAAAGGCCACATGCAGGGCAATTGCCCTGGTCATCAGCAGGTCGTCGTGCGCACCGGCTATAGCGCCGAAGCTGCCGTTCTGCCGCCGCTCGTAGGTCAGGTATTCGTCAAGACACATCCCATCACGCTCCACGTACAGACCCTCCCTTATCACCTTGACAAGCGTGGCTATCACCATCGGCTTTGTGGCGGCATTGGTGTGGAAGCCGTACCTGGCGGGTGCTCCCGGCGCCACGGCTTCGGGACTCGGACGGCGCGCGTACAGGTTGTCGTATATGTCGCGCAACCAGTTCAGCAGGTAGCAGGACTGGTCGCCGTCCACGCTGCGGTCCGGGTCCCGGGTCTCCAGCGTGTTGCTCTCTATCACCAGCAGGGCGTTGTCGTAATAGGCCGCCGCCATCGCCGCCTTCCAGCCCAGCAGGTCGAAGTCAATGTGCCCGCGCCACTGAGCCACCACCTCCGGACCATCGCCGCGTGTCATGGGCAGGCGGTCCAGCACCACGATCACGCTCCAGTCCGCCTTCAGGCTGCGGCCTCCCACGTCCACGGCCACCACATAACGCCGGTCGTACCCGTCACGCTCCGGCCGGCGCCATATACGCCACTCGCCGCCCGACAACGGCATGAAACGCACCCGCTCCAAGGCATCGTGCAGTTGGTCGGCGCTCTTGTGTCCGTAATCGAACGGCACGCCGTTTTCGGCCGGTATGTCTATGTCGCCGAGTTCCGGCTTCAACAGTGTGCCGGGCCGCAACGCCTCCACCTTGTATTTATCGAACACGCGGGCGCCCGAATGCACGAAGGCTTCCACGTCGTCGCTGGGATATTCGGCGGCCATCAGCGCGTGGTCGCCGTATTTGGAGCGTTCGGCCACATACCAGTTGATACCCTCCAATGTGGCGCCCTGCTCCCACAGCCACCACAGATAGGCGCCGGGCTGGCTGCGGTCGCTCGTCGAGGTCTCGGCGTGGCGGTTGTCGTAAAGCCACTGAGCGAACTCTCCCGGCTTGCGCAGCGGCAGCATATACTGCGCAATGTGGAACCACGGCACGAACAGGCACTCGAACTGCGACTCGCCGCGGCGCGCGGCCTCGTATTCGCGGTGGAAGAAATTGCCGGTGCCGTTGGCTGTGGATTCATATACTATCATGGTCATAGGTTCGTACAGCACGCCCGAACATGCCGAGCGGAGTATCTGCTCCGGCGTCTTGCCCAGCGTGGACTTCCATACGCCCACCTCCGAGCAATGCACCAGGCTGTAGTCGCCGCCGCGGCATGAGTCGGGGCGCTCGGCCGTGCCAACCTTGATCTTGGCGTTGCGCTCGTCTATGCGGAAGATGCTGCGGCTGCGACCCACGTTGCTGATGTGCAGTTCCTGACGGTGCTCGCCGGCCTCGTCGGTCAGTCCCTTGACCAGGCGATCGAACATATCCTTGATTTCGTCCGTGCACGCCGACTGATGGGCGATGATGAGCGAATTGAGCCCCTTGCAGCGCATCAGCTGCAGCCACGACATGTACAGTTGCACGCAGGTGCTTCCGCCCCATTGCCTGGCTTTCAACAGGATAAGGCGTATCGGACGGCCACCCTTGCGCATCTTCTCCAGCACCTGCACCAGCCGCTGCTGGGCATAGTTCAGACGAAACGGGATGTCGTCGCCGCCATGCTTGTTCTTGATGCGGCCTCGCGTTGCCGCCCAGTAGGCGAAGTCGGCGGCGGCACGCTCCTCGTCCTCGGCACCCTCCAGTCGAGGCTCCGCGTAGACACGAGACACGCGCATCCTCCGACGCGCGTTCTCCTTCACCATCTTCTTGATGATTTCATTCATAGTGATATACGGTTAGTGATTGTTGATTTCCTGCTTGGTGCCGCGGCGCCGTTCGGCATTCCGCTTCATGATGCGCGACACGATTACCATGGCGCTTTCCGGTGTGAGATAGAATTCGGGCGCCTGCGAATTAACGGCGGCAAACACGGCGTCGCTGAGATGATGGCCGGGATTCTCCTCACGCCAGGCCGTGACACGGCGGCACAGTTCCCGGTACATCTTGCTCCGAAGCGGAACCGACTTCCAGTCCTGGTCCTCGCCACGCAGCATCTTCGATATAACCTCGGCTGCGCGTCTCTCGCTCACCCAGAACCGGCTGCACGGCTCCATGACGGCCCGCGCGTACACCTCGGTCATAGACTTACAGCTTGGATCCATCACCAGACGACGGACGGCACCCAACAGTTCCTTGTTGCGCGCTTCCGTAAAATCCGATGTCGAACCAGCTTTTTTCATAACGGTAGCAAAGGTACAGCCATACACTGCCACTTCTCTGCATACCGTTCTTAATTTTTGTTAACAGCTACTGGGATGACGACGTCCACGTCGTCGACCTGTGGGCGGTGGGGACACCGCCCCTCCAGTAGACTCAGAACCGGGTGCCGAAGTTGCCTGAATTCTGCCTGAAGCGACCGCCGCCACGGCGCCCGCCGTTCTCCTCGAACGGATTGGCGGTCGGATCGAAGTAGTCTTCATCCTCCTCCTCGTTCTCGCCGTATTGCTGGCCTTTCTTCTTGCCGCCGGTCTTCTTGGGAGTCTTGGGCTTGTTCTTCAGCACGGCCTTGGGTTTCTGTGCGTCAATCGGCGTGCCGAACACATCCCAGGCCTCCTCCTTATCCCAGTTCTTCTTGATGTTCACCACCTTGGGATAGTAATATACCAGGTCGGGCTGCAGGCCGTCCTCATAGTCGCCGGTGTCGAACTGGCCGTTGCCGTTATAGTCCTCCACCACGCGGGCGTAATACTTGCCTGGCGCCAGGAAGGGGAAGAAAGCCCTGCCGTTCTCCACGTTGGCCAGGCGTATCGGTTTGTCGGAGGCGTCAAGCAACTCCACAAAGGCCGGTATTCCCGGGTCAAGGCCCGACATATTGAATGTCAGGGTGCAGTAGTCGCCGGACGTGAGTGTCGAGAACTCGGTATTGAACGGCATTGTCGTCTTGCCGTATATATCGGTGCCGGCTACGGAGTCTATCTCCAGCCTATATTTCGCGCCGTAATCCCAGGGATAGTCTATGGTCAGGCTGCGAGGCGCCAGTGTGTCGGAGGCAGTTATCCTGACACCCTTGGTCAGTGGCGTCCACACCGTATCCTTCTGCATGGAGAGATGTATCATCGCCGTGTCAAGACGGGCCAGCGGCGTGGCCGATTCTATCACAAGAGGCTCGTAGACGGGCTGTTTGCTTTCGCCCAACGACTTGAAGGTAGTGGTGATGCGCGCCAGCGAGTCGGTGGCCGATATCTTCTCCTTTTTCTTCTTCTTGGGCTGAGGCAGTTTTTTCTTGATGAACTTCAGGGTGTCGATTACATCCTGCGGCCCCTTGCCACGCTCTATGCGGCGGTAGGACACGGCCATGAAGATGGAGTCGCGGCTTGCCAGCTCCGGGTTGAGCCAGAAAGTGATGGAGTCGCGTTCCTCGCGGCTTTCCATCACGGGCATCGGGCCGTCATAGTCCAGGATGCGCATGTCGGGATAGCGCGTGGCCGGCGCGTTCATCTTCAGGAACAGTTTGTTGGAGTCATTGCGCTCGTATTTGGAGGGAAACTGCACGATGCGGTCGGACACGAACGTGCGTATCAGCACATCGTTGGGCAGATAGCGCGTACGCATCCGCTGCTTTACGGTATCCACCTGACCCAGTTCATTATATAATGTATCCACGGCCTCCACCTGTTCTGTGGCAGGCGTGACGGCCACGTCGTAGAAACCCACCTCCTCGCGGTCGCTGCTGAACATGAAATCTCCGTCGGTGTCCATGATGGCGAACACACGGTAGTCGCCCGGCGCCAGGCCTCGGATTATGAAGCGTCCGGTGTCGTCGGCCTTGGCCACGCGCAGCAGCGGCGTCTTCATGAACACGGAGTCGTTCTTCATCACCGAGTCGGGGTAGTTGGGATGCACTCCCACCAAGATGCCGGGGCGAGGCTCCAGGTCACGGGCGCCGAACACGCGGCCGGCTATGCGCAGCGAGTCCAGGTCCGGGCCGGTGGAGAACGTGTAGGTGAATCCCTGCAGCTTGTTGTTCTCGTTATTGTCCTCGATGGCATCGGCGAAATCCACCGTGTATGTCATGTCGGGCTGCAGCGAGTCGAAGCGTATGGTCACGTTGCGCCCCTGGCTCTGCACGCGGGGCGGACGGCCGGCAGGCGACACCACCACCTTGGAGAAGGCGTCCTTGACGTTGACCAGCTCGTTGAAGGTCAGCGTCATGTCGGTGCGGGTCACGTTGCGCGCCCCCGGCGCCGGATTGGCCCGCACCAGATAGGGCGGGTCCTCGTCGCGCGGGCCGCCCGACGGATTGCCCACATTGGCGCAGCCGGCCCAGAACAGACCGCACAGCGCACCCAATACTATATGACTTCCTCGTATTTTCATCTTCCTGTGCACGGGTTTTCACCCTTTTATCCTTTTCGAACGCCAAAAATACATAAAAAGTAGCAGAAAATAAACGGAATTTGTCAATTTTCAACCAAATATTGCCAAAATCTCAAAAATTAGAGGTATATTTGCAAGCTGAAAAAAAGTAACCCGACACTAAATTATCGCGCCGGCCATGCCGGAGCGGTGTTTGTGCCGTGCGTTGACATTTATAAACAACTGTAAATTAAATAAATACAAAATAACAATCAAACAATGCAGAACAAAGGGTTTATAAGCACCATTGCTATTCTGTTGGTTTTGATATGCGGATTTTATCTCAGCTTCTCGATTGTGACGAGCAATTACGAGAAAAAGGCGAAGGAATACGCTGTCCGCATGTCGAAGACCAGCGATGAGACGAGCGATGCCTACAAGCAAAGCCTGAAACAATTTAACGACTCCATCGACAAGGAAAAGGTCTACTTAGGCTACACCTACAGCCAGGTACGCCAGATGGAAGTGGGAATGGGCCTTGACCTCAAGGGCGGTATGAACGTGGTCCTTGAGATATCGGTACCGGACCTGTTGCGTCAGTACGCATCGGGCGACGCACAGCTCAAACAGATAGACGAGGCTATCCGCAAGGCGGAGGCAGCCGGCGCCAGAAGCAACGAGAAGGACTTCATCTCGCGCGTGGCAGCCAACATCCAGCCGGGCGCAATGTCGGGACTCTTTGTACGCGAAGGCGAGTTCCTGGGTCAGCTCAAGAGCGGCGCCTCCAACCAGGAGGTGACCGAGGCCCTGCAGAAGCAGGTCGACTCGCAGGTGGACGCAGCCTTCAACATCTTCCGCACACGTATCGACCAGTTCGGCGTCGTATCGCCCAACATCCAGAAGCTGCAGGACAAGAACGGCCAGGTGCTTCTCGAGCTTCCGGGCGTCAAGGAGCCGGAGCGCGTCACCGAGCTGCTGAAGTCCAGCGCCAACCTGGAGTTCTACGAGGTCTATAACTATAACGAGATACAGAACGAGCTGGGCCGTCTGGCACAGCTTCTGGCCAACGACACCGTCCAGAGCCAGAACCTGTACGCGCTGCTGGGCGGCGTACAGCGCAGCGGCAGCCCCGTTGTCGGCATGGTCACTCCGTCCAACCGCATGCTGGTGGACTCGCTGATGAACACCGAGGTAGCCAAGAAGACCCTGCCCGCCGACCTGACCCTGATGTGGAGCGTCAAGCCCGCGGAGTTCCCCCGCACCGACGCCAAGGGTAACGTGATCAAGAAGGCCGACGGCTCCAACATGACCGACGCATACTGGGAGCTGGTTGCCCTCAAGGGCGACGCTGTGCTGGAGGGCGACGCCATCACTTCGGCAAGCTCCGAGTACGACAACATGCAGGGCAACATGGTCAACATGAAGATGAACGACCGCGGCGCCAAGGACTGGGCCACAATCACCCGCAACAACCTGGGCCGCAGCATCGCCATCGTGCTTGACGAGCATGTATATTCCTTCCCCAACGTCAACAGCGAGATCACCGGCGGCTCGTCGCAGATCACCGGTAACTTCACCCCCGAGGAGGCCAACGACCTCAGCAACGTGCTTAAGAGCGGCAAGATGTCGGCCAAGGTCAACGTAGTGTCCAACAACGTGATCGGCCCGAGCCTCGGCGCCGAGGCCATCCAGATGGGCTTCATCTCGTTCATCGTGGCCATCCTGCTGCTGATGGTGCTGATGGTGGCATACTACGGCTGGATTCCCGGTCTGGTGGCCAACGTCGGACTGATGCTGAACCTCTACTTCACTCTCGGTATCCTCGCCTCGCTGCAGGCCGTGCTGACACTGTCCGGTATCGCCGGTATCGTGCTGGCATTGGGTATGGCGGTCGACGCCAACGTGCTTATCTTCGAGCGCACCAAGGAGGAGCTCAAGACCGGCAAGAAGCTGCGTCAGGCCATCTCCGAGGGTTACTCCAACGCATTCTCGGCTATCTTTGACGGTAACCTCACATCGGTCATCACCGGCGTGATCCTGCTTATCTTCGGTTCGGGTCCCATCAAGGGCTTCGCCACCACGCTGATCATCGGTCTGGTATGCTCGTTCTTCACCGCAGTGTTCCTGACGCGCATCGCATTCGACCTGATCACCAAGAACGGCCGCAACGCCAACATGACCTTCACCACCGCGCTGAGCCGCAACTTCCTGTCCAACCCCAAGATCAACTTCATGGGCCAGTGGAAGGGAGCCGCAGCCGTATGGGTGGCCCTTATCGTGATAGGCATCGCCAGCCTCGCCATCCGGGGCATGAACCAGGGCATCGACTTCTCCGGAGGCCGCAACTATGTGGTGCAGTTCGACAAGAACGTTGACCGCGCCGCCATCGAAAGCCGCCTGGGCGAGCTGTTCCAGCAGAAGGCCAACGACAAGACCGTCTCCACTCAGGTCATCACCATCGACAACCCCTCCAAGCTGCGTATCTCCACCAGCTACAAGATCAACACCGAGTCCGAGAACATCGAGGAAGAAATAGCCGACATCCTGTACGAAGGCCTGCGTCCCGAGCTTACCACCAACGGCAAGGTGATGGACCGCAACTCATTCGCCATCGCCGACGAAAGCCAGGGTATCATCTCCGTCCAGAAGGTAGGACCCTCCATGGCCGACGACATGAAGCGCGACGCATACTGGGCAGTGGGTATCGCACTGGTATGTATGTTCCTGTACATCCTGCTGCGTTTCCACAACGTGGCCTTCTCCATCGGCGCCCTCTCGGCCGTGGCCCTGACATCGTTCCTGATCATCGGATTCTACTCCGTATGCTGGGGCTTCCTGCCATTCTCGATGGAGGTTGACCAGTCGTTCATCGCCGCCATCCTGACCATCATCGGTTATCAGATCAACGATACGGTGGTTGTGTTCGACCGTGTGCGCGAGATGATGAAGCTCTATCCGAAAGAAGACCGCTTCACCACCTTCAACCGCTCGCTGAACCAGACCCTGAGCCGTACGGTGATGACATCGTTCTCCACCCTGCTGGTGCTGCTGTGCATCTTCTTCCTGGGCGGCGACACGATCCGTTCGTTCACATTCGCCATGATCTTCGGTGTGGTTGTGGGTACATTCTGCTCACTCTATTGCGCCGCCCCGATCGCTTACCGCGTGATGAACGCATTCGGCAACAAGAAAAAGAACCAGACCCCCGACGGCAAGCCCGCACTGCAGGGCAACCGCCGCTTCCAGTAATCCGGTCTGCAACCGATACTCAAGGCGTGTCAGGACTTCGGTCCCGACACGCCTTTTCCTTTTATTACTATTTATTACTGTGCGACGTGGACGTCGCACCTCCAGTCTCCGCGACTGGAATGACGACGTCCACGTCGTCAACGTATCGCGGTGGCACACCGCGTTTCAGGTCCTGCCGCTACTGGAATGACGACGTCCACGTCGTCAACACCCGTCAATACACCGTCAATTTTAAATTTTTATGGCGAAATATTTCCTCAATTGTCAAAAGTTGTGTAAATTTGCGAAATTAGACGCGGTACCCTGTTTTGAGTACCGCCCTGATTACGCGAAATTACGTTGACCGAACCCGAAATCAAGGCAGACCGGATTCGAATCAACGCATACCGAACCCGAAATCAACATATAAAAACAAACAAATAATACAGAACATCTATGTGGTTATTCAACTCATCCGTAGGACGTAAGTTTGTGATGGCCCTGACGGGCGCATTCCTGATCGTCTTCGTAACCTTCCACTGTCTGATGAACGCTGTCGCCATCGTATGGCCCGCCGCCTACAACTCCATCTGCGAGTTCTTAGGCGCCAACTGGTATGCGCTGATCGGCTCCCTCGTCATCGCAGTGTTCGTAGTTCTCCACATCGTGTACGCCTCCATTCTGACCATTCAGAACCAGAAGGCGCGCGGCAAGCAGGCATACGCCATCTCCAAGCGTCCTGCCACAGTGGAGTGGTCCAGCAAGAACATGTACGTTCTTGGCGTCGTAGTGCTGGCGTTCCTCGTAGTGCACCTGATCCAGTTCTGGGCCAAGATGCAGCTTCAGGAGGTGCGCGGTGTCGACACCGAGTTCCCGCCGGCCGCCGGCACACTGTTCCTGCAGCTCGCATTCGAGCAGCCCTGGACACTTATCGTTTACGCCATCGGCTTCATCGCCCTCTGGTTCCACCTCAACCACGGCTTCTGGTCGATGTTCCAGTCAGTGGGCTGGGACAACGCCGTATGGATGCCCCGTCTCAAGAAGATCAGCTGCTGGTGGGTTTCCATCGTGATTCTGCTGTTCCTGGCCGAAGGTGTCGTATTCACCGTACGCGCACACGACAAGTACTATCTGACCAACGAGACACTGCGCTCGCAGTATAAGGACATGCTCGTGCCCATGATCGAGAAGGACTTCGGTCCCGACGCCGCACAGCTCAGCATGAACATCAAGCTCAGCCCCTACGAGAACGTATCGATGGGCCTGCGTCAGATGAACCAGCAGATGAGCCAGCAGGTAGAGCAGCTCAAGAGCCCCGAGGGACAGCAGTACATGCAGTCCAACCCCGACGCCAAGGACCAGCTCGAGAAACTGGAGAAGCAGCAGAAGTGCGTCGAGAACGCCGTCAAGCTGTTCGACTACCTCGAAAGCGCCGACAACAAACCCGCAACCAACATGATGCCCGCCCAGGGCCAACCCTATTAACTATTCCAAGCATTATGGATCAAAACGTAAAAGTAATGGCCCCGGCCGACTCCAAGATACCGGAGGGACCCGTAGCTGAGAAATGGACCAACTACAAGGCTCATCAGAAGTTGGTCAATCCGGCCAACAAGCGCCGTCTTGACATCATAGTTGTGGGCACAGGTCTGGCAGGTGCATCCGCAGCATCCACGCTGGCCGAGCTCGGCTTCAACGTGCTGAACTTCTGCATCCAGGACAGCCCCCGCCGCGCTCACTCCATCGCGGCACAGGGCGGTATCAACGCAGCAAAGAACTATCAGAACGACGGCGACTCCGTCTACCGTCTGTTCTACGACACAGTCAAGGGAGGCGACTACCGCGCCCGCGAAGCCAACGTGTACCGTCTGGCCGAGGTGTCGAACAATATCATCGACCAGTGCGTGGCACAGGGCGTGCCCTTCGCACGCGAATACGGCGGCCTGCTGGCCAACCGTTCGTTCGGCGGCGCCCCGGTATCGCGTACATTCTACGCCAAGGGCCAGACCGGCCAGCAGCTGCTGCTCGGCGCATACTCCAGCCTGAACCGTCAGATCCAGGCCGGCAAGGTAAAGAGCTACAACCGCTACGAGATGCACGAGCTGGTGCTGATCAAGGACAAGGACGGCGTGGAGCGCGCACGAGGCATCATCGCCAAGAACCTGGTGACCGGCAAGTTCGAGCGTTTCGCCGCACACGCAGTGGTTATCGCCACCGGCGGATACGGCAACACATACTTCCTTTCCACCAACGCCATGGCCTGCAACTGCTCGGCCGCAATGGCATGCTACCGCAAGGGCGCTTACTTTGCCAACCCCGCGTACGTGCAGATTCACCCCACGTGTATCCCCGTGCACGGCGACAAGCAGTCCAAGCTGACACTGATGTCGGAGTCGCTGCGTAACGACGGCCGCATCTGGGTGCCCAAGAACATCGAGGACGCCAAGAAGCTGCAGAGCGGCGAGATCAAGGGAAGCGACATCCCCGAACAGGACCG
Organism: uncultured Porphyromonadaceae bacterium; assembly: GCA_902468245.1. GTDB lineage: Bacteria > Bacteroidota > Bacteroidia > Bacteroidales > Muribaculaceae > Lepagella. The sequence continues at coordinate 19,762 of CABQXY010000037.1, read as the reverse complement.
CGACTACTATCTGGAGCGCCGCTACCCGGCATTCGGCAACCTGGTGCCCCGTGACGTGGCATCGCGTGCCGCCAAGGAGCGCTGTGACGCCGGCTACGGTGTCAACAACACCGGCCTGGCCGTGTTCCTCGACTTCTCCGAGGCCATCAACCGCCTGGGCATCGACGTGGTGCGCCAGCGTTACGGCAACCTGTTCGACATGTACGAGGAGATCACCGACGTCAACCCCGGCGAGTTCGCCTGCGAGGTGGACGGCGTGAAGTACTACAACCCCATGATGATCTACCCCGCCATCCACTACACCATGGGCGGCATCTGGGTGGACTATGAGCTGCAGACCAGCATCAAGGGACTGTTCGCCATCGGCGAGTGCAACTTCTCCGACCATGGCGCCAACCGTCTGGGCGCATCCGCTCTGATGCAGGGTCTGGCCGACGGCTACTTCGTGCTCCCCTACACCATCCAGAACTACCTGAGCGACCAGATCACCGTTCCCCACTTCAAGACCGACACCCCCGAGTTCGAGGCCGCACAGGCCAAGTGCGAGGCCGAGGAGGAGAAGCTGATGAACATCAAGGGCAACCGCTCGGTTGACTCCATCCACAAGGAGCTGGGCCACATCATGTGGGAATACGTAGGCATGGCCCGAGACAAGGAGGGTCTGGAGAAGGCCATCGACCAGCTGAAGAACCTGCGCAAGACCTTCGAGACCGAACTCTACATCCCGGGCGTGGCCGGCGACGGCATGAACGTGGAGCTGGACAAGGCGTTCCGTCTCCAGGACTTCATCACCATGGGCGAGCTCATCGCTTACGACGCGCTGAACCGCAACGAGTCCTGCGGCGGTCACTTCCGCACCGAGTATCAGACCGAGGAGGGCGAGGCCAAGCGTGACGACAAGGACTACTTCTACGTAGCATGCTGGGCTTACGAGGGCAGCGACAACAAGGCCCCCGAACTCATCAAGGAGCCCCTCGAATACGAAGCAATCAAAGTGCAGACCCGTAACTATAAGTCATAAGAGAAGATGGAAGACAATATAATGAAAGTAAACCTTCGGGTCTGGCGTCAGCGCGGTCCCAAGGAAAAGGGAGAATTCGTGACATACACCGATGTCGAGACCACTCCCGACACATCGTTCCTCGAGACCCTCGACATCCTGAACGAGCGTCTTGTGGAGAACCATGAGGAGCCTATCGTGTTCGACCACGACTGCCGCGAGGGCATCTGCGGCATGTGCTCGCTCTATATCAACGGACATCCTCACGGCCCGGCCACCGGCGCCACCACCTGCCAGCTCTACATGCGTCGCTTCGCCAACGGCGAGACCATCACCGTCGAGCCCTGGCGTTCCGCAGCGTTCCCCGTCATCAAGGACCTGATGGTGGACCGCAACGCCTTCGACAAGATCCAGCAGGCCGGCGGTTACGTATCGTTCAACTGCGGCGGCGCACAGGATGCCAACGACCTCCCCATCTCCAAGGTGCAGGCCGACGAGGCTATGGATTCCGCCAGCTGCATCGGATGCGGCGCATGTGTCGCAGCCTGCAAGAACGGATCGGCCATGCTGTTTGTCAGCGCAAAGATCTCGCAGCTGTCGCGTCTGCCCCAGGGTGCCGTGGAGAAGTACCGCCGCGCCATCGCCATGGTGTCCAAGATGGACGAGCTCGGATTCGGCAACTGCACCAACACCGGTGCCTGCTCCGCCGAGTGCCCCAAGAACATCAAGATGGCCAACATCGCGCGCATGAACCGCGAATACATCGCAGCCAAGTGCCGCAAATAATCCGGTCGTAACAACCCGGTCGCAACGCGACCGACACACGAGGGCGTGCCTCCCCAGGCACGCCCTCTTTTCGTCTCCGAGGTGTGCCCATTTGCTCAGGCATTCTCCTTTTGTTTCCGTATCGAGATTTATCGAGATTCATCCCTTTGCTCCCCCTTTTCAAAAATTATTATCTTTTTGACACATTTTTTGCATTCTTAATAATCTTTTGTTAATTTTGCTGTTACTTCTATGCTACCAACTGCAAAATTATGAGACACTCGATATTAACCTGTGCCACGCTGGCAGCTTCGCTGTCATGCTGCGTAACGGCCCTGGCGGTTCCGGCCAAGCCCGGCGTGATGCACGTAGAGACAGCCGATGGCACCACGCTCGCCGTGAGGCTGGTGGGCGATGAGTATTTCCATCAATATTTCACCGAAGACGGTTATCCCCTCACCGAGGTGGACGGCAATTTCTATTATTGCGACTACACCGCCGAGGGCAAGTTTGTAAACTCCGGCATCAAGGCCACCGGGGCGGCGCTGCGCGACGCCCGGTCCGCAGCATTCCTGAACAAAGTAAGCCTCAAGGACATGGAGCGGCGCGTCAAGGCATACGCCGAGATGCTGCCACGTCGCGAACGCTTCGCCACACAAGCCTCCGTGCCTATGAAATCGGCTCCCGCACGTAAGGCCGACTCCAACGACGGCCCTCCGTACGAACGCGGCTACGGCCTGTTCCCCGACCTGCGCTTCCCGGCTTACGGCAACCAGAAGGCCATCGTGATCTTAGTGGAATACCAGGACACCAAGTTCCGGCTCGACGACCCGCACGATTACTTCAGCCGCATGCTCAACGAGACCGGATTCAACGACCTCGGAGGCACCGGCTGCGCCAAGGAATACTTCAGCCTGAACTCCAACGGCAACTTCAACTGCGACTTCGACGTGTACGGCCCCGTCACGCTGAGCAAGAACATGAGCTATTACGGCGGCAACAATGCCGCCGGCAACGACATGCATCCCGCCGACATGGTGAAGGAGGCCTGCGAACAGCTTGACGACGAGGTGGACTTCTCGGAATACGACCGTAACCACGACGGCGTCGTCGACAACGTTTTCGTATTCTACGCCGGCCGGGGCGAGGCATCCGGCGGCGCGGCCAATACGGTATGGCCCCACAGCTGGTCCATGACGTCCGCCGGATATCCCAACATGTATTTCGACGGCGTGCGCATCCACACGTACGGCTGCTCCAACGAATGGGAAGGTTCCCGTCCCGACGGCGTCGGCACATTCATCCACGAGTTCAGCCACGTGATGGGTCTCCCCGACCTGTATGCCACAAACAATACCGGTTCATTCACTCCCGGCGGATGGAGCGCCCTGGACTATGGCCCGTACAACAACGGCGGCATGACGCCGCCCTTGTACAGTGTGTTCGAACGCTACGCGCTCGGATGGATTGAACCCAAGGAGATTCTGGATCCCGCCGACGCCACGCTGCCCCCTATCGGCGAGAACGTGGCCGGAATAATCCACACTCCCGATGAAACCGAATTCTTCCTGGTAGAGAACCGCCAGCAGACGGGATGGGACAAATACATCCCCGGCCACGGCATGCTGGTATGGCACGTGGACTATGACGACTACGTATGGTCGAACAACACGGTGAACGATTCCTATAGCCACCAATACGTAGACATCGAGGAGGCCGACGGAACACAGAACGAAAACTCGCGTGCGGGCGACGCATTCCCCGGCACATCCGGCAAAACTGAATTTACGGCCGACACCAGGCCGGCCATGAGGACATGGGACGGCACCGACATCGACGTGCCCCTGACCCAAATCGCCGAGTCCGAAGACGGAATCATCACTTTCAAAATCAAGGAAGGCGCCTCCGAACTCCCCGCACTGCAGGCACTCCCGGCCGAGGACATCAATCCCTGGGGATTCACTGCCAACTGGACGGAAAACGAGGGACACAGGGCCGTCATCTCCGTATTCACCCTTGACGGCGACACGCGCCGGTATGTCGACGGCTATGAGAAGCGCGACGTGGGCAGGACATCGCAGCACATAATAAAGGACCTGGAGCCTTCCTCCACATATTACTACACCGTCGCAAGCTCCAACGGATGGAACGAATCCGAGGAATCGGAACCCGTAATGGCCGTCACTCCTGAATCGGACATCACGTATTTCGCACCCGTGGCAGCACCGGCCACCGACATCACCAAGGAATCGTTCACAGCCAACTGGGAAGGCCTGGAGGATGCCGAATCATATACGATTACGGTATATACCAAGCACGCCGGCGAAATCCTTGACCAGACCGTGGACTTCACCGACGGCCTGTCCAAGATGCCCGAGGGCTGGGTATCCACTTCTTCGTCCATGTACGCAACGAACAAATACTCGGGCCAGTCAGCACCCGCGCTACGCATGACCAAGAACGGCGACACCCTTACCAGTGCCGAATATGCCGAGGGCATATCCAAGGTTTCATTCTGGATGTACGGAGTCGGCACCCACGAGAACGACGAGGTGCGCCTGTACGGCTACATCAACGGCAACTGGAACGAACTGAGCCGCGAGCCTGTGGCCGCGTCCCAGGAAAAGACACTGACCTTAGGAAGCATCCCCGCCGGCACCACCCGCATACGCATCGAATTCGTCCGCGAGGGCACATCCGGCTCGCTGGCTATTGACGACGTGACCGTTTACTATATAGGCGAGTCCTCTCCCATCTATCTCGACGGCCTGCAGGGCAAGAACGTAGGTTCGGAACTCTCCTTCCAGGTGACGGGATTGCAGCCCGGAACGGCATATTACTACAAGGTGCAGGGTCAGGACGGCGAACTGCTGTCGCAGGCCAGCAACGAAATAGGCGTCAATACACGCAGTGAATCCGACGATTCGGGCATCATCGGCGCCAACGTCGCCAAGGACACGTTCCGTGTATCGGGCCGCACCGCATACGCCGAAGGCACGATTACCGCTTACGACCTGGCCGGCCGCACCGTAGCCACGGGACGCGGCAGTGTCGTGCTCCCCTCCGCCGGCTGCTACATAATCCGCACCGCCGGCGCCACCCACAAGGTAATCGTGAAATAAAAACCGGCAATACCGAGCATACCGGCAATACCGTCAGTACATATTAAGGCCCCGCCACCCGGCGAGGCCTTTTTTCTTAGTAGCGCAGGCCGTACGGTTCGGTCATCCGGCTATTTTAAATAAAATTTAAATTAAAAATAGAAAATTGACAACAGAATGTGAATTTTTGTAATATTTTGTTAGACTATTTGTAAAATTATTGTAATTTTGTAAACCAAAACACAAACATGGTTAATGTCACGCCCCATCACGCGGTGAAGGTTAGACCCGCAGGCCGCCAAGACATCGGCCCCTGTACACTATAAAAGATTAGAACATAATTAATAATAATGTTTAACTAAACTAACGCAAGTATGAGAAAACTGACTATCTTAGGTCTTTCATTGCTACTGAGTGTCGGAGCATTCGCACAGCCGCAGCTGAAACAAGCGACTGCGCAGAAAGTGAATGCGTCGACAGTCCGTACAGATCAGGTCACAGCTTTCAAAGCGAAAGCTCAGGGAAGGGCTCGTGATTCGCAAGCCAGCGTGCCCGGTATCGTGAAGCAGAACACCGGCATAACGCGTGTGACTGCGAACACCCCCGCAAAATCCAAGGCCAAGACCGCAGTCACTACCGACAAGCTCTACGCCGGTATGCTTTACCCCTCGTCCATGATTGGCGGCGTCAAGGTGGACCTCAGCACCGGCGCGCTCTCCCAACTCTACACCAGCGCCACCGTTCATGCTATCGGCGTCAACACCGATCTCAATGAGGTTTACTCCATCGAGTACAAAGTCGATTACAACAACAATGTCGTTGTGGATGGATTGCGCTACGCCAAATATGATCTGAAAACAGGTGCCCTGAAATTAGAGGTTCCTGCAGCACAGACATTCGACATGATGCCGCAGCAGGGTGCATATAACCCTTATGAAAATGCCATCTACGGTTATGCCAACGATGGTTGGGTCAAAGTTGATTGCGCCACATTTACCTCTACTTTGATTGCAGAATGCGATGAGTTCCCCTACGGAATGACTTACAACAGCAATACAAAGCAGTTTGTCGCGCTCGTGACTTCTGAAGACCGGTTCTTCCTCGGCGATATCAATTCAGCCACCGGTGCCATCACACTCCATGACCGGCCCATTGACACGACATCGCAATATTTCGGCGGCTTCGCTTACGACTATTCGAGCGACAGCTATCTGTTCAACCCGAACTCCGACTCCACATCCGAAATCGTCTCCATCGACGCCACCACTCTCGCTGTGACCACAGTGTGCGAGCTTCCGGGCGCTCCCCAGACCGGAACGATATATGTAGCCGAAGTCAAGCCTCTGGACCCCCTGGCTCCTATGGCTCCGGCCTTTGCACGCGCATCATTCCCCGACGGCGCATTATCCGGATCTGTTACATTCACGATGCCTGAGAAGAATCAGGAGGGCAACGATCTGGACGGAACCTTGTCATACACCATCGCTGCAAACGGCGTTGACGTGACTACCGGCACCGCCGCTCCCGGCAACGAGGTGTCCGCAACTTACAACGCCACGGCTTCAGGCGAAGTGTTATTCACATGCGTCGCATCTCTTGACACCCACACCGGCAAGACCGCTTCTGAAACCGTGTATGTCGGCAACGACACGCCCTCGGCTCCCCGCAATGTCAAGCTGACTCCCACCACAGTATCCTGGGACGCCGTCACAACAGGTGCTCACGGCGGTTACGTGGACCCCTCCGGACTTACATACACCATAACGATCAACGACGAGATTGTCGCCGAAGACATTTCCGGCACTTCCTGCCCTACAAATCTTCCCGTCAACGCTCAGTTGCAGAACTATGTGGCCAAGGTCACAGCTTCATGCAACGGCATGACCGGCGCTCCCGGATCGTCCAACAACATCAGCTTCGGCCAGCCCCTCAGCCTTCCCATTTCGTTAGTGCCCGGTGAAACCGAAGCCGACCTCTTCACAATCGTCGACAACAACAAAGACGGCACGACCTGGAAATACAATGCCGGATCCAATGGCAGCGACGGATACTTCTCATGCTCCTACAGCTACACCAAGGCTATGGACGACTATCTGATTCTCCCGCCCGTCAAGATTTCCGACATCAGCAATCTTGCGGTCTTCTCGTTCGATGCATGGTGCAGCATGTCATTCTTCAAGGAGAAAGTGGAAGTATGGATCGGCCATGAGAACACTCCGGAAGCCATGACCACCAAGATTCTGGACACTACCGTGATCGGTTCCTCAGTGCCCACTACACTCACCAGCGAAATCCAGTTCCCGGAAACCGGCAAATGGTATGTCGCAGTCAAGGGCGTTTCCGACCGCTACAAACAGCGCCTCAATGTAAACAACTTCTCGCTGAAGGCTACCGAAATAGCTGTCAAGGGTCCGTCTGTTGTCGAGAACGTTTCATTAGTTCCCGGCGAAAAGGGCGCTCTCGAAGCTACCGTAAACTTCACCATACCTACTGTCGACAACCTTGGCAACGCCCTTGTTGGCGATGTTGAGGTTGACGTAGACAGCGATCTGGAAGGCAAGAGCGTCACCGGCAAGCCTGGCTCGGAACAGTCCGTTGTAATCGCCACCAAGCAGGGTGACAATGAGATCACCATCCAGGCTCGTCAGGGCGATGTGCTCGGCCGTATCGTTACCGCCAACGTCTACACCGGCGTCGAGGCACCCGGTCCGGTCCAGAACTTCGTAATGACTCCCTCCGAGGACAACTACGGCATTTATCTCAAGTTTGACGCTCCAGTCGCAGGTGTCAACGGCGGTTTCATCCGTCCCGAAGAATGCACCTACACACTCTATCAGTATGTTCCGGTCGGTGAAATCTCCGGTATCACCATATATTCATGGGAGCCTATTGCTGACCTCGGCAAGACTACCGCACTCGAAGTTTCCCTGCTTCCTGAAGGCACTGCTCAGGCTTCCTACCAGCTTGCTGTCGCCGCCAGCAACATCGCAGGCGCAGGCGATGCCCTTTCCAACACCCTCACACTTGGCACTCCTTACGAGATGCCCGTGATCGAAAAATTGTACGAAGGCACCATATCATATCAGCCTATGATGATCAACACCAGAGGGGGCATGAAGTTAAAATGGATGTCTGCCGCAGACATCCAGAATGAGTATGGCCCGGAATACGCAACCGATGGAAACGCACTGGTTTCCACAGGTGTTGACGGTGTTGACGGCGAGTACGGCTATTGGTTCCTCCCCGCCATCTCCACCAAGGGCGCCAACAAGGCTGCCCTCGAACTCAGTTACTATGTAGGCTCTTGCAGCAATGTCAAGGTTTACGCCGAGGCTTACGGCATCGCTCAAGAGGAAATCTTCAATCAGGCTTACCTCTTCGGTTACAATGAGACCGGCTATCAGACTCTCCCCATCCAGCTCCCCGCCAAGTTCCAGGACAAGGATTGGGTCAACATCACTATCCGCCTCGACTTCTCGGCCGACAAGAGCCTGTTCATCTGGAAGGGCTACCGCATGATCAACATGGTACAGAAAGACATGGCTGTCACCGGCATCAATGCTCCGCGCAAGGTGACCAACGGCAATAGCTATGATGTTACTGTAAACTTAGCCAACTACGGTCTCAGCCCCGCTTCCAGCTACTCGGTGGTGCTCTATGCCAACGATAAGAAGATAGGCGAGAAAACCGGCAGCGAGCTTGCTTCCTATGCCGACGGCCAGGTTGTATTCTCCGAGAAGATGTCCCCCATCGCAACCGCCGACGTTAACTGCTACGCTGAAATCGTTCAGAACGGTGACGCCAACAACAACAATAATAAGAGCGCCACTATCACCATTTCGCCCAGGAAATCCAACCTGCCCGGCGCCACTGAACTGACCGCCGGCAACAGCGACAAGGCCGTGGCCCTGACATGGAACGAGCCCGACCTGACCAACGTGACTCCCGAACCTGTAACCGACGACTTCGAGGATGGTGACGCATTCACGGCCGAATACGGCGACTGGGTATTTGTAGACGTTGACGACGCTGAGGTTGGTGGCTTCAAGGGCACCGACATCCCCGGCATCACCCCCAACACAACCAAGGGTTCCTTCTGGATCTGGGATCATAGCCAGCTCGGAAACCAGACTTTCAAGGCCCACAGCGGCACCAAATATCTGTTCTCCCTGTTCCGTTTTGATGAGGGTGCGGTTGACGACTGGGCTATCTCGCCGCAACTCTGCGGTGACGCACAGTCCGTTAGCTTCTGGGCAAGAAGCTACTCTGCTCAGTACCCCGAGAGCATCGAGGTTTACTACAGCACCGGCAGCACTGATCCCGATGACTTCAAGCTCATAAAGGGTTCGGCTGTCGAGTCGCTGCCCGCTGAATGGACCGAGTATACCGTCGAGCTCCCCGAGGGTGCCACTCGCTTCGCAATCCGCAGCTATGCTGCCGGCAGCTTCATGCTGATGGTCGACGACGTCACCTACACTCCCGCAGCCGCATTCACAGGCGAGATCTCGCTGAAGGGCTACGATGTATATCGTGACGGCGTCAAGCTGAACGACGCTCCCGTTGAGAACACCGCTTACGCCGACAGCAACGTCGTGAAGGGCACCGAGTACAAGTACGTGGTTGTTGCCCTGTTCGACGAAGGTACAGGTCGCGTATCGAACACCGCAAGCATCGTTTACGGACAGTCCGGCCTCGATGAGCTCGGCGCAGCCAAGTCTATCGCAACCGCCAGGAACACCATCATCGTCCGCGGATTCGCAGGCGAGAAGGTGATCGTAAGCTCTGCCGACGGTAAGGTCATCGCCAACGGCGAGGCTTCCGACATCAGCAGCATTTCCGTTCCCGCAGGCGTTTACGTAGTGAAGGCCGGCAACAAGAGCGTGAAGGTTGTCGTTAAGTAAGCAATCCCCAAATCTCCATACGAAAGGCCCCGCCATCCGGCGAGGCCTTTTTCCGTTAATAAACAGTAGAACTATATGTTTTTAGACAGTAGAACTATATTTATAGACAGGAGAACAGGAGAAACAGGAGATTCTATTGATTGTCTCTCCTGTTTCTCCTGTTCTCCTGTCTAAATTTAAATCTTCTTCGCAGAAGGACCTCCTGTTTCTACTGTTCTCCTGTCTGAATTTAAATCTTCTTCGCAGAAGAACCTCCTGTTTCTACTGTTCTCCTGTCTGAATTATTTCCGGTCTTTGAGCAGGTCGCGGATCTCGGTGAGGAGCTTTTCTTCGGTTGTGGGCTCGGGTGCGGGCGCCGGAGCGGCCTCCTCCTCTTTCTCCTTCTTCATGAACTTCATGGTGACGCGCAGGGCGATGAAGATGGAGAGGGCGATGATCAGGAAGTCGACGATGTTCTGGATGAACATGCCGTAGTTGATGGCCACTTCCTCCACGGCGGCTTTGCCTAAGGCCGCGTCGGCCGGCTCGGCGTGATGTATCACATACTTCATGTTCTCGAAGCCCGTATTGCCCGTGCAGATGGTAATGAGCGGCATGATGATGTCGTCCACCAGCGAACTGACTATCTTGCCGAACGCGCCGCCGACGATTACGCCGACAGCCATGTCGATCACATTGCCCTTCAAGGCGAACGCCTTGAAATCCTGGATGAATTTTCCCATAGTTTTCTATATTAGAGTTAGTAATTTCAGCAACATAAGGCGAGAGACATGGTCTACGACCAAGCTGTGTCTCACTTATCCTCACCCCACCAAGGCCAGAGCCAGCTAACGCTGACTCCGTCCTTGGCGGGGTTAATGAGAAACAGCCTCTCCGAGGCACGACCGTCACTCATTTGCGCCCACCCATCCGGTAAGGCAATGACGCAGGTCCGGCACTCGTGGGTAGCAGCAGATACCGGATGTCAAATCCCGAAACCTACCTCGGAGAGGCTGTTTCTCGATAACCCCGCGATGGGTGAAGGGAGCGAAGCGACCGCACACCCTTCGTGGGGTAAGGCATATACCCGACAACATGGTCGGAGACCATGTCTCTGTACTGCCCGATACCTGACATAAGTTATAACAGTTGGGGGCCGGGATTGTTAATTTTAATCAAGGCTGCAATTAATTGTCTAAACATACGGCAAATTTGCGAAAAATTTCTTAATTTTGCAATCTAAAAGACAACCTATCAGTAATGATAGCATTTTTATTAGTAGCGGAAGCCGCTCAGATAACTGTGATGACTCTGAGGACTCTGATAAAACAAGATTAAGGATTAAAACCCAAATATAAACCAAATACAAATCAACCCAAATTTTAAATACACCAAGCAATGACAAAGATTGGTATTAACGGATTCGGTCGTATCGGCCGTTTCGTATTCCGCGCCAGCACAAAGCGCGATGACCTCGAAGTAGTGGCAATCAACGACCTTCTTCCTGTAGACTACATGGCCTACATGCTGAAGTACGACACGATGCACGGACGTTTCGATGGCACCGTAGAGGCTGACATGGAGAAGAACGAGCTGATCGTAAACGGCAAGCGCATCCGCGTTACCGCATGCCGCGACCCGAAGGAGATCAACTGGGGCGCTGTAGGTGCTGAGTACGTCGTTGAGTCCACAGGTCTGTTCCTGACTCAGGAGAAGGCTCAGGCTCACATCGAGGCAGGTGCCAAGTATGTTGTTATGTCGGCTCCCTCCAAGGACGCTACTCCTATGTTCGTAGTTGGTGTCAACGAGAACACATACGCCGGCCAGCAGTTCGTTTCGAACGCTTCCTGCACCACCAACTGTCTCGCTCCCATCGCCAAGGTTCTGAACGACAAGTTCGGCATCGTCGAGGGTCTGATGACTACCGTTCACTCCACAACAGCTACACAGAAGACCGTTGACGGTCCCTCGATGAAGGACTGGCGTGGCGGCCGTGCCGCTTCCGGCAACATCATCCCCTCCACCACAGGTGCCGCCAAGGCTGTAGGCAAGGTTATCCCCGAGCTGAACGGCAAGCTGACAGGTATCTCCATGCGTGTCCCCACTCTGGACGTATCCGTTGTTGACCTGACCGCCAACCTGGCTAAGCCCGCTACCAAAGAGGACATCTGCGCTGCCATGAAGGAGGCTTCCGAGACCTACCTGAAGGGTGTGCTCGGCTACACCGAGGACGCTGTGGTAAGCTCCGACTTCCTGGGCTGCCCCCTGACCTCCATCTTCGACGCTAACGCCGGCGTTTACTTGACCGACAAGTTCGTCAAGGTGATCAGCTGGTATGACAACGAGATCGGTTACTCCAACAAGGTGCTCGACCTCATCGCCCACATGAAGAAGGTAAACGGCTAATCCCCGTTCACATCGTAACAAAAGGCTTCGCCGTCCGGCGAAGCCTTTTTTATTTTAGCTAAGATCGCTATCGTAGCTATAATAGCTAAAATAGCTAAAATAGCTACCTTAGCTATAGTAGCTATAATATCCGACACTGCTATTGCAGCGGGGCGGTGATTGCAGCGAGGACGCCCAGGGCGTCCGAAACGGTCGCTATGCCCGAGAACACCAGCAGGTTGCGCTCGCCGGCCTTGCGGAAATTGACATCACGCGGATTGCTGGCCAACCACTCCAGAATCCGGCCGAATGCCCGGCTCTGATAATAAGCCTTGTTCTCCTCTCCCACGAAATACGCCCGCATCTGGCCGTTCTTCAGCACCAGGCACTCTATGCCCGCTTTCTTTGCCTCGAACCGCAGCGGAACAACCTTGATCAGCTCCTCGCTAACATCCGGTATCGCGCCGAAACGGTCGCGCAGCTCTGCGCGGAATTCCTCGACCTGCTCAGGCCGCTCCATGTTGTCGAGCTGTCTGTACAGCGTGATGCGCTCGTTCTCCTGCGGCACATACTCAGGCGGCAGACGCAGCTCCAGGTCGCTCTCTATCGTCACCTCGTTCACATACTCCTCCTGACCCGTCGCGGCGTCCGACACGTCCTGGAATTCGTCGCCGAATTCCTCGGTCTTCAGCTCCGTCACCGACTCGCGCAGTATCTGCTGATACGCCTCATAACCCAGGTCGGCTATGAATCCCGACTGCTCGGCTCCGAGCAGGTTGCCCGCGCCGCGTATGTCCAGGTCCTGCATGGCTATGTGTATGCCGCTGCCAAGCTCGGAGAATGACTCGATGGCCTGCAGCCTGCGGCGCGCCACAGGTGTCATGGCGTCGCCCGGCGGAACGAACAGATAACAGAACGCCTTGCGCGACGAACGCCCCACACGGCCGCGAAGCTGGTGCAGCTCGCTGAGTCCGAAACGGTGAGCGTTGTTGACCAAAATGGTATTGACGTTGGGCATGTCCACGCCATTCTCGATGATGGTGGTGGACAGCAGCACATCGTAGTCGCGGTTGGAGAAGTCTATGATGGCTTTCTCCATCTGCTCGGGGGGCATCTGGCCGTGGGCTATCACCACGCGCACGCCCGGCACCAGGCGCTCTAATTTGGTCTGTAGCTCGAAAAGATTCTGAATACGGTTGGTGACAAAGAACACCTGTCCGCCGCGGCTCAGTTCGAAGCTGACGGCTTCCTTCAGGGTGTCGTCGTCCAGCACGGACACAGTCGTATTGATGGGCTGGCGGTTGGCCGGCGGCGTGTTGAGGTTCGAGAGGTCGCGCGCGCCCATCAGCGAGAACTGCAGCGTGCGCGGTATCGGAGTGGCCGACATGGTCAGCGTGTCGACGTTGGTCTTGAGCTGCTTCAGTTTCTCCTTGACCGCCACGCCGAACTTCTGCTCCTCGTCTATCACCAGCAGGCCCAGGTCCTTGAACTCCACCTGCTTGCCGATAATCTTGTGTGTGCCTATCAATATGTCGATCTTGCCGGCCTTGAGGTCGGCGAGTATCTGTCGTGTCTCGGCCGCCTTCTTGGCGCGGCTCAGAAACTCCACGCGCACCGGGAAATCCTTGAGGCGGTCACGGAACGTGTGGTAATGCTGCATGGCCAGCACGGTGGTGGGCACCAGCAGCGCGGTCTGCTTGTTGTCGCAGGCGGCCTTGAATGCCGCGCGCACGGCTATCTCCGTCTTGCCGAAACCAACGTCTCCGCACACAAGTCGGTCCATCGGTCGCGGCGACTCCATGTCTGCCTTTACGGCTGCCGTGGCCTTCTGCTGGTCGGGCGTGTCCTCGTATGCGAACGACGCCTCAAGTTCGTGCTGCAGATAGTTGTCGGCGGGGAATGCGTGACCTTTCTCGTGGCGGCGCTGGGCGTACAGGCGTATCAGGTCGCGCGCCATGTCCTTCATCTTGGACTTGGTGCGCTCCTTCAGCCGCTGCCATGCCCCGGAGCCGAGTTTGCTCACCTTGGGCGCGGCGCCCTCCTGACCACGGTATTTCGACAGCTTGTGCAGGGCGTGGATTGATACAAGCACCAGGTCGTTGTTCTGGAAGAACACCTTTATCATCTCCTGCGGATGGCCGTTTGTCGCCGTCTTGACCAGGCCGCCGAATATGCCGATGCCGTGGTCTATGTGCACTATGTAGTCGCCCGGCTCTATCTGGTTCAGTTCCTTGAGGCTGAGCGCCACGCGGCCGCTGCGGGCGCGGTCGGCCTTCAGCGTGTAGTTGTGGAACCGGTCGAATATCTGATGGTCGGTGAAGAAACAGCTTTTCGACCCGCGGTCTATGAAGCCCTCGTGCAGCGTCGGTTCCACGGGTGTGAAGACGATGTCGTCGCCACGGTCCTCGAATATCTCCTTCAGGCGGTCGGTCTGACGCTCCGAGTCGCTCAGCACCATTATGCGGTATCCTTTCGCTAAGAAATCAGCTAATGAATCGGCTATGAGGTCGAAATTCTTGTGATACAGTGTCTGCGGCGCGGTGTCGAACACCATCCGGGCCAGTCCTGCAATGTTCTCCCCGGCCTCGCGGTTGGGGGTGAACTGCGCCACGCGCATCGCCTCGAAGCGTACTCGGAATTCGTCGGGATTCACCACTTTCTGCATCGAGTCGGGGTCTCCCTCGCCGGCTATGACGGCCGAATCGGAATATGTCTGCGCGGCTACGGACGCCACGCGCGCCGTGACGAACTCCGGGTCGGCGCAGAACAGCACCGTGTCCTTATCGAGCGTATCGAGCAGCGACACGCCGCCTGTGGCGTCCGAGGCGCGGGCCGAGAGTATCACGGCCTCGTCCTCCTTCCCCTCCGACAGCTGCGTCTCGATATTGAACGTGCGTATGGTGTCTATGTCCTCGTCGAAGAAATCGAAGCGATAGGGCATGTCGCGGCTGTAGCTGAATATGTCGAAGATGGAGCCACGGACGGCAAACTGTCCCGGCTCGTAGACATAGTCCACCTTGTGGAAGCCCATGTCGAGCAGGTGCTGCAACAGGTCGGAAATTCTGACGGTGTCGCCGGGATGGAAGCGGAGCGTGTCGCGCGCCATCGCCTCGGGGGCTGCCACACGTTCGGCTAATGCCTCGGGATAGGTGACAATCCAGGTCAGACTGCTTTTGGGGGCATACAGGCGGTCCAGCGTCTCGGTGCGGAGTATCTGCTGCGGGCCGTCGGGCTGGCCGTACTTGATGTCGCGTTTGTATCCGCTGGGGAATATGGCCACGGCGTCGGGACCGAGTATGGCAGTCAGGTCGCGGAACATATAGCCGGCGCCTGCCAGGTCGTTGCACACAACCACGCTGAGCGGCAGGTCGAGGGTGCTGAAGAACACGGCAGGTGCGCTTCCCGACAGTCCGGCGAACATCAGGCGCCGCAGGTCACGGTCCCGCAGCATCCCGGCGGCGGCGCGCCGCTTGGAGTCAGTCACGAACAGTGACGCGCATTCCGTCAGCGTCATTTGCCCGAAAGTATTCGTTTGTACAGAGCCTTGTCCTTGATGATGCCGCGTGCGGCGTCCACGCCCTCGTCGTCGCGGATGCCGTACTGCGTGCGCCCGCGGTCGAAGTAGTAGCGGCTCACTATCTCGCCGCCCAGGTATTCCTCTATATGCTTGCGGTGGGTGTCGAGGTCGCGGTCAAGGTTGTGCGTCAGCAGTTTCTTGAGGCTGTCGAACGCCGCGGTAGTCTCGTCGTTGATGTATCCCTCCTCGTCGGCCACCTTACGGAGCGCCTCGGTGGCCTCCTCCATCGCCGAGTCGTACTTGAACTTCTTCGGGTCGATGAATGCCTTGAACTCGTTATAAACCGAGTCGGTTATCACGAACTTGTCGGCCGTGGATATGGTGGGGTGCGTGGCCTTGAACTTGTTGGCGAAGTCCCACGACCAGTTGTCGCTCACCACGTTGTAGACCAGACGGTTCACCTTCTTCCAGTTCACCGTGGAGTCGGGCTGCAGACCGCCGCCGTCGCGTATGGTGCGTCCGTGCAGCGTCTTGTAGGCGTGCGTCAGCGAGTCGGGCACGCGCGCCGCCGATCCGTCGGGATTGCGATGCTTATAGTCCAGGCTCTGAATCAACCGGCCCGAGGGGGTATAGTATTTGGCCACCGTCACCTTCAGCACGCCGCCATAAGGGAGGGGGCGCGTGGTCTGCACCAGTCCCTTGCCGAAGCTGCGCGTGCCAACCAGGACGCCGCGGTCCAGATCCTGCATGGCTCCTGCCAATATCTCGGAGGCCGAAGCGGTGCCGCCGTCGGTCAGCACGGCCACAGGCATGTCGGGATACAGCGGCTTGCGCATGGTCTTGTATATCTTGGTGGCGTCCTTGTCACGCCCGATGGTGCGCACTATTTCGGTACCTTTTGGCACGAAGTTGGAGGCCACGTCCACGGCCTGTTCCAGCAGACCGCCGCCGTTGCCGCGCAGGTCGATTATCACACCTTTAAGTCCGGGAGCCTCGGCATGGAACGAGTCGAGGGCGCCGCGGACATCCTTGCCCGTGTCCTCGATAAACTGCGTGATGCGTATATAACCGATGCTGTCGGGCAACACGCCGGCGTAAGGCACCGACGAATTGCGTATCTTGGCGCGGGTAACGGTCAGGTTCAGTATGGAATCCCGAACGTAGGGGCGCTGCACGCGGATGCGCACCTGCGTGTCGGGGCGGCCGCGCAGCAGCTTGCTGACCTTGTCGACGGTGAACTTCGACACGTCGACGGTGTCCACCTTCAGCAGGCGGTCACCGGCGCGGAGACCTCCCTTGTAAGCCGGACTGTTCTCGAACGGCTCGGACACGTATGTGCCGCCGTCCTTATACAGCAGCAGGGCGCCGATGCCGGCATATTCGCCGGTGGTCATCTGGCTGATATCCTCCCGGTCTTCCTTGGGATAATATACGGTATACGGGTCCACCGTCTGCAGCATCGCGTCGATGGCGTCCTTGAACGCCGTCTCCGAATTGATAGTGTCCACATAGTTCATTTCCAGCTCCTTGACTATGGAGCTGAACGTGTTCAGGCCGCGGGCCACCGACATGTCCTTACTTTTCTGCGCACTCACTATTCCGGCCGTCACGATGGCGGCACATAACAATGCGCCTCTGATAATCCTTTTCATATTTTATATAACAATCGGTGGTCCTTATGTATTATCCTGAACCGGGGTTATTTGTGGGGATAGTCGATGGTGTAGTGCAGTCCGCGGCTCTCCTTGCGGTCCATGGCCTGGCGCGTGACGAGATATGCCACGTTGATGATGTTGCGCAGCTCGCACAGCTGGCGCGTGGGCTTGCTGCGGCGGAACAGGTCCTCGGTCTCCTGATACAGGATGTCGAGGCGGTTCCAGGCGCGTTTCAGGCGCAGGTCGCTGCGCACGATACCCACATAGTAGGCCATGATCTGGCTCACTTCCTTCTCCGACTGGGTGATGAGCACCATTTCCTCGTGCGGGATGGTACCCTCGTCGTTCCATTCGGGCACGTCGTCGCGCCAGTCGTATCCCTTGATGGCTTCGATGGCGTGACGTGCGGCCGCGTCGGCATATACCACGGCCTCTATCAGCGAGTTGCTGGCCAGGCGGTTGCCGCCGTGCAGGCCGGTGCACGAGCATTCGCCCAGGGCGTACAGGCGGTTGATGCTCGACTCGCCGTTCAGGTTCACGGCGATGCCTCCGCACAGATAGTGGGCTGCCGGAGCCACGGGTATCATGTCCTTGGTGATGTCGATGCCGAGCGACAGGCACTTCTCGTAGATGTTGGGGAAATGCTTCCTGGTCTCCTCGGGATTCTTGTGCGTCACGTCGAGCATGACGTGGTCCGTGCCGTTCAGCTTCATCTCCGAGTCGATGGCACGGGCCACGATGTCGCGCGGAGCCAGCGACAGGCGCTCGTCATACTTGTGCATGAATTCGGTGCCGTCTATGTTCTTCAGGATGGCGCCGTAGCCGCGCATTGCCTCGGTGATGAGGAAGCTGGGACGGTCGCCGGGATGGTACAAGGCCGTGGGATGGAACTGTATGAATTCCATGTCCTTGACCGTTCCCTTGGCGCGATACACCATCGCGATGCCGTCGCCGGTAGCCACCAGCGGATTGGTGGTGGTGGTGTACACGGCTCCGACACCGCCCGTGGCCATAACGGTCACCTTCGCTAAGAACGTATCGACATTACCGGTGGCTTCGTTCAGGATGTAGGCGCCGTAGCACTGGATATCCGGAGTGCGGCGTGTCACCACCTTGCCGAGATGGTGCTGGGTTATGATCTCCACGGCGCAGTGATGGTCGTAGACGTCGATGTTATCGGTGTTCTGTATGCGGCGCACCAGGGCCTGCTGGATTGCGGCGCCGGTGTTGTCGGCGTGGTGCAGGATGCGGAATTCGGAGTGGCCGCCCTCGCGGTGCAGGTCGAAGGTGCCGTCCTCCTTGCGGTCGAAGTCGACGCCCCACGACAGCAGTTCCTGAATCTGAGCGGGCGCGTTGCGCACCACCTGCTCCACGGCCTTGGGATCGGAAATCCAGTCGCCGGCCACCATCGTGTCGTGTATGTGCTTGTCGAAATCGTCCACCTCAAGGTTCGTCACCGAGGCCACGCCGCCCTGGGCGTAGAATGTGTTGGCCTCCTCGAGGTCGGTCTTGCATATAATAGCCACGCTGGCGCCCGTGCGGGCCACCTTCAGCGCGAACGACATGCCGGCGATGCCGCTGCCTATCACCAAATAATCGTAACGTTTCATAACTATAATATAGCGCTATGGTATTAGAAGCAATCCTTGTAGGCTTGTAGAAACAATATCCTTAAAAGTATGTTCCTTATAAAAAATCGAGCCGGCGGTCAGCGTAACTGACGGCCGGCCCGGCTCTGTTATCTTAACGGTGAATTTAGCCCAGCTTGTTGACGTGCTTCTGCAAGCTGCTGCACAGATTCGCTGCCTTGTTCTTGGAGATGATGTTCTTGCGACCCAGACGCTGAAGCAGCTGCGATACCTTGTTGTATGCGGCCTGAGCTTCGGCCTTGTCGGTCATTTTGCGTACGCGACGCACGGCGTTGCGGGCGGTCTTGGCCCAATAACGATTCTCCAGGCGACGGCTTTCTGCCTGACGAATTCTCTTCAATGACGATTTATGATTTGCCATCTTTCTGTTTTAGTCTGTGTTGGTTGTTAACCTTGTGTTTGATTTGTAGCCCATAGCAGAGTCGAACTGCTCTTTAGAGAATGAAAATCTCTCGTCCTAACCGATAGACGAATGGGCCCCGATTTGCCAGCGACGAACTCATTTCGCGCTTTGCGACTGCAAAGTTACTAAAAATTTCTTATTCTGCAAAAAAAATCTTCCATAACCCGCAAATTAAATATCTTTAACCCACATAATCGGCCATAATTATTTATTCGCATGGATCTTTTTGACAATCTAATTACTGATTTCCGCGCAAAGCCGCGATTTTATCCTCGTCTTGGCCATTGAGGATACACTGTTCTCGCGCAAAGCCGCTAAGTCCGCAAAGGTCTCGCAAAGATAATATTGTTTACTTCGCAAAGACGTGACACTTATAGAAGAACGCAAAGAACTTTCGGGATCCTTTC
>CABQXY010000036.1:0-32519 GCA_902468245.1 uncultured Porphyromonadaceae bacterium | reverse complement strand
GATTAACCGTAGGCCTCGAAAAAAACTCAATTTTGAATCCCCCAAGATTGTCTTTTTCCGAGAAATCGCTAATTTTGCAGTTGCCGGTTGAGAGTAGGTTTCCTCTAACGATGCAAAATAAGTCTGTAAATTTGTACGATATGTCAGTGAATTTGAATCGGATTTATTAACTTTGTACTCTGTATGCACATCTGGCAACTGAGGGCATACGATATAATCACGGCTGAATACCCACCGCAGAAACGGTACCGGCCGAGGAAACGCAATCGAACTAACCGCACTATATGACAAACAGACAGATTTGGCCCGACACAGTCCAGCCTGTCGAAGACCTTGAATTTCAAGCAGTCGAGCCTACATACATCAAGGTGCTTACCGCCCGCATCGCGCTGACGTACCTGCTTATTATGGGCGTTGCATTCATTATCCCGCTGACGGTGGAATCCTACGGCTGGTGGATATTGCTGGGCGTGGAAAGCGTTCTGGCTATCGCGATGGCCTTAAACATAGCTTTAATCCACAGGATTTACAATGTAAAGGGTTATGCCCTGCGCAATCGTGACGTCTCATACCGCTCCGGACTTTTCTTTACTTCCGTAAAGACAGTGCCGTTCAGCAAGATTCAACAGGTGTCCGTACGCACCAATCCGTTGAGCCGTATGTTCCGGCTGTATCACCTCGACATAATCAACGGATCGCAGTCGGCCGGAAACGTAATCTCCATTCCCGGCCTGACTCATGACAAAGCCGAACGTCTCAAGTCAATACTTATCAATAAAGACGGCCGCGATGAATGATTTCTCCACGCCACGGCGCATGAGTCCCGCCGCATTCATCGTGATATGGATGCAGACATTCCAACAACTTATCACGACATTCATAGTCATTATCGGCATGATGCTGTTCGACGATGATCTTGTGTACTCGCAACGGCTCATCATGTCTGTCGCCTTCATTGGCGGGGCCCTTGCCCTGTCGGCCGGCGTGGCATTCCTGAAATATTACTTCCGCAAATATCATATCGAAGGAGACAGCCTGATATACACTCATGGTCTGGCGTTCAAGAACACCACCAGCGTACCGCTGGAGCGCATACACAATCTCCGTACCAAAAGCGGCATCTTTTACCGTCTTGTCGACATGCGGGGTGTATCGTTCGACACTCTTGCCAGCGAGAAACAGGAGGTCGAACTGATTCTCAATGAATCCGAATGGCAGGCTCTGTTGCGTCAGGTCCGAATAGGCGAGGATTTCCCCGATGCCGGTGGCCTTGACACCGCTGTCGCGCCTCCGCCACCCTTCCGGCAGGACAAGTTGCACGTCAGCAATCTCAACATCATCAAGGGCGCTTTATGTCAGAACCATCTGCAAGGCTTCGCGATACTCGGAGCCATCGCAGCCGCCGTATTTAATAAAGTAAGCGAAATAAATGAAGATGCCACGGGGCAGCTTATCGACTATATCGACGCTCATGCAGGCGATGTATCGCTGTCTGTCGGTCAGATACTTCTCTGCGCCGCTGTCATATATTTATTAGTGATGCTGTTGTGGACAGGCCGAATCG
Organism: uncultured Porphyromonadaceae bacterium; assembly: GCA_902468245.1. Lineage (GTDB taxonomy): Bacteria > Bacteroidota > Bacteroidia > Bacteroidales > Muribaculaceae > Lepagella. Next base: position 30,955 of record CABQXY010000036.1, on the reverse strand, counting down.
CATTGCGCTATTATGGCATGACCATTACCATCGCCGACAACCGGCTGACATTTGAGTCCGGACTGTTCTCACGCTACACCAGCCGCATAGCCCGCGACAAGGCCACTGTGCTGAGCATCAAGCAGAATCCATTGGAGCGATTGGCACGATGCGAGACCATATCCATACATCAGGCCGAGAATGTGACGGACGAAAAGAAGCGTGGCGACATAACCATCTACGGCTCCGACCTCGGCAGTCGGATACTTGGCTGGTGGACCGGAGACGATGCCGGGAACAAGCAGCCGTTCCGGGACAAGGATTCTGTCGAAGAATCGGTCCTGATGACCGCACGTTCCGGCAAGGGGGTGTTTGTGCGCCGGTTCGTACCCCATCTTCTCATAGCAGTTGTCGCGTTATTGGTGCTGATGTTCGCAGCCGACATAATTATTCCGGCCATAGCGGCATGCACGCTATATACCGTTCTTATGGCTGTACGTGCAGTCATGGCCTGGCGTCACAGCAGCATAGAGCTGACAGACGCATACGTACTCATAAACCGAGGCAACATTGCCCGTATCCGCGAATATGTCAGATACCCCGACATTGAATCCATACGGATTCGTCGCACCCCCTTTACCCGTTACACCGGCCGTGTCTCGCTGCAGATAGCCACCAATTCCGGTGTCACTACCGTCTATTCGCTCGCTCTCGCCGATGCCCGCACGCTCCGCAGCTATCTTGTTTAGTGTCTATATTTGGCTACTTTCAAATAATGCATTAATTTTGTAATTGCAATTATTCAGAACGAAGAAAGACACGAAATATGTATTTTGTATCCAAACGCATGGAGATTGCCGGATGCCACCGGCTGGAGCTGAGCTACGAGAGCAAGTGCAGCAATCTGCATGGACACAACTGGATTGTAACGGTTTACTGCTATGCCCGCGAGCTGAACGCCGACGGCATGGTGTGCGATTTCACTCAGATCAAGGAACGGATTCACGGTTATCTCGACCACGGCAACTTCAACGAACTCCTCCCCTTCAATCCCACAGCTGAAAACATAGCCAGATGGATCTGCGACCGGGTGCCGCAGTGCTATAAGGTGTCAGTTCAGGAATCGGAAGGCAACACAGCTACGTATGTCGATGACGATTGCGTCTCTCAGCTCAACCCATATCTGATATGAGGGTTAACGAGATATTTTATTCCCTGCAGGGCGAAGGATCGTACGCCGGCACTCCCGCTGTTTTCGTCCGGCTGTCGGGCTGCAACCTTAAATGCCCCTTCTGTGACACGCGACACGAAACATATCAAGAATATACCGACCGGGAAATACTTCAGGAAATATTGAAGTACTCCCCCTGTCGGTTTGTCGTGATAACAGGCGGCGAGCCGTGCCTGCAGCTCACCGGGGAGCTGGTGAACCTCTTGCACGAGCACAATTGTTTTGTGGCAATAGAGACCAACGGCACCATGCCTCTGTGCGACGGCATCGACTGGGTGGTATGCTCGCCCAAGGTCGGGTTCTGTCCTGACGCCGGGTTAAGACTGCAGCACATCGACGAACTTAAGGTGGTGTACAAAGGCAACGGCCAGGACATGAGCCCGTATGACGACATAAGGGCCGAAGAATACTGTCTTCAGCCCTGTGATGTCGGAGATGTTGAGGAAAACCGCCGGATCCTGTCGGAAACCATAGATTATGTCAAGGCGCACCCGAAGTGGCGCCTGTCACTTCAGACACACAAACTTATCGGAGTCCGTTAATGGCTTATACATAGATGAATACCTATGTAAATAGACAGGAGGGGTCATCACTGACACCTCCCGCGAGTAAACAATCCAAGAATAACCTATCTATAACAATCTATACCTAATATCTATGAATTGTAATATCTATGAATTGAATCTTATTGTACTTCTACTGCTAACTTATAACTAATAACTAATCTAATATCTAACATCCAATATCCAATATCTGATATAAATCTTATTTTGCATTGATTTCATACACGCGGCTTGACAGGTCGCTATTGCTGAACAGCGGCAGACCGACCGTCATGAGATACTGACCGGAGTATGTGCTTTGGCTGTCGTCAACCGAGCAGTCGGCGCGATTGATCTCGAGCACGCGGTACTTTGCATCGGGATTGAGTCCCTGCAGCTTCACGTTGATCAGTTTCTCGTTGTAGCGTGGATGTACGTCGAATGCGAACACCACTGCGTTCTTACCTCCCTTGTCCACAAACATTGTGGATGTATGGTTGCCTTCGTACGGAGGTACAAGACGGTATTGGTCGCCGTCCAGTATTACCGGTTTCAGGCGGTTGTATTCCTTGATGGACTGCTTGACGTATGCCAGATCGTCGGCAGTAAGGTCATGCAGGTTGAGGTCGAAGCCGAGCTTGCCCATCATCGCCACGTTGGTGCGGAACTTGATGGGAGCCTTCTTGTTCCATGTGGTTACGTGCGCACACTGCACCTTGGCTGGGAATACCTGCGAGAATCCGTACTGTATGAACAGACGCTCGATTGGATCGGTGTTGTCGCTGGGCCACATCTCGGTGAAATATTTCAGGCCTTCGTAGTCGGTACGGCCGCCGCCACCCGAGCAGAGCATCATGGGCAGATAGGGATACTTGGCCTTGATGCGGTCCAGGACCTTGTACAGTCCACGTACATAATCGACGTACAGCTTCTGCTGCTCCTTGTCCTCATAATTGGAGTATATGTTCGTGATGGGGCTGTTGCAGTCCCACTTGAAATATGCGATGTCAGGATACTTGGTTTTCAGATTGTCGACCACGCCGAACACATAGTCCTGCACCTTCGGGTTGGCCAGATCCAGCACCAGCTGGTTGCGGAAATAATACTCGTCACGGTTCGGAAGAGTGATGACCCAGTCTTTATGCTTCTCGTAGAGTTCGGATTTAGGGTTCACCATCTCAGGCTCGATCCAGAGTCCGAACTTCACTCCCTGCTTCTTGGCCTCCTCGGTGAGACGGCCTATGCCGTTGGGAAGTTTCGATGCGGTCTCGTCCCAGTCGCCCAGACCCTGGGTGTCGCTGTTGCGGGGATATTTATTGGCAAACCATCCGTCATCAAGCAGGAACATGTCCACACCAAGCTCCTTGGCCTCCCCTATCAGTTTTACAAGTTTCTCCTCGTCGAAATCGAAGTATGTGGCCTCCCAGTTGTTCAGCAGCGTCATGCGGTTGCCCATGCCGTCCTTTATCTGATGGCGGCGTGCCCAGTCGTGCAGATTGCGGCTTGCTTTGCCCGTACCCTGGTCGCTGAGAGTGAATATGAATTCGGGAGTGGTGAATGTCTCGCCTTTGCCTAAGGGATATGACGAGAAGTAAGGGTTGATACCACTGATTACGCGCAGGTCGCCTAAGTTGTCTACCTCGAACACATAGCGGAAGTTGCCTGTCCAACCCAGAGTGCCGGCCAATACATCGCCTGAGGTCTCTGTTGCTTCGTCGCCGAGCGACACCTGGAAGAATGGCGACACGAACATATCGGCGCGGGTGCCCAGCTTGGTGTCAATAACCTTCTTGCCATAATGCAGTTCCTGGCTCAGTTTGTTGGCTTCGTTGGCCCATTCGCCGCTATACTGCGTCAGCACATATTTGGGAGCCGTGAAGTGAAGCAGTGACGAAGCATACTTTTCAAGCTCAACGGGCTGCTTCTCGTTGTTGGTTATCTCCGTCCACTCCTTATATACGTTCTCAGGACCGAAGGCGGCCACGTGTATCTTGACCTCGTCTGCAAACTTAGGGTCCTGCAGCGTGATGACCGTTTCCATGTATCCGTCACGGTCTATGGTCTGATGTTCCTTATATTTGAGCAGCGTCGATGAATTTGGGGATGCCTTGCGGTTGATATGAAGGGCAGGTTCGAAATAATCCTCCATTCCATGGGTCAGATATACCTCCTTCTTGCTTAGGGGCAACGATGCATATTCAGAGGAATCAGAGAGTTTCTTGCCGAAATATGACTGATAGAGACGTCCGTCGTCGCCGACGGTGTATACCAGCGCGGTATTGTCCGTCTCGATGGGGATGATTTCGTTGGCCTGACATACTCCGGCTGTGAGGCCGGCTATGGCAAGAGCCATTAAGTTTAGTTTCATGATTATTAGTTTTATTATGAAGATTCTGAATCGTTACGGGACCGAAGTCTGTGTCCGGACTTCTATTCCTTTGCAAAATTAACAGTATTTGGTCAAGAAAAATGACTCAAACAGTTCTAAATATGCTACAATCGCTTCAAAACACGCGTTTATGACCCGGATATGTCTGAATTTTCAGTATCCATTCCCTTGACACGGCATTGCTTTTCGAAGTCCTTTGGTGTCATGCCGTATTGCCTGAAGAATAGTTTGCTGAAATATGAGGGCGTGGCTATGCCTACCATGTAGCAGATGTCGCTGATACGGTATCTTCCGTCTTTGATCAGTTCGGTGGCGCGTTTCAGCTTGATGGTGCGTATCACCTCGATCGGCGACATGCCGAACAGGGACTTGATTTTGCGCAGCACAGCCGAGCGGCTCATGTTGAGCTCGTCGCATAGTGAGTCCACGTTGAAGTTCTCGTCCGAGATATGTTTGTCAATCACGGCCTTTATCTTTTCCATCAGCTCGCGATCGGCGCCGCTGACCTGTGCGCCTTCCGACGACATGAAGGGATTCTTGTTTACCGCCTCGCGCTCACGGCGGCGGTTGTCAAGGATTGAGTTTATCAGATTGCGAAGGTATTTGATGGAGAACGGCTTCTCCACGTACGCCTCCGCACCGCGCTGCAGTCCCAGTATCTTGCTGTCCAGGTCGTTCTTTGCCGTGATGAACACGAGCGGTATATGGCTGAGGCTGACATCCGACTTCACTAACCTGCACAGTTCCATGCCGTCCATCTCGGGCATCATTATGTCCGTCAGTATCAGGTCCGGCTGCATGGTCTTGAGTTTATCAAGAGCCTCTACGCCATTGCCGGCCGTAGAGACCATGAACGAACGAGACAGCTGGTCGGCCAGAAACTTCAGAATGGTCTCGTTATCCTCCACCAAAAGGATGCTGAATACATCCTGACGTGGCTTGGACTGATTGGATTCTGAAGTCAGCATATAATCGTCTATCTCGGAATACACAGGTTCCGAATCGTCTTTAGGTGCTATGACGGGTAATGTGAGCTTAAACACGTTCCGGTCCTTGTCATCGGGGTTGTCTTCAAGCGTGAGGCTACCGCCCATCAACGTGGCCAACGAGCGCGACAACGGCAGTCCTATGCCTACTCCGCTCTTGGAATCCTCGCCCGAATGGGTCTGATAGAATGCCATGAAGATACGGTCGCGTTCCTCCGGCTTGATTTTCTCGCCATCGCTGACTACTAGTATCTCGAACTCATCCCCTTTGCGGTGTAATGACAGCTCTACGATCCTGTCGCCATACTTGCGGGCATTGTTCAGCAGGTTGCTTACCATCTTCACCAATGCCTCCCGGTCGGTCATCACCATAAGCCGGTCGGGTGCTATGTGGCGCTCCAATGTCTTGCCGGCAAGCTTCAGCGGGGTGTCGAATCGGTCGGCTATATCGTTCAGCAACGCAGGAATGTCCACACTCTCCTGCTTAAGGGTCAGTCGGCTGGAATCTATTTTCTGGAAGTCGAGAACCTGTCCCGTCAGTTCCAGCAGACGTCCGGTGTTCTTGCGCGTAACCGACAGATATTCCTTGAACTGAGGGTCGTTGATGTCGAGTCCCTCCATGGCTTCCAGCGGAAGGTCTATCAACGACAGCGGGGTGCGGATCTCGTGGGCGATCTCAGTGAAGAAGTTCACCTTGCTGCGGTACAGCTCCTTGTCCTTGTTGTCCATCATCATCTGCTCGTGAACGCGCATCTGCTTCACCTTGTGCGAGCGATACCACAGAAACCACAGCGCAGCCAGCAGAAAGACCAAAAGGACATCGATGCCATAGGCCCACCAAGACTTCCACCAAGGCGGCAGAATCTTGATTTCAATCTTGCGCGTGGCAAGGTTTGATTCGCTTTCAGCTTTCACTTCAAGGGTATATTTGCCGGGAGCAAGATTGACGAACGATATCTCGTTATCCTTTAGTTCCACCCATTTGTCGCTTACGGGCAATAACCGGTAACTCAATGCAATAGGTCCGAGATGTCTGAATTCCGGGGCAGCTATGGAGAGAGAGAATGTAGCGTCTTCGTGAGGTAATGTCAGTTTCTCGGCAAACAGTATGTTTTCCTTTAGATGAGAGTCCAGGCCCGGACGCAGTTCCTGATTGCGGACCCTGAGACCGGTGAAGTAGATATTGAGTGGTGTGTTCAGGTCTTTGTAATCCTCGGGATTGAACGATATGAGTCCGTTGATGCCTCCCATGTATATGTTTCCGTCGGGCGAATAAATGGCCGATTTGTAATTGAACTGCTCGAACGGCAGGCCGTCGTGACGGGTGAACACGCGTATCGACGAATTGTCCGGATTGAAACGCACCAGGCCCTTGTTGGTGCCGAACCACAGGTTCCTGCCACGGTCCTGCACCACTCCGTACACCACATCGTCAGGCAGCCCATCTTCTATGCCGTATGTCACGAACCGGTCATTCTTCCTATCATATCGGCTCAGACCGCCTCGGTCGGTAGATATCCATAACCGTCCCTCGGAATCTTCCATGATCGAGTTTATGGAATTGGACATCAGGCCGCTGTGATCGGTGGAATTCTGGTCATACGTATAAACCTGGAAAGAGCCGTTCTTCTTGTTATGTCTCCATATACCGTTGCCCATCGTGCCAATCCAGATGCAACCGTCGGACGACTCGAACAGGCAATATATCCAGTCATAGCCGGTCTCGGTTATATGTTTGAAGTCGGCATCTCCCTTTTTGCGGCAATACAAGGCAAAGGATGTTCCTACCCACTCGGCGCCGTCTCTGTCGACTATATATGAATACACATTGCTGTCGTCGCCCTCGTTCAATGGGAATACCTTATGATGGCTGTTGTTGTCGGGATTGATGCAATAAAGTCCTGCACGTGAAAACGAGGGATAGATGTTTCCGTTGATCGATGTCATGGAAAGCACTATCCTGTTCACGCCGGATACATGGAATGGAGAAGTGAATTTTCCGTCCACAGGATTCAGCAGATTCAGTCCCGCGGTCTCTGTACCGGTCCAGATCCTGTTGCTGCGGTCGGCCGACACGCCTAATACCAGACGTCCCGTCAGACCGTCCTTTATACCGTAGTTGGCAAATTTGAATTTACGCCGGGACATGTAGCTGACGCCTCCGAATATGCTGCCTATCCATGCACCTCCCGATTTGTCCCGATAAATACAATATACCGTATTGTCCGAAAGCGAGAACGGATCCAGAGGGTTTTCCTTAAGGAACTGCTCGGCTCCGTTGTCGAGATTCTTGATGTATAGTCCGTCGTGCGTACCTATCCATAGTTCGTTGTCAAAGCACAGGATATCCCGCAGGTAAACGTTGCCCCGTCCACTGAAAGGTATCGGATTTACCACATGTGTGCGCGGATTGTATTCATAGATCGAGCCATTGGTTGTGCCGGCTATTACTGTACCTTGCGCGGTCTCGGCCAGGGCCATGAATGATGTATCCGTCACCATGTCGGGATTCTTGATCCGCTCCTTGACGAATTTGCCTGTAGACGTATGATACCGATACAGGCCGTCGTTGGCGATGGCTACCCATACCGAGCCGTCCGAGTCCACCATGACGTCAGACGCATACACCTTCTTGAACCTGCTGGTTTCCTCAAACCGGAAATGACGTACGCTGCCCTTGCCGGTGTCGTACAGATATAGGCCTTCGTCGGGCAATAGCGCCCAGACATGGCCTTTGCCGTCGCCTGCGATGGTCTGTACCCAGTTGTCGGGCATCATGCCGTCCTCCGGTTTCAGATCCACGAACCTGATGCGGTCTTCACGCGGATTGTACTGATAGATGCCTCGGTCGGTTCCTATCCACAGAGTGGTGTTCTCATCCTCGTACAATGCCCCGATATTATTGTTGCCGCACTTGCGCTCCTCGTCATAGCATTTATATACCCTGAACGTACTTCCGTCGTAACGGTTCAGCCCGTTCTTAGTGCCGAACCACATGAAGCCCAGCGAGTCCTGCACGATACTTTTCACATTGTTGGCCGACAGTCCGTCACTGCTGTCGACATGCGTAAAGTTATACTGATCGGCCGCGCCGGCCCTGTTGGCTATGGCCATTGCCAACAATAACACGGCATAGACGATGTGGCTAATCTTGTACAGGATTCTGCTGTCCATTGAGTCGGGATTATAATTCGAAATGAAGGGAGCCTCCCCGGGCCAGGTCCTGACGGGACAGGCTCAACGATTTATGTTTCTTGCCGTTAAGGTATATTGACTTAACCTCGACGTTATCAGGATTCGACCTGTTTGCCGTTATTGTAAGGTCATGGCCGTATGGCAAATGAATTGTGCACTTATCGAACAATGGGGTGCCGATGCTGAATTGACCCGAAGCCGGATTGACGGGATAGAACCCCAAGGCTCCGAATACGTACCATGCTGACATCTCTCCGCAGTCGTCGTTACCGGCATAGCCTGACGAAGTGTTGTCATACATCTCGTTCATGATGCGCGCCACCATTCGCTGCGCCTTATGCGGAGCATTGACATAGTTATAAAGATAAGCCACATGATGGCTCGGCTCGTTGCCATGAGCGTATTGGCCTATGCATCCCGATATGTTGTCGTTTTTCACGCCACTCGTTTCGGTCAGCGAGAAGAAAGTGTCAAGCTTCTTCTCAAACGCTTTGTTTCCGCCTGTCAAGGCAATAAGAGCAGGAATATCGTGTGGCACATACCAGAAATACTGCCATGCATTACCCTCCGTGTAAGGGTATCCGCCGTTCGCTCCGAATTTCAGGGGATCAAAAGGCTCCATCCAATTGCCATTTTCATCCTTGGCCCTGAAGAACCCGGTGGTCGGGTCATAGAGGTTGCGGAAATACTGCGACCGTTTCAGGAAGCGTTCGTAATCTTCCTGTTTGCCAAGTTTCCTGGCCATCTGCGCCACACACCAATCATCGTATGCCATTTCCAATGTGATGGAAACCGACTGCGACTGCAATGTCTCGGGCATATAGCCGTATTTCTCCCACACATCGAAAGGAGAGTTAAGATGCGGCTGCAATGACGATTCCCTGACTGCCTCGTACGCTAATTCGGTGTCAATGCCGGGAGTGTCATTCATCGCTGCCTCTGCAACGACCGGTATCGCATGATTGCCGATCATGCAGTAATTGTCCTGACCCCATATATGCCACACGGGTAGATAACCGTAATCCTGATAATGGCGCAGCATACTGTTGACGAAATCGGCGTTACGTTCCGGCATCAAAAGCGAATAAAACGGATGAGCGGCACGATATGTGTCCCACAGCGAGAATGTGGAATATTGCCCGGATCCGTCAGGAACCTTTGCAACAGTGTAAGCCGGCGTCATGTATTCCCCGTTTACGTCGCTGAACGTATTGGGCTGTATCATCAGATGATACAGGGCTGTATAGAATGTCTTGAGTTTGTCTTCCGGGCCTTCGGCGTCGATACAGCCCAGGGCCTTGTCCCATTCGTCGCGTCCTTGCCTCACATATCTGTCGAAATCGAAATGCGGGGCTTCCGCTTCCATATTCTTGCGGGCATTGGCGATGGAAACACCGGAGAGTGCCACCTTTACCTTGACAGGCTCGTTATCGGTGCCGAAGCCTAAGTATGCCTTCAATGCCTTGCCGTTTATGACGGTAGCGCCGTTTCTGACTGTCTCGCCGTCAGACAGAATCATGTCCCGGATATCTTCGGAAAATTCAGCCACGAAATAAATCTTTCGGAGTTTTGCCCATCCCGTGATTACCCGGAAGCCTTCTATTGTTCTCGGTCCGGTCTTACGTATCTGCGACTGGATGATGGCGCGTCCCCAGCTGCCCTTGTTGGCGGAATGATCCAGATCCAGAGTCAGCCTCCTCTCCTTTCCTTGCGGATATGTGTAACGGTGAATGCCTACGCGTGTGATGGCCGCGAGTTCTGCCAATATATCTTCGTCCATCAGTCTGACGGAGTAATAGCCCGGAGATGCCGTCTCCTGAGCGTGGCTGAAACGTGAGGAGTCGGCATGTCCCGTGGTAGGAAACATACCGATGTCGATGAAATCGCTTGCTCCGGTTCCACTTAGCCGGGTATGCGAGAAGCTGTAGATTATGCTGTCGTTATAATCATAGCCCGAAGCATTGTACCAGTCAGGAGCCCTGTGAGTGTCAGGGCTAAGCTGCACCATGCCGAACGGAGCCGTGGCCCCGGGATAGTTATTGCCTGACAGTCCCCCTTCAACAGCGCCGGTGCCGATAAACGGGTCGACATAGCGGGATTTATTTCTCGCTATGCCCGGAATCACCGATACAAGAAGTATGGTGACTAATATGGATCTTCGGAACATGGATATAGGTAGTTATAGTTATTTCAGAATAGTCTTGAATGTCTCGGTCATTCCCGAGGCGAGCTTGACCTTTACGATCGCCATGCCGTGAGCCGGCACGTCGAAGTTCAGCTCGCTGCTTGAATTGCAGGCATATACGGAATTGACGGTGGTGCCGTCAATTCCGTATACGTCAACAGATGATATGGGTTCCGTAGCCGACACGTGTGCCGAGCCGTCGGAAACATTGACCGATACCTTGTTTGCATTATCGGCCTTGATGTCCTGAACGCCTGAAGCGTCACGGTCGAAACGGTAGATATGCACGTCCTTGGCGGGAACAGATATCTTCAGTGCCGAGGGTGCGCAAGTGGTGCCGTTCCACAGTTCCTTGACGCTGACGAATTCAGCGGGGTTGATGCCCAGACGGCTGAAGTCGACGTCCTTGTTCAGCTGCGCGGTCTTGTCAAAGTTGAACACCACGTAATAGAACGCGTTCGGAGTGTCGTAGATGAATTCATTGTCGGTCGAGATGTCGTTGGGGGAATAGAGGGTGATGTAATTGTTGAACGTACCCTCCACCGGACGGAACGAACGGCCGATGCGGCCAACCTCGGTCAGGTCCTTGTTCGATGCGAACTTTACGACACGCGCACGCTCTGCGTCAGTACCCACAATCTTGACGTTCTGGTTGTTGTACTTCATCGTGGCACCTTCGTAGGCGTATGTGCCGCCCAACAGCGTCATGCCCGTCATCAGACCGCAGGTGTAACGTATCCTGGCTTCATTCTCATCGGGCGATCCTTTGCCAGTGAACACTTTGGTAAGGCACATGTGGTCGGGGTCGTTGAAAGAATAGCACTGGTCGAGCCACCAGGAGCCGTTGATGCAGTTCAGGGTGTACATCGAATTGTTAAGTTCGCCCCATGCGTCGCAACCGATGCGGCGGATATGCGCCTTTGCGGGAAATACGGGCGCGATGGAGAAGTCAAGTACCATGTCGCCGGCCATTTCCACGATGTAGTCCATGCCGTAGTTATAGGCCATCATGCCGGTGGTGACATTGGGATCGTACCATTTGTCGGCTTCCTGCGAACCATTGTTCATAAAGTCGATCTTAACGAACTCGAAGCCATCTTCCTTGAATTCCTTGAAGCGTTTGCGGTTGGCTTCCTTCACGGCGGGATGTGTCGGGTCGAGTGAATATGCGGAGATCTTGCGGGGCTTGCCGTTGGCAGTCAGCACTACGTCCTTGCGGCTGTATGTCTTGCCGTCTACCGTCTCGTATGGATAGTCGGACACTTCGGCGTCGCTACCGAGCCACAGTGAGAACGGCGTATGATAGATGCCGGGGCGGTAACCCATCTCCTTGCAACGATCTGCGAACTGGCGGCGTTCCATACGGCTCATGTTGTCCCAGAAAGAGTCGAGAACCATCCAGCACACGCCGTCCTCTCCTGCAAATCCGGTTGCCTTTATCTCCTTGTCGAAGAAGTCCAGCACCGACATCGTGGAAGTAAAATTAAGCTGAGCTTCCTGGCCTCCCCAGCTCTGCCATCCGAACAAAGCCTTGTCGCCGGTCTTCATCTCAAGCTTGGGGCATAATACCGTATTGGCTTTGCCGTATGTCTCCAGACCGTTGCGCCAGTCATCGAAATAACCGATCATGAATTTGGGTGAAAGCACACGCTTGCCTTTGACTGCGCCATGCTGCTGTATGGGCGAATTGTTACCGAAGTTGCCGTTGTCCCATGTACGGGGGCTGACGTAGCCGGCGTTTACCACGAGGCGACGGATTCGGTTTGTGGAGTTGGGAGTTACGGAGATTGAGGATTTCCACACGGAATGATCCACTGACCCGATTACGATGCCCTCACGCGAGTCGACGTTGAAAAAGGCTGTAGCCTCGCATGATGTCACCGGCTGGCCTGTAGACCAGCGTACTGTGGAGAATGTGGCCCAGTTGTCGTTGGCGAAAGGCATATTGTACACACGGTTCTCCGATGTGGGCAACGGCAGAGTGTTCGTGCTTGTCACTACTATGGGATTGATTTCGCGGGACGATGTGGTGCCTGATGTGGCTGTGACCGCTCCTTCGACCAATGCGTATGGCAACCCGGAATATACAGTGACGATCTGTTCCAGATTCGGGCTTCCGGCCTGGGTGTAGGTCCATGTGAAGCGACGTCCCTTGCCGAAAGCGTCGTTCACGGCTTCCTCCTTCTTGCTCACATCGGCATACTTGTCTGACTGCAGTTCGGTGCCGTTCTGATCCTTCGCCGTCATGGTGACGCCGCCAAGCAGTGTCTTGCCATTCTGTTCGATTGTCATTTTTTTATTGGAATTCAACGAGAATTTCCAATCTCCGTATTGTGCGTCGAGATTGTCTGCCGCCATGACCGGTACGATTGCCGATCCGGCAAGAAGCATGAGCATGTATCTGGCTGTTTTCATCATGGATTTTTAAGGACACGTCTGTAATGGACGTGCAAAGTTAAATAAAATTTATATTTTAATCAAGTGAAAAGGAATTGGGGTTGTCGGGATCGCATATCACCGACAACCCCGGTTTATAATTCACTCTGAGTCTTATTGTCCTGACAGATGGGAGATTAGCGGATCACCACTTTCTCTACCTTCGAACCCTGACGACGGATGAAGATGCCGTTGCCGGGATTGGCGACACGCACACCCTGGATGTTGAAATATTCAACATCGGCATTAGCGTCAGCCTCGATGCCGGTCACGCCCGATTCGCCGTACATTGCAAATGTGCTGGCGGCCTTGGCGCCGTCGATGGACTGTACGCCCCACTCTGCGATGGAGGTAAGAGGCACGTTGAGTTCTACCTTGCGCGATGTGGAAGCAGCATCCACATTACCGCTGCGAAGCTTGCCTGTGGCTGCGTCAACCGGAACGGCGGTGATGATCTGGCCTTCGGTGGTCTTTACGTAGTAGTTGTAACGGAGAGCGTCGGCGGGAGTTGCACCTGTACCCTGATCTGCCTTATCGTCAGAACCTGCATTCCAGGTCAGAACTGTCTTGTTGCCGTTAGCCTCGGCCTTCAGGCCTGTGGGTGCGTTGGGAGCCTTGTTGGCGACACGCGAGCCTGCGCCGTTGTAAACCTGGAAGTGGCGGGGACCGTCACCGTCCATGTAACCCATCAGCACGATGTCGGGTACATTGTTGTTGTTGATGTCGCATGCCTGAACGCAGGCGCCGCCGCGATGCTGGCCGAGCTTGTCGCTTACTGCCGTGAAGGTGTCGTTGCCCTCGTTGAAGGCATATACGGAGTTCTTCAGATCGCCGTTCTCGCCGGCGTAAACCAGGTCGATGTTGCCGTCGCCGTTCAGGTCGCACCAGTCGGCTCCACTGCACTGGAATCCGGGAAGTCCGGCCTCAACCTTTGTGAAGGTGTCGTCTCCGTTGTTCTTGTAGATGTAGGCAGCCAGCTCCCAGTTGTTGGGGCTTGAGGTACCGGTGATGAACACGTCAAGGAGACCGTTGCCCGTAAGGTCGGCGAAGATGACGCGACCCTTCTCCGTACCGGCAGTTGTGCCTACGATAACCTCGCTGAATTTGCCGGTGCCGTCGTTCTTCCAGATGCGTACGCAGTCGCTGCCGAAATCATCGGACCATCCTGATACGAGGATATCATTGTATCCGTCCCTGTTATAGTCTCCTACGCAGATGGTACCGCCACGCTGTGCTTTTATACCGGTCTGATCGTCCTTGATGAATTTGCCTGTGCCCTTGTCGTTGAAGAACACCACGGGTGTACCCTCGTCGTTGCGGGGATTGCCGCAGAATGTCACGATGTCCTGATAGCCGTCGCCATTGAAGTCGGCGATACCTACGGTACCGGTGTACCATTTCTCGCTATCGCCCTCGTCTATGCTGATCTCGCCGTCCAGTTCGAAATCCGGAACCAGTTCGAAATTGCCCTCGCCGCTGCCTTTCATCAGCTTGGCGTTCCAGGAGGATGCATACAGCAAGTCTACGTTGCCGTCGTTGTTGTAATCAAATGCGTATGCCACGCGCTGCCACATGGCGTCGTCGGGAGTTGTCAGATCCTTTGATGATGTAAATGTCGTGCCGTTCTCGTCGACATGGAGTGCCTTCAATGTATTGGCCCATCCGTTGTTCAGGTCGCGGCCACGAACTATCAGTTCCATAAAACCGTCATTGTCTATGTCGGCCATAATGGCATTGCCTTGGAACAGACCCGTGGACACCAGGTCGGAAATACCTGTCAGTTCCGAATAATTGGTCTGACGTGCGGCTGCCATGCCCGTCAGGGCTACACCGGTTGCCGCTAATGATACGAGTAAAGATTTCATGTGTATCTTTCGGTTATTAAGTTGTTATTAATTTGTCGGTTGGTGGGGAGCATGGGAAACATTGCAGGTTTCCCATGCTCCGGACACAATTGTAAATATTACGGGTTGGGTAATTAGATATATCCCTCGTTCTGATCCGATGCGCTGATCTCGAGGTTCTGCTCGATCTCGGACATCGGGATGGGCCAGATCACGTGCCAGGGCTGGATGGTTCCCGAACGCTTGGCCCACTTGTTACGGTTCTTCACATATTCGTAGAACTTGCCTGTACGCACCAGGTCGAAACGACGCCAGCGCTCGCCGAACAGCTCACGTACACGCTCGGTCATGAGTTCTTCGCGGAACTTCTCCTGCGACATGCCGTTGTTCCACAGCTTGTCTTGCGGGATGTCGAAGTCCCATGCTCGTGCACGTACATCGTTGACCCAGTCTACAGCCTCCGAAGTGCGACCCAGCTCGTTCAGACACTCGGCATAGAGCAGATAGGCGTTGCCGAGACGCAGCCAGGGTATATTCTTGCCGGCGTTATACATGTTATTGATGCCCATACCGGAGTAAAGGTCCGTGCGGTAGTCCTCATATTTCTTGATATGGGGCTTGCACTCGTCCTGATCCTCGGGAGTGAGTCCTTCCCAGCTCAGTTTGGAAACGAAATCCTCGGCGTTCTTACCGTTCCATTCGAACTCATAGCGGATGGATTCCTCCTTGCGGATGTCGCCATCCTCCCAGATACCGCCGTCCTCTACATCGGAGTATGCCCATTCTGTAGGAACTGCGTGGTCATAACCTGCAAAGTAACATGCATCGCCGCCCATCGTTGCCGCAGCACGCGAACCGACCATGAACTGATTGCCGTGGTTGTCGGGCCATGTGTTCGAGAACTGGAACTCGAAGATAGCCTCTGATGTGTTGGGGGTGTTGTAGTCAAAGAGGTCGTAATAGGGTACCAGACTGAACGGACCGTTCACTACCTGACTGAGGCATTCCTCGGCCTTGGCGAAGTCGCGGAGACCTGTTTCTTCGGGAGCCGCCATATAGGCATATCCCTTAAGCATCAGCGCTGCGTATTTCGATATGCGGCCTGGGTCGTTCTTTTCGGGAGCGTTCTTGACGGCATTGTCAAGGTCGCTGAGAATGTATGTCCACACCGTAGTCAGATCCTGACGCTTGGTGCCGAGTTCGTCAATCTTGCTCAGGTCGATGATTGGAATCCGGCCATATATCATGGTCATGTCCATAATCAGCGAGCCACGGATAAAGGAGGCCTCTGCCCATATCTGCTTTGCCTTCTCGTCATCGTCTATTTTAGGCTCAAGGGCGTTTATCAGCTTTGCGGCTTCGGAAATCTTGGGCCAGCGCCAGTTCCAGCAGTTGGTCACATATTCCTGGTCGGAAGTCAGCAGAGCGTCGAAACGGTCGATAGCGCCGTTCTTGCCGCCACCCTCCTTCAGGGCCTGGTATGCACCGTTCTGAATCTCGTCCGTACCGTCGGCCAGGTAGTAGAAGTTGTGTCCGGCCCACAGGTCGCGCCAGTTCTTATACAGAGCCAGAAGCGATTTCTCGGCCGTCTCCGTGTCACCGTAGATCTGCTCCTCGGTGAGCTGTGTGCGGCTCGGCTCGTCAAGGAAGTCGCTGCACGACGCCATAGGAAGCATCGCCGCTGCCAGCACACCCATAGTAATTATCTTATTGTGGAGTTTCATGTCGATTGTTTTATTTGGTTAGAAAAGGCTGAATGAGAGTCCGATTGTGTAGCTGCGCTCGTTGGGATAGAGGTTGTCGCCGAACTCCGGGTCAAAGCCTTTATCCTTTGTAGCCGTGAACACGTTGGATGCCGTGAAGTAGAATCGCAGGTTGTTCATGCGGATCTTCTTCGTGATCTTTGCCGGCAGCACATATCCTAACGTCAGCGTCGAGAGACGAAGGAAGGATGTGTTCTGGATATAGCGGTCGGTATCCCCTGCTCCGAACGGAGTGTAACCGGTGGCGTTGGTGACGCGGCGCGGGAAATATGCGTCCGTGTTTTCAGGAGTCCAGTAGTTGCCGATCAGGTCGGGGGTTGCATGGCTCAGACCGACGGACGATGCCAGTCCCTCGTAGTAACCGCTGATTCGGTGTCCGCCTACGCTGTAGGTAAAGATGGCGTTCAGCGTGATGCCCTTCCATGTCAGGTCGGTGTTGAATCCACCGTAGATCTTCGGATCCTTGTATGCGGTGATTACGCGGTCGTAGTTGTCGATCACTCCGTCGGGAGTTCCATCGGGACCCGAGAGGTCGAGCGGGAATACGTCACCGAGACCTACAGTGCGTCCGCGGTAGTCGATGCCTTCCCACAGGTCGCGGTTGTTCTCGTTGGCAATGCCTCCGAACTTGTAGCAGTATATGTTGTGGAGAGCCTTTCCTACGAACATATTGCCTTCACGGTCGGGAACCGAGCTTTCGGTAGGCACGTTCAACAGACGGCTTACGCCTCCGTACAGACTCTTGATCTTGTTGCGGTCGTGCGACAGGTTGAAACCGATGTTCCAAACGAAGTCCTTGACCTGAACGGGAGTGGCGTTGATGGCGATTTCCACGCCTCGGTTGTCAAGGTCACCGACATTCTCGGTAGTAGAGTTGTAACCGGTTGATGTTGCGAGCGAATGGCTCATCAGCAGGTCCTTGTTACGTGTAAAGAACACATCGGCCGTTACGGTGAGTCGGCGGTTGAAGAATGCCAGGTCAAGACCGATGTTGGTCTGCTGCTGCTTCTCCCAGGTCAGGTTCGGTGTTCCGCGATGGCCGTTGGTATAGAAGCCTGCGGTACAGTTCGAGGAAGATGCATAGTACATCGTAGCGTAGAGATAGTTGCCGATGTTCTGGTTACCGACCGAACCGTATCCTCCGCGAATCTTGATCTGGTCAAGCCAGGTGGTCTTGGGGAAGTAAGGCTCGTTGGTCAGCTCCCATGCCAGCGAGAACGAGGGGAAGAAGCCCCACTGGTGTCCCTTGCCGAACTTGGATGAACCGTCCCAGCGTCCTGTGAACGTAGCATAGTAACGATACTTGAAGTTATAGTTGGCGCGGGCCACGTACGACATCAGCGATGTTACCTGATGGTCGCTCTCGGGACGGGAGTTCTCCCAGTCGGCGGCGGAACCTATCTGATCCCAGCCTAAGTCGTTGGATGCGAAGCGACGGCCGTTGGCCTTGATGACGTTGTAGATGTTGCGAGATATAGAGTATCCGAAGAATACGTCCATGTGATGGGCGTTATTGAAATCGCGGATATACTGTATTGTATTATCCCACTGCCACTGCGTGTCGCCGAAGCGCTGCTGGGTGGCCGATGCGTCACCGCCACGGTAGCGGATGGACTCCTGGATGCCTGTGGGCTGATACTGGTTCCAGCTTTGCTCCGCACGGTTGATGGAGAATGTGGAGCGGATGTTCAGGCCCTCGATGGGGTTGATGTTTATGTAGTTGGACGATGTCAGATGATAACGCGAACGCTCTGTCTTGATCTCACGCGAGTTGTAGGGGTTGAAGTTGTTGTTCTTCTCCGTGTTGGGGTTCTGCCACCAGGTGCAGAGATAATCTTCGTCGTGGCGCGTCTCGTCGCTCATGAACGGACGGTTGTCTACCAGCGGGTCGCAATAGTATGCCTTGTAATAGACATTGTCGTCGGTTATGTTGTCGTGCGTATAGCTGTAGGTGGTGTTGGTGCCCACTTTCAGCCAGGATGTGATTTCGGCTGATGCGTTGATGCGGCCGTTGTAACGCTGCTGGTCGGTACCTACTATCATACCCTTCAGGTCTTTCAGACCGAACGAGATGTAGACGTTCGTCTTGTCGGTGGCCTGCGAGAACGACAGGTTGTGGTTGGTAGTGATGCCTGTGCGGAGCAACGGGTCCACCCAGTCATAGCTGCGTCCGTTCAGGTAGGTGTCGAGCTCCTCGGAAGCGAAGACATTGTTCGGAGCCATGATGAAGTTATCGATATGGTTCTGAATGTCTTCCTGTGTCGCATCGGGATTCTCGAACATATATCCGTTGATGTATGACTGCTTGCGGAGGTCGCCGAGATCTGTTGCGTTCATGCGCTTGGTGCGGTGTCCCATAGTCTGCCACGATACCCAGCCGTCATAGCTGACCATTCCGTTGCCCTTCTTACCCTTCTTGGTGGTTACGATGATCACACCGTTGGCGCCACGCGAACCGTACAGTGCCGTAGCCGATGCGTCTTTCAGCACCTGTATGCTCTCGATATCGTTTACGTTAAGCGAGTTGTAGAAACCGAACTCGTTGCCCATAACCAGACCGTCCACGACATATATAGGATCGGAACCTGAATTGATGGTGTTCGTACCGCGGATCTTGATGCCCGAGTCGTCCGAAGGCTTGGGCGAACCGGTAACTGCAACACCCGGAACACGTCCCTGCAGAGCCTCGTTGATGCTGGTCACAGGCTTCTGGGTCAATACGTCCGAACCGATGTGCGATACGGAACCGGTCAGGTCGCTCTTTTTCATCGATACGCCGACCACAACGACTTCGTCAAGCACATCGCTGTTCTCTTTAAGAACGATGGTCAGTTTACCGTCGGAGGGTACCTTTGCTTCGGTAGACTGGTAGCCTACGTAAGAAACCTGGAGTACGTTTCCGACCTTGGCCTGCAACGTGAAGTGGCCGTCGATATCCGTAGCCGCTCCTTTCCCTTCTCCTTTTACAAGAATTGATGCTCCGGGCAATGGCTCATGACTCTCGTCCATGACCGTGCCCGTTACAGTGATCTGGGCTGATGCCGACAGGCACACAGCAATCATGAACATCAAAGCACTTAGGAATTTTTTCATGATTTTTTAGGTTATTATGTTGTTTTAATTAGTAGTGTCATTTTCATGGCGTCTAATGGCGTCGTTAGGTTTTGTTAACACTGCAAAATTATGTCGTTTTTGCATTGTTAGTTAGAAGAAACACACCAAAAAATGCAATTTTTGACGCAATTTTGCACCTGACAACTATATTTTTCCACTACATACATTTCCTATTGAATTGATTTTCAATTGTTTTACAAATTCGTCACGCGAGATGCCCGTTTTGACGTGAATCTTACGTTCCGAAGCAGGAAGTATGTCGAAATAATTGTCGGAAAAGAAATTGTCGATGCCATCCAACGAGAGGAACACTCCCCTTGCGAACACATCCGATCCGATAGTTACGTCGTATCCGTCGCCGGCCTCTGCAATATCCAGCCTGAAGTCAGGCTTGGGATACTTCATGTACTTCTGTCGGCACGCGTATGCTATGTTGGTATATGGATCGGCATCGCTGGTGGTGAACGTTGTGGTGAATATCACCTCTCCCCTGTTGTAATCGCCGAGTATCGGACGGATATCCAAAGCCAGCACATTCTCTGACTTCAGCGCCCCGGCGGTGACGTTCTTCTTCTGCTGCCAGATGTTCTTGCCGTCAAGCGTCATGGCCGTTACCACGAGATTGCCCTTCACGTTCTTCCGGCGGTCGGAAACGATATTCACGTTCAGGGTGTCGCCCTTGACAAGCGGAGAAACAAGAATGTCGCGGAACGCATTTCGCGCATAGTATTGCTGAGCTTTCCAGCGGCCGTAATAATCGCGCCCCGCCCATGATGCCACAGGCCAGCAGTCGTTATGCTGCCATACCAATGTGCCCATGCAGTAAGGCATGTCACGACGGTGGGCTTCCATTGCAGTCTTGATTGCGTCGCCCTGGAGTATCATGCCTACATACAGGAAATCCTCGAAATTGTCGGGCACTCCGAACTCGTCGGCCATATAATCCCGGATCAGATTGTTGGCATACGAACCTGCGCGCTGATGTGCCATCATCACCTCGGAATTGATATCCCAGTCACGCTCCTGAGGAGCGTATAATTTGACTGATTCAAATTCCGGGAACGACTGGAAACCGTATTCGGAGAAGAAGCGTGCGCGTTTCACGTTATAATGACCGATGGAGTCGCGGCCATGCCATACGCCCCAGTAGTGGTCGTCGCCGTTTATGCCGTCACTCGGAGTATCCTCGAAAGCGAATGGCGATGATGGCCGGTAAGACGTTCCTCCGCCATATTCCTTCACCACTTCGGGCAGTGTCTTGAAATACATAGCCTTGAACTGCGATTCCAACAGTGGAAGCACCCCTTTCTTCTCATAATATTCCTTGCGGTTGCCCCATCCATAGAACACATCCTGACACTCGTTGTTGCCGCACCATAACGCTATACATGCGTGATTGCGAAGACGTCGCACATTATCTATCGCCTCCTGGCGGATGTTGGCAAGAAACTCATCGTCTGCGGGATACGTGGAGCAGGCAAACATGAAGTCCTGCCATACCAGCATTCCGTTGCGGTCGCATAGCTGATAGAAATAGTCGTCTTCGTAAACGCCGCCGCCCCAGACCCGGATCATGTTCATGTTCACGTTCTTGGCGTCAAGCACATGCTTCTCGTATTTCTCGCGCGTGATGCGCGGCAGGAAATTGTCGAGAGGCACCATGTCCACACCCTTCATGAATACAGACTTGCCGTTTACCTCGAAGTAGAGGTTATGTCCGTATTGGTCCTTGTCGTTGTGCAGTTTGATGGAACGCAACCCTATTTCCTGGGAATCAGAGTCTGAATTTCCTTTGCTTTCCACCGTAGTCACAAAGTCATACAGATTGGGCTCTCCCAGTCCGTTAGGCCACCACAGACGGGGATGCGATATCTTTGCCGGCATCTCAATGCGGTTAAGGCCCTTTTTCAGCGACACTTTTTTGGAAGCCAGCCTTTTGCCGTCGGCTGTAACGCCGATAGTGGCGGAATCATCGTCGATATCCGACTGAACTTCGGCAATCAGTGTCATGTCGGCCTTTGAGCTGTTGACCGTGTTCTGGATCACCTGCACGTTGTTGATTTTAGGGCCATCCCATGTCTCGAGCACGATAGGTCGCCATATTCCGGACGTCACCAGACGCGGTCCCCAGTCCCAACCGTAATGATACCCCGCCTTGCGGGCGAATATGCTTACCAGTTTATTGAATATACCCCCGTTCTGCGACTGGTCGGGCCCGGTATTGAACTCGTAGTCATATTCGTCGCATTTCGGCAGATCTATCTTGATGGGAGAATGGAAATAAACCTCGAGTTTGTTGGGCCCTTCCTTTAGTTTGCCGGCTACATCCACGCGCCAGGTGCGGTGCATGTTGTTGGCGTTAAGAATCGGCTGTCCGTTAAGGTAGACATCGGCGTATGTGTCGAGTCCGTAGAATACCAGATCCTGGTTTTTAGCTTTCAGTTCTTCCGGAGTTGCATTCAGCGTAGTCTCGTACATCCAGTCCTCTTTATCCACCCATTGCACGGCACGCTCGTTGAGACGGTAGAACGGATCATCGATTATCTCGTTTGCCATCAGGTCGGTATGCACCGTACCCGGAACCGTGGCCGGATACCATATCTCTGAACGACCCTGCCGGAACTTCCAGCCGTCGGACAGTTCGCGACGGCATACCGAAGCTCCCATATCCATGGCAAATGCCATGAACATGGTTATCGCTATTATTCCTTTAATGTATTTCATGAGAATTTGATTTTAACCGTATCACCCTTTGCAATATCGAAGGGTTTGTAAAAACCTTTTACCTTTACCGAGCAATCCTTGGCCGTTGACTTGATGGAAGCGGTAACGGGACGTCCGTTCTTCCAGTCGATGTCTACAACCAGACCGTCATGGGCGCAAAGGCCCTTGACGCTGCCGTCCTTCCACTGTGTGGGAAGTGCGGGAAGGAATTCCAGCGCACCGTCGTAGCATTGCAACAGCATCTCGCACATTCCGGCCACGCCACCTTCGGTTGCGTCGAAGCTGAATATATCTTCCTCGGCCATAGCCACTCCGGCCGGCGATACGGTCATCAGGTTCTCGCGCATGAAACGGTGGAACAGGTTCTGCAGCCATCCGTGTGCTCCCTCTCCGTCCTTGAGACGTGCGTAGAAGCAAAGCATATTGGCGGTGCTCCACTCAGTATCCTCCCAAGCCGGGTCACTGGTCTGGCTTTCAAGAGACTTGCGGCAGGAGGCCATCAGCTCCGGCTGACGTGTATACGACACCTGATCAAGCGGGAACAGTGCGAGTACGTGCGAGCTGTGACGGTGAGAGGGATCACTGCGGCGTACGTCGCCGGGCCATTCCTTAAGCAGTCCGTCCTTCCCGACCTCCAGAGGGGGTAGTTTCTTTATGTCCTTGCGGAGTTTTGCGGTGAATTCATCGTTGATGCCGAGAATCTCCGCACTCTGAATGCAGGCGTCGTAAATGTCATATACCATCACCCTGTCAATGGTGGGCATCATCGAAAGGCTATAATGCTTGCCGTTGTATTGGTATCCGTTTTCGGGCGAGATACTCGGACCAGTCATCAGCTGTCCTGTCTTGGGATCTTCGGCCATATAGTCATTGAAGAAAAGTGCCGCGTCGCGAAGTATCGGATAGGCCGTGTCGCGCAGATACTCCTTGTCGGCTGTATATTTATAATGACTCCAGAGATGAGTGGCGAGCCATGCGCCGCCCGTTACGTTCATACCCCAGCTTACTCCCCATCCGGGTGCAGTGTATCCCCATGCGTTGCATACGGTATGTGCCACCCATCCGCGGCTTCCATACATCTTGGTTGCCGTGTCGCGGCCATGATCGGCAAGCAGGCCGAGATAATCGAACAAAGGCTCGTTGCACTCTGCCAAGTTGGCGCGGTTGGCCGACCAATAGTTCTGCTGGATATTCTCGTCAAGGTGATAGTCGCATGTCCAGGGCATGTTGCAGGCGCGGTTGTCGTTCCATATACCCTGAAGATTGGCGCACAATGGCATGGAAGTCTTGCGCGACGACGAAATAAGCATATAGCGTCCGTATTGGAAGAATAGTGCATCGAAGCCGTTATCGGACTTTCCTGACGCTATTGCCTTTAAACGTTCGTCGGTGGGCATGGCGTCTCCCCTGTCGTCTCCAAGTTTAATGGACATCCTGTCAAACAGTCTCTTATAGTCGGCTACATGCGATTTACGCATCTCGTCATAACCCTTTGCAGTAGCCTTGTCTATGGTCATGTCGCATGTGCGCTTGTATCCATGACCGGCATAATCGGTGCGGAGATCAAAAATGATATCGAACGAGTCGGCATTCCTAACCTGCATCTTGTCGCCGAGCCCTTCGACGCTGCCGCCATTGGCCAGAACACGCATCTTTCCGTAGAATTTCACACCGCCGGGTCCGTGCAGCGGGAATGATACCTTACCTTGCAGTGTCATGTCATTGCCCGAAGTCTTCAGCACAGCGTCACGCAGCAGGTCGAATCCAATGACAGCGTTCAGCGAGTGAGGTTTGTCGGCCGTGAAACGCATGGCCATCACGTCGTCGGGATAGTCGGTGATGTATTCACGTTTGTATGTCGTGCCTCCTTGTTTATATGTAACCGTTGCGGTCGCATCGTCAAGGTTGAGCTGACGCACATAATTCTCGGTCTTGCCACCGGCGTTCTGAAACTCAATCGTCATGTCGCCCAGAGGCACATGGCTGCCGAAAGATGTCATTCGGCCATTCAGATATTTTTCGCCAAGAGCGTTCCCTTTCTCCACATCCCCCTCGTAGAAGCACTGACGCATCTCGTCCAGGGCCTCACGGCCGCACAGATCGTTGCTGGTGGGATCGTATTGTCCGGACCAGAGGCTGATTTCATTCAGAGCTATCCGCTCCTTGGAATCACCGCCATACACCATCGCACCGATGCGGCCGTTACCGAGCGGAATGGCCTTCATCCAGTCGTCGGCGGCTGTTTTGTACCATAATCGATTTGCAGCATCGGCACCACCCGATGCCGTCAATCCTGCTGCCACAATCGCTAACGCGATTTTCTTCAGAGATCTTTTCATAATACAGATTTGTTCGGTAGTTGTCCGTTTTAGACCTGATGAGTTGTCCGAATTGGTCAATCTTAAGGTCTGCGCAAAATTATATTCCTTTATAATGCGAGCTAAGAATATTCACTTCAAAAATAAGTACGTTTGGTCCTGACATACGCTTTTGACGCATTTGTTGCAGCAATTGGTGCAATTGTTCAGGACTCCAGACGCAAATGTTCGGAAAAATATTCGTTACTTTGCAATGTAACCTTAAATATTGTAGAACGGGGCGGTGTCTGACGCAAATATTCGTCTGACACAGCCCGGACATAATGTTTCATAACACGTCATGAAATTAAACGGAATCATTCTGACAGGCGTCATGCTTATGGCATGGACGCCGGCCTATTCGGCATTGACATTGCCGAATTACATCAGCGACAACATGATTGTGCAACAGAACAGCACATTCACATTCAAAGGCCATTCCACTCCCGGCTCCAAAGTCAGCATACGTGCCGGATGGGAATCCAAATGCCATGACACAAAAGCTGACGCAAACGGCAGTTTTTCGATAACGCTTCCCACTCCACCCGCCGGGGGCCCCTACTCCATCACCGTAAGCGGCGGAAAGGAATCCAAGACCATTGAAAACGTTCTGTCAGGTGAAGTGTGGATCTGTTCCGGTCAGTCCAATATGGAATTCCCGGTGCAGGGCTGGACTACCGTGATGGATTACGACCGCGAGGTGGCTACGGCGCATCATCCGGACATACGTCTGCTGCAGGTAAAGAAGACTACCGCATTCCGGCCTCAGGACGATGTAACTGTTAACGGAGGTGGCTGGCAGATATGTTCGTCGGCAAGCATGGCAGATTTTTCGGCTATCGCATATTTCTATGCCCGCGAATTGTCACAGCAACTGCATGTTCCCGTCGGAGTGATAGACGCCACCTGGGGCGGTACTCCCGCCGAAGCCTGGACATCGGCCGAGGCATTACAATCAGTTCCCGGATTCGAACATGAATTGGCCGATATGAAATCAGCAGGCTTTAACGCCGACGCTATTAATAAGGTGTATCAGTCGCGCATCGATGACTGGATGGCATTGGCCGGCGCTAATGATTCGTCACAGGATCAAAAATACCTCAAGGCAGAAAAGGGATGGAATACCATCAACGTTCCCGGCTATTGGGAAAAATCGGAACTCCCGGACATGGACGGCATAGTATGGTTGCGCAAGAATGTAGACATTCCTGCTGATTGGGCGGGCAAAGACCTCACCGTCAACTTTGCTGCCATTGATGACGAGGATGTGACATTCTTCAACGGAGCGGAAGTCGGTAAAGGCTCCGGTTACAATACACCGCGTTCATACACAATTCCGGGCAAACTGGTCAAAGCGGGCAAAAACATGATTGCCATTAAAGTGAGCGATTTCGGCGGTGAAGGCGGCATAGCACCCGGCACTACCGAAATACGTTGCGGAAATGCCTCGATGCCATTGGACGGCGAATGGCAATATCTGGTTCAGTCCGATTTCTCGAAACTGCCTCCCAAACCGATAGACCCGAACTCGTCCAGTTATCCCTCCGTATTATATAATGCCATGCTGCATCCGTTGGCCGACATGCCCGTCAAGGGCGTGCTCTGGTATCAAGGCTGTGCAAATGTAGGCCGTGCCGGACAATACGAGCCTCTGTTCAAGACTCTTATCAACGACTGGCGCAAGCTATGGCGTCCTGACATGCCTTTCTACTTCGTGCAGCTTGCCGGTTATCTGCAACCACGAGCCGTTCAGCCCGATTCGGAATGGGCTGCATTGCGTCATGCCCAGGCCAAGGCGCTTGAACTGGACAATACGGCTATGGCCGTAGCCATTGACCTCGGCAATCCCGCGGACATACATCCCAAGGACAAGCAGGATGTGGCACATCGTCTTGCGCTGATAGCCCTGAACCGCGATTATGGCAAAGACTGTGTCTATAAGGCTCCTGAATGTGTGGCCGTAACGTCCCAAGGCAAGGATCTGATTCTGAAATTTGACGCACCGGTTCAGCCCACATCATCTGCCGTGACCGGATTTATAATTGCCGGCAAGGATGGCAAGTTCACCACGGCAACTCCGACCGTAGTGGACAATCTGACCATCCGTCTCAGTTCCGGTATTGTTGATAAGCCGGTGTATGTAAGGTATAACTGGGCGGATTATCCTGTTGGCAATTTATACGGGACAACAGGACTTCCCGTGGCTCCTTTCGCCAACGACCGTTAACATAGACAAATGCACTTGGTATGATACAGAAATTATTGACATTAATTGTCGCGGCTATGGCTGTGTCCCCTGCTTTGGCGACATACAACATCGCGCCATTGGCCAAGGCATCGGCCTCATCTTGCGCTCAAGGCAGCTCGGCTTCAGCTGTAAACGATGGGGTCGCCCGTATAGATGGCCGGGGCGAATGGGTTTCGGATGTAAAGGAAATGTTCTGGGGCGAGATTGATTTCCCCTGGGTTCGTCTGGACTGGGATAAACCGGTGAAGATAGACAAAGTCCTGATATACGACCGGATGTGTCCTGAATCGCATGCTGCCGGCGTGGCATTGCATTTCAGCGACGGCAGTATGATTGATGTTGGCGAGATACCTGAAAACGGTGCTCCTAAGGAAGTATTGCTTAATGGTATTGAGACATCGTATATCAAGGCTGAGGTTATCGACGGCACCGGCGACAATATAGGGCTGTCTGAAATAGAAGTTTATCCGTCTGTTGATGATAATACCGACCCTGTAGCTATGGTAAATCCGTTCATAGAGACTACAAGGGGACGATATTTCTTTTTTATTTCCGGATGCCAGCCATTCGGTATGATAGGGGCTGCCCCACTCACCAGAAACAAGAACCAGGGTGGCGGCGGTTATAACTATAATGACAGCCACATACTCGGATTCCCTCAGATTCATGCCTGGATGCTGTCGGGTCTGACGTTCATGCCTGCCGATGCACACGTAAATGTATCACGTGGCGAGCAATCATGGAAATCGAGGTTCAGTCATGCCGGAGAGGTGGCATATCCCTCTTATCATCGCGTATATCTCGAGGATTACGGCGTATGGGTGGAACAGACAGCCACACAGCGCACGTCTGCTTATAGACTTAGATATAGCCGGGATAAGGAAGCCGCGCTGCTTTTCAACCTTGGCGGCCACGTAGCCACCTCCACAATGGTAAACGCCAATGTAAAGACCGTGTCCCCTACCCGACTGGTAGGATCATTCCAGACTGTCGGCCGTCTATGGGGTGGTCCTGATTCGGTCAAGGTGTTCTTCGTTGTAGAATTCGACCGTCCTTTTAAACGTCTCGACTCCTGGAATCCGGATGGCATTCACAAGAATGTAAATTCGCTCCATACTGATTATCCATCTATAGCGCGCAATGAAGGCATGAGCTATCATGACGCTCCTTCGGCAGGGTTACTCGCTCTGTTCGACGTCAAGGCGGGCGAGCCTTTAGGCGTCAAGATGGCGATATCATACACATCTTTGGATAATGCCGTTGCAAATCTGAATGCAGAATCGGCCGACAAGGATTTTGACACTATCTGCAAGGAATCACGCGACGAGTGGAACGACTGGCTGTCACGGATTTCGGTAAAAGGTGGCAGCGACAGGCAGAGGATTAAGTTCTATACCGATCTTTGGCACACTCTTTTGGGGCGTCACAAGATCAATGACGCTGACGGCAGCTACCCTGACCGCACGACAGGTGGAACCGTCACAGGCAAGAATGTTATCAATCCCGATTTCAGGATTAAGCGAGTTCCGCTCGATAGACATGGCAAACCTCTGTTCAATATGTATAACTCCGATGCTTTGTGGCTGACGCAATGGAATCAGAACACATTATGGGGCCTGGCATGGCCTGAGATGCTTGACGAATTCAGTGCCTCCATGCTGGAATATGCAGATAACGGCGGTCTGATTCCCCGTGGACCCTGTGGAGGCGGCTATTCGTTCATTATGAGCGGTTGTCCGGCCACATCATTAATCACCAGCGCCTATCAGCGTGACCTGACCCGTAAGTGGAATCCGAGGAAGGCGTATCCCGTTTTGAAACGCAATCACGAACGCGGAGGAATGTTGGGCCATGATTCGGAACATGAGTTTGACTTTTATCTCAACAACGGTTATGCTCCCGGACGCGCGGGCCTGACGGTGCAATGGGTGTTCGAGGACTGGGCATTGAGCCGCATGGCTGAACGTATGGGCAGGCATAAGGATGCCGAGGCTCTGATGGCCCGCTCTAAAGGATGGCGCGAGTGTATTCATCCCGAACTGCATCTGCTGCTTCCCCGTCAGGAAGACGGCAGCTGGCTGCACACCGATCCATTGAGCAACTGGGGATACGAGGAGGCCAACGCATGGCAGACCACTTTCGGCCTCGCCAACGATCTGGATGGTCTTGCACGGGAAATGGGAGGTTATGACCGTGCCTGCGACATGCTGCAGTATGCGTTCGAGAACAGTGTTGCCCAAAACTTTACCGGCAGTTACGGCAATGGCTATGTCAGTTATGCGAATCAGCCCGGACTGTCTACCGCCCATGTATTCTCGCATTGGGGCAAACCTTGGCTGACACAGTATTGGACTCGCCAGGTGCTGGAACGCGCCTACGGCTCAGTGTCTTCATCCCGTGGATATGGTGAACATGATGAGGATCAAGGGCAGATGAGCGCGGTCAGTGCGTTGATGGCGTTGGGATTGTTTTCCGTCAACGGAGGTTCCGACATAAACCCTTGCTATGAGATCACGGCACCCGTGTTCGATGAAATCACGATTAAGCTGGATTCCCGCTATTACCCTGGCAAGGAATTCAAGATTACGACAAAACATCAAAATGCCGCTGATAGCCACTCCATAGTCGATACCGGCAATGATTGCTATATCCAGAGTGCTGTGCTGAACGGACGTAGACACGACTCCTTCCGTCTGCCACATTCCACATTTGCCGGCGGTGGAGAACTCCAGATTCTGTTAGGTCCGGAACCCAACATGACATGGGGAATTTCTGAATCAGAATAATATTCAGAATAAGACTCGAAGTATTTCATGACGGGCGATAAGACTTCGGTTTTATCGCCCGTCACTGTCCTGCTCTATCATCTGCTTGGAGGCGGTGATGTAGATTTCCACCCGGCGGTTCTGTGCCCGACCGGCGGCGGTGGCATTGGACGTGACTGGATCATTCCATCCACGGCCTATGGCTTTAAGACGCGAGGCTGCTATACCATGTTGTTCCAGATAATTAACCACAGTTTCGGCACGCTCCTTGGATAATCGGTCGTTCACGGCTTCGGACCCCGTGTTGTCTGTGTAGCCTACAACGGTAACGTCCGTATCAGGGAATTGGTCGAGATTATAGGCCACCTTGCTCAGTACAGCCTGTGCTTCAGGAGACAGCGTCGACTTACCTGTGGCGAAAAGCACCGAGTTACCCATCACCAATTTCAGAGCGTCCAGGTTGTTGCTGTCCTTTACGCGCTCCACTTTTAGCTGATCTATCTGTTTCTGCAGCGAATCCTCACGGGCATTGGCATTGTCGGCGCGTGCGTTCAGCTGATCCAGCTGTTGCTGCAGCGCCTTCTGCTGACGATCCATGCTGTTGCCCACCAATGCACCGGTACCGGCACCAATGGCCGAGCCGACCAAAGCACCTATCCATGTGCCACGGCCGCCGCCTATAATGGCGCCCACGCCGGTGCCTACTGCTGCTCCAATGGCTCCGCCTGCCGTTGCTCCCTGACCACTCTGGCTCATGCTGTCCCACGTATTCTTGATCGAGCTGCATCCCGATCCTCCTACTATCATACAGGCAGCCAGTACGCTGACCAGCCCGTTCCTGAACATTTTATTCCTTTCCATAATCTATTTGCGTTTGTTCAATAATTTAATTCTTTAAATGAATAACAAACGACATGCCCAAATTCCGCACGATACATACGTATCAATACAATCGGAAACAAATTTTTGGTCTTATACCGGGTCAGCGGATTTTTTCCGGTGGATGGGGAAGATGTCGGAGAATAGTGTTATCTTTGCAAAATGAAACAAGACCAACTGCTCAGAGCAATCCTGCCCGAAGTCCTGATAGACAATTTTGACATTGAACGATTTGAAAAAAGCGATACCCGCTTCGACATTTGGCTTGATGAGAAGAAAGAGCAACTTCGCGAAGACAAGTACAATAAAGACATAATT
>CABQXY010000035.1:0-46851 GCA_902468245.1 uncultured Porphyromonadaceae bacterium | reverse complement strand
TATGGTTTCCGACACCGGTATCTCGCAACGACGCGCCGTCATCCCGGCCGAAGGCCATGTAGACGTCTCGATAGACTGCGGACATCCTGTCCCCGGCAGATATGTCGTGGTACTCTCCACGTCGGAATTTACCAAGAAAATCTTCGTATTCGTAAAATAACAATTAAAATTTTCCATTATTATAATTATAATGGAAAAGGATAGTGTATTGGTGCTGTCGGGGGGAGTGGACAGCACGACGATGCTGTGGGAGTACCGCGACAGGATTGCGATGGCGGTGACGTTCGACTACGGGTCGAACCACAACGCCGCCGAGATAGAATGCGCGCGGCATCAGGCCGAAAAGGCCGGCGTGCCGCATATAGTCATTCCGTTGGCTTTCATAGGCAAGTATTTCACTTCGTCGCTGCTCAGCGGGGCCGAGAAGATTCCCGAGGGACATTACGAGGACTCGAACATGAAATCGACCGTGGTGCCTTTCCGCAACGGCATCATGCTGGCGGCCGCCTGCGGACTGGCCGAAAGCAACGGTCTGAAATTCGTAATGATAGCCAATCACGGCGGCGACCATGCCATTTATCCGGACTGCCGCGAGGGATTCATCAACGCCATGTCCGAGGCCATGGCGCAGGGCACATACACCGACACCCGTATCTTCGCCCCCTACACCAATCTCACCAAGGCCGACATAGTGGCGCGCGGTGCCAGAATCGGCGTGGATTATTCACAGACTTATTCATGCTACAAGGGCGGCGAGCGTCATTGCGGCCGCTGCGGCACGTGTGTGGAACGCCACGAGGCGTTCACACTCGCCGGCATCACAGACCCGACAGACTATCTGTCACTTCCGGAGTAACAATAAGAGCAAGAATAAAATTTAGAGTAAGAACTAAAGCAAAAGCTAACTGAAACAACGTCAGAGCAATCATAAATCACCTTACAGCCAGCCATATCACGGCTGGCTTTTTTATTGACTGCAAATCATTTACCCTGGCTTATCATCTCGGCGATGATTTCCTTGAGGGCGGTGGTGGTCTTGTCGATGCGGGTGATGTCGTCGTGGAGGCGGCGGGTGTAGGGGATGCTCAGGAGGTAGAAGATAATACCGGCCGGGGCGAACCACATCAGCGCCTTGCGCACTTTCAGGCTGCGGAACGGACAGTAGATCCAGAGCCACATCAGGATGGGATAATCGTTCAGCTTGTCGATTATCTTGAGGTTGCGGCTGTCGTTAAGCACGGCCACAAGCGCGTCGGTTTCGTCGCCAAGCACCGCGACGGGATGGCGCCGCAACGGTTTCATCCAGTAATCCCTGTAACTCTGACGGCGCGAATACCGTCTGAGCCACGCCTGCGAGCGACGCTGCAGCCTGTCGAGGCCGGCCATCACCACAGGTCGGTCTATATCGTTGATCACGACCTCCTTGCGGGTAACCTGACGACTTTCGGGCAGACCCAACAGCCGGCGCGCCCATGTCTTGTACAGGTCGGGATTGAACACGGCGCTGTCGTTCATGGCCTTATACGTCACGAAGATGCCCAACGGCAGAAGCACGAACGTGGATAGCCACATGCCGGCCCACGCCTGCCATATACCCTCGCGGGCCATCTTGAATCCGGTGTTGTCGATGATGTAATACACAAGGAACAGCATCACCGATATCACCATCGGCGCTCCGAGTCCTCCCTTGCGGATAATGGCGCCCAACGGCGCGCCGATAAACAGGAAGATGATACACGCTACGGACAGGGTGTATTTCTTGATCAGCTCGATGCGGTGTCTTACCAGCCTTGCCTTCTCGTCGCCCAGCTGCACGGCGCGGAATTCCTGCTCGCTCTTACGCTGCGACTGCAGGGCGAAGGCTCCGGAGAACACCTGGTCGCGCTGTGCGGGCGACAGGGCCAACAGCAGCGAATCGAGGCTGACGGGACTCACGGCCTTCTTCTCGGTCTCCTTCTTCGTTTTGGCTGTTTTTTTGCCATTGCCGTCAGTCGCAATCTCCACCTTCTGCCCCATGGCCGGAGCCAAAGTGGGGAACGCCAATGTGGTGAATCCCTCGGCGGTGCGGTTGCCGATGCTGTCCACACGCCGCGACAGCGAGTCGATGCTGGTGCGCAGTTCGCTTATGTTCTTGCCCACATACTGGCTGCGCATTCCCTCCTCGTTGAGGCGGTTGAAGTTGGCGTCGAACGGTATCAGCAACTCCTTGTCTGCGAACGACTCGCGACGGAACGGGATGTTGTTGGAGTTCATGTTTTGCTCGCGCAGGTTCTCGAACTGCTCGCCCGACCAGAGATGCAGATAGAGGTAATCCATATCGGGCGTAAAGGCCAGGCGCGCCGAATCGGCAAGCAGGATGGTGGGGTTGTCGCCATGCCCAACGTCGTATATCATGGCGCCGTACAGCATGCCGGTGTCGGGATTCTTCTTCTTGACATACAGGTTATAGCCTGTAATCTGGTCATAGAACGAGCCTTCGGGAATCTCGAGTTCGGGGCTTTTCTGACGGGCCGAGAACAGCAGCGTCCACATCTTGACCTGAGCCTTGGGCAGCACGTCGTTCTGGAAGAAGAACGCGCCGACGGCTATTATGGTTATCAGCACGATAAGGGGCGACATGACCTGTATCAGCGGAATACCGCTGGCCTTGATGGCGGTAAGCTCCGATTTCTCGCCCAGATTGCCGAACGACATCAGCGACGCCAACAGAATGGCCAGCGGCAGCGCCATCGGTATCATGGAGAGGGCGGCGTAGAAGAAAAGTTCGGCCAACACTCCGAATCCAAGGCCCTTGCCCACCAGATCGTCCATGTATTTCCACAGGAACTGCATGAGCACGATGAACAGCACGATGAAGAAAGTCATCGCGAACATCGGCAGGAATGTCTTCAATATGAACCGGTATAAACGTTTCAAATCACGTGAAATATGGGGTGCGCGTACCCTCTCGGGACATGCACCGTACGTTTTGCGGCTGTAAAATTAGAAATTATTGCTGAGACACGAAAATTTTTGTAACTTTGCTTTTGGAAAAATACCAAAAAACATGAAATTATTCGAAAGATTGACCCTTCAGGCGCAGGCTAACCCCCAGCGACTGATATTGCCGGAGTCGACCGAACCACGCACATTGCAGGCGGCCGACCGAGTTATTTGCAATAAAATCGCCGACGTGACCTTCATCGGCGACAAGGAAGAAATATTGAACAAGGCCTTCGAGCTTGGGCTCAGCAACATCGAGAAGGCCCGGTTCGTCAATCCCAAGGATGCGGCCGTAGTAGAGCCCTACGCCGAACTGCTGGCCGAACTTCGCAAGAAGAAAGGAATGACCATAGAGGAGGCCCGCAAGCAGGCAGCCAATCCGCTGTACCTGGGCTGTCTGATGATCAAGAAGGGCGAAGGCGACGCCATGGTGGCCGGCGCACTCAGCCCCACGAGCCATGTATTGCGCGCTGCGTTCCAGGTGCTTAAGACCAAGCCCGGCGTGTCGGTGGTGAGCGGCGCGTTCATCATGCTGCTGCCCGAGAACGTCCCCTTCGGCGAGGACCACATGCTGATATTCGCCGACTGCGCCGTAGTGCCCGACCCCAACGCACAGGAGCTGGCCCAGATAGCCATAGAGACGGCCCGCACCACCAGGAACATCGCAGGACTCGACCCCGTCGTGGCCATGTGTTCGTTCTCGACCAAGGGAAGCGCCAGCCACGAGCGTGTGGACAAGGTGATAGAGGCTACGGAGATAGCCCGTCACCTCGACCCGGCGCTCAAGATAGACGGCGAGCTGCAGAGCGACGCCGCCATCGTGCCTAAGATCGGCGAGATGAAGGCTCCCGGCAGCCCCGTGGCCGGTCACGCCAACACCCTGATATTCCCCAGCCTGGAGACCGGCAACATCGCTTACAAGCTCGTACAGCGTCTGGCCGGCGCAGGTGCCGTAGGTCCTATCCTCCAGGGTCTGGCAGCTCCCGTCAACGACCTTAGCCGCGGTGCTACCGTAGACGACATCGTGAACACAATCATCGTGACCTGCAACCAGGCTATCGGCGACAAGAAATAACAACAGCAGCGTTTTTTCAAATGAAGATATTAGTGCTCAACAACGGATCAAGCTCCGTTAAGTATAAACTGATAGACTCGGCCACCAAGCAGGTGCTGGCCGAAGGCGGCGTAGAGAAAATCGGACTTCCCGACAGCTTCCTGAAATTCAAGAAGCCGGACGGCTCCAAGGAGACCGTGACCGTGCTGATGCCCGACCACAAGGAGGCCATCCGCCAGGTGTTCAAGGTGCTGACCGACCCGAAGGAGGGTGTGATCAAGGACCTGTCCGAGATCGATGCCATCGGACACCGCGTGGTGCACGGAATGGAATACTTCAACAAGTCGGTGCTCATCACTCCCGACGTGATCGAGAAGGTGAAGGAATGCTACCCTGTGGCACCGCTGCACAATCCGGCCAACATCATCGGCATCGAGGCCGTGCAGGAGCTGATGCCCGGCACGCCCAACGTGGCCGTGTTCGACACCGCCTTCCATCAGACCATGCCCGCCAAGGCATACATGTATGCCCTCCCCTACGAATATTATGAGAAGTACGGCATCCGCCGCTACGGCTTCCACGGCACCAGTCACCGTTACGTGTCGCGCCGCGCCTGCGAATATCTGGGCGTGGACTACGACAGGCAGCGCATCATCACCTGCCACATCGGCAATGGCGGCAGCATCACGGCCATCAGGGACGGCAAGAGCGTGGACACCAGCATGGGCCTGACTCCTACCGAGGGCCTGATGATGGGTACCCGCGTAGGTGACGTCGACCCCGGCGCATTAGTGTACCTGATGGAGCGCGCCAACCTCGACGCCAAGCAGCTGCAGACCGTCATCAACAAGGAAAGCGGCGTGCTCGGTGTATCCGGCATCAGCAACGATATGCGCGACATCGAGGCCGGCATCGCCGCCGGCAACGAACGTGCCAAACTGGCCATGGAGATGTACGAATACCGTATTCTCAAATACATCGGCGCGTACGCAGCCGTGCTTGACGGCGTGGACATCATCGTGTTCACGGGCGGTGTGGGCGAAAACCAGACCAAGACCCGCGAGAACATCTGCCGTCACTTAGGTTACCTTGGAGTGACGTTCGACGCCGAGGCCAACAAGGTGCGCGGCGAGGAAGTGACCATCTCCGCCGCCGACTCCAAGGTGAAGGTGGTGGTCATCCCCACCGACGAGGAGATGATGATAGCCGAAGACACAGCCGAAATCGTAGGCAACCTCAAGTAATTTGCCCATACATTGACCCGCCGGCCGCGCACTCGTACCGGCCGGCGGTCACAGACTGTTATAGATGATAGAATCGATAATTTACTGGAACGCGGACCCGGTGATGTTCTCACTGGGGCCGCTTTCCGTTCGATGGTACGGCCTGATGTTCG
This sequence comes from uncultured Porphyromonadaceae bacterium, assembly GCA_902468245.1. GTDB lineage: Bacteria > Bacteroidota > Bacteroidia > Bacteroidales > Muribaculaceae > Lepagella. Next base: position 41,419 of record CABQXY010000035.1, on the reverse strand, counting down.
CCGTGGGCTTCATCATAGGCTACAACATCATGGAGCGCATGTTCCGTCACGAAGGCGCGCCCGAACGCTGGCTCGGCATCCTGCTGGCATACGTGGCCATAGCCACCATAGTGGGCGCACGCCTGGGGCACGTGTTCTTCTACGAATGGGACTACTATTCGCAGCATCCCGGCGAGATAGTCAAAATATGGAACGGCGGCCTGGCCAGCCACGGAGGCACCATAGCCATAATCATAGCCCTGTTCCTGTTCTCATGGTTCACGAGCCACAAGCCGGCGTCGTGGGTGTTCGACAAGATAGTGATACCCATCGCGCTGGTCGGCGCCATGATACGCTTCGGCAACCTGATGAATTCCGAGATATACGGCTGTGCGACCGACCTGCCGTGGGGATTCGTGTTCGTGCGCAACGGCGAAACCGTACCCGCCCATCCTACGCAGCTGTACGAAAGCCTGAGCTATCTGGTGCTGTTCGTAGTGCTGATGTGGATGTACTGGAAGAAGAACGCCCAGGAACGCCCCTGGCTCATAACCGGCGTGTTCTTCATCGGCATTTTCCTGCCCCGCTTCCTGATAGAATACATCAAGAACGTGCAGGTCAGCTCCGAATACGAGATGATAGCCCGTTACGGCATGAACATCGGCCAGATGCTGTCCATACCGTTCATATTGGTCGGAGTGTTCCTGGTATGCCGGGCACTGGCTCATCCCCGGGTCAAGTTCTCGTTCCCCAACAAATTCCCGGAGGACCCCTCCGACAAAAAGAAAACGAAGCATTAACCTCCTTATCACTCATAACTGTTCACTCATAACTCATCACTTGCGACATGACCGGGCTGTCGATATTCGATTTTGACGGAACGCTTACAGACAAGGACACTTTCCTGCTGTTCGCCCGGTTTGTGCGCAAGCGCAAGGGTATGTGGCGCGCGGGGATAAAGGCGCTGCCGGCCATCTTAGAGTGGCGGCTCGGACTTAAGGGAAGCGCACACGCCAAGGAGCGTCTGTTCGGCGCGCTGTACGGAGGGATGCCCCTCAGTGCCTTCCAGGCATACGGCGAGGCGTTTGCCGACGTGGTGGACCGCAATCTGCGCAAGCGGGGCATGGAGGAACTGAACCGTGCCAGGGAACGCGGCGACAGAATAGCGATATGCTCGGCCAGCGTGCCCCAGTGGATCGAGCCGTGGGCCAGGCGTCACGGCATAGACACCGTGATGGGCACCGAGATCGAGGTGGACGCCGACGGACGGCTGACAGGACGGTTCGCCACTCCAAACTGCAAGGGCGCCGAGAAAGTGCGGAGGGTGACGCAGATGTTTCCCGACCGTACCGACCTGCACATTTCGGCTTACGGCGACAGCTCGGGCGACCGCGAACTGCTTGACTTCGCCGACGAGCCGCACCTGCTGCACAAACGTTCGCCACGCGACATCCGCATGGCCGGATGGTTCGCCGGAGTGGTAGTCATACTGGCGCTCACCATCCTGTTCTCGTGGAACCGCTATATCACCAGCCCTCCGCACGTGAGCCGCGAACGGTTCCCCATACGCGGCATCGACGTGTCGGCCCATCAGGGGATGATGAACCTTGACGCCGTGGCGGCCGACGGCTACGAATTCATATTCATCAAGGCATCGGAAGGGGCCGACTTCCGTGACCCCAATTTCGCGCTGAACTATCTCAAGGCCGGCCACGCCGGGCTGAAGCGCGGAGCGTACCATTTCTTCCGCTTCGACCGCGACGGCATAGAGCAGGCCCTCAACCTGATACGCGCCGTCGAGGCCCGGCCTCTCGAGCTCGGAGTGGCCATCGACGTGGAATATCAGGGCAATGCCAAGGGCGTTCCCGCCGACTCCATCGCAATGAGGCTGCACGACATGGTGGATTTCCTGAGCCTGAAAGGATACCGCCCCACTTTCTACACCAACGAACAGGGATACGACGAACTGGTGTATCCCAACTGTCCCGGATACCCGCTGTGGCTATGCTCGTTCAACGAAAAGACAGCCAACCGCGACTGGACATACTGGCAATACGACCACCGCGGAAAGGTGGCCGGAGTGCGCGGCGACGTGGACCTTAACGCTTTCTACGGCAACCGCAAACAATGGAACGAGCATCTGCGCCAATTCGCAAAATAATGCACCGGTTTTTCCGTTTTATTGTTTAGCTAAGACAGCTGAAAATCCATTATGGACATAATGCCACATACGCTGTCATAAACAACAAGACGCTATTGATGAGAATCGGAACAATTCTTAAACACATATTCATATCAACGACCCTGTTTGCGACATCATTAGCCGCAATGGCGCTCGATGCGGGCCATTACGCGCAGCACTCGGTGCTGTCGCAGGGCAACTGGGCCACGGTCGAGGTGTCGGAGACCGGCATGACTTTGGTCACGGACGTGATGCTCCGCAACTTAGGCTTCAGCGACCCAAGCAAGGTGCGCGTGTACGGCACCGGCGGCACCATGGTGCCCGAGGCCCTGGACGCCTCCATGCCCGACGATCTGCCGATAGTGCCGTCGTTCCGCACATCGAGGGGAATAGTGTTTTTCGCCCGCGACAATCATTCGTGGAGCGCCATGAACTCCGCACGGCCATACGCCCATACCATCAACCCGTACACCGAGAAATCGGTGTATTTCCTCAGTGACGCCGACACGGGGCAGACCGTGGGCGAACTTAACCTGCAGGGAGGCTCGGCGCCCGACGTCACATCGTTCATGAACCGGCAGGTGCACGAACAGGAACTGGAACATTTAGGCGAATCGGGCCGCACATATCTGGGCGAGGATTTCCGTGGCACACGAAGCCAGACATTCGATTTCTCGCTGCCCGACCGCACCGGTGACGAAGCCCTGGTGACAGTACAGTTCGCCGCCAAAGTGACCGGCGGAGGCTCGCGGATCACAGTCCGGGCCGGCGCCCGGAACGCGTCTTCCGCGTCGACAGATTCGATAGCCGGCGTGGACGCCTCACAATACGCGGCATTCTCCACCCGCTCGTTCACAGCACCCGTGGACGCCGACAAACTGGCGCTAAATATCGGATACACCAATTCGGGAGTATTGTTCCTGGCCCGTCTGGACTATATCGAGGTGTTCCACAACCGTTCGCTCAGACTGAACAACGGCCAGCTGCACTTCTACGGCACATGGCGCGCCGGTCAGACATTGGGCGTGGACGGCGCATCGCAGTCCACGGTGATATACGACGTGACCGACCCGGCAAAGCCGGCCGTAGTGACATATACGTTACAGGGCGACCGCGCCCTCCTGAAGCTGGAACGCAACGGATACCGCGAATTCGTGGCCTTCGATCCCGACAGGATAGCCACCGGCAAAACCAGGATAGGACGCCGCGTAGCCAACCAGGACCTGCACGCCCTGGAGGCTCCCGACATGCTGATAATCAGTCCCGACGAATACCGCGACGGGGCGCAGCTGATTGCCGACATGCATCAGTCGGAGGACGGAATGCAGGTGACGGTGCTTAGCCCCGATGTGATATACAACGAGTTCTCGGGCGGCATCCCCGACGTGGGTGCGTGGCGCAAGCTGCTGAAGATGTGGCACGACCGGGGACGCGCTCCGCAATACTGCCTCATCATGGGCAAGCCGAGTTGCGATTCCAAAGGGAAATCCTCCGATTTCAAAAACATGCGTTACAATCCGGTGCCGATCTGGCAGTCGTCCGAAGGACTGTCGGAAACCACCTCGTTCAGCAACGACGACTACATCGGAATGCTTGACGATGTCAGGGCGGATGATTTCCAGATGGGACGCGCCACAATCCATGTGGCTGTGGGCCGCATTCCGGCCAAAAGCGCGGACGAGGCCCGCACCATGGCGCAGAAGATAGTGGCCCATGTCACCAAACCCACATACGGTGCATGGCGCAACAAGGTGATGGTCATAGCCGACGATGACGACAAGGCCGTTCACCTCGACGATTCGCAGAAAGCCTACAACAACATGCGGGCGTCAGGCCGCGGCGCGGCGTACCTGTACGACCGCCTGTACCTCGACTCCTATCCGCTTGTCACCACCGCACTGGGCCAGACATACCCCCAGGCCACCCGGCGGATGCTGGACAACTACAACGAGGGCGTGGTGTTCACCAACTATCTGGGCCACGCCTCCGAACGGGGCTGGGGCCACGAAAAGCTCTGGGTATGGGATGACATAGTGGGAATGAAGAACCCTAACCTGACATTCATGTACACAGGCACCTGCCGCTTCATGCCCTGGGACGAGCCGCTGGTGTCGGGAGCCGAAGAACTGATGCTGAATCCCCGCGGCGGAGTGGCGGGAATGATCTCCACCTCGCGCACAGTTTACATCGCGGCCAACGGCGTCCTGAACGGATACGTCACCTCCGAACTGTTCAAAACAGGCGACGACGGACGTATCCTGCCCGTAGGCATAGCCTACATCAACGGCAAGAACAAATACCCCGGCGACGAGAACAAGCTGCGTTACGCGCTGATGGGCGATCCGGCGATGCGCCTGAACAATATACGCAACATCGTCACCGTCGACTCCATAGCCGGAATCGACATGGCCGAATCTCAGGCAATGCCTGAAATCACCGCCGGCTCGCGCCTTGACGTGGCGGGATGCGTGCGTACTCCCGAGGGCAATATCGACACAGGATTCGACGGCACGGTCAATCTGTTGCTCTATGACGCCGAGACAGTGGTGCAGACTTACGGCAACGGCAAGACCGGCGAGAGCCGCATGTACAACGACCGCAAGACCCGTCTGGCCAGCGTGAACGCATCCGTAAGACAGGGACGTTTCAGATGCCGCCTCACCGTACCGCTGGAGATAAGCAACAATTACCAGCCCGCCCTGCTGTCGGCCTACGCATGGAGCGACAAGGGCGCCGAGGCCAACGGATATTCCGAATCGCTGTATGTCTACGGATTCCCCGACACCGAGGATGCCGACACGATCGGCCCGAAAATAGATTATTTCTATCTGAACACCGACCGGTTCGAGGACGGCGACATCGTCAATCCGAATCCGGTGGCGTTCATACGCCTGTCCGACCCGGCCGGCATCAATGTGTCGGACGCGGGCGTGGGCCACAGAATCTCGCTGATTCTCGACAAGCAGCATCCCTACGACGATGTGTCGCAGCATTTCGTGCCGGACGTGGACGACACCGCCGGCTCGGTGGCTTACGCACTGAGCGACCTGCCGGCCGGCGACCACACGCTGACGCTCGAGGCATGGGACAACCTGAACAATTCCACGCGCCACACCATCAGGTTCAAGGTCAACGCCACGGCCGACCCGCGCATAGTGAACGTGGGCACCGACTGTAATCCGGCCACCAGCGGCGTGACCTTCCGCATCAGTCTGGACCAGCCCAACACCGAGATGAAGTGCGAGCTTCAGGTGATGGACCTGAACGGCCGCGTGATATGGAGCGACACCAGCACCGACAGCACCGGACTCACCTCGCAGCTCAGCACATACTGGAACCTGTGCGACAAATCGGGCACCCGCGTGCCCCGCGGCATCTACCTGTACCGCGTCCGTGTCGAGACCCCGCAGGGTAACTGGGCGTCCAAAACCAACAAACTCGCCGTAACGGCCCAATAAGCAAGATGACACCTTCCATGATTCTGCCGGAACCCACGCTGAGACGTCTCCCCTGGTATCTGGCATACGTTGAAATACTGAAGGCCCGCTCCGAACAGTTCGTCAGCTCGACGCGCATAGCACGCGCACTGAACGTGGATTCGTCGCAGATAGCCAAGGATCTGTCGTTCCTGAACCTCAGGGGCAAGACCCGCATCGGATACGAAGTGAACACCCTGTGCGACGCGCTGTCCGATTTCCTCGGATTCAGCCGCCCGCACAAGGCATACGTGATGGGCGTAGGCAGCCTGGGATCGGCTCTGATGCGCGATTCGGGACTTACCAAATACGGACTTGAGATCGTGGCCGGATTCGACAACGACCCCGCCAACATAGGGCGCACCGACCTCGGAGTGCCCGTGTTGCATCCCGACAGCATCGACAAGGCCATGGAGAAATATCCGGCCGAGATATGCATACTGACCGTTCCGGCCGAAGCCGCGCAGGAAGCGGCCGACACCGCCATAGCCGCCGGCATCAAGGCGATATGGAACTTCACCCCCTACCGCGTCAAGGTGGCACAGGACGTGGTGATGGCCAACACTTCCATCTACGCGCATCTCGCCATTATATACAACCGTCTCAGCATCATGCAGTCATGAAGATATTCGCAGTGACATCCCCCGACGCCGGACGGTGTGCCGGCTCCCCGTTCGCCGGACTTGAAGCCGGAGAGCGTTACGAGATACCCGATTCGTCGCTGCTGCGGTCGGGACAGCCGTTTTTCGTGCCCGATTTCGCCGACGAGTTCCGGGCGTTTCCTTCGATAGTGTTCCGCCTGTCACGCCTGGGCAAAGGGATAGCGCCGCGGTTCGCGACCCGTTATTACGACTCCGTCACGATGGGGTGCGCGGTCATCGCCACCGACCTGCTGCGTCAGCTTCGGACTCAGGGCAAGCCCTGGTGCCGCGCCGTGGCCTTCGACAAATGCTGCATGACAGGCAAATTCATACAGCCTGACGAAATGCCGGCATCCTGGAGCATTCAGTGCGGCGACTGTTCACTGACCTATCCTGTTGAAAATATAATGGCCGGATTCGGCGACATACTCGCCGACATCAGCCGCGACATTACCGTCAAGGAGGGCGATCTGATACTTGCCTCGCTGCTTCCCGAAGGCATCACCCTGAAGCAAGGCACAAGGCTTTCGGTCATAAACGAAGCGAACAACCATAAAATACTTGACATCAGCATTCGATGAAGTCTAAAATATATATTCTTCTCACACTGGCCGCAGCATTCATAGTCGCCGCGTCATACGGAGGCAATTATGTGTTCAGCCCCTCGTCCGTCCTGTCCTCAGGCAAATGGGTCAAGGTGGAGACTGCCGATGCGGGCATATACGAACTGAGCTATGCGCGTCTGACCCAGATGGGATTCCCCGATCCGGAGAAAGTGTCGGTATACGGCAGCGGCGGCGTCCAGCTGTCGGACGCGTTGGTCAGCGGTGGCAAGAACGCATTTGCCGACGACCTGCGGCAGGGGCCGGGGATACACCGGAACAACAAGCTGTACTTCTATGCACGGGGCTTGCGCGAGCCGAATCTCGGAGCCGATGGATTCAGCGGCAATTCGCTCAACATATATTCCAACGTCGGTCATTATTTTCTGACCGACGGGGGCACCACCCGTTCGCTTGAAGCGCAGGGCGATGTAACCGACCTGAAACAGAATGCCGCCGACCGCTCCACCGGCTACGACTGGCGCATACGCGAGGCGGACAATATGCACGGCCTCGACAATTGCGGCAATGAGTTCTGGGACTGCGCGCTGCCCACAGGCAAATCCCTGTCATGGAATCTGCCGGTAAGCTATATGGCCGACAGGTCGGTATGCTCCACACTGTCAAGAATAGTACTGATACGCAATGCCGCCGGCGCATCCTATACTGTTTCGCTGAATGTGGGCAACAACAGCCACCGCGACACCTTCCGCGACAGCAGCGACAAGGAAGAAAAGGGATTGGCAAGGGAAATCCGGACCTCGTCGTTCACTCTGACCAAGTCCTCGAATATAAGGATAGGAGCATCGGTCAGTTCCACCAATACGGACTTGTATTTTGACTGGACGCTGCTTACATACACCAAGAATCTGGGCCAGGCAGGGTCGGAAATGGTGCAGGAACGCCTCGGGCTGCAGCCGTCGGGGCAGACGGACGGCAACGGATATGTCAGCATACCCGCCGGCTCGCTGGTGCTGGACGTGACGGATCCGCATAACCCTGTGCTGCTGCCCGGCGAGGGGAATAAAGCATATTTCCGCGAATCGGAATCCCAAAGGATACTTTTTGCCTTCAATCCAGCCCGGACACAGCTGCAGCCGCAGAATCCGGCCGAAGTGCCCAACCAGGACCTGCACGCCCTCCAAAAGCAGCAGTACGATTTCCTTATCGTGGCCGTGCCGGAGATGCTGGAATACGCCGAGCGGATAGCACAGCTGCACCGCGACCATGACAAGATCAACGTGGCCGTGGTCACCACCGAACAGATATACAATGAATTCAGCAGCGGCACTCCGGATCCCGCGGCCGTGCGCATGATGGTCAAGATGCTGTACGAGTCCCACGGCGACGCACTCAAGAACGTGCTGCTTGTCGGCCCCGTCAGCAGCGACACCCGGGGCATCAACCATTCCCAGCCGCACGCCTACCCCATAATCGGCATACAGGAAGGCGGGATATTCTCGCAGCGCGAACCCGCCATAGTATTGGACTACTACGGCAACACGACCGACAATCTGTCGCTCACCGGCATGGACCGCATGACCGTGCAGACAGGCGTCGGAGCTCTGCCTGTCTACGGCAAAGCCGATGGCGAACGGGTTGTGTCCAAGATCAAGAGATACCTCACATATCTGGACAGCGACGACTTCGCATGGTATGTCAACGAGACCGTCACGGCATCGTGCTCGGGCGACGACCATCTGCACGACGACCAGGCCGTGAAGATTGGCGAAAACCTCCAGACCGCGGTCAATGCGGCAAGCGGCGGCAGATTGCGTCACTCGAATTTCGCTCAGGAGTTCTTTTCTGAGGAAACCCAGAAATCTTATTATGGCAAAGTGCTGGAAAGCGGCAAGCTACTGTCCATATATGTCGGACATGCCGGCGGCTGGTCTATAAGATTCTTTCAAGCCCCGGACTTTGCTCGGTTACGCAACAAACTGCCGTTCTTCATGATGTTTGCAGGCTGCGACCTGACTATCCCCGATTACGGCGACGTGGAGATGGGCCAGGAAGTGGTGACCCATTACAACAATGCCCTGATAGGTTCGTTCTGCTCCACACGCACCGCCTGGGCGTCGGGCAACTTCAATCTGGCCAAACTTTTCACAAACGCGTTTTTCAGGGACCGCGGCAACCGGCCATACACACAGTCGCGCACCATCGGCGAGGTGTATGCGCAGGCCAAATCCTCGATTACCGATTTCAACAAACTTGTATTCATATATATCGGTGATCCGGCCCTGACCGTCCCGTTCCCTCTCCGTGCGCTGGAATGCAAACTTACAGGCAATCTGACGTCGTACAGGGCCGGCGACGTATTGACCGTATCGGGGGCCATAGATGCCAAAGAGGGCGACGCTCCTTTCAACGGTCGTGCGGTGCTGAAAATCTGCGAGCCTACGCAGACCCGCACTTCACCTGCCGACTCAAAATACAAGATAAAATTCAGTGCGGACCTTATTTCTTCAGTGGCTGTCAATGTAAAGAACGGCAGGTTTACGGCAAAGATACCTTTGCCCAAGGAGACCGCACGTTTCGTATCGTACGGCGACGCAGTCACGAACCTGAACATGTATGTGGGGGCATACGATCCGTCGCAACGCCTGTCGGCGTCATGTCTGGTCATGGTGCCAATGATGAAGCATAACGAGGTACGCGTCGAGAAGCCGTCGGCCGACCAGACCGACACCCGGGCTCCTGTCGTGACCGCACGCTATGACGCGGCCACAATGTCGCTGGACATGACCGTTGCCGACAACGTGGCCCTGACTCCCGGAATCGGCGCCGGCGCAGCCTTGACGATGCGCATCGACGACACCGAGGTATCGACCGGGACCATTCAGGACGATGATATATGCGGCACTACTGAATACCGGACAGCATACTTTGTAGGACACCTCAAGGACGGCGAACATTCGCTGGCCTATTCGGCGCGGGACATGGCAGGCAACGCCACCGCGACAAAGACGTTGAGCTTTACCGTAAACCGTGATGCCGCCGGCATATCGCTTGCCGCCGAACGCTCGTACGGAATCGATTCGATGCGGTTTATTCCCGCTTCCGGCCACACCGGGCTGCAGCTGATAGTGCTGAATGCCGAGGGCCGGATAGTAGACACCGTAGACAATGTGGACGGCCCCTTCGACTGGGACCGCGCCGGACTGCCGAGCGGCACCTATACAGCCACGTTGCGTGCTCCCGACAACCGGACCATCCGGTCGAACAGCGTCACTTTCACTCTGATTGACTGATTTCTGAGCCGTATGGCCTCTCGGCCCGGACAGCGGGCAATATTGAAGCGCTTTTAAAGTTTATTAGAATACAATGAAGATATTGAAGACATACATATTGATGGCTCTCGGACTGGTGTCGGCCACGGCATACGCCGAAGACGACCTGAAGGGCGAGATGTTCAACCCGGTGAACACCGGTGTCACCACACTGAGCATCGCCCCGGATGCCCGCGGCTCGTCGCTGGGAAACCTTGGCGCGGCCACCGACCCCGACATGAATTCCCAATACTGGAACTCGTCGAAATACGCATTTGCATATTCCACCGGCGGACTCAGCCTCAGCTACACCCCGTGGCTGCGCAAGATTGTAAACGACATCTTCCTGGCCGACCTGTCGGGATACTATAAGATCGGAAGCGGCGACAACCAGGCAATTTCGGCTTCGTTCCGCTATTTCAGCCTCGGCGAAGTCACCACCGGATACACCGAAGGCTCGGAGAACATCAACGCCCAGACCATCCATCCGTACGAGATGGCCATCGACGTGGGCTACAGCCGCAAGCTGTCGTCCAAATTCTCGATGGGCGTGGTGCTGCGCTACATCCTGTCCGACCTCTCGTTCCAGGACACCCAGACCGACGAGCAGAACCATGCCGCATCCGCTTTCGCGGTCGATCTGAACGGATATTTCACGTCATACCCCATGATAGGCCGCAACGAGTGCCAGTTCTCCTGGGGCTTCAACATCTCCAACGTCGGTACGAAGGTGAGCTATGACGGCGGCACCAACAACTACTTCCTGCCCACCAACCTGAAACTCGGCGCCAACTTCATGTTCCCCCTGGCCGACTATCATTCGCTGGCCATCGGTCTGGACCTGAACAAACTCCTGGTGCCCACCATGCCGCGCGTGGACCAGTACGAGAACATCGACGAATTCAACACCGCCTGGGACAAATGGAACTCCATGTCGCCCATCACAGGTATCTTCAAGTCGTTCAGCGACGCTCCCGGCGGCGCCAAGGAGGAACTTCAGGAAATCGGCGTTTCGGCCGGTATGGAATATGTCTACAACCAGCAGTTCTTCGCCCGCCTGGGCTATAACTACGAACACCCCAACAAGGGAGGCCGCAGTTACTTCGCGTTCGGAGCCGGTTTCTCGCTCAATGTGGTGCAGCTGGACGCATCGTATATGCTGGCCACCGCGCAATCATCGCCCCTGGACCAGACGCTTCGCTTCACGCTGACATTCGATATGGACGGTCTGCGCGACCTGATGGGCAAACGCAAGAGATAATTATGTTCCGTATAGGTCAAGGATATGATGTCCACCGCCTGGTGGAGGACAGGGAATTATGGCTGTGTGGCGTACGTGTGCCGCACAGTCTTGGTTTGTCGGGACATTCCGACGCCGATGTGGCCATCCACGCGCTGTGCGACGCGCTGCTCGGCGCACTCGCGCTCGGCGACATAGGCAAGCACTTCCCCGACAGCGATCCGCGCTACAAAGGCATCGATTCCAAAATACTGTTGGGCCACGTCATGGAGCTGGTGCGCGGTCATGGATACGAACCGGGGAATGTAGACGTCACCATAGCGGCGCAGAAACCAAAACTCGCATCTTACATCCCTGAAATGCGCCGTATGTTGGCCGACGTGATGCACGTTGACATTGACCGTGTTTCGGTGAAAGCCACCACCACCGAACGCCTCGGCTTCGAGGGTCGCGAGGAAGGCATTTCCGCCACGGCAGTATGTCTGTTGCAAAAAGTGTGACCCCCATGTCCGTCTGGCTTCTGTCGCTCATTGCCATCGCAACCGTAGCACTGTCCCTTCTGTCCGGATTCCGTCGCGGTTTCGTCAGGCAGTTGCCCAGGCTGGCCGGCTTGCTGTTCGGTATAGTATGCGCGCACATTTTCCGCGAGCCGCTGCAACAGCATCTGATGCAGATCCTTCCGTTTGAGCAGGGACGGCCCGAAACCGAATTCATTTATTCCACTCTTGCCTGTGCGCTTATCTTCATCATCGTCTATCCCGTATTCACATTTGCCACACGGCTGGTATTCGCCATATTCCGAAAGAAAGAGCACAACGTGTTCGACTCCATGCTCGGGGCGTTGCTCTCATTGGTGATATACATGACCTTTCTGTCGCTCGCATTCAATCTGACGATATGTATGCGGCCGCGCTCCGAGCTGTCGAAGTCCATGCAGCATTCCGACGCCAACATAATCAGCGAGGTCCTGCTTATCGCGCCCGCCCTGCTCGGCTCGCAGTCGCCCGACGAGCTGGCCCATCTCCAGCAGCTCGACGACGCCCGCCGCATCTCCATCTGACAGCAACTCAATTTAACTGAGATCTACCATTAACCGAGATCTGTCATTTCTTCTGACTAAACAATTACCCCCCTAAAAATTACATCCGCCTAAACAATTAAATCCGCCTAAACAATTAAAGAGGACTCTCGCAATGAGAATCCTCTTTTTCCATGTACCCTGAGCCGGGGTCGAACCGGCACGGATTGCTCCACTGGTGTTTGAGACCAGCGCGTCTACCGATTCCGCCATCAGGGCCCTTATCGGACTGCAAAATTAGGAATAAATTCCCAATATTCCAAATTCTTGACTCTGCAGCCCTTTAAAATCCTAAACTTATAGATCTTTATTCGTTTACGAGTGCATCTCGACCTTGTGGGTGGGCGGGAGGGTGGCGTTGCGGGCGGCGACGGCTTCGACCACGCGGGCGGCGAGGGCGCGGTAGGCTATGGCTTCGGGTGTGGTGCCCAGTGCGGCGGGCGTGCCGGCGTCGGCATTGGCCATAACCGATTCCACCAATGGTATCTGACCCAACAGCTGTGTGCCGGTCTCCTCGGCCAGTCGCAGGCCGCCGTCTTTGCCGAAAATATAGTATTTCTCGTCAGGATGTACGTCGGGTGTGAACCATGCCATGTTCTCGACAAGACCTAACACCGGTACGTTCACTTGCTCCTGCTGGAACATGGCTATACCCTTGCGTGCGTCGGCCAACGCCACCTCCTGGGGCGTGGTCACTACCACTACGCCGGTCAGCGGCAGTGTCTGAACCAGGGTCAGATGTATGTCGCTCGTGCCGGGAGGCATGTCGATCAGAAAATAGTCCAGCTCGCCCCACCACGCGTCGGTGATAAGCTGCTTCAGGGCGTTGCTGGCCATGCCGCCGCGCCACAGCACAGGCTTGTTCTTGTCGACCATGAAACCGATGGACAGCAGCTTCACGCCGTATTTCTCGATAGGCTCGATCCAGTCGCGGCCTTCCTCGTTGATCATGTATATGGGTTCGTCTTCCACGCCGAACATCTTGGGCATCGAGGGGCCGAATATGTCGGCGTCAAGCAGCCCCACCTTATAACCGGCGGCTGCCAGGGCCACGGCTAAGTTGGAAGCCACGGTCGATTTTCCTACGCCTCCCTTGCCGCTGCTGACACCGATGATGTTCTTCACCTTGGGCAGAGGATTCACCTTCTGCTCCACGTCTCGCTTGAATTCCGGCGTGATGGTCACCTCCACATCGGGGCTGACGTTGGTGTGTATCGCGGCCTCGGCAGTCTTGATCAGGCTGCGGATGAAAGGATCGGTCGATTTGTCGAACACCAGGCCGAAGCTGACCTTCATGCCGTCTATGCGCATATTGTCGGCTATCATGCCGAGTTCGACAATGCTCTTGCCGTTGCCGGGATAACGCACGCCCCGCAACGCATCGATTATAAGATTGGGATATAGTGTCATGATTTAAAATCTAAGCTATTATCTTAACTTTCTAAACTTTTTAAACTTTCTTAACTTCCAGCTGAGGCCGTCCCTTGGTAGAGCGGTAATCGTCCTTGGGGATGTCGTCGGCCTGAGGTTCCTGAAGTTCGCCGTCGGCAGGGAGACGGAAGCGCAACAGCTTGATCTGTTTGCCACGGCTCAGCCACTGCTGCTCGTAATATGTCTTGATGCTTCGTGCCGGATCGGACACCTCAGTGCCGTACAGGTCATCATCCGGACCGAAACCGAGTCCATATATGTCCGCGCTGTCGCTCAGCAACGGCAATCCGTTCAGTTTCACCAGCCTGCGCGTGTATTCATACAGGAACGGAGAATCGGTCTTAAGGTTCACTATTCCGTCCGGTTTCAGCAGCTTGCGGTACAGATTCAGGAACCGTGTGGATGTAAGGCGTTTGCGCACCTTCTGCATCTGCGGATCGGGGAATGTGATCCACAGCTCGTCCACCTCGCCGGGGGCGAAGAAATGCTCTATGTTCTCGATTTCGGCGCGCAGAAACGCGGCATTGGTCATACCGGATGCCTCCACCTCCCTGGCACCGCTCCACATGCGTGCTCCCTTGATGTCGATGCCCACAAAATTATGGGTTCCGTCGTGACGGGCCAGTCCGACGGTATATTCTCCCTTGCCGCAGCCCAGTTCCACAATCAGGGGCCTGGACTCCGGGAACACCTCGCCGTTCCAATTCCCTCTGTGTGGGAATCCCGTGCGCAGCAATTCCTCGCGGGGATACTGATACACGCACTTGAATTCCGCCATATCGGCAAATTTCTTCAGTTTATTCTTGCCCATAGAGAGTTTTTTTTGCAATTTTTTCGATTTCGCTAAGCAAAATTACTAAAAAATTCTGTTTTAATATAAAGTTGTTATAAATTTGCAGACCGTAACCGGACTTGCCTTGCTGTTAAGCTCCGGGAAGAAGCATAAATTGACAGATACACACTATGGACTATACTCCGCTGGTAAGGGGGATGTTTGAGCGGCGCGCGCTGCGGACCCGTCACTGGGGCCGTGAGGGCGAGGAAATACAGCAACGCGTGTTGCGCAGCCTGTTGCGCCGTGCCGACAGCACATGGATAGGCTTCAGGCATGATTTCGCGTCGATAGCCGGCAGCGGCGACGTGACCGCCCGCTATGCCCGCGACCTTAAGCCTGTGGAGTATGAGGACATCCGGCCGCTGGTGATGCGCATGATCGCAGGAGAACGCAATCTGCTGTGGCCCGGACTTTGCCGCGACTATGCCCAGAGCAGCGGCACGTCGGGCGGCAAGTCCAAGTTCATTCCCATCACACGCGATTCGCTGCACCGCACGCACTATGCCGGCGCCGCCGACACCGTGGCACATTACATCCTGAACAACCCGCAGAGCCGTATGTTCTGCGGCAAGGGATTCATCCTGGGCGGATCGTTCGCCAACGAGCTGAACCTTAAGGATCCACGCGTGCATGTGGGCGACCTCAGCGCCACGCTGATAAACCGCTGCCCGCCGATGGCCAACCTGGTGCGCATCCCTTCCAAACGGGTGGCTCTCATGTCCGACTGGTCCAGGAAACTGCCCCGGCTGGTGCGCATGGCCGCCAAGACCAACATAACCAACCTGTCGGGGGTACCCAGCTGGTTCCTTGCCGTAATCAAGGGAGTGCTGGAACAGAACCATACCGACAACCTGCACGACGTATGGCCCAATCTGGAAGTATTCTTCCACGGCGGCATCTCGTTCGAGCCGTACCGTCAGATATACCGCAGCATCACCGACCCCGAACGGATGCATTTCGTCGAGAACTACAATGCGTCGGAGGGATTTTTCGCCACACAGGACCTGCCGGACTCCAACTCGATGCTGCTGATACTGGACAACGACATATACTACGAATTCATACCCCAGGGCAAGACGCCGGACGATGCCACGGGCATAGCCGGCTTGGAGACAGGCGGAGTATATGAACTGATGATAACGTCCAGCAACGGACTGTGGCGTTACCGGATGGGCGACACAGTGCGTATCGAATCCACGGATCCCGTGCGCATCAGCATAGTGGGTCGCACCAAGTGCTACATCAACGCCTTCGGCGAGGAACTGATGGAGGACAACGCCGACAAAGCCCTGGCCGAAGCCTGCCGCGAACTGGACTGCACGGTCAAGGACTATACCGTATCGCCAGTGTTCGCCGACCGCGGACGCCGCGGACGCCACCAATGGCTGATAGAATGGATCAAGGCACCGGCCGACATCGAGGCATTCGCGCGCAGGCTTGACGATGAATTGCGCAAGCTCAACAGCGACTACGACGCCAAGCGCTCCGGAATGTATTTCCTGGACATGCCCGAAATAATAACGGTGCCCGACGGAACTTTCTCCAGATGGCTGAAGTCCGTGGGTACCGGCAAGCTCGGCGGCCAGCGCAAGGTGCCGCGTCTGTCCAACGACCGGCAGATAGCCGATCAGATATTGAAGATTATCGAAGCCTGACTATCCTGATTGATTAACGGAGCTTGACTATCTTGATTCTGTCGCCCTGACGCGCGCAGACCAGGGCTATCTCGTTGGCCGGAACCGTAACGGTGATTACGGTCTGTCCTTTTCCTCCGTCATAATACGTCACGCCCGACACGCCCGACACCCGGACATTGTCGAAAGGCCCGGCTCCCGTCACAGTCACGGTATCGCCCTGACGGCGTATGTCAACGTCATAATCCGGATTCCAGACCTGATCGATCCCCGACGTGCCGCGGATGTTGAATTTCTTCCACACCTCCGCTTCCTTCCACTTGTCGACGTACCGTTCATCCACCAGCAGGTCGATAGGATATGTGCCGTCTTCGGCTTCAAGCCCCGAAAATGCGTCGGGATCGAGCACCGGCACCGATTCCCCGAGGGCAGCGACGTTTACCGTCTGTATACCGCTGTCGTTACGGAAGGCATGAGCCTTGATTTCCCGGACTTGCGGACCCAACTTAACCACCGTGATATTCTTATTGTCGGCAAAGGCCGCCTCTCCTATTATCGGGGATTTCAGCCACCGGGTCAAAGCATTGCCCGAGGCTGCGGCCATAGCCTGTCCCACGGTCCCCGACAATTCGGGAATACTTTCCAACGCCACGTCGCCGGCAAACGCACCGGCCCCGATGTTGACCGGGCCGTCGCTCAGCACTGTGGTCAGCCGCACTGCATCGGCAAAGGCATACTCACCTACTTCCGTAACGCCCCGCAGGTCCACAACCGTAACGCCGCTGTTCCTGAACGCCTCGGCTCCGATTGTTTCCACGCCGGCCGGCATGGCCTGCAAGGAGGAGCACCCGTAGAATGTGCCTTCCGGCACGTCGTTCAGCCCTTGCTTGAAATCAACCGTCTGCAGATTCGTGCAGTTACGGAACATTCCCTTGCCTAATTTGGCGGGAAGGCCGCCAAACGTCACTTTCTTCAGGTTCACGCATCCCGCAAAGGCATAGTCGCCCACTCTTGACGCAGCGGCCGGGATCACTATCTCCTCTATCTTGCTCAGTGCGAAAGCCTGGTCGCCTATCGACAGATTGTACGGCGGCAATACGACGCGGGTCACCTCGGTACCGGCCAGCATATTGGGCACCAGTTCGTAGACCTCGAAATTCAGCCGGTCCATATACCCCGTGTCGTCGTACTCGTACGATGCTATGAACAGTGACGACAGGTCAAGGGTCCTGACAGCCGGAGACATTCTGCAAAGCAGTGCCATATCCGTCACATTGACCGCCCCCCGGAGTTTCAACTCGGCATCGGCCGTCGTCTCTATCACCGGAAGCTGCTCGCACAGCCTGCCCGGAGTCACGGTTATGTCCAACGCACCCGCTCCCATGCTGACCGTCACGGCCAGAGCCGCGGTTACAAGATATTTTGTCCCTTTAAGTCCCATATCCTTATTCCACCACAAGTATTTTGCCCATTTTGGTAAAGGCATCCTGATCCGCGCCGTTGGTGCCGAGGATGTAATATATGCCGGCCGGCACACGGCGCCTGTTGTAATTGGTTATATCCCATTCTATGGAGCCGCCCGGAGCCTCGCCCAGTTCGCGCACCATTCTGCCGGCGGCATCCATTATCTTGACCATCGAGCCTTCGGGCAGCATGTCTATGGTCACCATTCCCATATAGCCGGGGCGCACCGGATTGGGATAGGCGCGCACCTGGGCTTTGCCCGATGTCTCCGCCTCGTTCAGAAAGGCCTCCACCAGCCCCTCGCCCGTGGATACCATCATCGATCCGTTATCCGGATTGTAGCATATCGCGTCTATCGAATTGCTCGGCAGCCCGGAGTTGTCGGTGGTATATGTGTTCAGAATCTTCGTGCCGTCGGTGCTTGTCACCACGATTCCTCCGCCGTTGGTGGCAAACCACTTGCGGCCGGCCGGGTCCACTGTCACCGATATGACGTCCACACCGTCAAGCAACAGGTCCGCCAGATTGGTACCGTCGTTGCGCGCCACCTTGACACGCCGCACCGTGGTGTTGCCGTTGGCCATTTCCACCGGATTGAAAGTGAACACTCCGCCCTGATACATGACCCAGACCCTGCCGGTGCTGCGGTCCTCGTACATGCTGCGCACATACCGGCAATCGAACGTCGACCCATCCTGATCCACGAACGTGGATAATACCCGGACCACATCGTCCGACTCCGTGTCGAGCGTGCCGCCATGATACCACACCATAATACTGGAACCGTAGCCTCCGGACGCGTATATTATCATGTCGCGCTGCGAGGCAAGAGTTATCAGCGACGCGCTTCCGTCAGGCTCCACATTCCGGAATATCTTTTTCTTCAGCGGCCTGTATGTGGCGGTCGAGATCGAGGCGGCGCGGTCATCGGCCGGCCAGTACCATATCTCGGCCTGCTTGGTGTCCGGATTAAGATAGGGCACCCACATCGTGTTGTAGCTGTCGAACTTCGGCACACCGAAATTGCACGAACCGCTCCATTCCTGCATGATTTGCGTGCCTGCCACGAAACCGTTCTTCCCCGCCGCATGGTCGTTCGGGCGCCCTATGCGGAGGCTGTGCTCGCCGGTCAGGTCCAGACGCAGCAGCCCGTACTGGTTCGATCCGCAATATATGTGATTGGGGTTCACGGGATCTATCGACAGTCCCATCGGATTGCTGGTGTAGAATATCTCTTCAGGATCCTTGCCCGAATATGTCAGCGACAACGGACTCCACTGTCCGTCTTTCAGACGGCACAGCAGGTCGGGAGTAGTGATGGTGTTGTACGGCCTTTCGTGGCCATGATTGCGAATCATCATGCCCAGATTCCGGTCGTACACCATGGCGCGGCACCTGAACGCATTGGCGGCATTGGGGAAATATCCATGCATCGTCATGGTCCATTTGCCGTCCCCGCCGGGCGCCGTCATGCGGTAATAGCCGTCGCGACCGGCCGAGAACCACCAGGTCTTGCCGTCGAGGCTGGCGCCCTGAGGCGCATTATCGGCCACCGCTTCCGGCATCGGGTAGTCGGTGGTCCGTCCGTTGCGGTCATAAACACGCACCCATCGGTGTCCGGACGTGATGATGCAGTCCGCCCCGCGCTCCATTGAATATTCGTTCGAGTACGACGTCACCTGAAATTCAGGCACGCCGTCTCGGATTAAGACACAGCCCATCACCGGGTTCCTGTCGCCATACATGGCATACACCCGGTCGCCAAGCGTCAGCATACGCCGGAATACGCGCTTGTCTGTATTCTCCACCTTCCGGAACGAGCCCAAATCCCCGCTCAGCTCGCTGCCGTACCACAGGCACGAATCCGCGGCCACCAACAGGTATTCGCCCACTTTACCGACGCTCTGCACGGGACGCCCGTAATTGCGCGAGGTAGCCACCTCTCCCTTCGAGGTATCGATGCTGACATATCCTGTGCCCGTCGCAATCCAGGCATTGCCGTTGTTTTCGTCCACGTTTATGTCCATGATGTCCTGCGAGGCATTCGCGCCGGCCTGTTTCAGGCCCGGGATATTGGTCACTTCGCCCGAGTCGGACAGCAGGTCTATGTTGCCGTTAATGTACCCCACTACCAACTGACGGTTCTTGAAGTCATATCCCGCCGTACACACCACATTCTCCGACAGCCCCGTGTCGGCATTAAGCCATTTCCACTCGTCGTTGTCCTTGTCGTAACGGTACAACTGGCCGTAAGGGCGGTCGAAACCGGCCACCCGCACGTCGTACACATCTTTCAGAGCTATGAAATACGTGTATTTCGGAGAATCGATAATGCGGTAAGTCTGGCCGTCATAGCTCGGATGCTGTTTCCACTCCACGGCCTGCGCCGGCGCGGCCCACATCATAAGCAGCAGGACCAGTGTCACGAACCAGTCGCGGAATTTTCTGAATGCGCGGCCGCGGTGGGATATGGCGTTTTTCGCCTCGGGACTCATGCGGGCGAACGTCTCGCCGGTCTCCCCGGCAATGAATACAGGGTCGTAGCCGAATCCCGACTCACCGCTGCGCTCGCGCGCTATCTCGCCGTCCACGCGGCCCTCGAACGTGCGGGCGTTGCCCTTGGCATCCACGTATGCTAATATTGTGGAGAAATGGGCATTGCGGTCGTCCTTGTCCGCCATATTGTGAAGCAGCTTGCGCATATTGGCCTCCGAGTCATGGCCCGTGCCCGCATACCGGGCGCTCAGCACACCCGGTTCGCCGCCGAGGGCGTCCACCATCAGCCCCGTGTCGTCGGCCACACACGCCACTCCGTAATGCTCCTGCACATAGCGCGCCTTCTGCAAGGCGTTGCCCTCCAGTGTGGCCTGCGTCTCCGGCAATTCCTCATGGCACCCTATCTCGCTCAGCGACACCAGTTCCACGGCCGGTCCCAATATGGCCCGCGCCTCCTCTATCTTATGCTTGTTGTTCGTAGCAAATACCAGTCGTTTCATCTATGTTATAACGATTTCCGTTCCGCTATATTACATCCCTGATTTTGTCATAAAATGGATATTTAGTAATTTTGCAGTTTGAAATATAAGGATAATAATGCTTTTCAATTCGATAGAGTTTCTATGTTTCCTACCCATAGTATTCGCTTGCTATTGGCTGCTGGACAAACGCCTGAGGCTACAAAACTTATTTGTAATCCTCGCAAGCTACATATTCTATGGATGGTGGAACTGGCGATTTCTTGGACTGATAATACTGGCCAGTACCACAGCATACGTATGCGGAATAGCAATAGGGAATTTATTGCCACGTCCTAATGAAGAATCCGACACGGACAGTCCTTCCGTATCGAAACGCAAATTGTTGGCGAAATGGGTCTGCGGCGCAAACATAGCCGTGAGTCTGGGTATTCTTGGCGTTTATAAATACTATAATTTTTTCGCATCAAATCTCAAATCCATCTTTGAATCCTTTGGACTGCATCCTGATTGGGTCACTCTCGACCTGGTGTTGCCGGTAGGCATCAGTTTTTATACCTTTCAGGCTGTCGGTTATGTCATTGATGTGTACCGGGGCAATGTCAAGGCCTGCAGAAATGCCATCGACTTCTATGCTTTCCTCAGTTTCTTTCCGCAACTGGTGGCAGGTCCGATTGAACGGGCATCCAATCTGTTGCCGCAGTTTCTGAACAAACGCCATTTCGATTATAGTCTTGCGGTAGACGGCATGAGGCAGATGTTATGGGGTTTCTTTAAAAAGATGGTCGTGGCCGACAATTGCGCGCATACCGTAGATTACATTTTCTCACATTACGATGAAATGGGAGGTATCAATCTGATCATCGGGGCCGTATTGTTCTCATTTCAGATGTATGGGGATTTTTCAGGATATTCCGACATCGCGCTGGGGTGCGCCAAATTATTCGGAATCCGGTTGATGCAGAATTTTAATTTCCCTTATTTTTCGCGAAGCATAGCGGAATTCTGGAGCCGCTGGCACATATCGCTGTCCACATGGTTCCGCGACTATGTCTATATTCCACTCGGAGGCAATCGTCATGGCAAATCGAAAACCATACGCAACACGGTTATTGTGTTTCTGGTCAGCGGATTCTGGCACGGAGCCGACTGGACGTTTATTTCATGGGGAGCGTTCAACGCAATGTTGTTCGTGCCGTTGCTCATAGCCGGCACGTCGCGCAAATATAAACACACTACGGTTGCCCCCGACAAGACGCTTCCTTCCGTTAAGGAATTCCTGCTGATGGGAATAACGTTTTTCCTGGTAGTCATGGGGCGTGTACTGTACAGAGCGGAAACGCTATCGGCAGCCGGCTCTATTTTCAGAAAAATGTTCACGGATTTCACCCTGGTGCCATCGCCCAAAGGAAGTTGGAGCATCCTTTTCATCATAGTCATGCTCGCGGTAGAGTGGACACATCGCACATGCGTCTATGGATTCCAGTTAAAGCAGACCGGCCTGATGAAATACAGGGCGTGGCGATGGTTCATTTATTGGGGATTGGTCATTTTATGCCTGGCGTCTGTCGGCAATAATGAGGCGTTTATTTATTTCCAGTTCTAAAAGCTATGAAAAAATTTATAATACGTTCGCTTTTGTTCGCCTGCATTATCGCCATCTCTTTGATTGCCGGCGAATTTATAGTACGCTACATGCCGAATCCCTATAAGACCAAGAATCAGGTCATGAATAATTCCGCCGAACATGTCAGGACCCTGATTCTCGGAAATTCCCACGCATATTTCGGACTCAGACCCGACATGATGGGACCCGGCGCCGTCAATCTTGCCAACGTATCTCAAACCCTTAAATATGACCGCCGCCTGTTCGAACACTGGCTTCCACGTCTGGACAGCCTGCAGATTCTCATTCTTCACATAGGATACACCTCGCTGTTCGATACCGATATGGAAAAGTCCGAAGAAAATGTATTTGTATGCAATTATGATTTATATATGGATCTGGACATTCATCCATGGTATTCCCGATTTAGATATGAAATAGGCACTTTCAATACTTACAAAAATAAATTGGGCGTTTTCTTCGGTCTCCAGAAAAGTTCCCTGCAACATGATTCCCTCGGTCATGGAGAAAGTTATGGCCGTGACAACCGCCCCGCTGACTGGGAAGATACAGGACATCTGATTGCGCAACGTCACTCGGATGGAATCCACCTGAACATGAAGGATGCCAATCTGGCTGAACTTGAACGCATGCTGGACACATGTCGCAACCATAGCATCCGCGTTGTATTCACCACAATGCCGGAATGGATCACATATAGACAGAGTGTCAACAAACACGATGTCAACATCTTTATGTCCACTCTCGACTCATTGTCCGGATCCCGGGGAATACCGTGGTTCAATTATTGGGCTGATCCACGTTTCGACGAAAATGACTTTTACGATGCCGACCACCTGAACTCGGACATCGGAGCTGCCAAATTTACCAAGATAATTATGAAAGACATCAAGAAGGTGTACGGTGACACTATCTTCGGCAATTAAGAATCGGAGGGTGCGGCGCCCGGGGAATGTGATTCCCTTTGCGTCGCACCCTCGTCGCAGAGTCCGGGCATAGCGGAATGTCTATGCTCCCGGGGTTCAGGTCAGGTCGTTATTATCTCGCGGGCCATGGTGGCGATGGTCCGGGCCGTGCGGTTCACTAATGAACGGGGGATCCATACCGTCCGGTCGTGGCCGTCATCCTTCACTTCGGCCACAGGCAGATACTGCGCGCTTACCACGGTGGCGCCCGCTTTGGTGCCGTCCGCTATCAGATACCGTCCGTCGGGGCGGTTCTCCAGCCACAGTCCGGGCAGGCTGTAGCCGTGCATCACGGCCTGAGGCTCGCGCCAGTCGGTCAGGCTGCGCGGCCAGTCGCTCATCCGGAATTCCACCAGCCGCATGAAGTCGTCGGGCACTTTCATCTCAAGCCGGCTTGCGGTAGCCATTACTTTCTTGCCGCCACACAGGCTCAGTGTCTCGTCTATGTCGCCGAAATCAGCCTCGCGCATTGTCTTAGACGCTCCTTCCGGCACCAGCTCGCCCACCAGCCGGCTCAGTTCCATGCCCATGTCGCCGAACACCTCGGCCGCCTCCAGCTCCTCCATGTCCTCGTCAAGCAGCATCACCGCCCGACGGGTGAGCCACGTCACCGGCACGTTCATCGCATCCTGAAGATTTTGCCGCTATCGAAATAGCTGCTGTCCTCTATCAGCCGCTGCAACGCCACGTTGTCGGTGGTGAAGGTGGCCGGCGTCTGGCCGTAGCCCGAATAGCTGCCTCCCTTGAAGTGAACCTTCACCACTCCGTATCCGGCAGGTATCAGAGCCTGCCATTCCATCAGCCGCACGCCGTAGGTGCGCCTCTCTTTCTTTCTGTTCGTGTCCATAATCGTTGACTTGAATTACTGTTCATCACACAGTGGCCTCGCCTCTCCACAGGCTCCAGTCGCCGCCGACGCACACCCATACCTGGCCGATGCGTGCGGAGGCCGAGATTCCCTTGCAGTCGTTCAGCAGATAGTACAGGCAGCCCTCCTGCGGATTCTCGGGAGCGGTCTCCTTGTCCCACATCCTGAACACCGTGGAATCGGTCTCGCGCTCCTCGCCCTCGCCGTCTATCCAGATGTGGCAGCTTCCCTTCAGTGCCAGGGCGTCCCATATCAGGATTCCGTTGCGGGTGGCCTCCTGACCGTCCACGCGGTCGCTGAAGCTATGCTCGGAGCTGTACACATAGTGCACCAGGCGGTTCTCGCCTATCAGGGCGCCCGAATTGCTCCATCCAAGACGGTCCAGCGTAGGCTCGCGCTTGATCTCGATGTCGCCGAACACCGTGTGGAAGTTCGTCACCGGCCAGCCCAGGCTGTTCACCTTGCTTGTGATCTGGATCTCGGGATGCTTGCTGTAGTCCACGCCCTGTATCTGTTCCAACAGGTTCTTGCCGGCCAGCAGCAACGCCGTCTTGGGCACGTCCTCGCCGGTGAAGAACATCTTGGCCAGGGCTATGATCTTCTCGATGGTCCACTTCCCCTCGTGCTGCATCTCGCGCTTGAACTGCCAACGCAAGCCCTCGGTGCAATAAACTGTCTGCAGTCCAAGGCCTTCCACGTTCACCTTGAACTTGCCGGGGCGGCCGGCCCACAGCGTGCGGTTGCCGCGCACCTTGAAGTTGGATATGGCCTGTTCGGCCAGGATGGCGTTGGTGAAGGGGATGTGCTTGCGCTGGCTCTCGAAGTAATCGCTCACCACCTGATTCATGCCGCGTTTCTGCAGATATACGCGCGTGGCCTGGGGAACTATCAGCTCGGGGTCCACCGTTTTCTGCGTCTCGGCCAGCGAATTGGAAAGTATCACGCAGCGAGAGCCCTCGGGGATGGGCGGCAGCGACGAGAACTCGTCCGACGTCTGGCGGCGATAGCCGTTCACGGCGCGCACTATGGGATTGTTCGTGGCGTTGTCTATGCCGGTCACATACAGCATCAGTGCCTTGCCGGGAGTGGTCACGCCGGTTTCGTCACATCCGTCCACGCCGGGCACAAGCAACGTGCTGCACGGGCGCACCAACGCCTGGTCCGCGCTATCCAGCGGCAAGGTGCTCTGGATGCCGCCGCCGGCCACGCTGCCGATGGTCACAACGCTGCTGCGCGGCTCGTCCACCATGTAATGGTCTATCTCAGGCGAACTCACCTTCACGCGCTTGGCCTGAAGCATCAGGTTCATCAGCGGAGTGTCGTCCGAGTTGAACCGGAACAGCTCCTGGTCTATGTCGGTTTCCATCAGATTGCCGGGGGCCATGCCGCCTGTCATGTCGGCAACTGCACTCACGGTTACGCCCTTCGTGGGCTTGCTCAGTTCTATTGTCTCGCTCATAATTAATTAGTAATTAGTGATTAATGATTGATGATTAGTGGTTAATGATTGATGATTAGTGGTTAATGATTGATGATTAGTGGTTGATGAATGTTTTGTCACAGGTTATCGGGCGCTGCGTGCCAGATCGAAAATCGAGAATGCGTGCGTGGTCGCGCCGGCGCCATGTCCGCCTCCGGGATGTGGAATGCCGTCGCTGTCATTGCGGGTCAGCAACCTCTCCTCGATGGCGGCGTTGCGCCCTCTGATCTCACCGGCGGCGTCGGCTTCCTTCACCGCCCGTTCGTAGTCCAGGCCTAAGGCAATCAGCCGAACCGTCCCGTCCGCAACCTTGCCAGTCGAAATTTCTCCTTGCAGACTCCTCAGCGTTTCCTGCAGGCTGTCTTCAAGTTCAGGCTTGCCGAGAGAGGCCGCAATCTCGGATGCCACCGGCAGTTTCAGCCCCTCCGCTTCCGAAGTCTCTGGCCCGGCCTCCTCCGGATTTTCTTCTTCGGCCGCAGGGCTGACTTCCTCCACTTCCACCGCTTCCTGCACCTCCTGCACTTCCTGCATTTCCTGCGGAGCCTGACGCGCATCGGCGTCATCTTCCTTTTTCTTCTTTTTGAATAGTTCCATAATTGTTTGTTTTGGTTGACGTTGCAAAATTAACCCCTTATCCTCCCCTTGTTTCCTTATCCGTTAAGAAACTGTTTAAATTTATTTTCAATGGATTTTGAGAAGATTTTTGAGATGTTTTCGCAAGTTGAGAAAGGAGAAACCTTTCGGTTGCGACTGCCGAAACTTGGCGAAAACAGCCAAAAAGATTCTTAAAAATCCATGAAAGAATCCATATAAAAATTTATTCGTAATAAATTTAAACAGTTTCTAAAACCGGCGTTGTCACTCGAACGAAAAGTCGAACCGCGAACCGTCGAACAGCCGGTCTGCCGTCAGGTCTGAACCCGCCCCGGTCACCCTCCTGATTCTGTCCGGGGTATAGAACTGCCCGATATTGTCGGCGTCCATGGCGGTGCATTGCTTGATGAAATCGTCGAAACACAGCATCATGTCGGACAGCGCCGTCAGCGAATTGCGCGTCTGCTGGTTGTACAGCGTACCCGACATGGAGCCGGAATCCAGCTTACCCTGCAACGCCCCGTTCACGCCCGATATGTCCTCCATCATCTTCATCTGGATGTTCAGGAGTTCGGTCAGGCCGATGTCCGTGCATTTGGAACTGATCTGCTGCGGCAGCGGCTCGCCGGCATGGGGCCGGAACAATATCACCCCGTCAAACCGGCTCCATTCCTCGGCCACGGCATCCAGGTCCACACCCTTGGGCAACGCGTTCTCCGGCATCAGCAGCACCCCTTTGGCCGACGACTTCAGTATCCAGTCGTACATCGAGATCAGGCGGTTGGTGTATTTCTGCTGGTCGATGATGTCGCTCACGAAGCTGTGTATCTCGCCGCTGATGTACGGATATGCCTTGAACACGTACGGATGGCCGCCATGCCGGTAGGGCGACACGCCCGAGTCTATCACCACTCCATCGGGCGACACGAAACTCCAGCGCCATTCGTCGTCTATATACCAGCGCGTCTCCACCTCCGGAATGCCCTCCTTGCGCCGGCGCCGGTTCTCGTCCATTACCACGGCATACATCTCACGGTCCACCTTCCAGCAGCGTCCCGTCACCCGGTCGTGGCAGTGCCAGCGCGCCGGATAGGTCCGTTCCCATATCTCCCATACGCGGCACGTCCGGTCGTAGGCCGTTACGGACAGGTCGCCGTAGCATTTCACCAGCCGTTCGCGCATCTCCTCGCTGTCAGCGAATGTAGCCAACAGCGTCGCCGGTGTCATGTCGTGGATCTCACCTATCAGCGATATGTCCCAGCCCCGGAAATCCCGCCCGCTCATGTCCATGAAGAACCTGTCGGGCTGCACGAAGTCGGTCCAGCAGTCGCTGACGCGCCCCTTGCGGCCATACCACTTCTTGTGAACGCACATCCCCGATATCAGAAATTCCTCCATGGTGCGGGCATACACCTCGCCAAGCCGGTTCAGCTCGGCGTTGTAGCGCAACAGCCGCTGCATCGTGGCGGCCTGCATCGATTCCGACCCGTCGCGGGCCGTGCACACCGGCTGCACGTACCGGTTGCGGAA
Organism: uncultured Porphyromonadaceae bacterium; assembly: GCA_902468245.1. Taxonomy (GTDB): domain Bacteria; phylum Bacteroidota; class Bacteroidia; order Bacteroidales; family Muribaculaceae; genus Lepagella. The sequence continues at coordinate 13,546 of CABQXY010000035.1, read as the reverse complement.
CACACCTAACACATTGCGCACCAAGCGCCGTATCAGATTGTTTTTCAATGGCGTGCGCCCCTGGTTGCGCATCTCCGCCTCCTCGCTCATCAGCCCGCCGGCCGTTTCCACCATGTCGCTCCACTGGTCGCCGTAAGTGAACCGTTTGCACCGGTCGCGGTCCTGCCGGTAACGGTTCATCGCATTCCAGCTGCTCTGTGCCCGGTTCAGCAGGTCGTCGGCCACGAGCGCCTCTTTGTTCCTTAATAGTTTCTCCATCTCTTTTTTCCGGCAAAATTACCGGAACCGCACCCTGCCGTTTCCTTATCCGTTAAGGTTGCCGCCCAAAATTTCTCTATTCCTCTAATTTTTATTAACTTTGCAGTCTCACAAGTCTTGAAAATAATGATTGATCATGTACAACAGTCCCAACTTCGCGCCCGGTACAATCCCGACGGTTCCGACCAGCGCCGCGCACAACTGCGCATGCTGGAGATGCTGAAGTTCGTGGATTCGTTTTGCAAAGAGAACGATATAAAATATTGGCTTGAGGGCGGCACGTTGCTCGGCGCCATGCGTCATGGAGGCTTCATACCCTGGGACGATGACACCGACATCTGCATGACATACGAAGATGCCGAAAAATTCAAACGGCTCATGCTTGAACGGAAGCCTCATCCCGATTTCGTAATCCAATGCCACGAAACCGACCCGACTTACTATGGCTTCTGGCCTGTGCTGCGGGACCTTAAATCGGAATATTTCCAAAAAGGGAATCTGTTGCACGAACGGCGTAATTTACGCGGATTGCAGATCGACATATTTCCCATGCGCCCGGGACTTAACCGGTTTATACATCGTTTCTGCGCCACTTTGGCCGTGCGGCTGGTAGAGAAGCCTTTGCGTTACCACAAATCACCGCACGTTACGTTTCAATACCGGATGTTGCGGCATGTAGTGTTCCCCATGTTCCGTGCCTTGAGCCGTATCGGCGCCTCACGCCTATATCGACTCGACCTGGGACTGCAGTGGTATCAGTCCATTCCGCCGGAGGCTATTTTCCCCCTGGGCCGCGCTGAGTTCGAAGGTATCCGACTGTCGGTGCCGCACGACCCCGACGCTTATCTCACCAGACAGTTCGGCGACTGGAAACACGTGCCCGACCACGACCATATCGTGGACCATAAGACCACATACGCATTTTACGATTAACAACATACAACATCATAATGGAATATAATCATCAGGACATCGAGAAGCGCTGGCAGCAGTACTGGCGCGACAACAATATCTACAAGGTGGACGTGGATTCGTCCCGCCCCAAGTTCTATGTGCTCGACATGTTCCCCTATCCGTCGGGAGCCGGTCTGCACGTAGGCCATCCGTTAGGCTACATCGCCTCCGACATCTACGCCCGATATAAGCGGCAGAACGGATTCAACGTGCTGCATCCCATGGGTTATGACGCTTACGGCCTCCCCGCCGAGCAGTATGCCATCCAGACCGGCCAGCACCCCGAGATAACCACCGTCAGCAACATCAACAACTATCGCAGCCAGCTCGACATGATCGGCTTCAGCTTCGACTGGAGCCGCGAGGTGCGCACCTGCGATCCCGAATATTACCGTTGGACCCAATGGGCGTTCATCCGCATGTTCAACTCCTATTATGACCTGGACGCCGACAAGGCCATGCCCATATCCGGCCTGGTGGAGCGTTTCGCCGCCAACGGCACCGAGGGCGTCAACGCGGCGGCCACAAAGCCCATGCGTTTCACCGCCGCCGAATGGAACGCCATGTCCGAGCGCGAACAGGCCGACGTGCTGATGAACTACCGCATCGCATATCGCGGCGAGACCATGGTGAACTGGTGTCCGGCCCTCGGCACCGTCCTTGCCAACGACGAGGTATCCGAGGGGCTGTCGGTGCGCGGCGGTCATCCCGTGGAGCAGAAGATGATGAGCCAGTGGTGCCTGCGTGTCTCGGCCTACGCCCCGCGCCTCCTCTCCGGTCTCGACACACTGAACTGGAGCGAAAGCCTCAAGGAAACCCAGCGCAACTGGATAGGCCGCAGCGAGGGCGCCGAAATGAACTTCAAGGTGGCCGACCGTGACTTGAACCTCGAGATATTCACCACCCGCGCCGACACCATCTTCGGCGTCACGTTCATGGTGCTCGCTCCGGAGTCCAAGTACGTGCCTCTGCTCACCACTTCCGAGCAGAAGCCGCTGGTAGACGCCTATCTTGACGAGGTGAAGCACAAGACCGAGCGCGAGCGCCAGATAGAGAAGCGCGTGTCGGGCGTGTTCACCGGCAGCTATGCAGTCAACCCCCTCACGGGTCAGAACATTCCCGTCTGGGTGTCCGACTATGTGTTGGCCGGCTACGGAACGGGAGCCATCATGGCCGTTCCGGCCCACGACAGCCGAGACTACGCTTTCGCACGCCATTTCGACCTTCCTATCATCCCCCTTATCGAGGGTGCCGACGTCTCCGAGCAGTCGTTCGACGCCAAGGAGGGCATCATGATGAATTCCAAGGGTCCGAAACTCGACCTTAACGGCCTCTCGGTCAAGGAAGCCATAGCTCGCACCAAGCAGTTCATCGAGTCCGAAGGCATCGGCCGCGTCAAGGTCAACTACCGCCTGCGTGACGCCATCTTCAGCCGCCAGCGTTATTGGGGCGAGCCATTCCCAGTGTATTACAAGGACGGCATGGCATGTATGCTGCCCGAGTCCGAGCTGCCCCTGCAGCTGCCGGCAGTCGACTCATATCTTCCCACCGAAGACGGCCAGCCTCCGCTGGGCCGCGCCAAGGACTGGAAGACCAAGGAAGGCTATCCCATCGAGGTATGCACCATGCCCGGTTTCGCCGGCAGCTCGGCCTACTACCTGCGCTACATGGACCCGCACAATTCGGAGGCCCTCGTGGGCAAGGAGGCCAACGCCTACTGGCGTAACGTCGACCTCTACGTGGGCGGTGCCGAGCACGCCACCGGACACCTGATTTATTCCCGCTTCTGGAACAAGTTCCTCTACGACCTCGGCGTCGTGGCCGAGCCGGAGCCTTTCAGGAAGCTGGTGAACCAGGGCATGATACAGGGCCGCAGCAATTACGTGTACCGCATCAAGGGCACCAACACCTTCGTCAGCAAGGGCCTGAAGAACGACTACGACACCACGCCCATCCGCGTGGACATCAGCATGGTCGACAACGACGTGCTCGACACCGAAGCGTTCAGGAAATGGCGCCCCGACTTCGCCGACGCCGAATTCATACTCGAGAACGGCAAGTACGTATGCGGCTACGCCGTGGAAAAGATGTCCAAGTCCATGTTCAACGTGGTGAACCCCAACGACATCGTGGAGCGTTACGGCGCCGACACGCTGCGTCTGTATGAAATGTTCCTCGGTCCCGTTGAGCAGTCCAAGCCCTGGGACACCAACGGCATCGACGGCGTGAACCGCTTCCTGCGCAAGCTCTGGAGCCTGTTCGACAACGCCGATCTCGCTTCCGACGCCCCCATGACGCCGCAGGAGGCCAAGACCGTCAATAAGTTAGTCAAGAAGGTGACGCAAGACATCGAGAATTTCTCATACAACACATCGGTATCCGCGTTCATGATTGCCGTCAACGAGCTGTCGTCCATGAAGTCGCGCAACCGTCAGGCCATGGACATCATCACGCGCCTCATCGCCCCCTTCGCGCCCCACATCGCCGAGGAGTTCTGGCATCGTCTCGGCCACGATACGAGCGTGGTTGACGCCGCATGGCCCGAGGTGGACGAAAGCGCGCTGGTGGAGGACACCGTGAAATATCCCGTCAGCTTCAACGGCAAGACCCGTTTCAGCATCGAGGTGCCCGCCGGCTCCGACAAGGCCGCCGTGGAGCAGGCCGCCCTCGCCGACCCCAACGCCGCCAAATGGCTTGACGGCAAGCAGCCCAAGAAGGTTATCGTTGTCCCCAACCGCATCGTCAACATCGTGCTCTGACACTCCCGACCCATCTTGAATAAAACCAAGGATAATAAATAAAACAAGGAGCGCCTCTCGACGCTCCTTATTTTTTTAGTGGCGTGGACCCTCCCTGCCGCGCAAGGATTTCAGACAGGAGAACAGTAGAAACAGGAGCTGCTGCGACTGGAATGACGACGTCCACGTCGTCAATGTTGTCACCGGATTGATGTGGCTGCCGGTGAGGACACCGCCCCTCCAGTCGCAGCGGACAGTGGAGCGGACACTCCGTGCCGCACGAGTATTTTAGACAGGAGAACAGTAGAAACAGGAGCCGCTGCGACTGGAATGACGACGTCCACATCGTCAATGTAGTCACCGGATCGATGTAGCGGGCGGTGAGGCCACCGCCCCTCCAGTCGCAGCGGACAGTGGCGCGGGCACTCCGTGCCGCGCAAGGATTTCAGACAGGAGAACAGTAGAACAGGAGCCGCTGCGACTGGAATGACGACGTCCACGTCGTCAATGTAGTCATCGGATTGATGTGACGGGCGGTGAGGACACCGCCCCTCCAGTCGCAGCGGACAGTGGCGTGAGCCCTCCGTGCCGCGCAAGGATTTCAGACAGAAGAACAGTAGAACAGGAGCCGCTGCGACTGGGATGACGACGTCCACGTCGTCAATGTAGTCACCGGATCGATGTAGCGGGCGGTGAGGACACCGCCCCTCCAGTCGCAGCTGCTCCTGTTCCTCCTGTTCTCCTGTCAAAAAAACTCTTGTCTGGTTGATGCGCCCGCGCCACTACTGTCACAACGCGTAGACCAGGTTGTCGAACATGGTCGGGCTGATCTCGCTGTCAGTAAACTTCAGGCCCAATATCCTGCGGCGGGTGGACAGCGTTCCCTTGGCTCGACCTATCAAAAAGCTAAGCTGCGTCGGCGTGACCCCGCACTTTATCAGAAGCATTATGCGGTAGGCATCCGTCTTTATCTTGCCCGGTGACAACAGATGCAGACGTTGGTCGAAATGCGGTGATGCCGCCATGATGACCGAGTGCAGTTCGCCCCATAACGGACTCGCATCCGGAATAGCCCGCTTCTCTTTAATATACTCCTGCAGTTCCGCGTATGCCCGCGAGTTTCCGATTTCCGGCGAAAGTGGCAACCGCTTCTTGCTGTCGCACACAGCCGTCAGCTCGACGATCAGCTGTCGGCGCAGGTCTTTGGCCGTCACTTCGGGTGTCACTTCAGGTGCCACTTCGTCCGTTGCTTCGGGCGCCACTTCAGCTGTAAGTCCCGATTCGGGTCCGGAGTCTTTTCCCTTTGCGTCACCCGCTTCTAATTGTTTCCTCAGCTCGCGCGAATTGTCCAGAGCCGAACGCAGTTTTATCAGAGTACGATTCGATTTATCGCGGTAATATATCACCGCGATTATTGCCAACAGCAACACTATGACGCTTAACGCGAGCCACCGTTCTATCACGCGCTTCTTCTCGAGGGCCTTCTGCTTGTCCCGTTCCACGATGCTGTAATTGTACTGTGTATTCTGTATCAACGCATTCGCGTCGCCCCGACTGTTCATATAGCTCTCCACAGCAGCCTCGTAGTGATGAACGTATGGACGAATAGAATCTGCTGGAACCAAATCCTTTAATTCGTCAGATAATAGAATGGCATAACCTGTTTTTAGATTCCGGGCATCCTTAATTTTTACCAATTCCAATGCATATTTATAGGCAGAGTCCGGCATGCTGGCACATCTGTATATGTCGGCCGCATAAGAATACACTAACTGCTTCTGATCATCGTCACATTCATTCCCGACACTCACTCGGTGAGGCACTCCATTTATTAAATCAGCTGCAGACAAAAATTCTCTCTTGTAATTCTTTATTCCTGCCAGATAAACGGAATCCAACATAGACTCTACAGGAGAAGTTCGATCAGCGATCCTTATAGCCCGGCGGAAAGCTTTCTCAGCCTCATCATAATTTTTGACGTTTATATAGTTAGTGCCCAACACTTCCAGATCGTACATCAGATTAATCGTATCTTTTAATTCCCTGTCAATTTCAATAGACATGTCAATATATCGGCGCGCTTCATCAAAAAGTCGCATTGAATTAAAAAGGCCTGCCATCTGTGCCGATATTTTTCCTTTTAGAAGTAATGACTTTTTATCCTTACCTACTAAACTCAATGCTTCACCATAATACCTTATAGCTGAAGGGAAATCTCCTATGTCATGATATACCCTTCCGCCATAATATAATGATTCAGCATAACGCTCCTTTGGCCCATGACTTGAATAATAATCAATGACGGGAAGAATGATGCTGTCGGATGTATGATGAATTATTGCCTTATCGGCAAGCTTGACCGACAGGAAATCATAATATACTTTGTCCTCTTTTGATAATTCATCTTTCGAAATAGAATACAGTGAATCCAACTCAACCCTTGAATTGGCTTTTGCCATTCTATCTAATCTTTCAAGAATGGGATTCTGAGTTGTTTCACCACACCCACTAAGCAGGATAATTAACATTAACATTAATGCATATCGTGTAGCCATGTCTCTTATATATGTATTATTATATCGGATTTAACTCTCACAAAATTAGCTCATAACCTCCACATATCCTATATAATTTGAATTTTCGCACATATTTCGCACAAATTTGAAAGCATTTTCGCACAAATCGCCCTATTTTTCGCACAAATTTTCTTGCGTTAAACCATTATTCACTATAACTTTGTCGCCACTTACCAACCCATTTTAAAGTAATGAAAAACATCCTGACATTATTTCTAATCATGGTCTCGTGTTCCATCGCCGTCGCTTGGGACACCGGGCAGTCTGTTCAAGTGAGGCTGTATGCATCTTCAGCCACAACTAATACAGATCCGAAACCTAACGAAAGCACAGATGTTCGCCATCGAATGCCCTCTCGTCCGATTCTATGCTCAATAAGCGTTGAAGATGGCGTGTCGTTCGATGATGGATCCAACCCCGACATCATCAGCTATGAAATAAAGGATGCCGACAATAATCCGGTAGCCGTTACCGGCGATGAGGCTGACTTCATCCAGACCCTGTTCTCCCTTTCGGGCGAATATGTGATACAGTTCCGCACAGATGAATATATCTATTACGGAAGTATCGGCATCTGAATTTGTTTTATAAGGAGACTCCCTGACATAAATGGAGTCTCCCTATAAAAACTAATCCGCAAACTCCATTTTGCAAATAAATGTAAATAATTATTTAAAAACATTTGGGATTTTAAATCTAATATATTAACTTTGCCACTGATAGTATATGTCCTGATTTAAGTCCCGACTAAACATTAACCTTTAAAAGCATGAAAAAGAAATTCCTACTATATGCTATAGCACTCCTCGTTTCGGGACCGGGAGCCACAGCCGCTGTGGAATATGAGGGCTATACCAATCCGACCGGAGACAAGTTTCCGATTGCCATATTCGACAATGTGCCTATTAACGCAACAAAAAACGGGCAGCCTCTGACAGAAGCGGAACAGAAGGCTTATTTCGACGACATCAAAAACTGCGGCTTCAACGTTGAGTTATGGGACAAGGGCTGTAGCCTCAATAATATGACGCTGATGAACAAGTGGACACACTATCTGAAGGAACTGGGTATGGGACTAATTCTGAATACACAAGGCTATTGTCTTACGAGAAGCAGCGAGCCCGGCGATGCCAGCACTCCGGAATCAGTTCTACTTAAGGACAACTGGACAGCCCTCGGCAACGTAATGAATAATCACAGACAGAATCCGGACGTATGGGGATTCTATGTCATGGATGAACCATTGCCAAAAAACTGGGATTTGCCCGTATATCAACTTAAGAAAGATGAGGTGGCTGCCATCCCCACTTTCGATATGGTCAATACCAACAAAGGGTCAAAAATAGCTTATGCAAATTTTGCAGCTGCAGCAGCCCCAAGTATTCTCGGCGACTTCTACACAGATAACCTGAAGAATCCGAACCCCGAGATATATGTTCCAAACTTTGAAAACTATCTCGACCACATGGTCGACATTTTTGATCTGAAGTTCCTGACATTCGATTTATATCCCGTCATCAGTAATGATGCAGGTTGTGAACCCGACTGGATAATAAGGTCATTCTATTATAATATGATGGACCTCTATGGCCGATACTGCCGTGACAGAAAGATTCCCGTATGGCTTGTGATGCTGAGTGTGGAGCATTCTTATGATGGGCCAGGCGTGAAAGATGACTGGTCATATCCGGAAATTACTGAAGGACTGCTTAGAATGCAGGCTATGAATGGTCTTGCGTTCGGCATGAAAGGTCTCGTATACTGGAGATACGGTGCTCAGAACAAGATGTCGGGTAACTATTTTTACAAGAGCGCGCTTTACGACATCAACAAGATGGAAAAGACACCGGCATGGAATGCCGCAAAGACTGTCAACAATGAAGTTGCCCAATACGGCAAATACCTCATGGATGCCACATACGACAGAAGTTGTTTAGTTACAAATGACACAGTGCACTTTTATGATGAATTTGATAGGATTTCCGAATCGTTTTACGACATACTTGTCACCAAACATTCAGGGAATACTTTGTTATTATCCCACCTTACAGCTGATGATTCCGAGTATGTCGCAATAGTAAATCAAGACCATCTTAAAAGTCAGAAAATAACATTAAAACTCAATACTAAAAAAAATTATTACCGTGTCGGTATAACTTATCCTGCTATCCCGTCTCCATTTGATCCATACAATACGACCAATACTGACGATAATCCTATGATCAGACAAGAGTCATTTGTCCTTCAACCGGGTGCGATGATATTGTTTAAAAGAACCATCTAAATAAAGTAATAAGTTATGAACACAAAACGTAATATTATCTTGATTTTAGCTTTGTGGACGCTGAGCATTGTATCGGCACGCGCACAGGAAATCGAGGTACCGGAGGATGCTCCGCGCGAGACATGGCAGCTCGTTTATGACGATTACCGTAGCATATACTGGGGCAACGAACTTGAATATAAAGACCTGACTATGGATGTTACCGTTGTGCGCGGTGAGAACTGCCTGTATATTCAAGGTCTTGCCAAAAGCTGTCCCACTTCATGGGTAAAAATTGGCTTACCTGACGATGATATACTGAACAACCAATTGTTATTATGGAGCAATCAGCCGGTTTCCGCAGACGGATCCACTCTATATATCAATGTTGGACACATGAGTAAAGACTATGGAGGGACCACTACAAGCGCTTATTTTTATATAAAAAGTCGTGGCATTAATTCTCCATTAGTTCTGACCAGAGACTATTCATCCGACAAGATAACATATCGTGCCGGCGACAAAAGGGATGCCTATTGGTCGGCGCAGACTCCTAATGGCTCATTCAATGAAGGTTTTACAGAGAGGATTGATGACCCGGCGCCACAGGAACAATGGGTATGGCCGGAAAAAGAAGTGTATCTGAATCCCCGACTGATAGACACGACCAACGTACCGGCGGGCATCAATACGGCGGAAGACGAGGCCGACGCACCGGTGTACACCCTTTCGGGCATCAAGGCCGACCGCAACCATCTCACTCCAGGCATATACGTGTCGCGCGGTAAGAAAATCGTCGTAAAATGACGGAGTCAACATTACAATGGGACTTCACATATACTAATCTATTCAATGTATAACGCTATGAAAAAGATTTACATGTTGATAGCATTGCTGACACTTGGCATTGCGGGCATACAGGCACAGGAAATCGAGGTGCCGGAGGATGCTCCGCGCGAGACATGGCAGCTCGTTTATGACGACTACCGCAGCATTTCATACGACTACATTCCTGAATACAAGGACCTGACAATGGATGTTACCGTTGTGCGCGGCGAGAACTGCCTGTATATTCAAGGTCTTGCCAAAAGCTGTGCAACTTCATGGGTGAAAATAGGCTTACCTGACGATGATGTGCTGAATAACCAATTGCTCTTATGGAGCAATCAGCCGGTTGAAGCGGATGGGGAGAGACAATACCTCAACACAGGAACGTTAAGAAGAGATGTCGATACGGGCCATACTTTCACAATTATATCAATTCGCTGTCTGACAAGTTCAGAACCCCTTATCTTTAAAAGGAATCTCGAATCAGACAGGCTGGAATACGAAGCTCCCGAAAGAGCCGGATTCTGGCTGGACAAGGAACTGAAGAAGGCCGGTGGACTCCAAGAATACACAATATGGCAAATCGACGGAGTTCAGGAACCTTTTATAACAGAGGAAAAAAAATTCCCCGAGGCTGAGGTTTATGTTCATCCTAGACTGATAAACACTACCGACATACCGGCGGGCATCAATGCGACTGAAGACGAGGCCGACGCTCCGGTGTACACCCTTTCGGGCATCAAGGCCGACCGCAACAATCTCGCTCCGGGCATATACGTGTCGCGCGGCAAGAAAATCGTGGTAAAGTAACGTCGGCTTCCTTCGCAAGTTGAGTTATATATATTAAGCAACAGACCCTAAAGAAATTATATATGAAAAAGACATACATGGCTATATTGACGGCCGCAGTAGCCGGGCTATCGGCGACCGATGCTCAGGCTCTTGACCCGGAGACTTGGGATGTACCGGCCGAGACATGGGAGATCAGCTATGACCACTACCAGTCGCTACTGAGCAATGACCCGATCTATAAGAATCAATCACGCACCGTGACCATAAAAAGAGACAACCGCTTCATGTACATCAAGGGGATTTTCGAAGAATATCCCGACACATGGGTCATGGGTCGCCGCTATTCCAAATCCATGATTTTGGAAAATGGCCAGGAACTGTCGGCGGCAACCGAATCTCCTGCATATTTACTGGGCGGCAACGCTAAGTTTGTAACTCAGTCAAACACCGACAGAGAATATACCGTGGGAGCCTATACGGAAGTTGCCAAAACCAAGGTATGGCTTTTTGCAGATGACGGAGCCGATCAGGATTTACTTTTGCCCAACTCCGAAAACAGCCTGATCTGGATAGGCTCCAACCCGAAAGATACATGGTCAATATCCAGGACATATCATTTCGACACAACTGTGACAGGCTCCGACTTCGGACCCATGCCGGCATACCTCAATCCCACCTTCCGGAAAGTAAGCGAATCCGGCATTCAGGACAACGTCATTGACGAGCAGAGACCAGAGGACAACCGCGTGTTCGATTTGAACGGCCGTCAGGTGAACCCCGACCGACTCACTCCCGGCATCTACATCCGCGCCGGACGCAAGTTCATTGTGCGCTGACAGCCACACCTCCGAACACTAAAGAACGAATTACTAACGCGAAATCAGGATACACAATTTCCTGTATAATGAAGAATCGGCAACTTTTGCAAGCTGCCGATTCTTTTCATTACAATCTTCTTCAGGCTTCAATAGGATTCCGCCTCGTTGGGGAAGTCGGTGCTCTTGACATCCTCAACGTAGCGGCCTATGGCGCTGTTCATCACCTCGGCCAGGTCGGCGTAGCGGCGCAGGAAACGGGGCGAGAAGCCCTTGTTGATGCCTAACATGTCGTGCATCACCAGCACTTGACCGTCGGCCGATCCGGCGCCGATGCCTATGATGGGTATCGACAGCTCCTTTACCACGCGCGCCGTCAGCGCCGCCGGTATCTTTTCCAATACGATGGCGAAGCATCCTATCTCCTCCAGCATCTTGGCGTCGGCCACCAGTTTCTCGGCTTCGGCCTCCTCCTTGGCGCGTACGTTGTATGTACCGAACTTGTTGATGCTCTGCGGCGTCAGTCCGAGATGGCCCATCACCGGGATGCCCGCGCTCAGTATGCGTTCCACCGACTCGCGGATTTCGGAACCGCCCTCCATCTTCACCGCCTCGGCATGGCTCTCCTTCATGATGCGGATGGCCGAAGCAAGAGCCTCCTTCGAGTTGCCCTGATACGAACCGAACGGCATGTCCACCACCACTAATGCGCGCTTCGTGCCCTTGATCACCGATTTGGCGTGATATATCATCTGGTCCAGCGTGATGGGCAGTGTGGTGACGTTGCCGGCCATCACATTGCTGGCCGAGTCGCCCACCAATATCACGTCTATGCCCGCGCCGTCCACTATCAGCGCCGACGAGTAATCGTAGGCCGTGAGCATCGCTATCTTCTCGCCGCGCTGCTTCATCTCGATCAGACGGCGGGTAGTCACCTTGCGGGCGCTGGACGTGTTGGCCACGACGCCCCCGTTGTCTATCTGTGTTGACATCTTGTTTCTTTTCTTAGAGTGTGTTTACTTTTAAATCAAATTAAGATTGAGAGGATTTTTTGAGATGATTTTGCAAGCTAAGGAGGGAGCGGTGCGGGCACCGTGACCGACGAAGCTTGGCAAAATCAGCCAAAAAAGACCTCAAGATTAATTTGAAGTATAAACAATCACTCCGTTCATTAGTTAATACGGTTTAAAAGTAAACACACTCTTTTGTCGGATTTAAGTTATCCTGTGTTTGGGTTGCAAAATTAGCAATTTCAATACACTTTAGAAAATAAAATGCCATTTTCCGAGTTGATTGTATAGAATATAAAATTGTATAGACACAGAAAACAACGTTGTTCGCGACAACGCATATCAAACAATGACTAAAATCATAAAACGTCTTACATACGGCATGGCCGCCATACTGTGCGCGGCGGGTATCGCCGGATGTGCCACGCCCAAGAATGTCTCATATTTCCAGGACGCCACTCCCGAAACCATCATCAACGTGTCGCAGCCCCTGGCATTCAGGGCCAAACCGGGCGACAAGCTCGTCATCGTGGTCAAGACCCGCGACGCGGCCGTAAGCGCACTGTTCAACAATCCTGTATTCTCCGTGCTATCCAGCGAGACGGCATCTACCTCAGGATACGTCACCGACACCCAGGCCGGCATAGCAAGCGGCCAGCTTGCTCCCTACACTATCGACGAAAAGGGGGACATCGACTTCCCCGTGCTTGGCAAAATCCACATCAGCGGCATGACCCGTGCTGAAATAGTCGGGTTCATCAAAGGCGAGCTGATGGGCCACGAACTCGCCAAGGACCCCACCGTAACCGTCGAATTCATCAACTCCGGCGTCAGCGTCCTCGGCCAGGTCCTAAAGCCCGGCCGTATCGACTTCAACAAGGACTACATGACCATTACCGATGCCCTCGCCCTGGCCGGCGACATCAACATCAAGGGCATGCGCGACAACGTCAAGGTGCTGCGCAACATCGACGGCAAGATATACACCTATACCGTCGACCTCACCAACGCCGAGAAGACAATCACATCGCCCGCCTATTACCTGCAGCAGAACGACGTGGTTTATGTCGAACCCAACAACATGACCAAGCGCGAGACCATAGCCAACGGTAACAGCGCCACCAACATCAGCTTCTGGGTGTCCGTAGCCTCGCTGCTCACCACCGTTGTGACCACACTCGGTGTCTTCATCAAAAAGTAAGAGTGTGTTTACTTTTAAATCAAATTAAGATTGAGAGGATTTTTTGAGATGATTTTGCAAGCCAAGGAGGGAGCGGTGCGGGCACCGTGACCGACGAAGCTTGGCAAAATC
>CABQXY010000034.1:0-26269 GCA_902468245.1 uncultured Porphyromonadaceae bacterium | reverse complement strand
GCAGTGTTTATACGAATGAATGCTTTGGCTTACTATGCCGCCCCCGTGAGGGATGGGATTCGGCTACTCCGGCTCAGCCTCCTGGGGAACCTTGATGCGGATCTCCTGCGGGTTGATCTGCTCTATGTCGGTGATAGGGTCGCAACCCGGTATCTGAATCCTGGTGATCTGATCCATGCCGGTGCCGAGGAAGCGGAGCTGACCGCCGCGCGCCACAGGCGAAGGACCGAACACATTCAGGTTGACGCAGCCCTTATACTGATTGGTGTCAAAATTGTTGTCGTCGCTGCAGGAAGTCAGCGCGGCGGAGCCGCCCGCTGCCAGTCCCATCATCAGCCAGACTAAAAATTTACCTGATTTTTTCATTTTCAATGTTATCTTTTTGGTCGGTTCGCTTCCTGCGGTCGTTACACCGCAGGAGGCGGACCTATGACTGATGTTACTTCTTCACGACGCGGATATTGTCGATCCGGAGGATTGGCGTGCAGTCCACGCCGGTCCATACGGCGTTGGCGCCGTCGGTGGTGTCCACCCACAGGAAGATCTGCAGGTTGGCGAAGTCGGTCACCTCGGAGGGAACAGACTTGGCGCCCTTGGCATCGGCACCGTATGTCAGCTCGCTGAGCGGATATACCACGGTGACCCACTTACCTTTGGTGGTGTAAGGCGTAGCCTCGGTCCAGGGCTTCCAGAGACCGCGTCCCCAGCCGGCCACCTGCTTCAGGTAGTCGTTGTTCGCACCGGCCACCTTGTTGCCGAACACATCGGTGCCGGCGTTACCCATCGACACCTTGTCCGTACCTGAGAAGATGATCTGCATGGGATTGGCCTGCCATGCGCCGTTTTCGGGAACGAAAAGCTCGAACTTCAGCACCTTGTTGTTGAAGTCGCTGAAATCGGCGATGTCGAACAGACGCGCGCCCTCACGCTCGGGATAGTCGGTGGGCGTGTTCCAGCTGCCGGCCCAGTACTCGAAGCTGAACTTGCCGTCGTCCCAGCCGCCGGCCGCCAATGTGGTGGAGCCGTCGCCGAGCTGTACGTAGTTGCCCGAGATACCGTCTTCGTCCTGAATGGGCTGGTTGTGCCATCCGTGGTTTGTCAGTCCGGTCTGGCCGTCGAAATCGAACAGCATTCCATTGGTGTCCATATAGTTGAACCCGGACTTGCCCTCACCGTAGATGGAGCTGACCATAATCGGACCCTCATGGGTGCCCTCGGGCACCTCGATTACGAGCTGCTCCTGAGCTATGCTCTTTATCTTGGCCTCAATGTCGCCGGGGAATACGACCTTCAAGGGCACGTTGGGGTCGTTGGCGAAATATGCGCCATTGATCACCATCTCCTCGCCCGCGCGGGCATATTCGCAGCTCACGTCGTCGATACGCGGTGCCGGCACGAATACGTTGAACTCATAGTCAACGGCAGTCCCCTTGCTGGTGATGAACCGTGCGATGTTGGTAACCTCGCCGGGGAGGTTGTTGGGGATGTCGACGATGATGGTATGGCTCGTCACCATATTGGGATTGAGCTTCGCCTTCTGGTCGTTGAACCACACCTGCTGCACGTCGCCCATGTTGTCGCCCACGAAGCAAACGCGGGCTCCAAGGGAGGCGCTGACCAGGAGAGAGTCGCTTTTGTCGATGTCACAGCTGCGGACGTACTTGATCACAGGGGTCTTGCCCTTGTCGTGTTCGGCGTCCGTCTGCTCGCACGAGCTCAGAGCGCCGCCCAGCACCAAGGCCCCGATTGACAGCATTCCTATCTTAAATATCTTGTTCATGTTCTTTATCAATTTAGGGATTAGTGCTTGTTATTCAGCATAGTAGTCTACCGGATCGAGGCCCATCATGGGCGACGAGCTGGTTACGGCGGCAGGCACGGGAGCCTGGAACGCGCTTGCGGTGATCATGATGGGATTGTACATGGAACCCTCGTCGGTGCTGCTCACCATCTTGTAGTTGGCGGGATCGTTCTCCTGTGTCTTGTCCAGGTTGCCGTTGGGAATGTACATCGCGCAACGGTTTATGCCGGTGCCGAAGCCGTTGTTGAGCCACTCCAGAGCCTTGGCATCTCCCACGCGGTAACGGTAGCGCTGGGTGTCGAACCATGTCTGGCTCTCGAAAGCCAGCTCGCGGCGACGCTCTTTCAGCAGCTCCTCGTAAGTCACGCTGTTTGCCTCGGGCACGCCGGCACGCTGACGTACCATGTTGTAATACTTCATGGCCGTGGCGTCCGAAGTCTGGTCGGCCGCGCCCATCACTGCCTCCACGTAGGTCAGATAAACGTCGGCCAGACGCATCAGGTAGATGTTGTTGGCGGCATCCTGGTCGATACCCACCATGCCGTCGCAGTCGGCGCCCTTGCCTATCAGGTACTTCTTGATGTGTGCGTTCATCTCTATGCGGCCCTCGATCTCGTCGCCGGCAGCATCGCGGTTGATCAGCTTATAGGTGTAACCACCCTGGGCCGTAGCCAATTTGGGATAGAAGTCGCCCTGGGTCATATACACCCACTTGCGGCGCTTGTCGCCTTCCTCATACATTTTCTGCAGCGAGATTGTGGGGCCTTTGCCGCCACCCCACTGCTGGTCGGCTATGAGCGCGCTGCGGCTCCATGCCACGTTGCGCGCATTGCCGAAGGAGTAACCCTGCACGGCGCACTGTATGGCCAGGATGGACTCCGGACCGTTGTTGGCCGGAACGTCAAACAGCGTGGAATAGTCAATCTCGGTCAGAGCCTGAGTGTTGGTGATTACATCCAGAGCGTCGGCGGCTGCCTTCTTGTAGAGGGCGTCGCGGTCCAGACCCAGGTCGGAATGCTGAGCCATGGTCACCGCTAACTTGGCGCGCAGCGCGCGTGCCTTGCGCTTGGTCAGACGGTAAGCGTCGGTGTCTGTCTCAGGCAGGTTGTCGACAGCGAAGTCCAGGTCCTCCATTGCGAAACGGTAAACGCTGGCCTGGGTGTTGCGGGGCTTCTCGAAGTTGCCGGCGCCTATGTCGGCGGAGTTGTTCTCCACGATAGGCACGTCGCGCCATACCTCGGTCAGCATATAGTACGCGTACCCACGGATGCCGCGTGCCTCGGCCACTGCGTGCGTGATGTCGGTATCGGTGATGGTGCCGCCGCATACGGGCGGGATGTCGTTGATGATGGAGTTGCAGAACAGGATCACGTTGTACAGACCCTTCCAGCCCTCGTTGATATAGGGATTGGTGGGAGTGTACGTACCGAAGTACCACTGGCCTTCCTGGTCGTAGGTGTAGTACAGGTCGCCGTTGATCATGTCCATCTTCCACTGGAAGTTCATGTGGAAGTTTGACCATGTCTTTGACGCATAGAGCGTCATGGTGGTGGAGCGCAGGTTATCGGGAGACGTATAGAACGTTTCCAGCACAGGCTTGTCGGCGGGGTTAACGGTCAGGAAGTCGTCGCACGACGTCATGAATCCGCCCAGGGCAAGCGCGGCTACACCGCTCAATATTATATTCTTCATTTGTGTTGTGCTCTTTAGATTAGAATGTTAAATTCACACCTACGGTGTAGGTTCGCGGTGTAGGATAGCGACCACGGTCGATATTCTGCAGCAGCGAGCTCTGGTTGAAGGCACCGATTTCAGGATCGTAACCCTTGTATTTGGTGAAAGTATATACGTTCTGGCAGTTGAAGTAAACGCGGGCCTGCTTGATGAATGCCTTGTGCAGCCATTTGTCGGGCAGGTTCCATGCCAGCGATATGTTCTGTATTCGCAGATACGTTCCGTCCTCTATCCAGCGGTCGGACATACGGTTGTTGCCGTTCACGTCCAGATTGGAGAAGCGGGGGATTCCATTGTGGCCCTCCTTGAGACGGACATTGCTGATGGTCTCGGCGGCGTTGGGGTCGATCAGTTCGGTCTGCGCGCGGTTCAGCACACGTGCCGCCTGATTGTCCCATATCGAGTTCAGGCCCTCTGTACGATAACGCGACCAATTGAGGATGTCGCCGCCGAACTGGCCCTGCAGGCCGATGTTAAGCTCGAAGTCCTTCCAGGTGAAGGTATTGGTCCATCCGTATGTCAACAGCGGGTTGGGGTCGCCTATCACCTTCTGGTCCTTGTCGTCGATGACGCCGTCGCCGTTCTGGTCCTTGAACTTGATGTCTCCCACCCATGCGCCGGACACCTTGTCGATCTTGTTGGCGTAGGGTACGTTGCCGCCGGTCTGGGTGGCGTGGGCGATGATGTCGGCCTCGTCGCGGAACAGACCCTCGGTCTCGTAGCCGTAGAACACACCCATGGGCTGGCCTACCTTGAACATGGTGCAGGTCTGGAACGCCGCATACCAGTCGACGTTGCCGTAGATGACCTGGCTGTCGTCGTTAAGAGCCACAATCTTGTTCTTGTTGTGCGACAGGGTGATGCCTGAGAACCAGCGGAAGTTCTTGGTGATGACGGGGCGTGCGTTGAACTGTACGTCCACACCCACGTTGCGGGTCTGTCCCACGTTGGCGTATGGAGGAGCTATGGAGCCCCAGCTGTCGTCGACCGATGGACCCATGTAGCTGGGCACGAACACCTGCATCAGCAGGTCTTTGGTCTGCTTGCGGTAGACGTCCACGGTCAGCTCGATGCGGTTATCGAGAGCCGCGAAATCAAGACCGACGTTGTACTGTTCGGATGCCTCCCACTTCAGGTCGGGGTTGGAGAGGTTCTGGGGATAGTATGCGGTTCCATTGGGGGTCAGCATCGTAGCGAGTGCCGAACCGTAACGGTATGTGGAGATGTTGGAGTTACCCACCTGACCGTAACCGAGACGCAGCTTCAGGTTGTTGAGCCAGTAGGCCTTCTCCATGAACTTCTCGTTGCTGATGCGCCATGCCAGGGCCACCGAGGGGAACGTACCCCACTTCTTGTTGGCACCAAACTTGGAGCTGCCGTCGCGACGTACCGTAACGGTAGCTAAGTAGCGCTGGTCGTAGGCATAATTGGCGCGTGCGAACACGGATGCCGTGGTCTGCGCGTCCTTCCATCCCTGGTTGCTTACAAACTCGCCGTCCTCGCCCATCACGAAGATGTCGTCGGTCAGGAAGTTCTTCTTGATGATGGACGTACCGTTCCACGCAGCGCGCGAAACCTCGAAGCCCACCATGGCGGTGATGTCGTGTACGTCCTTTACGTTCTGATGATAGGTCAGATAGTCCTTCTGCATCCAGTAGAAGTTGTGGTCCTCGCGCTGCATCATCTGGTTGATGTTGTTCTCCACGACACCGAACTTATAACGAGGAATGTAGGACTTGTTCTGGTTCTGGGATGCATCGAAGGCGAACTCCGCGCGGAAGTTGAAATACTTCAGGAAATCCACGCTGCCGTAGAAGTTACCCATCACCTGCTGGCGAAGCAGCTTGTTGTTGGTCTCCAGAGCCAGTGCCACGGGGTTCCAGGTCGAAGCGCCGTTCACGGTGTTGGGACCTGCCCAGTTGCCGTCGAAGTCACGCACGGGCACGGAGGGCATCATGGTCATGGCCTGCATGATCACACCGTCCGAGCCGTCCTGACGGGTGATGGTCTCGTCGGTGCGCGTGTAAGCTAACGAACCGCCGAAGCGCAGCCAGTCCGTAACCTTCTGGTCGATGTTGAAACGGGTGTTGAAACGGTTGAAGTCCGAACCGATGATGATACCCTGCTGGTCCATCCATCCGGCCGAGAGGGCGTACTGTGTCTTGTCGTTGCCTCCGTCCATTCCGAACTGATAGCTCTGCATGAACGCGGTGCGGTAGATCTCGTCCTGCCAGTCCGTTCCGCGGCCCAGCAGCGAGATGTCGCTGTAAGTGTCATCGTAGTTCGTGCCGCTGAGCACGCCCTCGCTAAGAAGCTGGTTCTGATATGTGGCGTATTCGCGGAGGTTCATCATGTCAAGCTTCTTGGCAACCTGCTGCCAGGCCACGTAAGCGTCGAGATGTATGTTGGTGCGTCCGGCCGAACCACGGCGTGTGGTCACGATCACCACACCGTTGGCACCTGCCGCACCATATATGGCGCAGGCCGAGGCATCCTTAAGGACGTCGATGCTGACGATATCGCTCGGGGCGATGGCTGCCAGCGGGTTGACGGTGGTCTGTCCGTTAGATCCGCCCATCCAGTCGAAACCCTGGATGGAGTTGGAGGTGCTCATGGGCACACCGTCTATGATATAAAGGGGTTCGTTGGAGGAGTTGAGCGAACTCGCGCCGCGGATACGGATGGAGGTCGCACCGCCGGGAGCACCGGAGTTGGACGTTACCTGCACACCGGCCATCTTGCCCTGCAGCATCTGGTCGGCATTGGTCACTACGGTCTGACGCATCTGGTCCTCTGACAGCGAGGCCACCGAACCGGTCACGTCCGAACGCTTCTGCGTACCGTAACCCACTACCACTACCTCGCTCAGTGTGGCGGCGTCCTCCTTAAGACGGATGGTCACGTCGGTCTGCCCTTTCAGGTCGTAGGTCTGTGTGGTCATGCCCACATACGACACCACAAGCTGAGACTTGTTGCTCTTTACATTGACTTTGAACTTACCGTCGATGTCTGTAGCCGTCCCGTTACCGGGCACGCCCTTCTCCATCACGGTGGCGCCTATCACCGGCTCGCCGGTGTCGTCGATGACCGTTCCCTGCACCGCTACCTGCGCCATTGCCGCACTTGTGGTGCCACAGAGAACAAACGCCACCAACGCGTGTGTCACACGTTTGAAAATCGTTCTCATTAGGTGATTTAGTTTATTATTGTATTATGTTTCCAGTTCTGTAGTTGTTGCATATTTACGTTCGTTTCTATCGTCGAAGCGGTCGGGGGCACTTCATTCGGCCGTAAATATTCTGCGGTCGTGAGTCTTTCATCCGGCTAATGACGCCTTATGAGTTTTTCACGGTTGCAAAGTTACATACTGCCGTCCGTAATTTATGATACTATTTTGACATTTGTTGTTTAACTTAATTTAAAGTGTGTTTTACTGCTACAATACGGCGTATCATACGCCTCCGGTGGCTTGTTATCGGTATTTCCGATGCTCTTATTTATAATATCGGATTTGTTAATTTAGTGTCACGGATTCGTTAATTTCTATCGCTATTTTCTATCGTTGATGTTATGATTTCTGTAATTTCACTATCGTTTCGACGTGTATTTGTATCATTTTGTCAAACTAAGATATTGGTTTTTACTCTTTGTCGCGTGTGCTTCGTTTCATTTTGCTGCAAATATAATATAAAAATGGCGACCCGCATATAGGCCGCCACCTTATTTATACTATTTTAGCAGAAATTAAGGACCTTAAAGGATTCCACCCGTGAACTTGCCTAAGCGTTTCATGGCGAACGAGAAGCAGATACGGTATATGCCGTAAGTCAGCAGCGAGATACCCAGCCATACCCATTCGATGTAGAGGCTTTCCACAGGATTTACCAGGAATATCATCGAGAAACCGATGGTACAGAACAGCATTACGATCATCCATACCACCCACCATGGATTATACTTGATCATCATGCAGCTCTCCACCACTCCGTCGATGGCCACGACAAGGATCCATATTCCTATTATATACATGAATGTGATGACCAGTTCGGGCATCGGTATGCAGAACATCCAGATGCCGCACAACAGTTCCAGGATGCCGAGGAACAGGCTCCATCCCCATTGCGAATATAGACCGCTCACCGAGAACGCGAATGTGAAGTTCAGCACGCCGGCCGCACACATACATGCCGCGAACACATACGCCAGAATCGGCAACGACTGCGAGGGATCGCACAGACACCAGATTCCGAAACCTATCGCCAATAAACCCGTGAGCATGGGAATCCACCAATAGCGGCTCACGAGACCATTTTCTGTAATTCTTGCCATAATGATATGTTTTTGATAGTATTCTGTTGTTTTAACAATCGGTAACACTTACATGTTCAACCCCGTCTCCCCGTTTCGCCATTTGGGAACTCAGGGCCTGTTCCTTATAGAATAGATAAAACTGTAAGTATTTGTTCATTTTCATGTAGGGCTGCACCCTGGTGCAGCCTTCCCTGCGACTGCCGGCAACTCCATTGGCAAGATGCTCCGGAGAGCGCCCCTACATATCGAAATGTTCATTTACTTTGTGCGTGAACTATAACCCGAAATATTCATACAGATGCGTCTAAAATCAGGACAAATGATTAAGTATGGAGGAAGAATCGGAGGCTTGTAACAAATGGAGCAGAAAATGACGTATTTATTGATATTATAAAATCGGATATCTGTGTACTTTTGCCGTAACGATAGCGAAGAAATAACCGTCATTGTAAACGACAATAGCATCAATACAACATTAATATCATGAAGAAACTTCTTCTTGCAAGCGTGCTTGCATTGTCAAGCACAGTTGCCTTCCGGAGCATGGCTTGGACAGGCAACGACTGGATGTCGGAATTGCCCGACAACGCCTATGTGGCACAGGTGTCGATTCCGGGCACACACGATTCCGCAACCGGCAATGGATGCACATTCGAATCTTTTTCAAAGACTCAGGCACTGCCGCTCGACAAGCAGCTTGAGCTCGGTATCCGTGCATTCGACTTCCGTCCGAAAGTAAACGGCAACACCCTTAACGCTCAGCACGGCATTGCCGTCTGCAACATTACATTCGACGCGGCAATGAAAGATGTGATCGCCAAATTCCTGAACGAGCATCCCACGGAATTTGTAGTGCTTCACCTGCTGTATGCCGACGATTTCGACAAAGACAAGGCCAATTATGCCCGTTTGCTCAAGACTCTGTTCGAAAGCAACGAACTGAATGGTAAAGCTGTAGCATTCCGCCGCGATCTCACCGTAGGCGAAATGCGTGGCAAGATACTTGTTCTGAGCCGCGACCGCTATGCCGACCAGCCCTATTTCGGCGCGTTTATGGACAACTGGAGCGAGGAGTTCAACGGCGTCTCTGACCGCAGCCGCATCATCGGCGCTTCGGGCGACGAGATGAACAACTCGAAGCTCTTTGTCCAGGACCGTGCAAAAACTAACGGCGACAACACAGAGAAAACCACTTTCATGACCCGTCTGCTGGACTTCACAACACGCCACAACATCAACGGCGATCCCGCAAACCTTGTATGGGCCTTCAACTTCCTGTCGTCATATTCAAACGATCCTTCCACGGCATCAAGTTATAAGGCTAACGCCACTGTATTCAACAAGCTCTTCGCAGATTATATGGGTTCGGCGAGCAACATGGCCGGTCCTGCAGGTTTGGTGATGATGGATCAGGTCGGACCCGACGAAACCAACGGCAACGCATCGGTAAAGGCCGTAATCGACAACAATTTCAAATATCTCGTCAATACAACTGAAGCTACGGCAGCTAAGGGCGAGACCCCCCAATTCCGTCTTGACAAGGCATGGCTTCAGGCTGACGGCATGTATTACAACTGCGGTGGCGACAAGGCTCTTCCCATAATCGCCGACTTCGACGGCGATGGTCGCATGGACTTCTACTGCAGCGGACAATCCTGGGAATGTGATGACAATAACAACTGGAACTGGGGCGATGCCTCTTATATGGCGTTCAACAAGGGATTCGGACATCCATACGGTTTTGAGGCATACGACAATTCAGGCGTAAAGCGTGGAGAGCCACGTGACGCTTCCAATAAAGAAGACTTCCTCCCGATCGTTTATGGCGCACAGGTACGTGCATTGGCCGACCTTAACCAGGACGGTGCCGTGGACTTCATGCTTTGGGACTGCGACCAGCATGGATGGGGTACTTATCAAAAGCACACCCCATGGGGCGACCCCAACAATCATGTGTTGATCAATAACGGCAACGGCTCCAAGTTCAGCATGATCGAAGGCTATCCCAACAATATCGCCAACAACAAGCACAACGACTGGGGTTGCTCGCTTCCCGGCAAATACCATCGCCTTTCTGTAGCAGATGCCAACGGTGACGGCTATCCCGACATTCTCATGGTAACCGAAAACGGCACCTATGCCGGCAGTTGGTACGATAAAAATGGAACTTCCCTCTTCATCAACAACGGCGACAATACATTTGAACGCAAATACATCGCCTCGAACCGTAATACCTATGCCACATCGCTCTTCGGAGATTTCAACTGCGACGGATATCCCGACATCCTGTTGAACGGATGGCATGACGCAATCACCGACGACTTCGGCAATACAATAGATGGCGGATGGGAACTCGTCATCATGACCAACGACGGTAAAGGCAATTTCTCCTTAGCTTACCACAGCAACGCCTACGGCAAGAACGATGACAATGGCAAGGAGACTGCAATCCATGTAATTGACTATGACCAGGACGGCAAACAGGATATTCTCCTGATCGGAACAACCAACTCAAACAGCTTCAACAACAGCAACGGTCGCGATGCCAAAGTGGCCTTCATACTTCGCAATGAATCCGACGGAACGGGCGTGAAGTTCAGCGAGGTTCTTACCGACTTGCACGCCGCGTCAGAGGCCATGGCGCGCACTTCCATCCTTGCAGACTTCAACGGCGACGGCTTCGTTGACTATCTCGCCGACGGTTGGGGTCTCCCCAAAAATGATTGGTCGAACGGATCATACCTCTCCTACAGCCAGGGGAAATACAACAATAACTACGGCCTTGCCGATGGTGTGATCAAAAAGATGAATTATAACGATGAAGAAGTAGAGGAGGAGCAGTGTTGGATAACCTTCGGCGACATCGACGGCGACGGTATGCTTGACATCATCTCGCCCAATGGCTCCAACGCTCCCCGCATATACCTCAACCGCACACTCGAAGGTAAGAATCAGGTGCCTCAGGTACCCGCTGCTCCCGAAAACCTCAATCTGACTTTTGACAATGACAAGAATCGTGTCAATATCAACTGGGACAAGATGACCACACCCTCCGGCAGCAAGGCTGTCTACAACACCTATATCCGTCCTGTCAACAACGATGGTCGCGCCATTACAAAAACCTTCATGCGCGTTCCCGCCAACATCGAGACCGGTAAACTCAAGGCCTATAGCGATTGGAGCTCATTCCTCCCCGACGAGAAATGCTTCTTCGAGAACCTCGAAGACGGACAATACGAGGTAGGCGTGCAGTCTGTTGGTTACAACTACGGCGCCTCGAAGTTCACGACTCAGCAGTTTACCGTCGGCAACGGCGGCATTACCACCGGCATTAACGGCACTATAGCTGAAGAAATGAAAAAGACGGTGAATGTCTACAACATGCAGGGCATCCTCGTCCGTCAGGGCGTAGAACGTGCCGGCGCACTCGACGGCCTCTCAGGCGGCATCTACATCGTCAACGGCAAAAAAATCCTGAAACGGTAATATTACCCCATACACCGCGCATCGGTCGATTCCCACCCGAATCGACCGATTTTTTGTTAAACTTCTTGTCAGTTTCTTTGCGTGGTTCGGATAGGCTGCGCTACTATGCGCCGACCCGAGGCGATGAATTGTAAAACTTATGGCGCGTGATTTGTGTTATAATTTCAGAACCGAATTTAATTAATTTTAAGTAATGTTGAATGTGGAATTTCGAATGTTGCATTCCGCATTATGAATTCTGAACTTTATAAATCTCTCACTATATGAATTTCAACAATTTTACGATTAAGTCGCAGGAGGTGGTTCAAAAGGCGATAGATTACGCCAAGGCATCGGGCCAGCAGATGATTGAGCCGGAACATATACTGAAGGCCATCATCTCCGAGTCGGAGCCAATCGTGAACTTTATCTTCCAGAAGACGGGTGCCGCGCTTGGATCGGTCAAGAGCGCACTGGACGCCGCGATTGCCGCTTTGCCAAAAGTGTCAGGCGGTGACGTGGCTTTGTCACGTGAGTCAAACGAGGCTTTGCAGAAAGCCGTGGACTATTCGAAGAAAAACGGTGACGAATATGTGTCCGTAGAAGCAATGCTGATGGGCATACTCCAGACGCGCTGCAAGGCGTCGCAGATACTTAAGGACGCCGGTCTGACCGAAAAGGATCTGCAGGCCGCCATCCAGGAGCTGCGCAAGGGCAACAAGGTGAAGGACCAGAGCGCCGAGGAGACATATCAGGCCTTGAGCAAATATGCCATCAACCTGAACGACCGCGCGCGTAACGGCAAGCTCGACCCGGTCATCGGCCGCGACGAGGAGATACGCCGCGTGCTTCAGATCCTGTCACGACGCACCAAGAACAACCCCATGCTGGTGGGCGAGCCGGGTACCGGTAAGACGGCCATCGCCGAGGGACTGGCCATGCGCATCGTGCGCGGCGACGTGCCGGAGAACCTTAAATCGAAGCAGATTTATTCGCTCGACATGGGTGCCTTGGTGGCAGGTGCCAAATACAAGGGCGAGTTCGAGGAACGGCTCAAGGCCATAGTTAACGAGGTGTCCGGTTCAGACGGCGAGATAATCCTGTTCATCGACGAAATCCACACCTTAGTGGGTGCCGGCAAGGGCGAGGGCGCCATGGATGCCGCAAACATCCTGAAACCGGCCCTGGCCCGCGGTGAACTCCGTTCCATCGGAGCCACTACTTTGGACGAGTATCAGAAATATTTCGAGAAGGACAAGGCTCTGGAGCGCCGTTTCCAGAAAGTGATGGTGGACGAGCCGGACGAGCTGTCGGCCATCTCGATTCTTCGCGGCCTGAAGGAGCGTTACGAGAACCACCATAAGGTGCGCATCAAGGACGAGGCCATCATCGCGGCCGTACAGCTTTCGGTGCGCTATATCACCGACCGTTTCCTGCCGGACAAGGCCATCGACCTGATAGACGAGGCTGCCTCCAAGCTGCGCCTGGAAATGGACTCCCAGCCGCAGGCACTGGACGAGGCGTCGCGCAAGATCAAGCAGCTTGAGATAGAGCGCGAGGCCATCAAGCGCGAGGGCGACGACTACAAGCTGAAGGAGATAGACGAAGACCTGGCCAACCTGCGCGACACCGAGAAGTCTCTGCGCGCCAAGTGGCAGGCCGAGAAGAACGAAATCAACAAGATCCAGCAGAACAAGATAGACATCGAGCAGCTGAACTACGAGGCCGAGAAAGCGGAGCGCGAGGGCGACTATGCCAAGGTGGCCGAAATTCGCTACAGCCGCATCAAGCAGAAACAGGACGAGAACGCCGCCATCCAGGCGCGACTGAAGGAACTGCAGGGCGAAGGCGCCATGATCAAAGAGGAAGTGGACGCCGAGGACATCGCCGAGGTAGTGAGCCGCTGGACCGGCATTCCCGTCAAGAAGATGGCCCAGAGCGAGAAGGAGAAGCTGCTGCACCTGGAGGAGGAACTGCACAAACGTGTCGTAGGCCAGGAGGACGCCATACGCGCCGTATCGGACGCCGTGCGCCGCAGCCGTGCCGGTCTGAACGACCCCAGACGCCCCATCGGTTCCTTCATATTCCTCGGTACTACCGGTGTCGGTAAAACAGAGCTGGCTAAGGCTTTGGCAGAATATCTGTTCGACGACGAGGACATGATGACCCGTATCGATATGTCGGAGTATATGGAGAAGCACTCCGTGAGCCGACTGGTCGGAGCGCCTCCGGGATACGTAGGTTATGAGGAGGGAGGCCAGCTTACCGAAGCCGTGCGCCGCAAACCCTACTCCGTGGTGCTGTTCGACGAGATCGAGAAAGCCAATCCCGATGTGTTCAACATTCTGTTGCAGGTATTGGACGACGGCCGTCTGACCGACAACAAGGGACGCTTCATCAACTTCAAGAACACCATCATAATCATGACGTCCAACATGGGTTCCGACATAATCCGTCAGAACTTCGAGGGCTTCAACGACAAGAAAGAGGACGAGAAGCAGGACATCATAGCCCGCACCAAGCAGGATGTGATGGACCGTCTGAAACAGATAATCCGTCCGGAGTTCCTGAACCGTATCGACGAGACGGTGATGTTCACGCCGCTGAGCAAGAAGGAAATCCTGGAGATTGTGGAACTGCAGGTGCGCAGCGTGAAGAAGATGCTGCAGACCAACGGCATAACCTTGGAGGTGACACCCGCGGCCCTCGACCTGCTGGCGGAGGACGGCTACGATCCCGAGTTCGGCGCGCGTCCCGTGAAGCGAACCATCCAGCGTCTGGTGCTGAACCAGCTGTCGAAAGACATCCTGGCGCAGAAGGTGGACCGCGAGCACCCCATCACCATCGACGTCCACGACGGGGAGCTGGTGTTCGTGAACAAGTAGCCTGGGGATTAAGGTCTTTAAGGTCCTTAGAGTCCTTAAGGTCCTTAAAGTCAAAAACGGAATGGTGTGCCGGCTGCCGGCACACCATTCCGTTTATTCATAGACGTTAGGGGTTGGCGGTCAGTTGTGGATGTCGCCGGAACCCTGGATTATTTTCGAGACCTTGGTGGCCTTCAGGCCGCGGGCATTGATGGTGCCCGAGCCCTGGCACATCAGGCTGGCGTTGGTGCACGAGCCCGCTAAGGTTATGTCGCCGGAACCCATCACCACGGCCCGCAATGTCGTTGTATTGACGAGATTGATCTTCAGATCGCCCGAACCCATCACATTGGCCTCGACCGACCTGGAGTTCATCTTACGCACCAGGATGTCGCCCGAACCGCCGACATTCACCTTGGCCGACGACGATGCCTCCGCACTGCCTACAATCATGTCGCCCGAACCGAAAACACCGAAAGATATAATAGCAGCCTTCACAGAACCGGCTGTTATATCGCCGGAGCCAAATAACATAAGGCTGATGTTTGAACCGGACAGCACGTCAACCTTGGCGTCGCCCGATCCATACAGCATGATGCTCTCCACTTTGTGGCCGTACACCTTGATTTTTGCCGGCTCCTTTTCATAACTGTTCTCGCTGGCATGAATCATCAGCGTCTCGCCTTGGGACATAAGCATGATGCTTTCGCGCGCTTCCTTACACCCTATGATTTCCACACGGGGTGAACCCGGGATATATTCGATATCCGACGAGGTATAATTCATCACCTTGGAAAATTCTTCGCCACGGAAACGCGTAAGGGTGCCGTCAGGCTCTTTTGCTCCCGCTATGGCCGCACACAAGGCGACGGCTATTATCGATATAATGGTTCTTTTCATGGTTATTCGCTCTTATCAGTCCTTTCTGTCATCATCCTCGTACTTCGATTTGGATCTGTCGAGACCCTTCTTCCAGTTTATCACCGACACTTCTACGGCGCTTGGACCGGCGGAGTTCCAGATTATCATCTGCGTCACCTTATCACCGTTATCGATTAATTTCTCGTACACCGAATATTCCTGCACGTCCTGGGTAGTCCTCATCATTACTTCGACATTCGGGTTGTCCTTAAGATATTTCTTAATGATTTTCTTAGCCATCGCCACGCTACGTTCGGAATAACATTGATAGGAATACAACGACGAGAAGCCCTGGTCCAGACTGACTCTGCGCGTACCGTCCGAGGAGATCCAATAACGCTTGTTGTGCGCGAACCGTCCGGACACGTATGTGCTTTCCACCCCTTCCATTCCCGTGAGTTCGGCAAATATATCCTGGGCCAGTCCCTGACAGGGCAGTAACACCAACGCCATTACCACAAGCGTGACGATTCTGGCACATTTGAGTGATTTATTAATATTCATAATAGGTAATTATATGGTTTTAAAGGTTATAGGTCATAAATATCATTCATTTCCATTTCGTAGCGGGCTTTGACGTCGCTTATCTTGTAGCTTTCCTCGGTCATTCCGCTTTTCAGTCGGACGAACACGGCGCCGAGTATGGCATCGGCCTCGCGTTCGTCGGTTACGACATGGTAATTGGCTGCCACAAGGCGTTCTTCCTCCTCCTCCGAAAGATACAGTTCGTCGTCGCTGTCTGTCTCTACCGGCTTACGCTTCACGGCCTTGCGCGATGATTTCTTTTGAGCCGATGCCAACTTCCGCGATTCCTTTTCAACCGCAGGAGCGACCGTCCGAGGCAGTTCCGGCGTCATAAAAAGCATCGTGTCGGTCGAGACCGGTCTGACATCCGGCGTTTCGCTTAAAGCCATTCCGGCCTTATCTCCGACCATAGCCTTATCGCTTGACTTCAGGAACGGTATCGTCAATACCACAGCCATACATGCTGCGGCGGCACAGGCAGTCATAGCGCGCCGGCGCCATCCGAAGCCCTTGCGTCGCTCTACCCTTTCTCCGGCCATTTCAGCCTCAAGGGCTGCATTTATACGCTCTGATACTTCAAGCGGCATTTCGGCACACTCCTCACCCGCCTCAGCCATGGCACGGAACATCTCGCGCTCCATCTCCAGGTCTGCGGGCAGCTCCCTGTCTGTGGCGAAGAAATCCGCAAGCCGCTGCTGCTCGGCGGGAGTCGTATTCCCGTCGTACCACCGGTTCAGTATTTCGCGTATGTCGTTGTATTCGTTCATAGTCATGAGGAAAGATTATTATTATCCATCAGTTCCCGGAGCCTTCGTCGTCCGCGCGACAGCAGCTGCCTCACATTCGCTTCCGACAGTCCTGTGGCTTCGGCAATCTCCGCGTTGTCAAGGCCTCCGAAGCTGCTTAGCCTTACCACCTTGCTTTGTCCGGGAGGCAGGGAGCCTATCAGGACCTCTATCCTGTGCCGGGTGTCGCGGTATTCGGTCGAAGCCCTTTCTTCCGGAGCCTTGAATTCGGCTACTGCATCGAGCGTTACCGCCGGTTTCCGCCGCCGCATCATCGTGATGCACTCTCTGCGCAGGGTTGAAAGGGAATACATCCTCAACGCACCGTCATCGTCCGGAATATCGACACGATGCCGCCACAGTTTGATCTGTGTTTCCTGCACCACATCGGCGGCATCGTCGGGCGGCATACCCATCTTCAGCGCCAAACCATACATCAATCGCTGAAGCGGCAGTACCCGTTGTCGAAATTCCTTCTCGGTCATCTTTATAATGACGAGTGATAAGGTTACTTTCCACCGCCCTGGCTGGTGCCCTGGCCACCGTCGTTGGATTCTTTCTCTATGTTGGCTGCCGTCTTCTTCACGCTTGCCTTCAGACCGCCGAACTTGTACGAAATGTTAAGTCCCACGTTCCACTGGCTGTAACGGTTGTGACTGGTGAACCGTACAGTTTCGTCCGACTGGGTATAACCGTTGGTGCGGTGTGTCGGAAGGAAGTTTCCGGCATTCACACTGATATTCAGCGCATCGTCCTTAAGGAATGCACGGCTCGCGCCTATGCCGTAATAGTATCCGTTCTGGCTGCCTCTGCTCTGCAGGTCCAGCCACGGCGTATAGAATCCGCCGTATGCGCTGAGACGCACATTGCACGGAAGTTTATAGTTCAGGTTCGTGTTTCCGTAGAACTGCCATCCGCATCTTTTGCCTTAAGCATATCGGAATTCGCCATCATATAGATATAGGACGTGGAGGCATATATCGACCAGCGAAGGTCGGGGATTATGTTCCAGTCTCCGTTGAGATCGAGACTGACGGCATGGGATTTTCCGATGTTGGCGTAAGTGGTGTTCATGACGTTATCCTTCATGAAAATTATGTCGTTCACCACATTGGCCACGTAGCGGTAGTTAATCTTCGCGCCGCCGGTGATTTTACTGCCGTCGTAATTGGAATACGCCAGCGACACGTTGTGTCCCTTCTCGCTCTTAAGGTCGGGATTACCATACGAAATCTGACCGGGAGTCAATACGTTTACATACGGATTCAGTCTCCACAGACTTGGACGCGAGATACGCATCTGGTAAGCGGCGCGCAGACTCGATCCCTGCGTGATGTTATAGCTGACGGCGGCGTTAGGCACCACGTCGTTGAGACGTGTGGTGAAATCGGGATACTCCCCTATCTTGTACTTCAGGCCCATGCGTGTATGCTCGTAACGCAATCCGGTCTTGAGATTCCATTTGTCGAACGTGCCTGACCAGGAAACGTATGCGGCGTATATATCCTTGAACTGACTTAGCTTCACGCGCATCGACTCGTTCATGGCGGCATCGTCGGGACTCGTGCCGAAATAAGGCCTGGTATCGGCATCCGTGGGATTCAGATTCATCTTGGCGCCAGCCTCGATCAGATTATGTTTGTTCAGCTTGTTGGAATAATCTATCTGAAGCACATGCGTATTGTAACCGGTCAGTTCCTTGCTGCGCGACCACGGCGATTCCGTCACATCACCCTGGATGGCTTCGGTCACGTAATCGGTCAGATAATTGTTGTGGCCTAAGTCGTATTCATACGAAACCACAAGCGTGTGATCCTCGCGGCCGAAGGTATGCTGATACGACGCCGAGAAACCGAACCCGTTATAATAACCGCTGTTCTTGCCGTTGCGGTTCAGATTCCAAAGCACCGACATGTCATTTCCGTACATGGTGCGGTTCTCCCGGCTGTCATTTCCCCAACTGTTGAAGCTGTAATATCCGGACAGTGTAAACAGATTGAGCGTATCGGGCTCCCATGACATATTGAAGTTGGCCCCGGTATAATCCCAACCGCTCTTGTATCTTGAATGTGACCGCATCAGATGGTTGGGGCCTCCGGTCAGGTCTTCCTGCTCACGATCGCTGGTGCTCCAGCGCGGCCAGATCTTGCCGTTGTTATAGTTGACCGTAGCATCGAACATAACCTTGTTGGCCTTGAACCTCGAGTTGATGTATCCTCCCGCCTGCCATGAGTTCACCCAGCCCGACAATTGCGTCATGAAACCGCTCAGATTCTGCTTCCGGTCCGTTACGATATTCAGGATTCCTCCCACTCCCTCGGCCTCGTACTTGGCTCCCGGCTCGGAAATAACCTCTATCTTTTTAATTGAAGACGCCGGAATGGATTTCAGCACTGTCTTCAGGTCGCCTTTCAGCATCGGGTCCTCGCGGTTGTTCATCAGTATCTTGAAGCTGGACTGTCCGTTGACCTTTACGTTGTCCTCGGCATCAACCGTAACACCCGGCACTTTGCGCAGGATCTCCAGTATATTGGAGCTACCCGACTCCGGGTCCTCGGTCACGTTGTATGTAAGTTTCGCGCCGTCGCTCTCCACTAATTTCTTCTGCTGCACTATCACGAAATCCTCAAGATCCGTGTATCCGGCCGCGCCGACGGTGTCGGTTTCCGCCGTCGGTGCAGCCGTCATGGTGGTGTCGGCAGTCTCAACGACTGCCGATGCCGCATATATAGTATTTAGGTATGAAATCAGGGTCAGTGCCGTAACGGCAATTGTCTTTAAGTTCATTGTGGAATCAGTATTAATTCAATTATAGGACGCTACGACTGCCCGATTTGTGACACTACTCTGAAATTTTTTTACAAAATTCTCCCAATTCTCCCACTACACTACCTTGCCAGCGACACATTCACCGCAATGCCGTAGTTGGAATTGCTGGTGGGATATGCGTTGTTGGACACTAACGGGGTGTTGGTCTGATGGTCGAAGAACATGGAGAGCGTGATGCGCTTCGACAGCTGGTAGCTGGCCATGAAGTTGACGGAGAATGTCTCTGTGCCCTGCGTAGCCTGCGTGTATGCTGTCTCTATGCGACGTATCAGTGACTGGTTATGGCTCCACGAGAAATCCAGATTCAGCGTAAGGTCGTTGCTCACCATACCCTGCTTGCTGCCTATCTTCAGTATCTTGTTGAAGTTGGCAATCTTATAGCCTGCGCCCACCTGCAGCTGCTTGCTGGAGGTCTCCACAATCTGACCCGCTGAAGTGTTGAGATTCAGCGTACGGGCGTCACGGTATTCGGCGTTGAGCGTCAGTTCGTTTTTCATCGTCACCTTCAGACCAATCAGCGGCGCGAACTTTTCGGTAATTGCCACGGACGGGATGTTGAACGGCGATGACGGCTGAGGCGTCTGCGTCTGCTCGTTCATCACAAAGCCGTTGTCGCCCATGCCGTTGCCTACCCAGTTCATATAGCTGGAATACGACCCGATGGAGTATGTACACTGATATGCGTGGTTCAGCGTAATCGACTTGAACCAGCGGCGCAGGTTGCCGATGTTGATTAGGCCGTCGTAGGTGATGCGCCAGTTGGGCAGCATCGACGACAGGCCGGGGAATAGGTTCAGAGTCTGTTTGCCGGGCTTGGTGCCGGTGTATGCGGCTAAAAATGCCGGGATAAGCACATCGGGGCTGGTGGCGCTGACACCGCCGTTCTTGCCGTCGTATTCCGCACCGGCGTATGGGGTGTCGGCCAGGAAGCCGGTAGTGGGATAATTGGTACCGGCATATTGGGCCTCTACCCTTGCGGCTACCTGCGGGATATACGCCAGGAAGTTGCTGAATTCCTTGGACGCATAGCCGTTGGACGCCTTGCTGTTGCGCATGGCCGTGGCGATGGCGCAGTGCGTACGCACATACTGGCCGGAGAATGTGGTGGGATTGCCGGCATACATGAACTGCATCTGCTCCGTGCGGCTTTCGGTCAGGTTGGACGTCAGCAATATCTTCAGGCCGCGTATCGGTTCAAGGTTAAGTTCGAAGTTGAACTCGTTGCTCTTGTTCCACAACGCGGGCGAGATCTGCTCGCTGTCAGTGATGAGCCAACCGCGTTCCAGAGCCTTGTCCACATAGCCCTTGTCATAGAAACCGAAAGCGAAGTCCAGACCGGGCGTCATGGGTCCGTGGCTGTTGTTCTGGCCGAATATATCGCCGACGTTCGGCGCGAACAGAGGCAAATTCAGCGAGTGGCCGCTGCGCCAGCGGAACGATGCCGAACGCACCATCATCAGGAAACGCAGTGAATGATCGGCTATCTCCTGACCGACACTCGGTTTGTCGGCGTTGGGCAGCTGCGAGATCAGCAGCTTCACCTGCTGGTGACCGGTATCGGTTATCTGGATGGTGTTCGCGTCCTTCACCTTATAGTTGAGCTTGCGGCGCTTGCCGTCTACCTCGGCCGTGAGCCTCAGTTTCTTGGTGTTGAGGTTGTGCTTCACCGTAATGGCTGTGTCGGCAAGCTGGATGGCACGCTCCACTTTCTTTACCTTGCTGTCCTTGTCGTCCTTGTCCTTGCTGTTTTTCAACGCTCCTTTGCCCTTGTCGTTCCTGTCGTTGTTGCGGTTGCGCGCGGAGCCGGAGGCGGAGAAACGCTTATTGATACGCTGCAGGTACTTCGACTTGTTGTACAGTGTCTCGAAATTGAACTTGGCATCGGCGTTCCAATTGCTCTGGTTCTGGATGGAGTTGCCAAGGTATATGTCATCGACAGTGGCGCCTTTGTCCCAGCGGTAAGTGGAATTGTACGACACGTTGCCCGACAGATAGTCGAGGAACGGTATCTTGTTGAACGGCGCTCGGTATGTGGCCGTGAATGTCTGGTTATAGTTCCAGGGCGTACCCAGACCCTTGAGCGACGACAGCACTGTGTCCTTCCACTGCTTGTACTTGTCGGGGAACAGTTTCTTGTTCACCGCGCCTATAGTCTCCTCTATTCGTGCCGTGGTATTGGAGGCGAAGCTGAGCTGCAGCGACTTGATAAGGTTCCAGTTGATGGACAGCTGACGGTCCCAGGTGAAGTTCTTGCTGACCTGCACGGGAAGCTGGAAGTCCACGTCCACCTCGCTGCGCGTCTGCTGCTCGTAGTAGTAGCGGTGCATTGACGTATAGAACGTCAGGCTCTGGAACAGCCAGTTGATTTCCCAGTCCTTCAGGAACTTTGCTGCTTTCTTCTTGCTCTTGATCCACGAGAACGGCTTCAGGGGCTTGAAGTATGGCGTATAGCTGTACTGGAACGAGCCTCGGTAATCGCGGGTATTCTCGTATTCCGTGGTCGGGTCTACGTTGCGCTGCTTGTTGAACGAGAAGTTAAGCTGGAAGTTAGCGGGATCCCAGGGCATCGGCTTCTTGCTCTGCACGTTGAAGCGGAAGTTGGAAATCGAGAAGCTCTCCACGCTCTTGCGCGTCACAGCGTATGACTTTATGGAATCCTTCTCGTGCTTGGTCGCGGCGGCAGCTAAGGCGTCTTTAAGCAGAATATCCTGATCCAGCGGGTTATAGCGCGGCGTGGTGGTTTCCTCCGACTTGCTGTAATAGATGGGCGCCGACAGCTTGGCTTTTTCGGGAAGTACCTTGCCGGCATCGGCCTGCACCGACACGTTGTATTGGTTGTAGGTGTCGAGGCGGCGCGACGAAAGTCCCTGATCCACGGCACCGAAACCGTCGGTCTCGCGATGCCATGTGAAGTTGACGTTGGCTATGTCGGATATGGACAGCGCGGCGTTGGCGTTGACGGCCCAGCCACCGTTCTCGTTGAAGTCGGTGACACGCATTTCGTTGACCCATATTATACCGTCCTTGACCGAGTTGGAACGGTTGCGGATACCTATCAGCATGACGCGCACGTCGCTCAGGCTCGGATTACCGAGCACCGAAATTGTGTTATGGGCGTTCTCCGGATCCTGTTCACTGTACAGTACATTATATCCCACTCCTGCCGTGCCGGCGCTCTTGTCGCGGTTGCGGTGCACCTTGACGGCGGGGAAATTGTCGAGGGCGATATCCAGGTAGTTCGACTGCGGCCATACGATGGCGCGGTCACGCGAACTGTAGAGGCTGTATTGTCCGAAGGGTGTCAGCTCCAGGGGTACCTCATATTCGTAGTAGTTGTTCTTTACGTCGGAACCGATGCGGAGGAACACGGAGAGGTCGCCGTTCTTAAGGTCGGTATGGTCGCCCACAAGAGCCTCGGCGTGCGTCCACATCTGCAGGCGCTTGTAGATGCGCAGGTCCATCTGGGTGTTCTTGTACACGCCGCGCGCGTCGCCGGGCTGCAGGCCCTGCACCTTGAGTTGCAGCGACTGTTCGTTAAGCAGCGTGGCCTGTGTGGAACCGGCATCCTGGGCACGGTCCACGCCGGGAGGCAGGATATAGTTCACAGGCTCGCGGCTTGAATTCTCCTCGATGTTCACCACTGTCTGCGACAACTCACCCTCGGCCGGAGAATCGTTACGGGAGTTTAGGTTGAACTTATAGTCGCGCCATTCGCCACGCACAAGCTCCAGAGTGGCGAAACGCAGGTGCGTCACCTCGCGGAATCCCGTCATGAACATGCGGATGAACCGGATGGTGGAGAAATCGTTGATGCCTCCCACCACCTTGTCGGGTTGCGTCAAGGGTATCTTGAACTGGTACCATACCGAGCGCTTCTTGCCGGCCACGGTGGGCACTTCCTGCTCTATCTTGTCGGTGATGAAGTTGCGGCCTACCTCAAGGTCCTGCGGACGCAGCGATACCTTGTACTGGAAATAACGCTCGTATTCGTTCAGTGTGTTGTCCTGGTTTATGTCCTCCACGTCAGGCACTGCACGGGCCGACTGATACTGGGGATTGTCGGACTGCTCGGGGCTGAGTGAGTTACCCTCCACGCCGTTGTAATGCTTGTAACGGTCCAGCAGACGGCTGCGGTGCTCGTCATACCAGTTGGAACGGTAGAAATGGTAGTTATCGCCGGCGGGGTCGTTGAACGCCGAGAAGGGGTCGTCCTGCATCTCGGCTATACGGGAGGGGCTGAGACGCGCGCGCAGTTTGTCGAGATACTCCTTGTATGAGCCGAACGTAAATTCATCCTCGTTGGGAAGTCCGTCAAGACCCACGTCCTGTAGCAGACGCGCGTCGGGAGCGTTCTCAAACGCGTATGTCAGCGAGTTCTGACGCGACACGCGTCCCCAGTTGGTCTCTGTTAGCCATTGGTTGTCGCCGTCAACGGGGAGTCCGTTCTCGTAGCTCTTAAGTCCATCCTTAAGTATGTCCTCGCTGATCTCGCCAAGGTTGAAGTACAGGTCGCCGCCGTCGGTGTTGGGATTGTCGGGGTCAAGGAACGGATCCATCAGCCAGAACTGGATGTACTCCACGTTGTTGGAGTCGAAGTTGGAATTGTCCATCTTGCGCATTATGCCGCCCCAGCGTCGCTCGGGATTGAGCAGGTTGCCCTGGTCGTCGATATTC
Organism: uncultured Porphyromonadaceae bacterium; assembly: GCA_902468245.1. Lineage (GTDB taxonomy): Bacteria > Bacteroidota > Bacteroidia > Bacteroidales > Muribaculaceae > Lepagella. The sequence goes on along the minus strand of CABQXY010000034.1, from coordinate 2,360 downwards.
TCGGCGTCCAGGTTGTACGGGCCGCGCTCGCGGGGATAGAACGAGAGGTTGAGAGTCTGTATCCAGTTGGCCTCGCCATACTGAAGCTCGCGGTTGGGGAACAGCTCGGTCATGGTGATCTCGCGCACGTAGGGGTTGGCCATCTGTTCGGGGTCGTTCTTCAGATAGCCGGGGATGGTGCTTGAGTTGCGCTGGGTCCATGTGCGGTCTATGTAATACCACGACAGCAGGGCGCGGTTCTTTCCGTAATCCACGTTGTTGGACAGGCCGGCCTCGGGGAACAGCGCGTCGGCTCCCGGGTCGTAGGGCGTGGAGGCCATGAACCATGAATAGGGACTGCGAAGGTCGATGGATGTCTGCGACGCCTCGAAGTCGTCGATATAGCTTGAGCCTTTGCTTGATCCGCTTTTCTGCTTGTGCGGAATCAGCTGGGCGAACTCGGCGTTGACGCTGAACTGAGACGGTGCCGTCGACTTGATGGTCGGAATCTTGTTCAACAGGTTGGTGAGCCACATGAACTGCTTGTTGTACGACAGGTTCAAGCCCCACATGGTGTTGTTGATGATCTCCTCCCCCATGTTCACCTTCTTGGTCAGTGCCTTTTCGGAGAAATGCATTATGGTGGCCCCGACGGTCAGGTCCTTGTTGAAACGATATTGGGCGTCCAGTCCCACTAACGTCTTGCGCTGCATGGAGAACAGCGACTGGTTCTCGAGCGTTACGCTGACGTTGGTGCCGGAGTCGATGATGCTCTGATTGGTGATAGTGACGATACCCATGGAATAGTCCACGGTATAGTCAGAGTTTTCGGTCAGAACCACGCCGCCGGCCATAACCACTACGGAACCTCGGGGCACGTTCATGGCGTTGAGGCGTATGGTGGCGCCTCCCGACGACTGGTATTCGCCTACCAGAGAGAACTTGTTCTTGTCGGCAAACTGTCGGGCCACGATCAGCGTGGAGTCGTACAGCTCGTAATAGCAGTAATCCTTGGCTATGGCCTCGTTGCCGATCTTTGAGGCGAGATGGCGTCCGAAAGGTTCGGCCACGGGGAATATAATCTTGCCGTTTGACGACTGCACGGTGTAACCTTCTATATAATCGAAGAATCCGTCAGGGTTCGATTCCTGGTTGGAGTCGATGCGGTCCAGGTTCATGACCTGAAGCAGTGGCTGGTTGCTGATGGGAGGCACCGGCAGGAAGTTGATCATGGTTCCCGTGGTGTCGCTCAGATACTTCACCTGCATCTTGAAGTTCTGGCTCTGCATCTGATAGGCGCCTAACGAGTAGATGTTCTTCATCATCAGCTTCCACATCGGGAGCTTGGGCGAGACTGTGGTGCTGCGCAGCATCTTCAGGTAAAGCGACTCGGTGGTGGTGGTGACATCGCTCGAGAACTCGCCCACCTGATACACGCGGCCGTTGTAAGTGTATTCGTAAGCCACGGCCAGGACCTCGTCGGTGTTGAGCGGCGACTTCAGCGAGATATAGCCGAGATCGTCGTTAAGGGTGTATTCGCTGGAATTGAGCAGACGCGCGGACTCCACCTTCTCGAAGTCGCGTCCGCCCGTGATGCCGTATGCCTCAAGGGGCGCGAGGGCCTGGGTAACCTGGTTTATGTTGCGTGCGCCGGGATATTCGCTCTTGATAATCTGCAGCAGGTTGTTGGACTGATTGCTGGGATTGTCGAAGGACAGGTCCGGCGTCCAGTAGTCGCTCGCCAAGCGGTGGTTCTCGCCCAGGTCCATGAAGCCGACGAAGTTACGGCTCTGCTGGTAGTTGGAGTTCTTGTTGGTGATCCACACCTCGATGCGCGTGATCTTGATGCCCGACGCCACATGCGGCAGACGGGCAGCGAACCGGTCGTAGTTGTCGTAGAAATATTGCGCCAGGAAGAAGTGACGGTTGGCGTCGTAATTGTCGCACTTCACCTCGAACTTGGTGCTCTGCACGCCGCCCTGGGTGCTGACGGTCTTGGATTCTGAATTCTGCTGCGACACAAGACCGGTCAGGGTCAGCTTGCCGAACTGGAACTTGCCCTTGACACCGAACAGCGACGTACCGCCCCGGATCAGACTCGATCCGGTGGTCATGCTGATGTTGCCGACCTCGAAATTCTTGATTATCTCGTCCTCCTTCCCCTCGTATGCCAGTTTCAGGTTCTTGGAATCGAAATCGAAAGTTGCGTCGGTGTTGTAGGTCATGTTGAACTTCAGCTTGTCGCCCACCGAGGCGTTGATGGTGGCCTGAATCTTGGAGTCGAAGTCGAAGTATGTCTTGCGGCGGGTGTGCTTTGTCAGCGCCGGGTTGTCGGGCCTGGTTGTCTTGTGCCCCCAAGACACAGAAATTTAGCCCCTGGG
>CABQXY010000033.1:0-47908 GCA_902468245.1 uncultured Porphyromonadaceae bacterium | reverse complement strand
GAGAAGTTAAACCTTATCACGCCGATGGTACTGCGAAAGCGGAAGAGTAGGTAATCGCCACTTTGAAACGAAGGGACTCAGAAATGAGTCCCTTTTTTTCTTGTCCCTTTTTTTGAGCCCCTTTTTCTTGTCCCTTTTTCCTGATGTCAGGAAAAATTCGTAAATTTGTAGTTCGGAAAGTTTGTACCGAAATATGAGTGAGATATACGGAAAAGATATAAACAAAGAGAATAACCTGGTGCCGGCTGCGGAGGTGCAGCAGGCCAAGCAGCGTTTCCAGATAATAGGTAATTCCACGGCATTGCTGAACGCCATATCGCGTGCCATTCGCGTGGCGCCAGTGGACCTGTCAGTGCTCGTAACCGGTGAAAGTGGCGCCGGCAAGGAATTCTTCCCGAAGATAATACATCAGTTCGGTGCCCGCAAGCATAAGAACTACATAGCCGTGAACTGCGGTGCGATACCTGAAGGTACAATAGACTCGGAACTGTTCGGCCATGAGAAGGGCGCCTTTACGGGTGCCATAACGGCCCGTAAGGGATATTTCGAGGAGGCCGATGGGGGAACGATATTTCTCGATGAAATCGCGGAATTGCCGATGACTACTCAGGCTCGGCTGCTGCGTGTGCTTGAGACCGGGGAGTTCCTGAAAGTGGGTTCGTCGACGGTGCAGCGGGCCGATGTGCGTGTGGTGGCCGCTACGAACGTGAATCTAATCGAGGCCGTGCGTCAGGGCAAGTTCCGCGAGGATCTATACTATCGTCTCTCCACTATAATAATTCCCGTGCCGAACCTGCATGACCGGGGCGACGACGTGTGTCTGTTGGCGCGTAAGTTCGCTTCTGATTTCAGCCACAAATACCGTACGGAACCCATCACGTTCGGCGAGGATGCCATGCGCCTGATGCAGCTGTATCGCTGGCCGGGCAATGTTAGACAGCTCAAGAACGTTATAGAACAGTTGGCATTGTTCCATAGCGGCGACGAAATAGACCGTCTGACCCTGGGAGAGTATCTGCATTCCGACAGGGAATCGCTTCCGGCGCCTCGTCAGAGCGATGCCGGCGAGCGCGAGAAGATGCTGCTGCAATTGGTAATGGCACTGCGTGACGAAACGAACATGCTGAAGGACCGTCTGGACGCCCTGGAACGCAATCGTGGCGAATTCCGTTATGCCAGCGAAGAACAGACTGTCTCGCCGGTGCCTCAGAATGTGAGCAAGGTGACAACGCTGGCAAGGTACCCTGACATCAACCTGCTGGACCTTGGAGCCGATCCGTTGGCGGATACCGAGAAGGCAACCATTCAGGCTGCGCTGCAAAGCAACAACGGAAATAAGAAGAAGACAGCCGACGACCTGAACATATCGTTGCGCACGCTGTACCGCAAATTACACGATTACAACATAGAATGAGAATTTACGGCAAGATAAGGAAAGTGCTGATGCTGACCGTGGCGGTGTTGCCGCTGCTGCTGGCAGGCAGCTGCATACCCCGATACACGCTGAACGGATCGTCGATCAACTACGATATCTACAAGACGGTAAATGTAAGTGATTTTCCGATACGCGCGGCATTGGTGTATCCGCCGTTGCAACAGACTTTCGAGAACGAGCTGCTGGACTACATCACGCACAACACGCGGCTGCAGACAACAGACGGCAGTTCCGACCTTGAGCTGCGCGGGGAGATCACGGGTTACACGCTGTCGCCACAGGCCGTGGGCACAGACGCGTACGCCACCGAGACGCGACTCACCATCACGGTCCATGTGGTGTATACCGACAACAAGAACCCGGCCAACAACATAGACCAGAATTTCTCGGCCTACCGGCAGTTCTCGTCGTCGCTGATGCTGACAGACGTTCAGGACGACCTGTGCCAGCAGATCAGCGAGGAATTGGTGACACTGATATTCAACGCAACGTTCGGGAACTGGTGATGCGGGAGGCTGCGCCTCCGGCGCAGAACAGAACGGCTCCGCGCATCGGGGATGCCTAAACGGACCGGATGAGTTGAGAAAGTTAAGAGAATAATTAAGGAGGGGTAAAAAGGAGGGGTAAAAACGGGGGTAAAAAAGAGGAAGAATAATATGGAGAAGGGGCAGGAAGAAACGATGTTCAGGAAATATCCCTACTATCTGTATCCGGCGATAGAGGCGTTGCCCGAGTCGCGCGGGGAGGAACGCCAGCGTCTGTTGAGGCGCATAGCAGCCGGAGTTGGGCCGATGGAATCGCTGCGCACGTTGGTAGGGATTGACCCCGATGAGTTCCGCGATTTTTACGGTGAATACGAGAAACCGGACCTGACGACCGAAGATACAATCGACGAATTCATCGAAAAATTCGGGGGTAAGAACGCGCCTTCGCCGGAAGTGCCGGAGGAGGTTCCGATTGAGGCTCCTGCCGTGGATTACGCCTCGCAACTGCTGCAGATGGAGGAGGCTCCTATGCCCGAGGATGACACGGCCTCGCTGCTCGATTCATTCCTCAAGCCCGAACAGGCTCCCAAGCCGAAGCCGATAGAGAATCCCGCCGAACCCGCGATAGGGGAACAGGCCCTGGTGAAAATCATGGTCAAAAACGGCAACTATCAGAAAGCTTTGGAAATAATTACGGAGCTTAATTTGAAAAATCCAAAAAAAAGTGTTTACTTTGCAGACCAAATGCGTTTTTTGCAGAAACTGATACGTGTCAAGGGAAGTACCCAAGGCCCGGAAAAGCAATGACGACAATCACGACAACACGGAAAACAAGAAATATTTCAACCGATTATGTACATATTTTTTAGCATCCTTATTGTAATAGCATCGTTGCTGTTGATAGGAGTAGTATTGATTCAGAAGTCCAAGGGAGGCGGTCTGGCTCAGGATTATTCGAGCGGAAACCAGTACCTTGGCTATCGTAAGACCACAGACTTCATCGAGAAGGCCACATGGGGTCTTGCAATTTTCATTTGCGTAATGTCTATTTTCGCATCGTTCGTGGTAAAGACCCCGGTGAACGTATCGAAGATCCAGACGGCTGCCCCGACACCCAACGCAGCAGCTCCCGCACCTGTAAACCAGGTACCGGCCGCCAAGCCTGCAGCAGCACCTGCTCCCGCAGCAGCGCCCGCCGAGGCTCCCGCAAAGTAATCAGGCCAACGAAATGGTGGCCCGGCCCCACAGCAGTTTGTTGCGGAGTATCTCCGAGAAATGACTGTCGGGGCGACGCATAATATTTACTACGACATCTGCACGTGTGATCTTCACCTGAGGGTCACACGTTTTTCCTTGTGTGCAGCAGGGCATTGTGAACTGCCGTCCGTCGATCGAGACCCGGTAGTTGTTGGCCTTGGAGAATACGGCGGCGGAGACTTCGGAATCACCGCGCACCACGAGCGGGCGCATGGTTAGCGAATGCGGCGCGATGGGCGACAGGACCATGGCGCGCAGGGTAGGGTCGAGTATGGGACCGCCCACTGAGAGGTTGTAGGCCGTGGAGCCGGTGGGCGTGGCCACGATGAGACCGTCGGCCAGGTAGTCGGCCAGGTAATGGCCGTCAATCCATGTGCGTACGTTCAGCATGGAGGAGGTGTCGCTTTTCATGAACGCCACTTCGTTGAGGGCGTAAGGCCAGAAATCGTCCGGCATTCCCGCGCATTCGATATGCAGCAGCATACGCGGCTCGACGGTGACGACCGGATCGAGAATAACCTTGATCAGCTCGTCGGTCTCGTCGAGCGAATAGCTTGCCAGAAAACCGAGGTGACCGGTGTTTATGCCCAGTATAGGTACCTGCGAGCGTCCCACCCACTGCGCGGCGCGCAGGAACGTGCCGTCGCCTCCGAGGCTGATTACGCGGTCGATGTCGGCACTTGCGAAGTCGTGCAGTATAATCCAGTTCTGCGGGATGTCGTTTTTCAGCAGATAGTCCGAGAAATGACCGGACATATATATTTCGATGCCGTTCTTGTCGAGCAGCTTCAGGAATTCCGCTATTTGGGGCAGAAAGGCATTCTGGCGCGAATTCCCGTATATCGCTATTTTCATGGCAGGCTATATTTTAGATAAGGGGCCATGCGGGACCGTTCCCGGCACAGCCTGATTCGTTCAGACGTCCATCAGGGCTTTCAGGCCCAGCAGACGTTCGATGGTTACCGTCGATTCGACATAATTCCCGGCACAGACATCGGTGACATCGTATCCGTAACGTTCCAGATTATGAACCACAGGCGTCGGATCGGAGCAACGCACGCGCAGCGTGACGTTGATAAGGCCGTGGTCGCGCGGCGTGGAGAGGAGGTCCACCAAGTGGACGTCGGCATCCTCCACGGCGTGTGCCAGGCGCGAGGCGCTGTAATCGGCAGGAGCGCATTCCACGGTCACCAGGCTGCAGTCGTCGCGCAACGCTATCATGCGCTGCATGGACTCCAGCATGGAGCCGGAATCGCTGTGGCCGTAAACCATCTCGCCCAACTCTCCGGCAACCGGGGATATCGCTTCTTTTGCTTTCATTTTATCGTTCAATATTGTTACTTGTGTTTCTTTTTGCTAATTTTGCAGTTGAAACAATCGGTAGCAACGGATTTGCGTCAACTGTCAGGGACGTGATTATTATAATATAACGTCTTAATATCAGGCAAAGATACAAATTTCATGCCGAAATGTGGAAATATTCATGCCTAAAAATGGCGATGGAGGGATAAAAATGACGAAATTAAGCGTAAACATCAACAAGATAGCCACATTGCGCAACGCACGCGGCGAGAACCGACCCGACGTGTTGCGGTTCGCTCTGGATCTGGAGAAAGCCGGCGCCCAGGGCATTACGGTGCATCCCCGGCCCGACGAGCGACACATCACGCGCAATGATGTAACGGTGCTGAAGGACAACATCAGCACGGAATTCAATATCGAGGGCTATCCCGACGCCCGATATATGGAGATAGTGCGCGAGGCACATCCCACGCAGGCCACTCTGGTGCCGGATTCACCCACACAGCTCACCAGCAATGCCGGCTGGGACGTGGTGAACAACAAGGAACTGCTTCGGGGCATAGTCAGCGAGCTTAAAAGCCGGGGTGTACGCGTATCTATCTTCGTTGATCCCGACGAGCGTCAGGTGGAGGCCGCGCACGAAGTGGGAGCCGACCGGGTGGAACTGTACACCAAGCCGTACGCCGACGGCTACGACTCCGACCGCGAGGCGGCGGTGGCGCCATACGTCAAGGCATCGCAGCGCGCAGCCGAACTCGGCCTGGGCGTGAACGCCGGACACGACCTCGATTCGCACAACCTCCGCTTCCTTGCCGAGAAACTTCCGCGTCTGGACGAGGTAAGCATAGGGCACGCCCTGATATGCGAGATGCTGTATATGGGGATGCAGCGCACCGTGGACACGTACCTTGAGCAGTTAGTGACAAGTGATGAGTGATGAGTGATGAGGTGTCGGACAATCGCTGAAAGAAAGGTATTAAAGAATAGATAATTGATATAAAGAATAAATAATGAAGACGTTGTCATTCTGGTCGCTGATAATGGACGGCGGCTATATCATGATTCCGCTGGCAGTGCTGCTGCTTGTGGTGGTGTATGTGTTCACCGAGCGGTGCATAGTCATAAATCGTGCGGCAAAGCAGGATAAGTCGTTCATGGACCGTATCCGCGACTATGTCCATGACGGCGACATAGAATCGGCGCAGAACCTGTGCAAAAAGAGCGGTACGCCCTATTCGCGGTTGATAGCCAAGGGCCTGTCGCGTATCGGCCGACCGATGAACGACATCCTCGTGGCCATAGAGAACACCGGCAACATCGAGGTGGCCAACCTCGGCAAGGGGCTTCCCTGGCTGTCCACTACGGCGGCCGGCGCGCCGATGCTCGGATTTCTCGGCACCGTTGTCGGAATGATCCAGGCCTTCTTCTCGCTGGCCAGCGCCGGCACGTCGGCCAACATCACCGTGCTGTCGTCCGGTATATACCAGGCTCTGGTCACGACCGTAGCGGGTCTTGTGGTCGGTATCATCGCCCTGTTCGCCTACAATTACCTTACGGCACGCATCAACAGCGTGATGAACCGCCTGGAGAACAACACCATGGAATTTATGGACATACTTAACGAACCGGCGGTCTGATGGCACTCAAAAGGAATTTTCAGCCTCTGGACACCTTCTCGATGTCGTCGATGACGGATGTGATATTTCTGTTGCTCATATTCTTTATGGTGACGAGTACCATCATCTTTCCCGGCGCCATCGACGTGAACCTGCCGCAGAGTTCGGAACAGACCAGCCTCAAGCCGCAGACGGAGGTGTATATCGACGCCGAGAACAACCTGTATGTGGTGGCGGACCGCAACGATTCGACCGGAATCCTGTCGGTGCCCAAGGGGGTAAACCTCGCCGGGCTGGAGAACGAACTGGCCGTGATACATCAGCAAGACTCCACACGCGCCATCGCTCTTTATGCCGATTCCACCGTAAATTACGCGCGTGTCGTCGACGTGCTTGACATAGCGGCACGCCGTAATCTGCGCATGGTATTGTCCACATCGGCCAGGGAGGTACGCCCATGACGGAACGTCAGAAAAAGGATTCGCTGATAGCGGCGCTGATCACCCTGCTGTTCATGGGGCTGACGGTGCTGATGCTGTTCACGTGCGGACTGCATTTCGACGGTAGGGAGCTGACGGACGCCGCCACGCCCGAGATTGCGCTTGTGCCCGACGAGGAGGAACAGCTGATTGAGCCGGAACTGTTGCGCGACCTCGGCGAGCCGGATGCGGTGAATCACGACGCCCCTGCTCCGGCTGTGAAGGGTGAGCCCAAGTCTGCCGAGGAAGACAACGTCCGCAAGGTCGAGCCGGGCAAGAATCCCAAGCCGGCCCCACCGGAACCGAAGAAGGTAGACAGCCGCAAGCCGTCGGAGGTGAAATCGACCACACCCAGCGTAACCGACGAGGAACGCAAGGCCGTGACCTCAAAGATGGCCAAAGGCTTCGAAGGTAAGAACGGAGTGAAGGATGGCAAGAGCGGCACATCGGGAGCCGGCGGCACAGGCACCGGCATCAGCGGCGTGGCTTCCGGCCGCGTGTTCAAGGGATGTCCCAAGCCCCGCGTCACATTGCGCCATAAAGTTACAGTGGTAGTGAACGTTACCATAGATGCGGAAGGCAACGTTACCTCTGCCCGCGCCAAGGGAGGCGCCCCCGCCGACATCCGCCGTGCCTGCGAGACGGCGGCCTGCAGCGCCAGATGGTCGTCCAAACCCGATGCCCCGGTGACAAACGGTACCATAACGTTCACCATAACTCCGGTGTGACATGGGGAGGGCATGGCACGTATGGATTCATCCAAAACGCACTGTCGCGGAACTGGAGGAACTGGAGGATTCGCTGTGCGATGAAGCGCAGTGTCAGGCCGACCTGCGGACTGAAATCGAAAGACTTCAGGCCGAGCTTGCAAAGGGATGTGAGGAGCATGAAGCCCTGAAAGGTGAATATACCGATATGTCGGAACGGCGCGACAAACTCGACGCCACCGTGATGGAGCTGACGCGCAATCTGATGGAAACACGCATCAAGCTTGACGATTCCAAGAAAGAATTAGCTGTTGCGAATCAGAAACTCGAAGACCTGCAGCATGAACTTGACGAACGTGTCAAGGACTTAGAGGATTTCAAGGAGATAGAGAAGCGGATGCCGGAATTTGAGCAGGCTTTAGGTCAGGCCGAGGAGATGAAGCGCCGATACGAGGCGCGCATCGCGAAACTGCGCGACCGTGTAGCCGAGCTGCAGAAAGAGCAGGAGGCACGACATAGCCGGGAAAACGACGGCAACTGGCTTGAATCATTGCCTGTGTAAAATAAACATTGATTATGTAAAAAGGACGTCCAATCGGGCGTCCTTTTTACATATTTACATATTTGGATTCGTGGATCAATCGGTGATTTTGCCGAAAAGGGTGGCCGAGGTGGCGTCGTTGATCCTGACGCTGACCAGGTCGCCGGGGTTAACGCCCTTGCGGGGGAATACCACCATCTTGTTCTGCGACGAACGGCCGCAGTATTCTTCCGCATTTCTCTTGGAAGGGCCTTCAACCAGGACTTCGAAAGTCTTGCCTATGTCGCGGCGGTTGGATTCAAGCGACAGTTCGTTCTGCAAGGCTATCATGCGGTTCAGGCGGTCGATCTTCACATCCTCCGGCACATTGTCGGGCATGGTGCGCTGCGCCAGCGTGCCGGGGCGTTCCGAATACTTGAACATGAAGGCGGAATCGAATCCAACTTCGCGCATCAGCGACAAAGTCTGCTGAAAATCTTCCTCGGTTTCATCGAAAAATCCGGTAAACATATCGGTGGAAATTCCTGCGTCGGGCAGGATGGTCCTGATGGCGTTGATGCGGTCCAGATACCATTCGCGGGTGTACTTGCGGTTCATGTTTTTGAGCACCGCGTTTGAGCCTGACTGCACCGGCAGGTGGATATGCCGGGCCAGATTCGGGTATCCGGCTATGACATGGAGGGTCTCGTCGCTCATGTCCTTGGGGTGCGATGTGGTGAACCGGATGCGCATGTCGGGCGCGGCCTCGGCCACCATGCGGAGCAGGTCGGGGAATGTTGTGACCGTGCCGTCCGCAGCCTGGAATCTGTATGAGTTGACGTTCTGGCCTAAGAGGGTGGCTTCCTTATATCCGCGTGCGCGCAGGTCGGCGAGTTCGGCCAGGATGCTCTGCGGATCGCGGCTGCGTTCGCGGCCACGTGTGTAAGGCACGATGCAGTACGAGCAGAAATTGTTGCAGCCTCTCATTATAGAGATGAATCCCGAAATGCCACGGCCCAGGCGTCTGGGGATTACGTTGCGGTAAGTCTCCGTCTCGGAGAGGGTGACGTTTATGGCAGGATGGCCGGTCTCGGCTGCAGCGATGAGGTCAGGTAGTTCCAGATAGGCGTCGGGGCCTGCCACCAGGTCGACGCCATGCCGGTCTATAAGGTCCTGTTTCATGCGCTCGGCCATGCAGCCTACCACTCCTATTATTATATTGCGGCCCGACTTGCGTCGCAACGCATTGTAGTGGGCCAGCCGCGAGTGGATTTTCTGCTCGGCGTTGTCGCGGATGCTGCACGTGTTCAGAATCACGGCCGCGGCCTCCTCCTCGTTGTCGGTCGGCTCGTAGCCCACGGTCTGCAGCATGGCCGCTATCACTTCGGAGTCAGCCACATTCATCTGGCATCCGTATGTCTCGATGTGTACTTTTTTGGCTTTATTATCCTCAGGCAAAAAAAATGTCTCCATTTTTTATTGATTTATTGCATAAAATGACTAAATTTGTGCAAGAATTAAGAAATAAATAAAAATTTCTTGATTTGCAGTGCAAATTCAAGGATTTGCACTGCAAAAATAGTGAAAATATGATTCATATCATAAAATATGGATCATTTCATAAAGTTAACCAACTAATACTGCGAAAAGACCAGCAAAGGGGCCGCAAAGGTCCCGGAGCATAAAGAAACGACATCCAAGATGAGCATTCCCTTTATTACAGCCGAAGAAGCGGCCAGTTACATCAAGAACGGTGATAATGTGGGCTTTTCGGGCTTTACAGCCTCGGGAACACCCAAAGTAGTGACAGTGGCCCTTGCGGAGCGCGCCAAGCAGCTTCACGAGCAGGGCGAGGAGTTCAAGATCAACGTCTTCACGGGCGCGTCGACCAACGACCACGTGGACGGCGAGCTGGCCCGCGCCAAAGCCATCAACCTGCGTATACCGTATCAGAGCCACAAGGACTCGCGTGCCGGCATCAACAGCGGCGAGATACAGTACTTCGACTCGCATCTGAGCCATGTGTCGCAGGACCTGCGCTATGGCTTCTACGGCGACCTGGACGTGGCCGTGATCGAGGCTACGGAGATGAGTCCCAACGGTGATGTCATCCTCGGCGCCGGTCTCGGCATGAGCCCCACCGTGGCCATGATGGCCAAGAAGATCATCATCGAATATTCCAGCTACTATCACAATTCGTTCCGCGGCTTCCACGACAACTATGTGCCGTTGGATCCTCCGTACCGTCGCGAGATACCCATCTACAAGCCGTCGGACCGCATCGGCGACACTGTGCTGCACATCGACCCGAAGAAGATAGTGGGCGTGGTGCCGAGCAACGCATCGGAAAGCATCAAGCCCTTCACCGCCCCCGACGAGCTGACGCAGCGCATCGGCGACAATATCTGCAACTTCCTGGTACATGAGCTGCGCGCCGGCAAGCTGCCGAAGGAATTCCTGCCTATTCAGTCGGGCGTGGGCAACGTGGCCAACGCCGTGCTGTACGGTCTGGGCGAGAACCCCGAGATTCCGGAATTCCAGATGTATACCGAGGTGATCCAGGACGCCGTGATGACGCTGATGGAGGAGGGCAAGTGTAAGTTCGCCTCCACGTGCGCGCTGACCTTCAGCGACGACGCCATGTTGCATTTCATGGACAACATCGACTTCTTCCGCGACAAGATCGTGATGCGTCCCGGCGAGATTTCCAACTCGCCTGAAATCGTGCGCCGCTTAGGCCTGATAGCCATGAACACGGCACTCGAGGCCGACATCTTCGGCAACGTCAACTCCACTCATGTGTTGGGCACCAAGATGATGAACGGTATCGGCGGATCGGCCGACTTCAGCCGCAACGCATACCTGTCCATCTTCAGCTGTCCCTCCATCCAGAAGGGCGGAATGATTTCCACTATCGTTCCGATGGTGTCGCACCTGGATCATTCGGAACACTCCGTCAAGATCCTCGCCACCGAGCAGGGTGTGGCCGATCTGCGCGGCAAAGGCCCGATCCAGCGCGCCCAGACCATCATCGAGAACTGCGTGCATCCCGACTACAAGCAGCTGATGTGGGACTATCTCAAACTGAGCAAGAGCGGTCACACACCGCACGACCTTGGCGCGGCATTCGCGTTCCACCGCGCTTTCGCCGAGACCGGCGACATGCGCAACGCAAAGTTCTGATACACGTAATTAAGAATATAATCAAGGGCGCCGTCTTAGTGACAGCGCCCTTAATTTATATCACGAATTCTTTTTAATTCGAGGCGGCGGCGATAAACTTGCGGCCATTTCGGATGTAGACCTGGCCGGGAATCAGTCGGGTTACGCGGATTCCCTGGAGGTTATAGACGGGCGAGTCTTTCGCATCATTGCCGATGGATTCGATGCCGGAATTGCCCATGTCCAGATGATAGGTCATACCCTTGGAGGCTGTAAACTCTATCAGGTTTTCGCCGGTCTTGGTGCAGGTCACGTCGTTACCGTTGCCGTCGGTAAGGGTTGCGGAAGTGATGCCCGGGTACAGGATTCGGCAGGTACCGCCGGCCACGGCTGAAATGTCGGCTGTGGAAAGCTGACGGTTCTTCCAGGTCTGGCTGACTTCAAAATTGCCCTCGGCCTTGAGACCCTTTATTTCGCCGTCCTTCCATTCCTCAGGCACGGCGGGTAGCAGGCGTATGGTGCCTCCGTAGCTCTGCATCAGCATCTCGGCCACACCTGCGGTGTATCCGAAATTACCGTCTATCTGGAAAGGAGCGTGCGAGTCGAGCAGATTGTAATAGATGCCGCCGGCACCGTTGCTCTGGCCGTAGGATGTGGCATGACGCAGCGCCTTGACGATTATGGTGTGGGCGTGTTCGGCGTCGAGCGCACGTGCCCAGAGGGCGATTCGCCATGCAAGTGACCAGCCGGTGGAGAGGTCTCCGCGGAGGGCCAGCGAGTTGACGGCAGGTTCGAACCATTCGGATTCGGGTGTGATCTGACCGAACGGATACATGGCCATAAGGTGTGACTGATGGCGGTGTCCGTCTTCGCCCACGTCGTAGGTGCTGTATTTCCATTCGCGAAGCAGTGTGGCGCCTTCGGACACACCGTTAACCGTCGTGCCCCATTTGCCCGTATAGGTCTCTGTGGCCAGACCCGGATCAAGGTCGCGGAATTTCTCGGCAAGTTCTGTCTTGAAGCTCGCGTCAGCAGCCGCGTCATCGCCGAGGATCTCCAGAGCCTGCGACACTTCTCTGAAGAATTCGTAAAGGATCTGCTGTGCATGGGCGGTGCCGTCTTCTTCCGCAGGGCCATGCTCGGGCGACCATTCCTTGGGCGCCAGCCATTTGCCGTCCTTCTTCACGAGACGTTCCATCCAGAAATCGGCGCAACTTTTCATCACCGGGAATGCCTGTGTCTTCAGGAAGTCACGGTCCAGTGTGTAGAGGTAATGCTGCCACAGATGGGTGGCATACCAGGCGTTGGCTATCACATAATTCTCGGCATAGTCGGAATGGCCGAAGATATTGTTCTGCGTGAAGCAGGTCCAGCCCTTGGACTGGCCCGAACGACGGGCGTACTCCTGCCATTGCGGATGGTCCAGGGCCATGTTCTTGATATAGTTTAGATAGGGCAGATGCAGTTCCGAGAGGTTTGTGACCTCCGCCGGCCAGTAGTTCATCTGGACGTTGATGTTGGAATGGATGTCGCACTGCCATGCCGGAGCATCCGTGTGGTTCCATATACCCTGCAGGTTGGCCGGGAGGTCCATGCCGCGCGATGACGAAATGAGCAGGTAACGGCCGAACGCCCAATACAGTTCCTCCAGCATGATGTTGACGGGGTCCGTACGGTCGGGACGACGCTTGTTGTAGTTGGTCACAATCTCGTCTATGGGGAGGCCGTGTGCGGCGTTTCCGATGGTCAGGTTGCAGCGGTCGGACAGGGCGCGGAAGTCGGCGGTATGATCGTCGAGTAATGCCTGCCATCCTTTGACCGCGGCGTCGGCCACGCGCTTGTCCACCATGTCGCGCATGGCGGCGGCATCCGAAACGTATGTGGGTGAATGAGGGTCGAAGTTGGTGGCGCCGGCTAAAATGACAAGAACCTCATCGGCGCCGGTAATCTCGATATTGTCGGCGTTGCTCTTTACCGTACCGCCCGTGGCGATTGCCTTGACCTTGGCCTTGAAATCCACGAGATCGAGGCGGCTTTGGAACGAAATCTCACCATCCTTGTATTCGGGAGCCAGCCAACCCCTGACCACTCCGTTGAACAGTCTCAGGCGCACGCTTATCCTGCCGCCTTCGGAAGCTGACAGACGCACGGCCACCACCTTGTCGGGGTATGAGGCGATATATTCACGGGTATATTTTACCTTGCCGTCGGGCGAGGTATAAGCGGCATTCGATTTCGCGTTCTCCATGTCGAGGAAACGCACGTAATCCTTGGCAGGCTTCCCCTCTCCGAAAGTGCCTGAGATATCCTCTATATAAAGGTCGCCGAAGTTCTGGTAGCATCCGCGCAGGGTGGAAGTGCCGGTCCACAGGGACTTGTCGTTGAACTGCACGCGGTCCTGGGCGATTCCTCCGAAGGTCATGGCTCCGAACTCGCCGTTGCCGATGGGCAGTCCGTATTCCATCCAGGGGTCGCCCACGCCGTAAGCACCGGCCGGCTTGGTGTACCACAGGGTGTGTCGGGTGTCGGGCGTGTAGCCTGTGACGCCCTCGGTGGGAAATTCGTTGATCTTTTCGAAAACAGGAGCGATATGCGCGTCTTCCTCGGCTATTACGGTCAGTGAGTTGGCCCCGTCGCCGGGAGTGTAGAATCCGATTCTCTTGTCCAGGCCCGAGCCGCCCCACTGGTTCCAGCGGTTCCACTCGTCGCCTTTGCCCAGCCATTCTATTTCCCAGGTGTCGGGATAGTCGGCCACCTCGCATTTCACGAACTTGAAGTGTGCGGCCTGCGCGGCATCCGAATTGGTCATCAGATACTCCCCGCACGAGGCATAGTTGCCCTCCTTGCTCTGCATGGTGAAGTCATCGGCGGTGCCTGAGAATTTCCACAGCTGGGCCGGGCGGTTGGTCCTTACGGCCTTGGTGCGGACAGTGTTGCGGCTGCCCTGATCCTCCGGCACGGCCTGACCCGCCGAGAATTTGATGTAATACCAATGTTCCGAGTTGCCGTCGCTGAATTGCGGCAGCGTCTGCGCTACGGCCGATGCGGTACATCCCAATGTGGCCAGCAGCGCGAGTGCAAATGTTTTTAATTTCATGATATGGGTAGATTCTTAAATCTATAGCTTATAAGGTTTTTAATATCTGTAATGCCGTTTCCACCGGCTGCGCGTCGGGTCCGGGAGCGGGATAAACGTTGCGGTCGTTGACCCATTGCTCGTCGATGGCGTAGAAGTCTATGTCCGGCTTGTCCGTGGTCTTGCGGGCCTTGATCCATTCCTGCCAGCGTTTCTTGTAAAGGTCGCGCAGCAGGCCGCCCCATTCGCGGTGGGCGTAGTCGCGCAGACCGCCGTCTTCGCTGGCCACGCGCGGCCCCCACGTGGTGACGATCAGCCTTGCGTTGCGTTCCATGTTGTCGCTGTCACGGCCTGAGGGATTGAGTCTGCGGGCAGCGTCTATCCATGTACCGACGTAGAAATCGGGTGTGGTGGACAGCAGACGGTCCTGGTCGTCGATAAGCGAGAGGAAACGGGCCGATGCCTTGTCGAACGCCTTCATGTCGTTGGTCTTAAGGGCTTTCTGCATATCGCTGTAAACGATGCGGCCCTTCTCTGCTATGGCCTGGCGCGTGATGTCGACCAGGTCGTAACGGTAGTTGGCATTGTCCTTCAGGGTCTTGGCTCCCTTTGCGAAATCCTTCGCTGCGTTGATCACGTCGGCGGGATTGTAGTAAGGTGCCATGCGGCTCCAGCTCGATACCTGCCATACGTCGTCGGACGGACGCGCGCAGAACACCGATTCCGTGGTGCCTTGCTGCATGTTGCCCCAGGGAGCGTTGTAGATGGTGGCGCCGAGCAGACTCCATGCCTTGTCCACATCCTTGGTGCTTCGGCCATAGCGCGCCTTGGCATAATTCTTAAGCCATGCGGCTTTAGAGAATTTTTCCGGACGCCATATCAGTTCAGAAGCCAGTTCGTACATCACCGGATTATTCTCGATCCCCTCGGGGGTGAGTCCGAAGCCCGTCATATCCTTGCCCCACTTGGAATCCTTTGCCTTGTAGAACCCATCTATCACGTTATCCATGCGGCCGTGCAGACCCACGTTGCCGCCGAAATTAAGCAGCATGCACCACATCCAGTTATGCGGGGCGTATCCGTCGGCGCGCTTGGTGAGCGACGGCGAATCGGGATCGCCCCAGTTGGGCTTGATTTCCGAAGCGAGGTCCAGCACCACGATGTCGCCCTTCGGCACACCGGCGAGCAGCTCGGCGCGGGGATTCTCGTTCCATCCCTGCACTACCCATACGGCCTCCGGATTGGCCTGTTTCATGGCCTTGGCTATGATGCCGGCTGCTTCAGCCAGGTCTACGTCGCCGATATTCTCGGACTCGTGGAAGGGGTCCATGCTGTAATACCGGGCCTTCCCGTTCACTTTCTCCAGCTCCTCATAGTAGATGCGGGCGATTTTCGGGAACATCGGGTCAGTTACGCTGAGAAACGCAGGGCGCGTAAAACCGTTCCACAGGCCGGTGCCGGTAGCCTTGACACCGAGTCGTTCGGCAGCATCATGAGGCACCATGCCGGAGTATCCGGGCAGAACCGGCTCCATCCCGTAGCGGCGCATGGCATACAGGATGTCATGCTGCAGGCGCACACGGTCGGCATACCATTCGGGCGGGTTGGGACCGCCCCAGCCCTCAAGGTTGTTCATCAGCCACCATGCCTGGAACGCCGGTCCGGCCACGAATTCATCGGCCTCTTTCTGAGAATATCCGAGACGCAGCAACGTGTTGCGCCAAACCTCGTCGGTGCCGGCTATGAGCAGCGGCATGTTGATGCCGTGCAGGGCCATCCAGTCCACTTCCTGCTGCCAGCGTTCCGTGTCCCAGAAAGGCATGGAGTAGGAATGTGTGCAATAGTTGAGGTAATAGCGTTGAAGAAGATCTGTGCTGTGGCGTTCGTGCGCGGGCGGAAGCGGAAGCCTGCCGCCGAGGTCGGCGTGCATGTTGTTCCAGCTCAGATGGATGCCGGCGTAATATTTCAGATACCAGTTCAGGCCGGCCGCGATGCTGACCGGATTGTTGCCCTCGATGCGGACACGGCCGTTGGCCGTGGAAATGTCGAAGTAGTCGTCCTTGGCGTCGGTCTGGACGAACAGGAACCGGTTGCTGTCGCCTGGAGACACACGTTCCACCAGTTCGGCGACGGGATGTATGGCCGACAGGAGATGCCGGCGCAGGTCGCTCCATCTGTAATAACCGGGATAAGCCTCGGTCACGCCGTCTATCTTAAGGGGCTGCTCGTTGAGGCGAAGCGCCACGATCACGTCGTCGGCGGGGTTGCGGAAGAACGCCATCTGGAAGTTGGCGCCCATAGGGGAAATCTTGAAATTCACCCAGTCGCGGGCTGCCCGGTCCACGTCCGCTTCCTGACCGTAGCAGCCGGAGGCGCCCATTAGCGCGAGGAGTCTCATCAGCACCGTGTCGTGGCCGAAGCGGAGGGTGACGGGTGCGCCGTTGCCGGCAAGCGAGCTGTCGGCACGCTTTATGAAGTCGTCGAGCAGGGGTGTGGCGCTGCGCGGACCCTCGCCCCAGGTGCGGGCCGTGTTGGCATGTTCCATGTAGTGCCAGTAATTGCTCACCTTCCATTGATTGAACAGGTCCGCGTCGTCAAACTTCCCGAGCATGTCGATGTCTATGCCGTCCATGTCCTGAATGGCAATCGCGATGTTGTATATATCACGCATCAGTTCGGGAAGGTTCTCGACATTCTGCGGATCGTTGAACAGTTTAGTGGCTGTGGCGAGGTTCATGGTCAGCGAGTCGCGCTGACGCAGGAATTCCATGCGGTCGGCATCTTTGGAATGGTCTTTAGCGAGATGTCGTCTGTTTTTGGGAATATGCAGTGCCATGGTGTCCATGCCGCCGGGCGACGAGGCCATGCGTATCTGCAGGTTCGGATTGACGCGCAGCAGTTGGTTCAGGAACGACGACATGCTGATGATGCAGCGCGGCACCTCCGACGAGCGGGCGTCTACCTTGACATTGCCCTGAAACAGCGACGGGAACCGTGCGGCCATCCTTGACGCGATGTCGCGGTGCTGGCGCACGCCGATCTGCGAGAGTTCGCCGGCATGACCGCGCGCGTTTTCCGTGGCCATACGCACCATTTCCAGCATCGCCTCGCCGTCGGGGGTGAGGTTGCCGGTCTCTTTTGCCTTGGTCAGAGTCCTTAAGGAGTTGGCGTAGATGGATTCGTTGATGGCCCAGCGCGAACCGTGGCGGCCATAGTGCGAGATTGCCACGGGAGTGTAGCCGGCGGGCACGGGAGGCAGTGAATCGGCTGTGACCGGATAGGCGTAGTATATGCCGCCGGCCTGTTCGGGAGTCATAGGTGCGGTTGCCGACGCCTGAGAGGCCGCGGACAGCGCGACAAATGCGGTAAGGACTGATTTGGTAATGACTGATTTAAGGCTGCGGTGTGTCATGGACGGTGTATGTTCAGACGGTTTATGTTCAGGTTTTCGATGTTCTCGGTGTAAATGCCGGATGAGGGGGCCTTTATAAATCCCTCGCCCTCGCATGGACGGCGGTCGAACACGCCTCCTTCGTATTGCGCGGGCTTGAGCAGAGTGAGGTCGATGTTGTCGAGGGTGACGTTGCGGATCTTGCCCGGCTCGTCACAGCCGAGGAAAATGCCGTTTTCCGACGTGCTGTAAATGTCGATGAAACGGATATTGGACACCTCGCCGCAGGCACCCTTTGTGGCGCCCTTGGGGAAACGCCATCCGGCATCCTTGTGGTTGCCCCGGGCGCGGGGATAGGAGGTGACGTATATGGGTTCCGACTTGCCCCACCACACGTCGGAGAACAGACGGCAGTCCACGGTCATGTTGGAGAACGTGATGTCGGATACCGTACCCTCGTCGCGGTTCTGGATGCCGATGCCGCGGTTGGACTTGGTGATGATGCAGTTGTCGAACAGGACGCGGCGTATGGCGTCCATGTTCTCGGAGCCTATCTTTACGGCGCACGAACGCGAGGTCATGATGCAGTTTGTGACCACCACATCCTCGCAAGGGCCGTATTCCTCGAACTCGCGGCGGTTCTTGAGGCAGATGCAGTCGTCGCCGCTCTCGATGAAGCAGTTGGATATGCGCACCTTGCGCGAATGGTCGATGTCGATTCCGTCGCCGTTGCGTATCTTGAGGTTGTTGAGTAGAGATATGTCGCTGATGGCCACGTCATAGCAGCCCACGAGGTGGACGGTCCAGTAGGCGCTGTTGGCGATGGTGACGCCGTTTATCTTGACGTTGGAGACGTTGACGAGGGTAAGTACATGCGGACGCGGGTCGAAGTCGGTGACGGGCTTCAGTTCGTACGAATCACTTAGTTCGCGTCCCATGAACGCCACACCGTTGCCGTCTATGCGGCCCTGACCCGTAATCGAGACATTATGAATGTCTTTGCCCGAGATCCACATCATTCCTTCGCCCCGGTTCCCGCGGAAGGCGCTTTCGGTATATACGGCCTCGTCGGGATTGGCCAACAGTACGGAATTGGGCTGCAGATGCAGGTCGACGTTCGATTTGAGGTGCAGGGGGCCGGCCATGAATGTCTTCCCGGAAGGGATGATGACGGAGCCGCCGCCGGAGGCCGAGCAGGCGTCGATGGCGCGCTGTATGGCCTTGGCGTCGTCGGTGACGCCGTTGCCCTTGGCGCCGTAGCCGGTTACATTGAAATCGGCCGCACTGCATGGAAAAAATCCCATTGCGGCAACCGCTATGGAAAGAAAAAATCCGGTTATTCTCATGATGTTAGATTTATATTGCAAAAATAATGAAAAAAGGCGAAAGGATGAAACCTCTCGCCTTTAAATGTCGCGAATTTGTCTTCGCGAGCTGATATGGTGTTAGATTAGTTTATTTCACGAACACCTTTGTAGCCTTAGTACCCTGCTTAACGATGTAGATACCGTTGCTGGGGTTAGCCACGCGTACGCCCTGCAGGTTGTAGTACTCAACGGGAGCGTTCTCGTCGAAAGCCACGTTGTTGATGCCGGACTCCTCTTTCCAAGCCTCCAGAGTGAAGTCACGTGCAGGGTTCCAGTACTCAGTCTTGTTTCCGTCGATAAGGGGGCGTGTGTCAATGCCGAGACCTACCCAAACCGTAGCCTTGGCGGGGAGTTCGAACTCTACGTAGTTACGATAGAGAGTCGGATTGTTGATAAAGCACTTAGCGGCTTCCTGTTCATAACCGCTGTCGCACCAGCCGGGAAGAGTTGCATCGGGAGTCTCGACAGCGGGTTCGTTGTCCGGATATACGGACAGAGTCTCGGCGAAGATGCTCTTGATGGTAGTGGCGTTGAAGAATGTGCCTTTTGCCTCCTCATCGGTCTTGGACCAGGGCTTTGCACCCTCTGCGGTCTTATCAGTAGCATATACATACGCCATGTTGTCAGGATTTTCCAGCTTGTCGTTCCAAGCATCGTAACCCGACTTGCCTTCTACCTTGGACCATCCTCCCTTGATAGTCACATAAGAACCTGAAGTGTTACCACCCTGATAGCGGAAGAAGGACTGAACGCCGAAACGATATTTACCGGCTTCGAGTTCTACGGACGTGCCGAAGTTGTATTCGGAAGCGTTGGATTTGCGGAATACACCGGTTACCTTGCCGTTATATTCACCCTGTTTGTCGGGATTGGTCTGTACGAAGCAGAGAGGAGTGTCGGGAAGCTTGGCAGAGCCGGCTTTATTATTGAAGTCCCAGCCGTTGTCGGTAGCCAGAGTCTCAT
This sequence comes from uncultured Porphyromonadaceae bacterium, assembly GCA_902468245.1. Classification (GTDB taxonomy): domain Bacteria; phylum Bacteroidota; class Bacteroidia; order Bacteroidales; family Muribaculaceae; genus Lepagella. Next base: position 28,148 of record CABQXY010000033.1, on the reverse strand, counting down.
CAGCGAAATCGCCGTTTACAATAGCGACGTCACCGTTAGGACCGGCGAGCTTGAAGTTGTCGAACGCACACCATTCGTCAATCAGACCGCCTGTGTTGCCGATTCCGAGAATCAGGTCACCTCCGGGGTGATCGAATTCAACTGTGTTGACATACTTGCCACCCTCGAAAGCGGTCTTTGCCTCTGCGAGACTGTTGGGAGCCGTACCCTCCTCGTCGAACAGACCCTTGACAGGAGTCTTGGCTGTGCCTAAGAATACGTAGGCGTTGTGGTTGGCTCCGTCCTTCATGTTGGCCTGCGACAGCTCGTTGTTGGCATAGCGATAGAATGCGTTGGCGGTCAGGGTGTACTTGCCGGCGGGAGCGTCGTTGATGACCTGGTATGCCTCAAATGCGCCATTATAGTTCTCTCCGATACCTTCGGCAACCTGAGTGAAGTTGCCGCTCCAACCCTTTACGAAGCTGGGAGCCGTGATCTTGGAGTTGATGTTCTGCCAGCCTGCCATAGCGGCACCTGAAGTCAGAACGAGTGCGCCGGCTGCGAGAGCGATGCGCGACATGTAGTTATTCTTCATGATGATTTTGTTTTATCGGAGTCCCGCCGGGGCGGGACTCCGGGTTAATGTAAGTTGGTTGTATTTCTATCTATGAATGGGATGTTAAATCAGTAACCGGGATTCTGTTTCCAGTTTGTGTTGGTATTTATTTCGCCGGTCGGGATGGGGAACAGACGCTTGTTGACGTCGGCCATTCCGGTCGGATTTGCCTCGACTTTCCACTTGGCGCAGTTCTCGAACTTACCGAAACGGATCAGGTCGTTGCGGCGCCAGGGCTCCATGATGAATTCACGGCTGCGCTCGTCAAGCAGGTCCTGAAGCGAGGGGGTGCCGGTCACATGGGGAGCTCCTGCGCAGTCGCGCACCTCGTTCATCAGCGATGCGGCGGTGTGGCTCATGGTTGGTGTGGCACCGCGCAGCAGACACTCGGCCTTCATCAGTAGCACGTCGGCATAGCGGAACACCGGAATATCGTTGAACTGGAAGCGCCCCCATTTCTTGTCGTCACTCTCGCGGATGGGGTATTTGTACAGACGTGCGCCCTTCATGCAGTTCTCCATTTCGTCCTCGTCGCCCACATCAAGAAGCTTGATGTTCCTGAACTCAAAATCCACCTTGTAGTCCAGCGGCCCATACACTGTGGTGTGGCGTGCACTGGTATATACCGTGATAGGCTCGGAACGACGGTTGAAATTCGCGTCGAAGCCACCGAACGGACCGGCAGCAATCATTTCGTTGCGCTCGTCGCCGGGGAGATTGAAGCGGGCCACGCACTCGGGGGTAAGGATGAAGATGCCTGCCACCGAGTTCTCGGGCTTCCAGCCATAGACGCAGGGGTCGAGGTATCCGAACTTGCGGAAGTCCCACCAGCGGTTCATTTCCGTGCCGCCGGCGTATTTCCAGCCTCCGTTGCCGATTCTCTCCGGGTCGAAGTCCACGGCATAGATGAAGTCTGAAATCTGGACGCCGTTGTCGGGGAAGAACTTCTTGCGGTATCCCTTTCCGACAGAGAATTTGCCGGACTTGATGATCTCGTCACACCATTTCACACAGTCGTCGAGCTTCTCGTTAGGCGTATTGCCGTCAACTGTCGTGATGTCGTTGGTATATACACCCCAGTTGAGGTAGAGTTTGGCAAGCAGGGCCTCGGCCATCCATTTGTTGGGGCGTCCGTAAGTGGAGGCATCGTTGGTTTCGGTCAGGTCGGGAATTGACTCCAACAGCTCCTTCTCGATCCAACGGGCCACGTCGGCGCGTGGCTGACGGTCGATTACCTCGCCCTCCTCGGCGGGATGTTCCATGATAGGCACGTCTCCGTAGAATTCCATCATCCAGAAGTGATAGTATGCGCGTATGACACGCAAGGGAGCCACGATGGGGTCCTTGCCCTCCGCGCCGCCATAGTTCATGATGCGGGTGTTGGTGTAGGTGATACCTGAAAGCATATCGCCCATCAGACCCACACCCTGCAGGTCGGGACGGAAGTTGTGGATTGAGCCGTCGCGGAAACGGCCGTTGTCGTCGTACACGCCGGCAAGGTTGATGCCCACGGCCTCGTCGCCGCACAGGAAGGCAACCTCCCAGAAGTTACGGCCGAACCAGGCCTCGTTGCGGGTGTAATGGTAGCACCCCTCGAACTCGCCGCTCACGGCTATGGGGTTGTCGGGAAATTGAGTGTAGTAGCCCTTCAGGTCGACATCCAGGTCTGTGCACGATGCCAGGGCCATAGCCGCGGCCCCCGACATCAGAAGTGTCTTGATATATGATTTCATGGGATTAGCTTAGAAATTGATGGTTGCTCCTACAAGTATCTGGCGGGTACGGGGATAATGGTCCTTGCGCGTATCGTGACCCGGCTCGAGACCGCCGAGGCATATTTCGGGGTCGCGCCCCTTGTACTTGGTGATGGTGAACACGTTGTTGGCCGATACGTAGAGACGGATGTTGTTGAGCCAGCCGTTGAAGCAGTTGCGGAACGTATATCCCAAAGTGACCGAAGCCAGTTTGAAGTAAGAACCGTCCTCCAACCAGCGGTCGGAAGGAATGGACGAATAACCGTCGTTGGGATTCTGATAGCTCTCGATGTCTGCGAACACGTTCTTGCCCAGTGCCACGTTGCTGACATAGCCGAAGTAAGCGCGCGGCTCGTTGAATATCTTCTGTCCGAACACTCCGGTGAAGAACAGGTTCAGGTCGAAATTCTTGTACGTCAGGTTGTTGTTCCATCCCATGGTGAGTTTCGGCTGGGCGTTGCCCACGATGACGCGGTCTTTTTCCTCAGGGGTGTTGGTGGTGACGAAGTTGCCGTTCGCGTCGCGCAGGCGTTCGCCCTTGGTCTGTTCGTTGGCCTTGTCGTATACGTAGAAAGTGGAGTTGCCGTTCTCGTCATATCCGGCCCATTCGTACATGTAGAACGTACCGATGGGCTGACCCTCTATGATACGCTGCGTGGTGGCGGTCGATGCGCCGGGCAGCGAGGGATTGTAGCGGTTCAGGATACCGGCTGTGAATCCGTTGGAGGGGTCGGAGATGCTTACGATCTCGTTCTTGTTGTGCGAGAAGTTAAGCGATGTGGTCCATGTGAACTCTCCCTGGAACGGCACGGCGTTGATCTGGAGTTCGACGCCACGGTTGCGCATACGACCCACATTGGCGGTGAGCGTGCCCACGGGATAGCGGGTGGTGGATACGGCATAGTCCCATATCATGTCGCGGGTGTCCTTGTCGTAATATTCGATGGTACCGTTGATTCGGCCGTTCAGGAACGCGAAGTCCAGACCGATGTTGAGCATCGAGGTGGTCTCCCACTTCAGGTTGTCGTTCTGGTTGCGCGCGGCATTCAGATTCTTGTAGCTGTGCACTTCGCCGGTAGCCGGGTCGACATAATCGAAGCGGGCGCCGGCCTGATAGAAGAATTTGGAGGAATAGGCCTTGAATCCCGACGAGTTACCGCTCTTGCCCCATCCCACGCGCAGCTTGAGGTCGCTGAGCCATGACTGCGCGCTTTCCATGAATTTCTCGCCGGTGATGCGCCATGCGATTGAAGCCGAGGGGAATGTGGCCCACTTGTTGTTCGAGCCGAAAGTGGAGGCTCCGTCGCGACGCACGGCCACCTGCGCTATATAACGCGAGTCGAACGAATAGTTGGCACGTCCGTAGAAGGATATCATCTTCTTGGTCCACTGTACCTTGCCCCAGACGGGATCCGGATCCCAGGAATTGGCCATTCCTATGTCGTTCCATCCCAGGGAATCGTCGTAGAAGTTATATCCGCGGGCACCGAAACCATCCTCATTGTCCGACTGTTCCCACGAATATCCGAGCATGACGCCGAGTTTATGCTTTTCACCGAACTCCTTGTCGTAGTTGCCGAAAATCTCCATCAGCTTGTAGACATCGGTGAAAGTCTCGCGGCTTGTCTCGCCGTTGCGTTTGTTGATCTCGGAGGCGTGCGAGTGATAGTCCTTATAGTCCTTGCTCTTGTTCTAGTACGAGAAGTTGGCGTTGAGGAAAAGACCGTCGATAATCTTGAGCCGCGCCTTCCCGGTCACTTGCAGACGCTTGAAGGTGGCACGGCTGCGGTCCTCGTTTATCATGGTCAGAGGGTTGTAGTTCTGGGATATCGACATGTCGGAATACCATGAGCCATCCTCGTCGCGCACCGGCACGAGAGGTGAATAATAATACATGGAGTTGTACACCGACTTTCCGTCGTCTTCGCGGATCACGCCCCATTCGTTGCGGATGTTTCCGTTTACGCCTATGCCGAGAGTCAGACGGTCCTTCAGCACCGTGCCCTCCACGTATGTGCGTGCTGTGAACAGGTTGTTGCCCACTCCCTTTATGATACCGTCGCGTGCTATATAGTTGACCGATGCGGAATAGTTCACGCTCTTGCCGCCGCCCGAGACGGACAGGTTATGATTGTGGGCGAAACCGGTGCGTTGCACTTCCTTGGCCCAGTTCGTGTCGTAGCCCAAGTCATTGTTGAGGGTTATGTCGTGTCTCTGCGCGTAATCACGGAGCTGGCTCGCGCTCATCATGTCGTGGTCGTTGGCGACTTTTTCCCAGGAAACATAACCGGAATAAACCACATTGGCCTTGCCCTGTGCGCCACGCTTGGTGGTGACGATTATAACGCCGTTGGCAGCCTTCGAACCATATATGGCCGTAGCGGAAGCATCGCGGAGCACGTCGATGGATTCGATGTCCTGCGGGGGCACCAGATTGAGCTCCACGCCCGGGATACCGTCAATCACATAGAGCGGATCGGTGGATTCGTTCAGAGTGGAAGCGCCACGCAGAGTCATGGAGTTGACGCCGCCGTTGGGGTCGGAGTTCTGCACCACCACCAGACCGGGCACCTTGCCCTGCAGCAACTGGCCCGGATCGGTGTACGAACCCACGTTCAAGTCCTTGGCGTTGACGGTTGAGATGGAACCCGTCAGGTCCTTGCGCTTCATGGAGCCGTAGCCTACCACCACGACCTCGTCAAGAAGGGCGTTGTCCTCTTTCAGCACTATCTTCAGATCCCTGGCGTTGACTTTGACGTTGGTCGAGGTATAGCCGACGTAGGATACGCGCAGCGTGGCGCCCATCTTTGTCTGGATGCTGAATCTGCCGTCGATGTCGGTGGCTGCGCCTGTATTGGATCCGGCTACCATCACGGTGGCTCCGATCAGAGGTTCGCTCTTTTCATCGGTAACGGTTCCGGTGATTGTCTCGTCGGCGTGTGCGCCGATGGCAATCATCATGCATGCCGGCAACAGAATTGAGAGCACTATCGCTCGCAGTCCGACATGCAGATACATGAAGTGGTTCCTTTTCTGCATTTTTTTCATGGATGTCAGGTTAACGTCCTTGCGGCACTTGCGTGTCCGCAGTCATTATTTCTTTCGCAAAAATATGGAGGAGAGTCGGTTGGTATCAGTTATTATGTGGAGAGTCTTGAGGAGGTTTCGGTATAGGTTTAGATTAGATTAGGCTGCAAATTTAAAAATTTTTTGATAAACCGCGCAAGGGAATTAGCATAAATTAACAATTATTCACACTGTCCAAAATGCAATAAATCACGCAATTATGGCTAAAATACTGATTATAAGTGTATTTGAAACACTATAAAATTTTAAGACTTGACAGGCAGGAACGCGAAAACGACCGCTGCGATGAGGCAGAGGAAGGCCGCGAGGTGGTTCCAGTGGAACTTCTGACCCTGGAACAGGAACATGGCGATGACGGTGAATACGGTCAGGGTGATCACCTCCTGGATTATCTTGAGCTGGAACAGGCTGAACGGGCCTCCGTTACCCTCGAATCCGATGCGGTTGGCCGGAATCATGAAGCAGTATTCGGCCAGAGCGATGCCCCACGAGAACAGGATGACGACATACAGGGGCCAGTTGCCCGACACACCGGCTTGCTGGAGGCGCAGATGGCCGTACCAGGCCAGGGTCATGAAGATGTTGGATACAATCAGCAGAAGGATTGTGACTACTATCAGTTTCATATCAAGTTTCGGTAACATCGTAAATGTTTCGTTACTATCAGTTTGGCGATGTGGACATCGCCGCTCCCACTAAATTTTGATGTAGATGCGTTTGCGGTAGAGGGGAAAGGCCACGGCAGCCACGAACAGGCAGAGCGACACCGAATAGCAAGCGGACGCCATGTATGGATCGTGGATGACGGAGAGGAAGGCGTTGTCGATCGCATCGCCGGCGCCGGTCGAGCCGAGCACGGCACTCAGGGCTTCGGCCAATACGTACAGGAACAGCGGGTTGACGCCGAACCACTCGAAGAACCGGAACTCGGTATGGTACCCCTTCTTGTCGATGAAATATGAGAGAGTGGCGAGCAGTATGGCCGCGATGCCGCAGCAGACCACGGCATAGCTGGGCGACCAGATGCGCTTGTTGATCGGTAAGGGTATGGATATCAGCAGGCCTAAGAGAATCATGGTGGTGCCGAACACATAGAGCCACAGCAGTTTGGAGTCGAGACTGCGGCGCTGTTTCAGGACGGATCCGCAGCAGAAGCCGATGATGGTGTGCGCCACGGCCGGGATGGTGGACAGAATGCCTTCGGGGTCTACGGGACGGCGTGTATACAGGAAATCGGGCGACAGCAGGAACCGGTCGACAACCGCATTGACATTCGAGGTGTCATTGTTGTATCCGTGGAACTCAATCAGCAATGCGCAGTACACAAGGAGCAGCACCGCGGCCACAACCGCCATCTGCCTGAGCGACAGCCAGAGAGCTGACAGCGACACGATGCAGTAACAGAGCGCGATGCGGGTCAGAACCCCGGTGAGGCGCAGATGCCCGAAGTCAAGCCACGTCCCCTCGTAACATACGTTGTCGAACCAATGTAACGCCCAGCATATCAGTAGAATCACCACTGTACGTTTGAATATCTTGCCGAACAGAGGTCCCGACGGTTTGAATTTACTCTTGGACAGCGACAGATAGGTGGTGACGCCCATTATGAACAGGAAAAACGGGAACACGAGGTCGCAGAGAGTCAGGCCGTTCCACTCGCTGTGCTGCAGCTGTGCATAGCTTTCCGGTCCGCCGGCATTGTTTACCACTATCATAAGGGCAATGGTCATGCCGCGCATCACGTCGAGTGCCGCGATGCGCCGGCCCGACGACCTGGCCTTCACTGTTGTTGTACCCGCTTTCTTCATGCGTCGGAGGTTGATGTTCAGAAATTTTTGTCAAAGTTCGTAATAATTTTTTAAATTTGCATTATAAACTACCTTAAATCCATGAAACCAGCCCGAATATTTCCTAAATTACGAAGCGTCACGTGTGTTCTGACAAGCCTGATATGTGTTAGCAATGCGTTGGGACAAAGTCTGTTGGACTATGTCGATACGCGTGTGGGCAGCGCGTATGCCGAGACTAAGACGGCTGGCAAGTTCGGCAAAGGGTCGGAGGAACATGGCCAGACCGTTCCGGCGGTCGGTGTGCCTCACGGCATGAATATGTGGACGCCTCAGACCCGCGACACCGAGAAGAAATGCGTGGCGCCATATTATTATGCCGACGACCTGTTCGGAGGGTTCCGCAACTCGCACTGGGTGAACGGCGGCTGCACGCAGGATTACGGCAGCGTGACCCTAAGCGGTCTGTACGGAGATCTGCGCACGTCGCCCGAACGCAAAGGCACGCGCATGGACAAGAACAGCGAGACTGCCCGTCCTGATTATTACAGTGTCACGCTTCCTGACGAGGGGATTCAGGCCGAGGTAACGGGCCTGTCGCGCGCCGGTATGTTCAGATTCACATATTCTGAGGATGGCACAGGCCATATCGTCGTGTATCCCAATTCCGACGAGGGGGAGGCGACAGTGGAGTATGATCCGGCGAAACGTGAAATCAGGGCGTCAAACCCCGTGCACCGCATATATCAGGGATGGGGCGAACGGGCCGGTTTTACAGGTTATTATGTAGCCAGGCTGCCCGAAGACCTGGAGATTACGGAATGGGGAACATTCCGCGGCGATACGATAAACAGAGGTAAAAAAAGAATCTCCGCGCAGCCGCGCATCGGTGTGTATGTCAGCTATAAGGTGAAGAAGGGTGACAAGGTCACGGTTAAGGCCGGAAGTTCGTTCACCGGCATGGACGCCGCCGTCAGGAACATGGACGGAGAATTGGGGAACCGCGATTTCGATGGAATCCGCGTCCTGTCGGCGGCCGCATGGCAGGAACGGCTCGGCAAAATCCGCACGGAAGGGGGCGATTTCGACGACAACGCCAAGCTGTACGGCGCATTATACCGCGCCTCGCTGCTGCCCAGAGTCTACAACGACCTTGACGGTGCCTATCCCTCGTTCGCGACGGGCACTCCGATACGGTATATGGAGCCGGGTCACGATTACTACGATGATTTCAGTATGTGGGACACCTACCGCGCGTTGCATCCGTTGCTGAATATCATAGACCCGCGCCGTAGCGGCGACATGATGCAGTCGCTGGTGCTGAAGGCCGAACAGGGAGGCTGGATGCCGATATTCCCATGCTGGAATAGTTACACCGCCGCCATGATAGGCGACCACTGCGCCGTGGTGTTGGCGGATGCGGCGGTAAAGGACATCAAGGGATTCGACCTCGACAGTGCATATAAATACTTGCGCAAGAATGCCTTCGAGAGTCCGGCGTCTTTCGACGACTACAAGAACGGTATGGGGCGCCGCGCCTTGAAATCGTACCTGAAATATGGCTATATACCGGTGGAAGACCCTGTGGCGGAGGCGTTTCATGACGACGAGCAGTCGTCGCGTACATTGGAATATGCCTTCGACGACTATGCGCTGGCGCAGATAGCCTTGAAGCTCGGAAACCAGAAAGACTATAAGAAACTGATGCGCCGCAGCCGAAACTGGCGCAACGTGATGGACCGGAAGTCGGGTTACGCCAACGGACGTCACGCCAACGGAAAATTTGTGTCCGGCACTGACCCGTTCACCTTCAATGACGCGTTCACGGAGGGGGCGCCGTGCCATTACACATGGTATGTGCCGCACGATGTGCCGGGACTTATAGATCTGATGGGAGGCAACGAAAAATTCACGGCAAAGCTTGATTCCATGTTCACGCAGGGACGTTACTGGCACGGTAACGAACCGTGCCACCAGATACCCTACATGTTTGACGCAGCAGGGCGCTGGGATCTGACGCAGAAGTATGTGCGCCACATCATGGACACGGAATATATGGCCACGCCCGGCGGACTGTCGGGCAACGACGACGCCGGCCAGATGTCGGCATGGTACGTATTCTCGGCATTGGGCTTCTACCCCATGGCACCGTCTACGCCGTATTATTATATAGGCGTTCCGGCCTTTGAATCAATCACTCTTGATGCAGGCGGTAAGCTGCTGAATATCCGAAGGAAAGGTGCGGAGGGCACAGCCTGTACCAAGGTGACGTATGACGGGAAACCGTTGAATGACTTCAGGTTAAGCCATGACATGTTGGTCAATGGCGGGACTCTGCTGTTTGAATGACCCGGCGGACATCGTCGATTGTGCCGTTGAAAGGCCCTTTGGCCGCTAACTTGATGGTACACATGGCGGCGGCGAAACTGCCGGCCTCACGGTACGAAGCGCCTTTCTGCCTCATATAGAGGTATCCGGCCATATACGTGTCGCCGCAGCCCGTGGCGTCGATAACCTCAGTGGGAGGATAAGCCGGAATTTCGTGGAATGTGCCGCCGGCATAGATGAGCGAGCCACGGTCGCCTAAGGTCAGCAACACTTCCTTCACGCCCCATCCGGCCAACTGACGTGCGGCCTCGTGCGGATCGGACAGCCCGGTAAGCACCTCCATTTCGGTCTCGTTGGCCTTGAGGATGTCGATGTAAGGCAGAGCCTCAAGTTTGTCGGCATAATCCACGTGCACCACGTTCTCGCCCCGTACCTCGCGCAGATAGCCCTGCACGTCGACCGACACGCGGCCGCGCTGCGACAGATACCTGATCACATCCAGGCTGAAATCGTCGGCCAACAGGGTGCCGAGGTGGTAGACATCGGCACGCACATCCTCCAGATTCCCGGACAGGAACGGGTCGGCCTTGGCCAGCACACGCTGGGTGCGGTGGTTCACATCATCGCCGTACTTGTTCTCGAAATACACCGACCTCCGGCTTGGGATCAGCATCACGTCCAGGCCATCGGCACGCAGCTCATCAACCACATACTCGTCGTCCGGACCTACGGACGTGACCAGCCGGAAACCGTCATGGTCGAAGCTGCGCAGTGCCTTGGCGAAATAGTAGGCCGTTCCGCCCGGCATGTGGGCCGTGAACTTCGGGGTGATTATCTTGTCGTGGGTGATATGGCCCAGACAGCAGAGGATGGTGCGGGAACGATTTATATTGGATTCGTTTATAGACATGATGTTATTCGGAAACTAAACGGGTCTTGGCCGGTTTCGCGTAGCACTCGCGAATGGCGTAAATCAGCACGAATGCATACCCGGCTGCGGGAATAAGGAACGAGGAGGATATTGATGCCGTGTCGGCCACAAGGCCCATCAGGAACGTGCCGACGGCGCCCCCTATGGGAGTCATCATGCAGAACGACGAGGCAATCTTTACGTCGTCGCCGGCCTCGGCGATGGTGATGGCGAAGATGGTGGGGAACATGATGGCCTCGAAGGCATAGCATACGAACACCGCCGCCTTGGAGACGGCACCGAGGTCCAGGGCCACCGTGCATGCGCCAAGTACAGTCATTACGGCGCAGAACAGCAGCACCTTTTCGGCCGCGATTTTGCTCATGACGAAGCTCCCTGTCACACGCGCCGCCATAAAGAGAGCCAGGGCACCGAACGACAGTATCCGTGCGGCCACGGCGGGAGTAAGCCATCCGTCGTAGGTGGCATAGTTGATGAACAGGGAGTTGATGGATATTTCGGCAATCTCGTAGCAGAACAGCGCGAGGATTCCGAGCCGGAATCCCCGGCGGCTCCAGAGCGCGCGCACCGATTGGGCCAACGTGCGTGAAGCCCCTGACACGGAAGCCGAAGCCTCCGACGTGGAGACCGGAGCATCGTCAGTCTTGATTTCGGGCAGGTCCGCGCGTGAGAAGCATATCGCAGCCAGAAGCACTACGATTCCGAGTACGGTATAGGGCGTGGCCACGCTTGAGTTCGGATCGGAAAATAGAAATCCCCCTACGAGCGCCGGGGCCACTATGCAGCCCAGGCCGTTGAACGACTGCGCCAGGTTCAGACGGCTGGCCGCAGTCTCTCTGGCGCCCAGTTCGGCGGCGTACGGGTTGGCCGCCGTCTCCAGCATAGCCAGGCCGCATCCTATGATGAACAGGGCTGTTAAAAACAGCGGGAACGACATGACGGCCGCTCCGGGTATGAACATCAATGCGCCGACACCGAAGCATATCAGACCCGTCACCACACCCCGGCGGTAGCCGCGCCGTGTAATCATTATTCCGGCGGGAATAGCCATAAGAAAGTAACCTAAGTAGGTCACTGTCTGTATCATGGTGGACCGGGTGATGGAGATGGAGAGTTCCGACTGGAAATGCTTGTTGAGGACGTCAAGGATGGCGCGGGCGAAGCCCCACAGGAAGAATAAGGTGGTGATGAGGGCGAACGGCAGCGCGTAACGCTTGCTGATTAACTTAGCTTTCATGATGTCATTCCTGGTTAGAAGCCGCATCCGTCGATTCCGGTTTTCGGACCACGCCTTTGGATTTCAGGCCGTTGATGGCGATGGTGAGCGGGGTCGGGAACTCCACGACGCGCAGATATTCCGATTCATGCACCGCCGGCATGGTGTCGAATGCCTCCATGTCGATGTATCCGTTGCCGGCGGCCGGGTCGATGGTGAAGTATCCGGTGCCGAACGAGGTCAGGTTCTGGAAGAAGTGCGTGCCCTGGCTCGGCTCGATGCGGAAGGAGGGGAGTGCGCATTCCACGATGAGGCGTGCGCCGGCTATCTGCGGCCACTTCACCGGGATGCCTAACGACGGGTCGGAAGTGCCCCAGCGTCCCGGACCGATCAATATATACGGCAGGTCGCGGTCGGACAGTTCTTTGTTGATGGCGGCCACCTCGTCGGCGATGTCGTTGGTGCGCAGTGAATTGAACGCCGATTGCTTTACATACACCACATGCTTCACGTTGTCCATGATGCCGTGTCCCAAAGCCGCGTCACTGCGGAGCAGCAATTTGTCGTCGGGAACGGATATGATTGAATTGTCCAGCATCTCCTTGCGGTCGACGATGGGACGGATCTGCAGCCAGTAGACGGTGCCGATGCGCCCCTGACGGTCGGGCGTCGGGTTGATGTTGCCGGCGAACTCTATCTCCACCGGGCGCCCCATCTCGTAGGCTCCGGTGCTGAGCATGAACGAGCAGATGGGGGCCAAGGGAAACTTGTCGTGTTTAAGTATGTTGGCGAAGGTCAGCACCTTGCGGCCGGGACCGCGGTCGGTGTCGCGAAGGTATCCGTCATGAAAATCGTATGTGGACACCATATATTTCAGCGCGCCGGCCTTGAAGGCGTCGTTGACGGGAATCTTCGATATGTTGAAATTGTTGTCGGTGGTGAAATCCGACGGATTTACCTTGCCGGGATGCAGACCGTACAGGAAAGTCTGCGTGTCGCGCAGGGCGTTTTCAAGCGTGGACGTGGCCATGACATGGTCGGGATGGGCCGGCGACACGCGCAGGGCCTTGCCCCCCTCCACTATGTATTCGCCAAGACCGGCAGCCAACTCCACCACGCCCTCCTCGCTCTTTTCGGCGCCGACGGGGTAATAGTTCAGGCTGCGGCCCACGCCCGAGAAGTTGGGATAATAGAAACCGTCGTGGTCGTTGCCGGCAACTTCCTGGAGTATCACGGCCATCTTCTCCTGGTCGATGACGTTGCTGGTAGCGTTCATGTACGCCTTGCTGTCGGCATAGAACACGGAGGCATATACCGCCTTGACGGCCGAGCAGAGCATGTTGAGCCGAGCCTCGGTGTCCTCTAAGTACGGTATCATGTATGTGGAGTAGATACCGGCGAAGGGCTGGTAATGCGAATCCTCGAGCAGCGACGAACTGCGCACCGCGATGGGACGGTGCACCACGTCGAAGAAAGCACTTAAGTCCGCCTTGATCGATTCGGGTAGCGACGCCTTCATGAAGGCATCGAGAATTTCCTGATCGGTGGCGTCGGACAGGGCGGTGTCGTACAGGGCGTTGCTCTCCATGAATTCGTCGAAGATGCCGGTGCATATCACCAGTGTGTGCGGAATGGTGATCTGTACGCCGTCGAAGTTCTCGCACACGGGATGACGCTTTATGATCTGGTCGATGAATGCCAGACCGCGACCCTTGCCGCCCATCGAACCCTGGCCGATGCGGGCGAAGTTGCTGTAGTCATCATAGTTGTTGCGGTCGAACTCGGCCACGACGCCGCGGTTCTTCATGCGGCGGTAGCGCACGATGCACTCGAACACTAATTTGCGCACCATCGGCGCGTCCTCGATGTCGGTGAACACGTGGGTCTTCAGCGCCTCGGCTATGGGGAACAGCGCGCGCGAGTACAGCCAGCGGCTTATGAAGTTCCGTTGGCAATAATACAGCAGCAGGTCGGAAGGAATCTCGAAGATGCCGTTCTGCAGATCCTTGAGGTTGCGGATGCGCATCATCTCCCGGCCTTCCCCCTTGTATCTCACTATGAAATCGCCGAACCCGAATTCAGACAGGACGGCATTCCGCAGTTTCTGAGGCAGTGTCTTGCTGTTCTTGTCAAGGAAAGTGTATCCCGCTGCCTCGGCCTCCCGGCGGTTTTCTGCCTCCTGGCTTTCCATGATGACGGGGGCGTATGGATTGCGGCGATGCAGGAATTCGGCGAGTTTCATGCCCGCCTGCGGGTCTTTCTCACCGTTGACGGGGAACCGGGCGTCGGTGACGAGGCCCATGATGTGGTCGCCGTATTTTTCAATCAGGGCGGTTGCCTCCTCGTAGTCGCGTGCCAGCAGCACCTTGCTGCGGCCGCGCATACGCAGCGACGCCTCGTGGCTGTTCAGGGCCTCGGTGCTGTTCTCCTTGCTCTGTACCAGCAGGAACCTGAACAGATACGGCAGGATGGAGCTGTAGAAGCGTATGGAGTCCTCGACCAGGAGGATGGCCTGTACGCCCACCTCGAGGATGTCGTGCTCGGCGTTCATCTTGTCCTCTATCAGCTTGATGATGGCTAAGATCAGGTCGACGTTGCCGAGCCACGAGAATACATAGTCCACGCCGCGCAGGTCCTCGTTGGCGATGCGGCGGCGCACCTCCTTGCTGAAGGGCGTCAGCACCACGAAGGGTATGGCAGGATATTTCTCGTCTATGATGACGGCCTCGCGGAAAGTCTCGCTGATGTCCACGCCCGGCATGGCTATGATCATGTCGTAGGGCTTGTCGGCGAGTTCGCGCTTAGCCTCCTCGTAATTGGCCACGACCGTGAAGCGTGGCGGCGACGACAGGTTGAGCGATACGTATTCGTTGTACACCTGTTCCTCGATGCGGCCGTCCTCCTCCAGCCCGAAGGCGTCGTAAGGCGTGGCCACGAGCAGGACGTTGAAGATGCGTTTCTGCATTAAAGTCTGAAAAGCCGTATCTTTCAGATACAGCTTTCCCAACATAGTATCGTCCACCTGTTTCATGCCGTCGGTGTAAGGTGTCAGCCCTCTTTCTGGCTTTCGAGGAAAGCCGCGAGGGCGTCGGGCATGGAGCGGTGCTGAGGCGACGGCGCGGCGATGTCGGCCTTCAGGCCGGCGTCCTCGATGGCCTGGATGGTCTTGGGTCCGAAGCCGCCTATCGCTATCTTGTCCTTCTCCTGGTCGAAGTCGGGGAAATTCTTCTTCAGGGCGTCGATGCCGCTGGGCGAGAAGAATATCATCAGGTCATAGTCGGTGTCCTCGCCCGGCTGGAAGTCGTTGCTCACCGTGCGGAACATCACCGTCTTGGTCACGTCCAGCTTGTGGTCCTCCAGGATGGAGGAATCCTCGCTGTGCACGTCGGCCACGGGGAATAGGAACTTCTCCTTCTTGTTCTTGTCCATGGCGGCAAGCAGCTGGTCGTCGCGCAGCTTGCCCGTGGCGCCGAACGAAATCTTGCGCTTGCGGTACACGATGTATTTCTGCAGATAGAGGGCTATGGCCTCGGTGGTGCAGAAATAGCGCATGGTGTCGGGCACCTTGAATCTTGATTCCTCGGCGAGGCGGAAGTAATTGTCTATCGCAGTGCGCGAGGTGAAGATAACAGCAGTGTAATCGGCCAGGTTGATTTTTGACTGGCGGAATTCCTTGGCCGTAAGGCCTTCGGTCTTGATAAAGGGTCGGAACACCACGTCGACGCCGTATTTGGTGGCAATGTCGAAGTAGGGCGATTTATCACCGGCGGGACGGGGTTGGGAAACCAGAATCTTCTTTATTTTCATAGCCAAATAGAACAAACCTCGAGGGTCAATACGTATGTGAGGAGCAGCGGTACTATTTCTAAACTGCAAAGGTAGTACAAAAAAAGCAACAAAGATGCAAAACCGCTGAAAAAAATGCGAAATCCTTTAAAAATGAACAATATTTTGCCCAAAAACAACACGAAAGCACCGCAAATGAGCAGAATCGGTGTCCATTGTGGCCACACCAGCAGCATGAGTGCGAGGGGGAAGAAAGCCACCGCCTCAAGGGCGTTTGCGGCGGCCGCGCCGCGAACCCACGAACCGGTCTGCGCCGGGTCGGTGAATACGTTTCCGACCACCCAGTATGCCAGGAGCATCACGGCATTGTAGGCCGCGCACATTCCGGCGCAGACGGCGATGCCTAAGGCCGGATCGCCGGTGATGGAGAAACTGAACCAGGGTATGTCGGGCGCAAGCAGCTGCACCGATTCCCACAGCAGCACTCCGGCCGACGCGCACCATACGATGTTCATCAGCACCAGGAACGATGTCTCGCGCGCGGTCTCGTCAAACACGTTGTGGCGTTCGCGCGTGTCGAGCAGGTCGTTCAGTGTTGCGCCCCAGCATCGGGAATTGTTGTGGAGCCGGAACCCTATCACGCAGAACAGCAATGCCAGTGTCAGATACACCCACGACAGGTTGTCGGGCCGTGCCTGCGGCGCGGGCACCACGGGTTCGGGTGCCTGCAGCACTATGCCGTCCCGGGTCTGTCCGGCCGGTATGCTGTCGGGTCCGAAGCCCGGTAACCAGGGAGGTGTGACTGCCATAGTCAAAGCCATTGATGTTGCTTATACCACTCAATTGCCTTGGCGACGCCCTCCTGAAGCGAGGTGGTGGCCGTAAAGCCGAACTCGCGCGTGGCCTTGTCGGTCGAGACGGTCCAGTTGCGTTGCTTCATGATGCGGTATTTGTCGCTGTTGAGGGTGGAGGGCTTGTTTCGGGCCACGCCTATCTTCTCGGCCACGGCGCAGACGGCGCGCACGGCCCACAACGGCATGCGCATCGGCATCACGAACCGCTTGCCCATCTCATGCATGGATAGATGACGGAATTCCTTCTGTGTGTAAGCCCGTGGCTCGGATATGTTGTAGACAGATTCCGTCGGGGCGTTCTCCAGCGCCATGAACACGGCGCGTGCCAGGTCCTCCACATAGATGAACGTCAGCAACTGGCGCCGGTAACCTACCGAAAAATCGAATCCCTTGGCCAGCGACTTGAACATCAGGTAATAGTCCATGTCGCGCGGGCCATAGATGCCTGTAGGACGGAATATGATGTAGGGGAGCCCCTCGGACTGCAGCCATATTTCGGCCTTGAGCTTCGAAGCGCCGTAACGAGTGTCGGGACGCGGAATCATCTCCTCGTTGAAGGGGGTGTAATGCTTCTCGTCGCCTTTGCCCATGGCCGACAGACTGCTCATGTACAGGAACTTGTCGGGCACCATACAGGTGCGCTTCAGGGCGTTGGTGAAGTCGCGCAGGTACGTGTAGTTGATGCGCGAGAAGTCGGCGTATGTCTTCACCTTGGTGGCGCCCAGGTTATAGACTATATAGTCCCATTTACCTTCGGGCATGGCCTGACGCAATGACTCATCGAGTGTTTCCGGCTTGTCGTAGTCGAAAACAGCGAACTTGATGTTGATGTCGCTGAGATACTGACGTGACGTGGACTTTCGTACGCCGGCCCATACCTGGTATCCGCGGCGGAGCGCCTCGGTCACTAAGAAACCGCCGACAAAACCGCCGGCACCCACTATCAGCACTTTCCTTAATGAATTATCCTGGGTCATTTCTAAACTTTTCAAAGCAGCCGGAACTCATATCCCTGTTCAAGAAGCCATTCCAAAGCCTGAGGCAATGCCTCCTGGAGTCTGGGCCAGCTTTTGAGCGAGTCGTGGAACACGATGACCGAACCGTCGCGCGTGAACAGCTTCACGTTGCGCACCACGTCCTGCGCCCGCATCCATTTGGAATAGTCGCGGGTGACGAGGTCGAACATCACTACGCGGAACTGCTCGTGGAGCACCCATGTCTGTCTTGGCCGCAACCATCCGTGCGGAGGACGGAACAGGTCGCTGTCTATATATTGCCGGGCCTCGGCCACGTCGCGCAGATAGCTGCGGCGGGTCAGGCGGAATCCGCTGACGTGATGCATGGTGTGGTTGCCTATGCGGTGTCCACGGCGCACCACTTCCTCGTAAACTTCCGGATGCTTGCGCACGTTGTCGCCCACCATAAAGAAAGTGGCTTTGATGCCGTAACGGTCCAGAACGTCGAGCACCCAGGGCGTGACCTCGGGGATGGGACCGTCGTCGAAGGTGAGGTACACCGCGTGCTGGTGCCCGGGTTCGTGACGCCGGAACAGGCCGCCGGGGACCGTGAGCCGGAAGCATATCGGGGGACGTTCTATCAACATGGTCTGTGCGTCAGGTCGTAGGGTCAGTGGTCAGGCTGCGGTCAGGGATGATTGCGGTTATACTCCTCAAACACACGCTTGCTGCGGGCCATGTCCACCTTCTGAATGTCGGGGTTGGCTTCGATGCTTTCGCGCGGCACGCCCATCTGGACATACTGTTCGATAGCGCCATAGAAGATTGAGTCGAGGTCGCGCGAATCCTGCGGCGCAGCGGCATAACCCTCGGGCGAGAGTCCCTGTACGCCGGCCACGATGCGGGCTACCTCTGCCAGTTCAGCCACATAGTCGTCTACCGACGCCGAGCCTCCGGCATCGACCGATTCGTAGCCGCCGGCTCCGTATACCTGATCGTAGTATTTTCGGAGCATGTCGGCGGTGTAGCCGGTGGACTTCAGCAGATTGTCAACCCACTTCATATCGCCGCCATATTGTTTGTACAGTTCGATGAAACGGTAATACTGATAGGGCATCAGTCTGGATTCGGGAGTCAGCGAGGCGTTGCCGAACCTCATGGCTACCATGGCGCTGTAACGCAGGTACTGTGCCATGCGAGTCATCTGGTTGCGGAGCATGTCGAGGGCGCGCTTGGTGAGCTTGGGATTCTTCATCTTCTCGCCGAGCGTCCCGTATATCTCGGGCATGGTCAGGGCTAATGTCACGTTGTAAGGCGACGTGCTCTCAGGCAGGTTCTTCTCTATCATGTCGGCCACCTTGAGGGCTTCGGGATATTTGCCTTCCTCTATGAGCTGCAATGCCACGTCCATCATCGACGTGCGGGTGGAAATCAGCATACGGCGCGCGGTCTCGTCGAAGTAAGGAGCATTGTCCCTGACGTCGGCGCCGCCCCAGCGGTATTTCTTGGTCACCACGTCGTATGCCCTGTCGGTGCGTGCCGGGAGACCGGGCTGCAGCGTGGGTACGAGCTGGTGGGTCATGCCGGTGGAGACGAGGTAATCGGAAAGGCCGAGGTGATATTCATTGCCGACGGTGGAGCACCAGTAAATGGGACGCGGCCATCCGTCTGCGGCGTTTGTGGCGATGATGTCGAGCATCATCAGCTCGCCCAGACTGATGTAGCCCTTGCCGCGCACGGCGTCGGCTTTGCCCAGGTCAATCACGATTTCGTTCACAATTTTGGACGAGTCGGCGGGGGCCACGAGGCCACGGGCCACGACGGCCTTCTTATCGACAGGTATCGTAACTACCGAACTCGGTAGCGACGGATAGCCGTAGTCGGGATCAGCCTGCGGATTGGCGTAGAGGTTCTTCAGGCTCTGCAGCAGGTCCGCGGGAGCCGTCTCGCGGCCGGGCACGGTCACGTCGAGCTTGCCATAGGCGTAGTCGGATGGTTGTGCGGTGAAGTGTACGGGCTTGGCTGTGTAGCTCTGCTGGCGCATCTGGTTGGCATACCAGTCGGAAGCCAGGTAGCTCAGGTTGATTATCTTGACGTCGGGTCGCACTCCCTCCACCTCCTGGGCATACCATAGCGGGAAGGTGTCGTTGTCGCCGTTGCAGAACACGATGGCGTTCGGCTCGAGGCTTTCAAGATAGTTTATCGCGAAGTCGCGGGCGGCGTAACGTCCGCTGCGGTCGTGGTCATCCCAAGTCTGCGACACCATCTGCAGCGGTATCACGAGGCCGATGACGCAGGCCGCGAGGGCCGGATACAGCTCGCTGTTCTTATCTTTCTTTTTGTCGGCGTGCATGACCTTGCGCAGTATGCTCCATAGCGCGGCCACACCCATGCCGATCCAGATGGCGAAGGCGTAGAAGCTGCCGGCGAATGCGTAGTCACGCTCGCGCGGCTGCATCGGCGGCTGGTTCAGATAGAGCACGATGGCGATACCGGTCATGAAGAACAGGAAGAACACCACCCAGAACTGCTCGATGCCCCGGCGGTCGGAGAATGCCTGCCACAGCAAGCCGATCAGACCCAGCAGCAGCGGAAGCATGTAGTAGACGTTGTGTCCCTTGTTGTTCTTGCCCAGGTCGTCGGGAAGCAGGTTCTGGTCGCCGAGGCGGTGGTTGTCCCAGGCGGGAATACCCGTGATCCAGTTGCCGGCGTCAAGCTCGCCCTGCTGGTTGAGCACATCGTTCTGACGGCCGGCGAAGTTCCACATGAAGTAACGCCAGTACATGTGGTTCAGCTGGTAGTTCAGGAAATATTCGAAGTTCTGCTTATAAGTGGGACGGTATGCCACGCGGCCGGGATACTGCACGAATCCGGTTACAGGGTTGATGTATGGCTGTCCCTGATAGTCAGGCTCGGGTATCAGCTCGCCCGACTCGCGGTCGATGGCGTGCAGTTCCTTGAGGTTTGACGACGTGGTGTCCAGCGTCACCCAGTTGGGATAGTAGGCGCGGTGCATACGGCTGTAGATGCGCGGGAACAGCATGTTGAGCTCCGGGTTCATCTTGTATTCCCCCTTGTAGTCGCGCTTCACGTAATAGTCGCCGCCACGCTGTGCCAGGGCCTGGTTGTCGGCCTGTTCGCCGGTGTTGAGGAATCCTTCCGGCGACTGGGGCACGGCGTCCTTGACGCCCTTGGCGTACATGGGTTTTCCTTTCTCCACGATCTGGCGGAAGTCGTACATATTGATGAGCAGGGGCTTGCCGTCCTGGTCGTATTGCAACGTGTCGATGTACGAGCCGGTGGCCTCGCGCATGGTGCCGGAGTAGAGCGTTTCGCCGTACAGCAGCGGGTTCTCGCCGTATTGCTCACGGTTCAGGTATGAGGCCAGGTCGAACACGTTGTCCGGCGAGTTCTGGTTCATCGGGGTGTCGGCCGTGGAACGTATCAGTATCAGCGCGTAGCTGGAATAGCCTACGAATATAACGGCCATCGACCACATTATCACGTTGAGCACGCGGACGTTAAGCGGACGGAAGTAAGGCAGCCAGAGGTAAGCGGCGAGGCACAGCGTCAGTATGATGCCTAACCACCAGCCCGAGCCCATGAAGAATGTGCCGGTGCAGATCACTGCAAGCAGGAACGACAGTTTCAGCATGTTGGGGGAGTTCTGGCTGCGCAGTTCGCTGAGGGCCCAGATAAAGAGGGCCGCCATTATGATGACGTAAGCCATGGCACCGCTGTTGAAGCTGAGACCGAATCCGTTGACGAACAGAAGCTCGAACTGCTGGGCCATCTTGATAAAGCCGGGCACCATTCCGAACAGTACCACGCCGACGATGACGAAGCTGACAAGCAACGCTATGAGGGCGCGTGACGCGCTGAGGTTGTCCCAGCGGCGGAACACGTAAACCAGCACGATGGCCGGGATGCACAGCAGGTTCAGCAGGTGTACGGCCACGCTGACGCCGATGATGTATGCTATGAGTATCAGATAACGGTCGGAACGTGGCTGGTCGGCATGGTCTTCCCACTTGAGAATCAGCCAGAACACCAGCGCTGTGCAGAACGAGGAGAAGGCATATACCTCGCCCTCTACGGCCGAGAACCAGAACGTGTCGGACCAGGTGTAAGCCAATGCGCCCACAACGCCCGAGCCCATGATTACCAGATACTTGGCCAGGCTGATTTCGTGCGTGTCGTGATCCTTGACAATGAGACGGCGCACCAGGTGCGTGATGGTCCAGAACAGCAGCAGGATGGTCAGGGCCGAGAGCAGACCGCTCATGGCGTTCACCATGACCGAGACGGACTGAGCGTCAGGCGCGAAGTTTGAAAAGAAACGCGCCGTGAGCATGAAGATGGGGTTGCCCGGCGGGTGACCTATTTCCAGCTTGTCGGCCTGGATTATGAACTCTCCGCAGTCCCAGTAGCTTGCGGTAGGCTCCAGGGTCAGCCAATACGTGGCGAGCGCGATGATGAACACCGCCCATCCCGTGATATTGTTGACCAGCTTGTACTTGCTTGTTATCATTGTAAACTTGCTTGCAAATAAACAATCAGGGGTGTGTCAATTCCCGATTACTGAACCGATTCAACAGTAAATCAATTCAATTTGCAAAATTACCAAATATTCGGCATATCCACAAAAAATAAAGATTTTTGGACATAAAATGACATAAAATAAGGAGTCCGAGGCTATGTCCGGACTCCTTTGGAACGTATTGGAAGGTTAAAAAACCAATTTGCCGATGGCGTGAATTAAACTTTAACCCTTAACTTTAAACTTTTATTACGCTTCGAAGGCGAAGACGATGGTGCGGTCGTAGGGGTGGGCGGGGGCGAGGGACTGCGAGGGGAAGCCGGGCTTGTTGGGAGCGTCGGGGAATCCCTGCATCTCGATGGCTACGCCGTCATAGTCCTCGTAGCTGCGGCCGCTCTTGTTCTTGGGCGAGCCGGCCAGCCAGTTACCGGTGTAGATCTGCACGCCGGGCTGGTCGGAGCTGACGCGGAGCGTACGGCCCGATTTATCGGACTTCAGCACCACGGCGTCCTCTATCATCTTGCCCGGTTCCCAGCCGCGCATCACCCAGCAGTGGTCGTAGCCCTTGCCGATGTGCAGAGGCTCGTAGTCGGCCTTCAGATCCTTGCCTATCTTCTTGAATGTCCTGAAGTCCATGGGTGTGTCGGCCACGGGAGCGATCTCGCCTGTCGGCACCTCGGTGGGATCCGTGATAAGGAATTCGTCGGCCTTGATCTGCATCTCCTGGTCGCCGATGAAACCGGCGTCTGCGCCGTCCAGGTTCCAGTAGGCGTGGTTGGTAATGTTGATGACGGTGTGGCGGTCGGTTGTGGCGTGGAACTTAAGCGTCAGCACGTTGTCCTCGCTCCAGGTGTATGTGGCGGTGATGTCGAGGTTGCCGGGATAATGCTCCTCGCCGTCCTTGGCATGGTACGAGAACTCGATGCCGTCGGGCAGTTCGCGGGCCTGCCATATCCGGTTCATGAAACCTTCGGGGCCGCCGTGCAGCGCGTTGGGACCGTTGTTGATGTTCAGCTGATAGGTCACGCCGTCCACCACGAGGTGTCCGTCGCCGATACGGTTGGCGTAACGGCCGGGGCATTTGCCCAGACAGGGACCGTCGGCCATGTAGTCGGCCGGGTCGGCGTAAGCCAGTGCAACCTCGTCAATCTTGCCGTCCTTGTCGGGAACGGCAACGCCGGTGATGCCGGCGCCAAGGGTGGAAAGCTCCACCCAGGCTCCGGATTCGTTCTCAAGCCTATATACCGTTATCTCTCCTTTGGCCGAGGGATACTTCTTGCTTGTGATTTTCATTGCTTACTCAACTTTGCGGGCGCCGTCGCTGATGACCACGTCGTAAACCTTGGGTTCGTGGCCGTAAGCCTCGTTGAAGCGCTTCTTGGCCTCCTTGATGAAGTTGTCGTGCAGCGCGTTGGGGACCAGGTTGATGGTGCAGCCGCCGAAGCCGCCGCCCATGATGCGCGAACCGGTCACGCCCATTTCCTTGGCCACGTCGTTGAGGAAGTCCAGTTCCTCGCAGCTTACCTCATAGTCCTTGGAGAGTCCTGTGTGAGTCTCGTACATCTTCTGTCCTACGGTCTCGTAGTCGCCCTTCTCCAGAGCGTCGCATACAGCTAAAACGCGATCCTTCTCCTCGATCACGAACTTGGCGCGGAAGTAGTCCTCGGCGGTGATCTCGCTCTTGACGCCGTTCAGGTCCTCCATGGTGGCGTCGCGCAGGGTCTCGAGGCCCAGCTGCTTGGCCACGCGCTCGCAGCTTTCGCGGCGCTTGTTGTAGGGAGAATCCTTCAGCTCGTGCTTAACGCGCGAGTCAACCAGCACCAGCTGATACTCCTTGGGATTGAAGGGGAAATACTCATACTCCATCGAGCGGCAGTCCAGGCGCATCAGGTTGCCCTCGCGGCCGAATACGCTGGCGAACTGGTCCATGATGCCGCAGTTCACGCCGCAATAGTTGTGCTCGGTGCTCTGGCCGATGCGGGCCAGGTCGAACTTGCTGATGGAGTTGTTGTTGAACATATCGTTCAGGGCGAAAGCGAAGCAGCTTTCCAGAGCGGCCGACGAGCTCAGACCTGCGCCCAGAGGCACGTTGCCTGCGAATACGGCGTCGAAGCACTCGACCTTGCCGCCGCGCTTCAGCACCTCGCGGGCCACGCCGAACACGTAGCGTGCCCAGCTCTCCTTCGGAGCGTCCTCCTCCTTGAGACCGAACTCGGTGTACTCGTCCAGGTCCATGGAATATACGCGGCACTTCTCCAGTCCGTTGGGACGAAGCTCGGCCATGATGCCCTTGTCGATGGCGCCCGGGAACACGAAGCCGCCGTTATAGTCGGTGTGCTCGCCAATCAGGTTGATACGTCCTGCGGATGCGTACACTGTGCCATCCACGCCAAAGCGATTCTTGAACGCCTTGGAAATCTTTTCTTTCATTTCCTCCATGGGATTAGTCTTTTTAGTGTTATGATGTTAGATTTGTGTTACTGTTACTTCACTGGGATTGTGATGGAAGCGGGCTTCAGACCCTTGGCCGTGACCTTGAGGGTGACGCTGCCGGGTTTGTCGCCGCTCTGCACTATTGCCGTGGCCGCGCCGCTGAACAGGTCCATTTCCGGGAGGTGGAACAGACGGAGCGACGTCGGGTCGCCGTTGGCGGTGGCGCGGAACTTGCCGTCGCCCGTCACCTTGAACTTGACGGCGCGCTCGTCGGTGGGTACCTCGACGCCGTTCTTGTCCACAACCTTGACGGTGATATACGCCAGGTCCTCGCCGTTGGCCTCAAGACTGGTGCGGTTGGACGAGAGGACTATGCGGTCGGCCTTTCCGGCGGTGCGTACGGTCTGCTCGCCGGTCTTGTTGCCGTTCCTGTCGTAAGCCACAACCTTGACCTCGCCCGGCTCGTAGACGGTCTCGTTCCACATCAGGCGGTAGCGGTTCATATTGGTGGAGTCGTTTTTCTCCCTCATGCCCTGGCTCTTGCCGTTGATGAACAGCTCGGCCTTGGGCGAGTCGGTGTAGACGAACACCGGCGTAACCTGACCTTCGCGACCGGGCCATGTCCAATGAGGGAGGATGTGAAGGGTCTTGTCCTTCTCGTTCCACTTGGAGCGGTAGAGCCAGAAGCGGTCCTTGGGAAGCGACGCGAGGTCGAAGATGCCGAAATACGAGCTGTGCGAGGGCCACGCGTCGGTGTCGTAGGGGGAAGGCTCGCCCAAGTAGTCGAAGCCGGTCCATACGAACTGGCCCATGTCGTTGGGTATGGTGTCGGCGGCGGCCATGTCGTCGTCGGGGATGTTGCTCCACGAGCAGTATTCCACATCGTATCCGTTGCTCTGGTTGCCGGGACGGGTCACGTCGTACGCTTTCTTGACCGGGAAGTAATACTTGCCGCGCGAGGAAACCGTGGAAGTCGTCTCGCTGCCGAGTATGAAGTTCTGTGGAAGTTTGGGGAGAGCCTGCTGATATTTGTGTACGCGGTAGTTGAAGCCCGGGATGTCGAGGGCCGCGGCGAAGCCGTTGCTGACCACGGCATCCACCTGGTCCATGCCGCAGGTGACGGGGCGTGTCGGGTCCTCGCGGTGCACGATGTCCTGCAGGAACATCAGCTCCTTCAGACCGTCGGGAGCCCACTGGCTGGGCACCTCGTTGCCGATGCTCCACATCACCACGGCCGGGCTGTTGCGGTAGGCGTGCACCATGTTGGTGACGTCACGCTCGGCCCATTCGTTGAAGATGGTGCCGTAGCCGTTGGCGCTCTTGGGACGGAAGCCCCAGTCGTCGAAAGGCTCGATCATTAGCATCAGGCCCATTTCCTCGCAAAGCTCCACCAGCTCAGGGGCCGGCATGTTGTGCGACGTGCGCACAGCGTTGGCGCCCATGTCCTTAAGAAGTTCAAGCTGATGGCGCAGGGCCGACTTGTTGATGGCCGCGCCCAAAGGACCGAGGTCGTGATGGTTGTTGACGCCCTTGAACTGAATCTTCTCGCCGTTCAGGAAGAATCCCTCGCCGTTGCGGGCCTCGATGCTGCGGATGCCGAAGCGGGTGGTGTAGGTGTCCTGCACCTTGCCGTCGACGCTTACCTTGGTCTCGGCGGTGTATAAGGCCGGATTCTCAGGGCTCCAGAGCGAGGGACGGTCCACCACGAAGTTCTGTGTCGGGGTGGCGCCGGGGTAGATCTTGTATGCGTGGGTGTCGGAAGCCACTTCCTTGCCCTCCTGATTGCGGAGGATGGTGGAGAGTGTCACTTCCTGACCCTTGGTCACGCCTTCGATGTCGTATTTGATGCGCACGGTGGCGTAATCCTTGCTTACGTAGGGAGTGGTGAGGTATGTGCCCCAGACGGGGATATGCACTTTGGAGGTCTCGATGAGATGGACGTTGCGGTACAGACCGGCGCCGGGATACCAGCGCGAGCTGCGTGGCATGTTCTCGAGGCTGACTTCCACTACGTTGTCGCCCGGCACGGCCACGCCGTCCAGGTTGGCGGTGAATGTGTTGTAGCCGTATGGCCAGTAAGCCACCTGACGGCCGTTGACCTTGACCTTCGCATGGCTCATGGCGCCGTCAAACTTCAGTGTCAGCGATTTGCCGGCGGTGTCGGGGATGTTTACGACGGTCTTGTACCAGCCTTTGCCCACGTAGGGGAGACCGCCGGTGCGGCCTGTCTTCCAGGTCTCCTCGGTTTCGCCGTTCTGCTCTACGGCTACTTTCTGGAGGTCGTATTTGCGGTCGAATGGACCGTAGATGGCCCAGTCGTGAGGCACGGTGACGTGCTGCCAGGTTGTAGAGTCTTTGGAAAATTCCCAGTCGGTGATGCGGAGGGAATTGCGGAGAGAAGAATTGTCGACGCCTGAGGCCGATGCCGAAACGGCGGTGCCAAGAACGCCCAGAAGGGCGGCGCCAAGCTTTAATATGAAGTTAAGATGCATTTGTCAGATTCTCGGGTTATAAGTATCGGGGCGCC
Source organism: uncultured Porphyromonadaceae bacterium (assembly GCA_902468245.1). Classification (GTDB taxonomy): domain Bacteria; phylum Bacteroidota; class Bacteroidia; order Bacteroidales; family Muribaculaceae; genus Lepagella. The sequence goes on along the minus strand of CABQXY010000033.1, from coordinate 1,354 downwards.
CGCACGACCGAATACACTTAAGATTCAGCAGGGAATGGAGCGCCGCCATGAGTTTCGATACAAATTTAATACCGATTCCCTTAAAATGCAATAGCTATAACATTTTTTATACCGCCGGAGTCCATTCTGTTACAAACTTTGACTAAAACGGTCACATTTATGACTAAAACGGTGTAGCCGGGGAGGAATAAAAAAGGCGTTTCGGTGAATGAAACGCCCTTCCGGTTCAATCGGGTTGTGAATAAACCTCAGTATCTTGTGCCAAGTCGAGTCTTGACTTGTCCGTGTTTTTAGAATGTGTAGTACAGACCGATGTCGAGGTGGTTGGAGTTGAAGTTGAAGCCACCGTATTCGGCTTCGCCGCCGGCCTTGGCATTGTCGTTGGCACCGTGATATCCGAGGAATCCGAGGTGCGATACGATCGAGAAGTGGTCGGTGATGTTGATGGCGATACCGGGCTTAATACCGATTTCGTATGTGGTGGCGGTGTAAGTGTCGTCGCCGTCGCTGGTGGAACCGATGCCGAAACCAATCGAACCGTCAAGGAACAGGGCGATAAGGTCGTTGCTGGTGCGGAAATATGTGAAGCGGGCGTAGGGATTGATCGAGAACATATTAAGGTTGATGTCCTCGCCGGCATAGTTACGGTAGGTATAACCTATTGTTCCGCCGATGCCCCACTTGTCGTTGAAGCTGTATCCGAGCTCGGGCTTGATGGTGAACTCGTTGGTGGTTGCATCCCTGTCAGAACGGTGCATGAAGCCTACTGCTCCGCCGAGATAGAAGTCTCCGGCCTGGGCTGTGCTGCAGATGGCGGCTACGGCCAGCATCACTGTTGTAATAATCTTCTTCATAGAGTATGTGTGTTTGTTAATGTCCCTGAGACAGGGACCTTGGGTTATTTATTCGGGTTATTAACTCATGTCTGATACTTAAACAACGCTAAAGGTTAAATATTGTTTACAAACATTGCGATATGTGCATAAAATGGGCGAATCGGCGCCTAAAGTTCCGAAAGGACCAAAAAAGAGGCGTGTCCGGAATACAAATGGGAGGAAAGAGCCTTATCGGAACTGGTTTATTTCGGGCATATACTCGAAGCCGGCGTCGGCGAGGGTGCGGAGAAGCTCGGATTTATCGAAGCCTTCGGCGGCGCAGAGCTCGTCGAGGTCGGGGTATCGGTCGCGCAGCATGGTGTTGATGCGGCTGAATAGGATGAATGGGTCCATGGGAATCGGGGTTTAAGATTAGGGAAGTTGGAGCGGAGCTCCAAAACGGAACGGCTCCGCGAGGGAGGGAGTCGGGGCGAGGGAGGGAGTCGGGGCGGGGGAGGGGGTCGGGGCGGGGGGGGGGG
>CABQXY010000032.1:0-93383 GCA_902468245.1 uncultured Porphyromonadaceae bacterium | reverse complement strand
GATTTTGCCAAGCTTCGTCGGTCACGGTGCCCGCACCGCTCCCTCCTTGGCTTGCAAAATCATCTCAAAAAATCCTCTCAATCTTAATTTGATTTAAAAATAAACACACTCTAAGAAGTGGTTTAGTTGAAACAAACAGAGAAGTGTTTAATCAACCTCAAAGCCTTACACCATGAAATTCGTAACTGACCTGAAGGAATATGCCGGTGGTCCGGCTGTGGCCGGAAATCGGAAATCCGTTCGGAATCGCAAGACCGAATTCCGGATGAAACGCACGTTCTGCATCATCGTCGCGATGGTGTGCTGCGCTCTTTTCGTGACGGCGCGGGAGCAGCTTACCAACATTCCCACCATATATATCGATACCGAGAACCGTGCCCCGGTCAACGGCAAGGAGGATTATGTGAAGGGAACGGTTACGGTCATGAGTTCGGACGAGAACGAGTGCGCCACCGCACTTGCGATGGGCATCCGGGGCCGTGGCAATTCCACATGGAATATGCCCAAAAAGCCATACCGTATCAAATTCGACTCCAAGACTAATTTCCTTGGTTTGAAAGCCAAGGCCAAGAGCTGGGTGTTGCTGGCCAACTATGCCGACAAGACACTGCTTCGTAATGCCATGGCTTTTGAGATGAGCAAATTCATGGGATTCGAGTTCACTCCGTCCATCAAGTTTGTGGACGTAGTGCTGAACGACAAATACTTAGGCAATTATATGGTTTCGGACCAGGTGGAGGTCAACAAGAACCGTGTTCCGGTAGAGGAACAGGAGCCGACCGATGTGACGGAACCGGAGATAACGGGCGGCTATCTTCTTGAAATCGATGGCTTTGCCGATGGCGAGCCTGTCTGGTTCAAGACCCCGCGCGACATGAAGGTCACAATCAAGTATCCCAAGGATGATGAGATAAACCAGCAGCAGCGACAGTATATCTCCGATTTTATATGCGATTTCGAGGAGAGGCTCTTTTCCGACAATTATACCGATCCGGAGACCGGCTACCGCGCGTTGGTGGACGAGAAATCGCTTATAGACTGGTATATAGCGTGTGAGCTTACGGGCAACAGCGACAGCTTCTGGAGCACATACGTCTATAAGAAGCGCAACGACGGCCATATCTGTTTCGGGCCGCTGTGGGACTTCGATATAGCCTTCAACAACGACAACCGGCTGGGCAATGCAGTGAATCTCATGATGCGCGACGCCGCCCATGAACCCAAGACCTGGATACACAGAATGTGGAAGGACGACTGGTTCCGCACTGCTGTCAACCGGCGATGGACCGAGCTGATGAAGGAGGGCCTGCGGGAGCACCTGCTGGACAAGGCCGACGAATATGCGCAGCTAATCGATGCCTCGCAGAAGATGAATTTCAACACCTGGAAGATACTGCCCAACCAGGTATATCTCGAGGTGAAACTGTTTCCGACATACGGCGAAGGGGTGGAGTATCTGAAATGGTATATCGATGCCCGATGCGACGTCCTTACCGAAAGCTTCGCAGAGACGGATCCGGCACTGAAGAACGTGGAGTTTGACGTGACGCAGCAATACCTGATACGTCATTCCAGCGGACTGTACCTCTCGGAAAGCAACGGGAAATGCGTGCTCGGCCATGAGGACGAGGCCTCGCTGATACAGTTCGAGAATGTTGAAGCCGAACGTTATGTGTATGGCATGCACAGCAACAGTGGCAGCTATCTGGCCAGCGATCAGGGCTGGATGTTCGAGTTCCATTCCGATCTGGGCAGCCCTTATTCCCATTTCGCTGTGGAACGCTCGCCAGAGGCCGGATCGGTGCTGATCAAGAACATAGGACGCGACCGCTATCTGGGCACCGATGACAACAACCGTGGCGGCGGCATCTATACCGACAAGTCGGGTACGGACGTGAAGCATTACTGGCGTCTGGAGACATTGCCCGAAAGCGGGGTCGGATCCATACGGAGCGTATCGGGCAGGATTGTTGCCGAAGGCGGACGTATCTCCCTGAAGGGAGCCGAGGCCGCGGATATAAAGGTGTTCTCGATATCGGGCGAGCTCCTTGTATCCGGCCCGGGGAGCGTCGTGATGAATCCGGGCGCGAAAGGTGTGTTCATTGTGGTGGCCACGGACGTTGCGGGCAGACGATACCATGCAAAACTCATAAGATGAGTCTCCCATCCCATATCCATAGGAAGATAAACTATCCAAATACACAAAATAACCAACTATTAACTTAATTATCATGAAAAAAATCTATGCATTGCTCATGGTGATGCTGGGGTTCCTCGTGCAGACCGTATGCGCGGAGACGCTCCTCACGCCTGATCCTGCCAAGACCTACATGATACAGCACTCAAGCGGTCTGTTCTTGACGGTCGACGGGAATTCCGCAAAGATTATGCCGGCCGGAACCGGGGATTCGCAGAAGTTTACCGTGACTCTTGTGGAAGGCTCCGAGGCTACTTACAACATCAAGCTTGAGGATGGCCGCTATTTCGGCAGTGACTCAGGCTGGACCGTCGTCTTCATGGACGATCCCTCGGATGCCTTCACGCAGTATACGTTCTGGCAGTCGACCGAACCGGATCATTTCAAGATGTTCAACGAGGGCCGTCAGGGATATGTCGGCACCGACCAGAACAGCGAGGGTGCCGGAGTCTACACCAACAAGAGCGGTAACGACGGCAAGCATGCCTGGAAGTTCGTGGAGGCCACCGACGGCGTGATTTACGATGCGCTGACCAATGCCATATCCGGCGCTCAGGCCGCTCTGGAGGGAATCGAGATCGGCGCCGAGCCCGGCATGTATCCTCAGGAGGCCGTGGATGTCCTCAATGCCGCCATAGCGACTGCTCAGGGTTTCCTGACCTCTCAGGACCAGCTGGCCGTGAACGAGGCAGCCAAGACTCTCAACGAGGCCATTTCGACATTCGCCGCCCAACGTATTGTCTTCGTCGCGCAGGAGGGCAAACAGTATGTGTTCATCAATATCGCCACGAATTTCGTGATGGGCATGACCGACACCAACGAGGCCGCCCTGCAGTCGCCCACAGGCAATATCCGCCAGAAATTCGAGATAGTGCCGGTGGAAGGATGTCGTAACGCGTTCAACCTCAAACTCGCAGACGGCTCCGGTTTCCTGACCCGCAAGGGTGGCTGGAACACAACGGTGAGCACGGACGCCACCGCCAATGTCGCTAAATTTGAATTCGAGATCTCGGATCTCGCAAACTCCGTATATCGCTTCAAGAAGTTCCGGGAATGGGGGTATTGTGCCACCGACGGCACGACCGAAGGCACGCTTGTCTACACTGACAAGGATGCCCGCGCCACTTCCAACTGGAAGATTGTCCTGGTAGAAGAAGGCCAGCTCCTGACATTCGGTCTGGAGGCTTCCATAGCCAACGCCGAGAAGTTTATCGCCGAGGCTGTCGTCGGCACACAACCGGGCATGTATCCCCAGAGTGCCGTAGACGCACTTAAGGCAGCCCTGGCCACCGCCAAGGCCGCTACCTATACAACACAGGATGAGGTAAACGCCATCACGGCCACCCTCAACGAGGCCATCAACGCTTTCCTTGCCGCTGAAATCGACCCCTGGTTCGAGCCTCTGCCCGATACGGCTTACCGTTTCTCGGTACGTAAGTACAACACCAAGTTCATGACCAACAACGGCACGGATGCGAAGACCACATCCGAATTCGAATCAGGCAAGACGGCCCAGCACTGGACGTTCCAGCCGGTGGAAGGCCTGGAGCATACGTTTATCGTCAAGAACGACGGCAAGACACTGTCGTACGACGGCACCGTCAGCGAGGTAGCCGACGCCGACGCTCCCAAATGGACCGTGGTATATTGCCAGACCATCGATGACCTCGATTACTTCGCTCTCGTGGAATACGACAACCCCACCCAGGTCGTGACTTTCGGAAGCGGCAACAACTTCGCTATCCAGAATCTGGACAAGGGAAGCAACGCCCATCAGGCACGTTTCCTCCGGGTGGATCCCGCCAACGACCCCTATCTCTATAATCTGGAATATGCCGTGGCCAAGGCCAAGGCAGCCTTGCAGAGCGTTACACGCGGCAACGAGCTGGGACAGTGGAGCGACGCCAAATGCGACGCTTTCCAGACCATAATCACTGCAGCCGAGACCCTCGCCGGCGCCACACAGGAAGAAGTTGACGCCAAGGTGACGGAGCTTAACGAGGCTCGTGTCAACTTCCTGCAGAATCCCAACACGGTGATCAAGGATGCCATCGATGCCGCGTTAGCAGCCGCCAAGGAGAAGGCCGCCGCCGCTCAGATAGGTGTGAATGTAGGGGAGTACTATCCGCGCGATATCGAGGCGTTCGAGGCCAGGATAGCCGGATTCGAGGAATCGGCCAAGACTGTGTCCGAGCAGGAAGCCGCCGATGCTCTCGCCGCTGAAATCGTTGCCGCCACCGAGGCCTTCACGGGCCACACCGGGGTTCAGGCCGCTGGCGACGTGCTTGCCGACGTGATCCGCTGGTGCGAGGCATTGTACGAGGCCGAGAAAGACAATGTGGGCGACAACAAGGGTCAGCGTCCGCAGCCCGTGGTAGATGCCTTCAAGGGCGCCATCGACGCCGCCAAGGCTGTAACGGAAGCTCAGGTCACCGACATCGAGGCTCTGCTCGACGCCCGCAATGCTTTCCTGAACGGTGCTGTATCCATCGACCGCACACCTCTCCGCAAGGCAATCCAGAAAGCCGAGGCCGAACCTTACACCGATCTGAAGGGCGGTGATTTCGACGGATATTATCCGCAGAATCTCATCGATACGTTCAATGCGGCTCTGACCGCAGCCAAGGAGGCAGAGGCCGACATGAGCAAGACCCAGGAGGAAATCAACGCCTGCACCAAGGCTCTGAACGACGCCATGGCAGCTCTGGACAAGAATAAGGTAGTGGTTAATTTCACAGCGCTTGACGCCGCTATCGAGGCCGCAGACCAGGCTCTGGCCAAGGCTGAGGTGATCGGCAGCGAGCCCGGCCAGTGCCCGCAGAGTGTAGTGGATGCTCTCAAGAACGTGATCGACGCCGCCAAGGCCATAGACCGCGCAGCCATCAATCAGGCCGATGTCGATGCCAAGGTCACGGCGCTTAACGAGGCCGCGGCCACGTTCCGCACCGAACTGGTGAACAGCACCGGCATCACCGCCGCCATTACTTCCGCACAAGCTGTTCTGGCGGGTGCTACCGAAGGCTTCAAGCCCGGCAACTACCCTGCATCGGCCACAGCGGCTCTCTCCGCAGCGATAACGGCAGCACAGGAGATTGCAGCAAACGGCGATGCCGCACAGGCTGAACTGATCCAGGCCGTCCAGACCTTGAACCAGGCCGTCGAGACCTTTAAGGCAGCCGTGGTTCCGCCGCATGATCTCACGGAGATAAACGCCCTCATCGCCGAGGCCGAGGCTTTCATCGCCGAGACCAAGACCGATAACTTCACTCTCAACATGATGCTCGCAGAGGCCAGGGAGATTGTGGCGGATGCCGACAACCACACCAAGTCCGAAATCCAGACAGCCTGCGACAATCTGCGCAAGGCCCTCGAGTTCGCTAAGCAGAGCAGTGGCATCAGCGGCTTTGAAGCACAGGGTGTAAGCATCGAGAGCATGAACGGTACTCTTATGGTATCCGGTCTCAGAGGCGAATGCGCCGTCATGGTATTCAACATGGACGGACGCCTCATGTCGAATGCGCGCACCGCCGGTTCCGAGTATTCGGTCAGCCTCGCTGCCGGATGCTATGTAGTGGCAATCCAGGGTGAAGGCTATGCCGCACGCAAGGTGATAGTAGTGAAATAATAAAAAGAACTAATCAATTATCAATAATAACATTCATGAAAAGACAGTATTGCAAAATCCTGCTGGCGGCTCTGGCCCTGTCGACTGCGGTCGGCGTGGCCACGGCCACGCCGGTGGTGACGCTCGGAGACCATGCCGCGGTAACCGTCAACGGTCCCTCCAAGGCAGCCCAGCGTCTTGTGATCAACGGGACGGGGGCAAGCGAGAGTTTCGAGGTCAATGCGTCCAATCTTCCCGAGGATATCACCATCACGGCCACTCCCGGTCTGGAGGTATTCCCGACCAAGTTGCCGGCCAACGCCGCGGGCGCCAAGGTATATGTGACCATGCGCAGCACATTGCCCGTCAAAAACGGAAAGGTAATCCTGCGCAGCGGCGACTTCCGCGGTTATGTGCATGTCGAGGCTAATCCCACACCCCTGCAAGTGAAGGACCTGAGCAAGAATCCGGTATTCACAGGCACCGAAAAGAGGGTGTCGTATCGTGAGGCCGACGGCTTCAAGCCCGGCGAGAACGGATATACGGTGGAATTCCGCGTAAAGCTTGGCAGCGACCGTAATGCGTTCGACGTATATGGCGTCACTCCCGAAGGGGCGTCGTTCAAGGCTTACGTGGATCCCGAGGCAATGGGTCTGTACAACGGCAGCTCCAAGATCGGTTTCGAGAATCCGCTGACAACAGCTGACGGCGGCAAGAAGCAGTTCTACAACACCGATGGCAAGTTTCATACATACCGCTACGCCGTGACCAGCGACAAGCGTGTGTTCGTATATCGCGACGGTATACAGATAGCCGCGCTTCGTGCCAAGGACTACGGCACACAGCCTGAATGGGCCGTGGCAAACGGCGAGGTCAGCGAGAACCTGCTGAAGAACGGCAACTTCGAGGGCGAGTGGAACATGCGTGCCACCGACAGCCTCGTCAACAAGGTGGAAGGCTGGATCGTGGATCCCATCGACCGCTACAACTGTACGTACGAGGTGCCGAACCTCGAGGTCAACAACGAGCTTGACTTCAACAACCATGTGCTGAAGCTGCAGCGTTACAACTGGAACGACGGCTGGGGCTCGGGAACTGTGTCGCAGATCGTTGACGTGGCTCCCAACAGCACCTACAGCCTGAGCTTCCTGGCCGGCGGCGGCATGGACCTCAAGAGCGGCGCCATCATGAGCTCGGTGAAGCTGCAGGAGGTTCAGGATTCCCGTCTTGGCTCCTCCGTCGACATCACGAACGAGGAGGGTCTGGTGAACTACGGACTCAACTACACCACATCGGCCGACTGCAAGCAGCTGAAGGTGGTGGTTTACAACGAGCGCTTCCTCAACGGCGGCGGCTGGGGCTCGAACCCGCAGCCCTTCTATGTCGATGAGATGGCTCTGGTGGGCCAGTCGCGCACGCTCGACCAGCTGGTGGGCTTCGAGAGCCACGGCAATCTCGAGTATTTCACGTACGACGCCACAGGTGCGTACGCTCCTGTGACCCCCGTGCTTGAACCCGCTCAGAATACATTGGTGATCGACGGCACCGGCAGCTCGAAGACAGTGAAGGTCAGAATCGCCGATCTGGTATCGGCCGACAACGTCAGTGTAACCGCTACAAAGGGATTCTCGGTATCGCCCGAAACCCTGGCCGCCGACAAGGACGGTGAGATAACGGTGACGCTCAACAGCACGCTGGATAACGTGGACGGCAAGATCATACTTCGCGCCGGCGATTTGCGCAAGTACATCAGCCTCACCGGCCACGGCACGGCTCTGGAACGCAAGGACATCAAGGCCAATACGGTGTGCAGCGGCGATGACAGCAATGCATTCACCCACCGCGCGGCCGACGGCTTTACGCCCGGCAAGGATGGATATACCGTAGAGTTCCGTGTCAAGGTCAAGAGCGACCGCAACGAGTTCAATGCGTATGCAGTGACACCCGAAGGCAACGCGTTCAAGACATACATCAACTCCGACGAGATAGGTTTCTATAATTCCGGCAGCAAGATCAGCATTCCCAATCCCGCGACATCGGCAACAGGCGGTAAGTCGCAGTTCTATAACACCGACGGCAAGTTCCATACATACCGCTATGCAGTGACATCCGACGGCCGCGTGGTGGCATACCGTGACGGCATCGAGATAGCACGCGTACGCGCCAAGGACTATGGCATGCAGCCTGAATGGGCCGTTGCAAACGGCGAAGCCAGCACTAACCTGCTCAAGAACGGCAACTTCGAGGGCGAGTGGAACGTGCGTGCCACCGACAGCCTCGTAAACAAGATCGAAGGCTGGATTGTGGATCCCATCGACCGCTACAACTGTACGTATGAGGTCCCGAATCTCGAGGTCAACAATGACCTTGACTTCAACAACCACGTGCTGAAGCTGCAGCGTTACAACTGGAACGACGGCTGGGGCTCGGGAACAGTGTCGCAGATCGTTGACGTGGCTCCCAACAGCACCTACAGCCTGAGCTTCCTGGCCGGCGGCGGCATGGACCTCAAGAGCGGCGCCATCATGAGTTCGGTGAAACTGCAGGAGGTTCAGAACTCCCAGCTCGGCACATCCGTCGACATCACGAACGAGGAGGGTCTGGTGAACTACGGACTCAACTACACCACATCGGCCGACTGCAAGCAGCTGAAGGTGGTGGTTTACAACGAACGCTTCCTAAACGGCGGCGGCTGGGGATCGAACCCGCAGCCCTTCTATGTGGACGAAATGACACTTGCCGGCCAGAGCCGCACGCTCGACCAGCTGGTGGGCTTCAACCGGGGCGGTGTCAATGTCGAGTACTTCGCATACGATCCTACCGGGGCATACGCTCCTCTTGCTCCCGGATTCGGCGATGACATCAGCGGCATCGAGGATATCGACGTCAATGAGAAGGCTTTCGCCGTGGCCAATGCCGAAGGACTGGCCGTGTATAATGTCGAGGACGGCACTACGGTGACGGTATACGACACCATGGGTGCAATCGTGGCCAAGGTGCGTGACTATGCTCCCGGATCCACCGTCGCATTGCCGCGACGTGGCGTCTATATCTGCGTGGTGCGCGGAAGCAATGGCGACCGTAACTTCAAACTTGTATTTTAGGACTCTTAGATAGATATAGCAAGCGAAAGTAATTTTTAATCCGGCGGGTGAGTCCCGGAAACATACCTTCGGGACTCACCCTCTTAATTCTTAAAACCTTTACTATGAATAGCCTTATAGATGACAGGTGACATAACAAACGACACTGATTAATACATGATATAATATGGATATCAAGTCAATACTATTGACAGCGCTTGTCCTGGCGGCTCCGGCCGCGGGTCATGCCGCGAACACTATAACACCCGGCGCACGATGGAACGATACGTCGGGACAACACATCAACGCCCATGGAGGTTGCGTGGTGTTTCACGAGGGGACATATTACTGGTTCGGCGAGGACCGTACCGGCTCCGTCAGCAACGGCATAAGCTGTTACACGTCGACCGACCTTTACAACTGGAAACGCCGCGGACTGGTGTTCAAGGCATCGCAGGCTCTTGACCCGGAGACGGGCAAATGTATTCTGGAGCGCCCCAAGGTGGTGTACAACGAGAACACGGGCAAGTGGGTGATGCATATACATTGGGAGAACGGTCTGGGCTACGGCGAGGCACGGATATGCGTGGCCACGGCCGATGTAGTGGACGGTGATTATCAGTTTGTCAGCACCTATCGACCGAACAACAAGGACTCGCGCGACCAGACCCTCTTTAAGGATACTGACGGCAAAGCCTATCATTTCGGCTCGACCGACATGAACACCAACATGCACGTGGCCCTGATGGCTCCGGATTATCTCGTGCCCGAGACCAATCCGGTGACCGAGACCAAGATACTCAACGGACTTCGTTACGAGGCACCGGCCATCTTCCGTGTGGGAGACATTTACTTCGGTCTTTTCTCAGGCTGTACGGGCTGGGATCCCAACCCGGGACACAGCGCCACGTCTACCGAGATACTGGGCTACTGGGAGCCGGGACCGAATTTCGCTATCGACAACGGAGCCTCCACCACCTACCGGAGCCAGAGCACGTACGTGCTGAAGGTGGAAGGCTACGAAGGGGCCTATATCTACATGGGCGACCGCTGGGACAGCGGGGACGTGGGGGGCAGGTCGGAATATGTATGGCTGCCTCTCAGCGTGCGTTCGGGTTCGCCTACGGTGAAATGGTACGACAGCTGGTCGCTTGACGTGTTCGCTGACTGCGACCGCTTCAAGCGGCCCGCGGAGCTGGCCGACGGCATGGAAGTCCGTCTGCTGGACAAGTATTCCGACCGCTGGATGTCTACCAAGGGGAACGGGTTCTATATCGACAACGATGACGATGCCACCAACATGGATTTCCGTCTCGAGTCCACGGACAATCCCTATCAGTGGCGCATAGTCGAAGTGAAGTCCGGCCAGAGGCTGGAGTCGGTGTATGGCGCGCTGATGCTGATGCAGCCCAAGAACGCCGATACACAGACATGGCGATTTGAGCTGGAGGAGGACGGTTGCTACAGGCTCCAGTGCGTGGCCGACGGCAAGTTTCTCTCCGTGTCGGGTGGCTCCCAGGGCGCCGGGTCTCCGATATTCATGGCGCGCGACGGAGCCAGCACGTCTCAGAGCTTCGGCGTGTATTTCGACAGCCGCGCTCACGATTACCGGGCCGCCGACATGTTCAGTGCCGGCTACCGCGAGGAGAATCTCAGGAAAATGGATGAACAGGATAATTACGAGAGCAGCGGCATCCGTGACATCATGGCTGACGGTAGGCTGGCGGTCTGGCAGGAAGGCGGGGCGCTTTACATCCATTCGGCCCAGGAGGGGCAGGCTACAGTGCGCGTTTATGATGCAGGCGGCAGACTCGCATACGAATCGGCCGTGACGCTTGCCGGCGGTGATACGGCAGTCGGACTGCCCGGACTGCCCGTCGGCGTATATGTCGCTGCCGTGGAGACGGAAACAGCCCGTTCCTCTGCGAAAATCGCACTGAGATAACCGAGTCACGGACTCGTCCGAAATATATGCAGGGGTATATAGATAATCGCATTTTTTATATACCTTTGCATTCTGAATGCTTAAGCATACAACCTTAAAATCTATCAGACTAACTATATGTCCAGACAATCCGGCAAATCATCCGGCAAACAACCCGTCATACCCAGGAAGGGAAACCTGTGGCTGAACCTCGCCGACAGCAGGTTCATGCCCTGGATTTTTGTGGCGGTCTTTGCGGTCGTGGCCTACATACTTCTTCCGGGATTGAACCACAGCTATCTGCGCAAGGTCGAGGATCAGTCCATATTCATGAGCGGTGCACAGTGGTGGACGCAATGTGTGGATATCCCCGGCGGCTTCCTGTCCTACTGCGGCAGTTATCTTACGCAGTTCTTCTATTATCCCTGGCTCGGCGGCACGATGTTCATACTTCTGCTTGCGGGCCTGTGGCTTGCGGTGTGGCGCGTGGGGCGTATGCCACGTAGCCTGTTCGGTCTGGCAAGCGTGCCTTCGGCGATGATGCTGCTGGCCCTGCTGGCTCCCGGATATATGATCTATTGCATCAAGACCCCGGGTTATCCCTATATCGGCTTGCTCGGGTTCGCGTCATCACTGGCTATATTCGAGGTGAGCCGGCACATCGGACAGAAGATGTGGTGCCGGACACTTTATGTAGTGCTGGCTGTCGGCCTGCTGTATGTCCCGTTAGGCTTTTACGCCCTTTTGGGAGTAGGGATGTGTGTGCTGCGTGAACTCCGGCTCAACCGGCGCACCGGCGCGGTGATGCTTGTGGCAGCCGCAGTGTGCGGCGCGTTGGTTCCGTGGTGGTACTATGTGGCTACCGAGACGTATGTGATGAAATGCAACCTGTACATCTCCGGGCTACCGAGGATTGACAGTTACACGGCCGCCACGGTCACGCCATATATCGTCAGCATCATTTTCCTGCTGGCGGCCGCTCTTTTCGCGCCTTCCGAACGTAAGGAGGGGGCCTCCCGTCATGCCGGCCGCAATCTGACAATCGGGGTCCTGGCATTCATCGCAGCCATGACTACGGTGTTTGCCATGCGTCACCGCGACGAGAATTTCGACACGTCCGTCGCCATGGATATGGCTATCCGGGATAATGACTATAAGAAGGCCATAGAGGTTGCGCGTGCGCATAAGGAGAATCCGACCCGGGTCGTGGGCCTTCTGACCCATATAGCCCTCAACCGGCTGGGACAGGCCGGAGACAGCCTGTTCACGTTCCCGATCGATGCCGTTGAGTACGACTCGCCCCGCAGCGACCGCTCGCTGCGGGATGTGCTGAGCCGCAGTCTCAATTATAATTTCGGCCGCATTAACGACGCTTACCGCTGGTGCATGGAGGACATGGTGGAATACGGCCCCAAGGTGGAATACCTAAAATACATGGTGAAATGCGCTCTGCTCAACGAAGAAACAGCACTGGCCAGGCGCTATCTCAGGATGCTTGGCCGTACCACGTTTCACAAGGCCTGGGCCGAAAGATACATGGCGTATGCCGAAAACCCGAAACTGATGGACAAGGATCCGGAGTTCGCCGCCGTCCGGCCGTTGATGGCCTATAACAATATGATAGGGGGCGACGACGCGCTGATAGAGGCCTTCGTGTCGACCATGATTTCCAATTATGCCGGCGGCCCGCCTCAGTTAGTGGAGCTTTCAATGCAGTTCAATCTGATACAAAAGAATATCGATAATTTCTGGCCAAGGTTTATGCTTTACGCCCGCCATAACAAGCGTCTTCCCGTCCATTATCAGGAGGCGGCCATCCTGTTCTCGGCTCTTGAGGGGAAGGTGGACTGGCGTCAGTTTGCCATAGACCCCGATGTGCAGAAGCGATTTGAGGGCTTCATGCAGATGGCGCGGCAGAATGCCGGCAACAGCGATGCCGTGAACCGTGAACTGTTTCGCAGCGGATACGGCAATACCTACTGGTATTATTACTTCTTTGTCAAAGATTTGAAAACGACTTAATGATGAAAAAATCAATATCATGCCTTCTGTGTGCAGCTGCACTGGTGACAGGACTCGCATCGTGTGGCTCCAAGGTCCCGTCCGAATACGAGGAGGGAGGCCGTACGGCGGCGGTCACGCCCGATTACACCGGAGTGACCATACCATGCAACATAGCACCCCTGAACTTCCGGATAGGAATAGAGGGCGACGAGTATGTGACCCGACTGCGTACCAAAGCCAACCCCGAAGGCATTGTCGTGGCAGGACGTGACCTTGATATACCTGTCGATGAATGGCACGACCTGATAGGGAAGGCTAAGGGCGACAGCATCTATACAGACATTTTCGTGCACCGTAACGGCAAGTGGAAACGCTACGGTACGGAACCCAACGCTATTGCCGACAGCATTGATCCATACATCTCGTATAGACTGATCGAGCCTTCGTACATCGGTTATGAGACAATGGCGATATGCCAGCGCAATCTGACAGACTTCGACGAAAGCGAGATATTCAACAGCCAGTCGCTGTCGGAATCCGGCAACGGCCAGTGCATAAACTGTCATTCCTATCAGGACTATAACCGCGGTGAGAGGATGCAGATGCATGTACGCGGGCGTCTCGGGGGCACCGTCATAGCCTGCGGAGACATCCTTACGAAAGTCTCTCTCAAGACTCCGGCCACAATATCCAACGGAGTTTATCCCTCATGGCACCCCACGTTGCCGCTGATAGCATACTCCGTTAACGAAACCTCGCAGAGTTTCCACTCGCGCGACCGAAACAAGGTGGAGGTGCAGGACGGAGCATCCGACCTGGTTCTTTACGATGTGGAGAAAAACAGTGTAAGGATCATAGCCAACGACAGCACCGAACTTGAGACATTTCCGTACTGGCATCCCGACGGACGGTCGCTGTGGTATGTATCTGCCAAGGTGCCGGCCATGAGCCCCGATGAAATGAAGGTGTACGAAAACACTAACTACGAAGATTTCAAATACGACATCTACCGCAAGCCGTTTGACCCCGCGACACGGACGTTCGGCCAGACAGACACGGTGCTTCGGATATCCCAACAAGGGAAAAGCGCGACCCTCCCGCGGCCTTCGCCCGACGGACGCTATCTGCTGTTTACTGCAGGCTCGTACGGAACATTCCATATCTGGCACCGCGACGCTGACCTCTATCTGCTTGACATCGCTACAAAGGCTGTCCGCCCCCTTTCGGAGGTGAACAGCCCGGATGTGGAGAGTTATCACAGCTGGTCGTCAAACGGCCGGTGGATCATATTCAGTTCCCGGCGTGACGACGGATCGTACACCCGCCTTTATATCGCATATTTCGACAGGAACGGCAAGGCCCGGAAACCATTCAGGTTGCCGCAGGCCACTCCGGATTATGACGACAATCGAATGAAGTCTTACAATATCCCGGAGTTCATGGCGCGCCCCGTAAGCATCAGCAAGAAGGAACTTGAAGATGCCATACAGGGCGAGATGCTTGATGCGGCCATTGAGGCACGCACAGCTGAAGTCAACGAAGCACGCTGAGCTGACGTCCTTTGTCCGGAGACCGGTTGATGCCTATCATCCAGCGGCAGAAGGGAATCAGCGACAGGATCTTGGTGCTGACCGCGCAACTCAGGAATGTGGCCAGGGCTATGACCGGAATGGCCACAGCCGTGGGCAGCTGCATCTGCCCCTTGAAGATGCTGACAAACAGTCCTAACCACAGGATGTGCATCAGGTACATGCCGTAGCTCAGACCAGACAGCTCGGAAATCCATCGGGGCGCTTCGGTCCTGCGTATGCAGGTGAACAGCAGGAACGCGCCGGTGGTGAGCATCACGCAGTTGATGGTGCAGAACGACCATCCTATCTCAAGCTCGGGCGTCACGTGCAGCTGACCGGGAACGGCCTGTATGTAGAATGACAGGATAGTCCAGACGGCTCCGATCACGGTCAGGCATGAACCTATGGCAAGACGTTTTGACCTTGACCAGTCGAGATGCACGCGGATGTAGTGCGCCAGTACCAGGTATCCCAGGTATCCCGAGAAATACCACAGTGCATGGAACTCGTTCCAGAAGCATTGTCCCCATATCTCGCCGAAGAACCGGGTCAGATACGGCATGCATGTCGATATGAAGAACAGACCGATGAAAAGCCTTTCTTCCGATGCCTTGGCCTTTGCCAGCCAGGGCGAAATGAACGGTATGAACAGATACAGGCTTATCAGCGGATACATGAACCAGAGGTGTCCCGCCAAAGTCGGGAAGTTCAACGGGATGCGCGCCAGGTCGGTGGCCGAGGTCTCGAGGTCAATCTGATTCCACAGCACGGGCACGGTGGAATAGATTATCATGAAGAACAGGAATGCCGGAAGAATCCTGACGGCCCTGCGCTTATAGAACGCTACGGCCGACATTCCCTCCTTCACGGGCACCAGCAGGAACGCCGACACTATCATGAACAATGGGACGGACATACGTGAGAAACCGTCATAAAGGGAGACCCACAGGCGGTCGGTCTCGTTGGCGAGAAACGACTGCGGTCCCGCCATGTCGGTCGAACCGGGCGCGCCGTAGAAATTCTCGCTTGCATGAACGAGCATCACCAGGAAACAGGCGAATACCCGTACGTAATCAAGAAATACAATTCTTTTATCGTTATTCATTCTAAAGAAAAGGTTGTTCTTGTCATTTAAACGTAAGCGATGCCCCGACAATTACGTCAGATAGCCACTTTCAGCAGCGACAGGTCGCCTTCGACCTCAAACGAGTCGGTGGCGGCCGGAATCAGGATGGTCTCGCCCTGTTGTACGGTGGTGAGCACGTTTGACACCTTCAGTCTGCCGTTTCCCTTGAGACACACCAGGCTCATCAGCGATTGGCCGGCATTGGAGAATACACGCGAGCCTGTCACTTCCTCATATTCCACCTTGATGTCGCCGGGGTTCACGCCGTCGGAATCGCAGGCATGCTGAATCTCTACCAGGAAGTTGCCGGCGCCGATGGTCCTGACATACCGAGCCGGCATTATGAATGTGTCGCCCGTGTGGGTTTTCATCTGTCCGGCCTGATCGATGTCCGGTGACGTGCCGGTCATGAATCCATCGTTCCCATGGGTGGAGTCCGTGTATATCATGGCGTCATCGGAGGCATTGAGTATATACCATATACTGACATTGTCCTGTTTCTCTGAAGCGTCATCCGAGGCTGTCCGGTCGCTGAGTGTGTCCAGCATGACGTCCTCGTTGGCGTCTATCAGACGGATGGTCAACGGGAAGCGGTTGCCGTAACGCTCGTAGACCCGTGGCCCCACCAGCGTCTCGCCATATTTGGCCGTCAGGTCGTTCAGCGTAAGGCCCATGTCGGCACCCTCCGACACGATGCTCTCGCAGCCGGGTACAGCCGACAGCTCCCAGCTTTCGCCTATGTTGCGGCAGTTGACGGAAATCTGTTTGAAGCGGGAAATCTCATCGCCTCCCCATATTGTGTTCCTGAAGTAGGGGAGGAATTTTAATGGCTGTTTCATACGCTCATCGTTATTTACCAATTGAACATTTACCAATTGAACCTGACTTTCCTGCCCTCGGGCGAGTTCTCGAATTTCAGCAGATACGTGCGGCTTGCATTGTCCCAGTCCTGCGGATTGAACACCTGCTTGCCGT
Source organism: uncultured Porphyromonadaceae bacterium (assembly GCA_902468245.1). Taxonomy (GTDB): domain Bacteria; phylum Bacteroidota; class Bacteroidia; order Bacteroidales; family Muribaculaceae; genus Lepagella. The sequence goes on along the minus strand of CABQXY010000032.1, from coordinate 76,899 downwards.
CCACGGTAACTGACTTAGGCATCGACGGAAGCAACACGCGGGAAACGCCGTCGGTCTCCACGGGGCTCTTGGCCGTGAAGGCGTAGGAATTGCCGCTGCGGGCCTCGTCCGACTCACGGAAGGATGCCGCCAACACCTGTGCGCGCTTGCGGTCCTTGACTTTGTCAAGGTCGATCAGCAGCGACTGTGTGCCCGGATTCACGGTGACGGACTGCATCACGGGCAGTTCGGGGTCGAACAGGTCGATGAACCGGCCATTCAGCACCAGAGGCTTGTCGCTTACACTCTCGTCGACCACTGCGGCCAATTTGTACGCACCGCGCTGCAGCTGGAAATCGTTCTTGAAATCGAGTTTGCCGGCCTTGGCACGGTCGGTATAGAGTGCCGTCAGGTTACGGACATAGTCGGCGTCGCCGCCCTTGTTGATTATGAAATCCTTCGGGTCGTGGCGCATCACCATCACCGTGCCTTTGCCCACCTTATACTCGCCGTCGCCGGCATCCATGTCGATGCCGAGGGTCCGGAACAGATGCTGTGAAGGTGCGGAATATGAATTGCCGTTGGTCGACCACCATTCCTGCACGCCCTGAAACGGATCCTTGTCCGACCCGCAGAACAGCAGTACGCCCCCTTTCCTGACCCAGTCGGCCAGATGCTTGTGAGCCTCCGGATCCAGCGGCTTCATGTTGGAATAGGTCATCACCAGCACCTTGATGTCGCGCAGAGTGGCGGGGAAGGCTAAGTTCTCGATATGTTCGGTCTTGACCGGCACGCCCCGCTTCACGAGAGGCAGCGCCATGCCGTAGAAATTGGCCAGCTGAGGGTCGTCGTAACCCTTATGCTGCGGGAAACGCTGGAACATCAGCGAGTTGGCCATCAGCACGCCTATGCCGTGACTGCCGTTCAGGCGGTTGTCGCTCTGCGGCATCTTGTTCAGTGCATTTATCATCACCTGCATCTGTGCGGAGTAGAAGCGGGGAATGCGGGTTTTCTCCTGGCTGTCGGCGCTGGTGCGGTACAGTCCCTCGTATATGCGTTCGGGCCAGGGCATCACCTCGTAGTCGCTGACGCCCGGATAGAGCAGCTGGGCGGTGAACGTGGCCTGATAGTTGCGCTTGTAGTCGGCCCAGTCGCGGGGCCAGTCCTCGATGGGGTCGGTCAGGAAGAACATCTTGCGGCCCGTGGGAGCCGTCATGGACTCCATCGAACCGTATTCAAGGAAAGCATTCTCAAACACGCGCTCCTTGCGGATGCCGTTGAAGAAGTTAGGCTCGCGCGACGTTCCGGTCCATACCTGCGCGATGTAGCCGTCCACGCAGGGGAGCGACGCCAGGCTTGCCTCGGGGCTGACTATCTGCCACTGCGAATAGTTCACCAGCGAGTGTGTCGGTACGTAGCATTTGATGTCGCGGCCTAAGGTTTTGCCGTATTCCTTGGCGTAGGTGAACACCTCGTTCAGCGCGCGGTAGTACAGGTGGTATTTCAGTTTGTTGGACATATATGTGGCCTCCGGCGACTCATGCTGCGGACGCCAGTCCGTGCCGTAATATTCCTTCCATTCGCGCTTGAATGCGTCGCTGTATCCGGAGCGGGCCCAGAATTCGGGTTCCTCCATGAATATGGCCTCGGCCCCGGCGTCGATGGCGCGCTTTACGTGGCGCTCCTTCATGTAGTTCAGGAAATTCATGGACGGCACGATGTAGGGCACCATGTGACCGTGCCAGATGGTGTCGCCTTTCTGCGTCACCTGGCCCTCGTCCAGATGCCATTTGCCGTCCCATTTGCCGGTGAAATAATCCTGGTATTCTCCCCAGGCGATGCCGGTCATGTAATGTATGATGTAACCACGGTCTTTCCAGCTGCGCACGCGGCTTTCAAAGCTCTTGGCGCTGGTCCGGTCGCTGGGGTTGCCCCCGATGCCGTACACCATCACGGCGTCCGCGCGGTTGTCGATGGTGGGACGCCATTCCTGCGATGACTGGAAGGTGGTCTTGACGTTGTCTTTGGAATAACATGCGGTTCCCGGCAGACACAACATGGCGGCCGTCAGGATTCCGGTATATATCGTATATGCTTTAACAGGATTCATGATATTAAGAGGCGGAATTCGTGATTAAGAATGAAGTAAGGAGAGGTCCCCTGAAGGGTTATCCTCAGGAGGGCCTCTCCTTTATTATAGATTAATGTAACTGATCAGTCGGATCAGGGAATCATGACCTCGATGGGCTCGGAATAGTTCCAGCGGCGTGTACCGCTGCCCACGGGAGTGTCGAAATTGATACGTGCTGCGGCGCGCACCCATACCTTGCGGCCCGAAGGAATCGTGCCGTTGGAGGTGATGGTGACCGGAGTGCCGAACAGGTCGTTGAACGAATTGCCGCTGTAGCTGATGGAGCTGGACCAGCGGTCGTCGCGTGCGCGGTAGCCAACGGAGTTGGAGTAGCTTACGAAGAACTGGATGTCGGTCATGTTCAGGTAGTTGTCGTTCCAGTTGCCCATAGGCTCGATCTTATCCTTGAACTCCTGCTCGCTGACGCCACGTTCCACCACTACCTTGGCCTTGATTACGCCGTTGCTCACGGTGGGGTCGCCTTCGATGCGGACGTTCAGGAAGGGCTGCACCTTGAACTCCACCTTGGTCGTGCCCTTGATGTCGGTGGTGATTGTCTCGTCGGCCAGTACGGTGCCGTCGGGAGTCTCGCGCACCAAGGGGATGAACGGCCCGTCGATGCGGATGTTATAGTTGCCCTTGAAGATCTTGGTGTTCTGGAACGTGCCGTCGGGACGGCAGAAGAAGTCGGGGTTGTGTTCCACGTTGTCGCCCCAGCTGAGCTCGGTGAGGCGTACGCGGATACCCTCGCTGCCCTGGTCGGTCAGCACCGGATTTCCGGTCTTGACATCCACCACGCGGCCCTGGATGGTTTCTTCGGGCTCGTCGTAGTTGTCGATTTCGAACATGCTGCACGAGGAGAGCATGAGGAGAGCGGCGCATAAGCCGGTTATATTGATCAGTTTCATGTTGTCTTAAATGTTAAATGTTAACGGTTGGGCTGCTGGTCGATGACGGGACTCTTCACAACCTCGTTGCCGGGGATGCCGAAGTAGTAGTCCACCGGATTGTATTCGAACTCCTTGTGCGAGATGCATTCGAAGCGTACGTCGAAGAACCACTTGCGGTCCCGGGCCGAATAGAAGGGATAGATGCCGCGGAAGCGGAAGTGCGAGTTGGAGCTGAACTTGTTCTTGTCGCGAGTCTCGCCCCAGAATCCGTCACGGTTGTCGTAATCGTTGACACGCCAGCGGCGCAGGTCCCACTTGGTGCCGGTCTCGAAGGCGGTCTCCTTGCGGCGTTCCTTGCGCACGATGTCGCGGCTCTCGTCGCTGCCGGTCAGACGTCCAGTCAGCTGGGTGGCGCCGGCACGGTTGCGGATGCTGTTGATGGCGTCGGTGGCCACTGTCAGCATGTCGGAGCCGTCGGGGCTCTGGGCGCCGGCTATGGAAAGCTCCACAGCAGCCTCGGCGGCGTTCAGCAATACCTCGGCGTAACGAACCAGGATATAGTGCTGGTCGCTGTTACCCTCGCGTGCCGTGAACGACGGGTCGTCCTTCAGCCACTTGCGGCCTAACAGACCGGTCATTGCAGACTCCGCGTAGTTGTAGAACGGGCCGTTGGCGCCGGATGCGTTCATCTTGGTTCCGTCGGGCAGGTCTACGATGGTCTGGTTGTTGGGGTCGGGGCTCAGGAACAGCGTCGGGTTGTCGCCCTTGGCTATGTCCAGTGCCTGGTAGTTCTGGTTCTGGTTCTGATAGGAATAGTCGTTCAGCAGGGGCTTCACGGGAGTGGTTCCGGTGTAGACGCCGGCGTAGATCTCCATCTCGCGGCTCTTGAACTGGTCGCCGGGGATGATGAGGTAGCTGAGCAGACGGGGCTCGGCGTTCTTGTAGAAGTCGCCGGGGTTGTCGTACATGATGTAATTGCCCTCGGTGTTGGAGTTACCGGTGGTGACCTTCAGCGAACCGTCGGGATAGCGCTCGAATCCCTCGAACAGCTCGACGAAGTCGGCTGTGGGGCATACGGCCGAGCTAAGGGGCGAACGGAACACGTAGGGAGCGTTGTATGCGTCGAACGAGTGGGTCGTGGTGGGGTAGAGGTACTCGCGGATCCAGATGTTCTCCGGGCTGTCAAGGTCGGAGCACATGTCGATCATGTTCTGGCGCTGTGCGGCGCGGTCGCCCTCGGCCCACTTCTTCATGTAGAGGCTGTAGCCGCCCTTCTCCATAACCTCGCGGGCTGCCTTGTATGCTTCCGAGAAGTAGCGTTTCGAAGCCTCGGCGGCGGTGGCCTGGTCGAAGCCGATGACGCGGACGCCCGTCTTCATGCCAAGTCCGGTGAGGCGGCCGGGAACGGTCTCGTTGTACTTGGCCACGGAGCCGGCGTAAAGCATGGCCTGTGATTTGACGGCCAGTGCCACGTACTTATTGGCGTAGCCGCGTTTCGGGCTGCGGGGCATCATCAGTTCGGCGGCCTTGTCGAAGTCGGCGCAGATCTGGTTCCAGGTCTCCTCCTCGCTGGAGCGGGGCACCTCGAGTTCGTCGCTTGAGGCGGGATAGTTTATCACCTTCGTCACCAGCGGAATACCGCCGTAACGCTTTGCCAGCGCATAGAACGTGTATGCGCGGACGAAGTAAGCCTCGCCCAGATAGTCGTTGTAGGTGATTTCGGGATATTTGTCCTTGAAATCGGGCAGGGTCTCGATCAGGTAGTTTGCGGCGCGGATCAGCTCGAAGGCTTTGCCCCAGTATGCCTCGCTCTCGCCCGTGAACGTCCGGCAGTATCCGTCGCGGTTCACGGCGTCGCCTGTGCCGTCGAATCCGAATCCGGCCAGCCAGCCGTTACATTCGTTCAGACCACGCTCGGCCAGATACTTGAAGTCCTCGAACGGCATCGTGGAGTACATGCGGGCCATGTAGATGTCCATACCCGACTCGCTGGAGAGCAGGTCGTCGGAGGTGACGATATTCTTGGGCGCGATGTCCAGGTCGTTACACGATGTAAACAGCGCGGCTCCCAGAATGGCTGATAAAATTATCTTTTTCATGTCGATTTTCAGTTGAGTTTAGAAGGAGAAATTCAGACCGAACGTGAAGGTCTTGTTCAGAGGATACATACGGCCCAGTTCGTCGTCCGGATGTTCGGGGTCAACGAACTTGACCTTGGTGAACGTCAACAGGTTGTAGGCGTTGAAGTAGATGCGGATGCGGCACTGGCGCGTCCATGCCTCGGGCAGCGTGTAGCCCAGCTCGATGCTCTTGAGACGCAGGTAGTCGGTGCTGACGCGGTTGAACGACGAGTTTTCGCGGGGATAGCGGCCGGTGTAAGCGTAGTATCCGCTAACCCACTGAGTAGCCGGGTCGTAGGGATCGTCGGTGGCGTTGACGGGATGCCAGCGGTCGGTGTACTGCTGCAGGATACCGCCTCCCATGTCGCCCCAGATGGAGTAGAGGGGTTCCTTGTACTGCATGGAACCGAGAGCAGAACCCTGCCACAGCATCGAGAAGTCGAGACCGTTCCAGGCCAGCGATGCATTCAGCGAATAATTCATCCAGGGAGTCTGGTCGAAGGCGAAGGGATGCTCGTCCTCGCCGTTGATCTCGCCGTCGCCGTTCCAGTCCTCGTACTTGTAGTCGCCGGGGAGAACGTCTTTCTCCTGATAGCCGGTGTAGTTCCAGATGTCGTTCCAGCTTTCGTAGCGGCCGGCGCCGGTGTAACCGAACTGAACGCCCTGATAGCGGTTGTTCAGGTTGTCGTGACGCCAGCGGTCGTAGCTGTTGGCGTACGGGCCGTTCTGCGACGCGTGCAGGTATTTGTTGCGGGTGATGGTCACCATTCCGCGCAGGTCGTAGGTCACGTTGCCCACCTTGTTGTGGTGGCGCAGCTCAAGCTCCATACCCATGTGCGAGTCGCTGTTCAGGTTCTCGCGCGGAGCCGTGGCGCCCACTACGGTGGGGAGGCCTCCCTCGTTGCGTGCGAACAGGCCGCTGCGGTGACGGTGGAAGTAGTCGAACGAGAATCCGAAGATGCCGTTGTGCATGTCGAAGTCAACACCGATGTCGAATGTCTTGGACTTGTACCAGGTGATGTTGGTGTTGGGCAGTGCAAGGGGAGATGCCGCGGAGATATATTGGCCGTTGAATACGTAGCCGGGAGAATAGCCGTTGTAGTTACCGTTGTCGGCGGGGATGCCGGCGGGGTATTTGTAACCCATGGCCCAGTCATATTCGAGACTGCCGTCGTCACCCAGCTCACCGTAGCTGGCGCGGATCTTCAGGTTGTCGATGTGGGCCTTGGCGGCTGCATCGGCGAAGAAGGGCTCGGACGAGATTCTCCATCCTGCGGATACCGAGGGGAAGAAGCCCCACTGGTGACCCTTGGCGAACTTGGAGGAGCCGTCATAACGGAACTGTGCTTCGAGCAGATAGCGGTCGTCGAACGAATAGTTGATACGTCCTATCAAAGCCTGGTTGGCTATTTCATACAGGTCGTTGTCGCCGCCGTTCATGGCACCGATCTGACCCTCTGTGAGACCGACTAACAGGTAGGGATTGGCGAACGCCAGGTCGCGGACGGCGTAGAAGTTGTCGCCGGTGCGCTTCTGCCACTCCCAGCCCAGGGTGGCGCCTACGTCGTGCTTCTCGGCGAACTCGCGGTTGTAGTTCAGGATGAACTGACCCAGGAGCTGCGATTTGGAATAGAATTCGCGGCGCAGGTTGCTCGGCGAGCTGTTGTTGTAGATCTTCTGAGTGTAGGAGTCGGTCAGGGGGTCGTAGGCGTACTGATAGTATTCCTTGCGGTATATCTCGTTGTTGTCCACGCGATAGTCGTAGCTGATCAGCGCCTTGGCCTGCAGACCCTGGAGCGGACGGATGTATTCGCCGAAGTCGAAGTTCAGGTAGGCCGACGACTCGAAGGTCTTCTGGCGGTACTTGCGATGACCGCTGATGTCGGACGACATCATGGCTACGGTGTTCTGTTCCAGGTCGAGGCCTTCGTAATTCAGCATTGTGTTGTCGGGGTCGGCGTATGCCGGATAGAGCACACCCTGCTTCCACAGGTTGCGGATGATGTCTACAGAGCTGTTGTAGGGTGCGTTGCGCTTGTCGGCCATGCCGGCCAGATTGGCGTAGAACTTCAGACCGCGCACTATCTGTGCGGTGATGTTGGCGCGTACGTTGAACTTGTCGTAGTTCAGGTCGCCGCTCTTGAAGATACCCTGCTGGTAGAAGTAACCGAAGCTGGTGTAGAACTGCACGCGCTCGTTGCCGCCCGAGATGCTTACGTCGTGCTGGGTCTGGGGTGCGGTCTTGGCTATGATCAGGTCGTTCCAGTTGGAGGTGCGGCGTGTGCCGTCGGCCAGAGCCGCGAAGTCAGCCTCGCTGAAGCCGATGGAGCCGCCGTTGATGTTGTTCCATTTCTGCTCGTTGTAGATGGTCATTGCGTCGTATGCGCTGGCCAGCTTGGGCATCTTGTTGGGAACCTGGATGGTGTAGGAACCGCTGTAGGATACGTTGATCTTGCTCTTGGAGCCTTCCTTGGTGGTGACCAGGAGCACACCGTTTGCGGCGCGTACACCGTAGATGGCGGCCGATGCGTCCTTCAGTACGGACACGTCCTGGATGTCGTTGGCGTTGAGTCGCTGGAAATCCTCGACCGTGCGTGGAATACCGTCGATGACCACGAGGGGAGCGCCCATGCCGCGGATGTCCATGTTGTTTTGGTATGTACCGGGCTCGGAGCTTTTCTGCCATACACGCAGACCGGGGATTCGGCCGGTAAGCATGTTCTGCGGGTTCTCGTTGTTGGTCTTAAGCATCTCGGTGCCCTTGACGCTTGCCACGGCACCGGTTACGGATCCGCGGCGCTGTGTGCCGTAACCCACCACCACCAGCTCGTCCATCACCTGGCTGTCGGGAGCCATGGAGACGTTAAGGGTGGTGCGGCCGTTCAGCTTCTCGTTGACGGGCGAATAACCCACGTAGGAGAACAGCAGCGTGGCGTTGTCGGGAGCCTTGATGGAGTATTTGCCGTCCATGTCGGTTGAGGTGCCGGTGGTGGAACCCTTGACCATTACGGTCGCGCCGATCAGCGGCTCGTTGTTCTCGTCAGTGACCACACCGCTGACGTTGACAAGCGTCTGGGCTTGTGCCGCCACCGGGAAGGCAAGACATAGGAGGATCATGGCCACGAATCGGGCCAGCCTCTTGATTTTGTCTGGAGTTTTAGTCATGATTGTTATTGTTGATTACTTTAATGCTTGAAGAACTGCATATTCCGTGGCGAACGCGAATGTGAACATGGCCTCCATGTTGTTGCGGTCGCGCGAGGTGTTCCAGCCGGCCAGCAGGCTGGGCGGCAGCATGTGTTCGTACAGATGGTTGGAGTATGCGTAGTCGAGATTGTTCTGATAAGCCTTGGCGTACTCGGCGGCCTTGGGATAAGCCTTGGCCGCGTCGGCATATCCGCGCAGCAGCACGCAGTTGAACCAGTTGTTGAAGCCCGTCAGCGGCATTTCGTAGCAGCCGGGCTTCGAGCTTACGGGCTTGGCGAAGTATGCGAAGCTGCGGTCGGCGTAATTCTTAAGGTCTTCCAGATAGGTGTTATCCTTTGTGGTTTCGTAGAGGCTGGCGGCTCCTGACACCATCGTGCCGGTGTTGTAGGAGTAACGCTCGCCCACGGCTGCACTCAGGGCCACGTGGCCGCGGTAACGGACTCCGTCTATCTCCTCGTAGCGTATCTGTCCGCCGTTGTCGTCGTTGCCCATCATGTCCACGAACACGCCTGTCGACTCATCGTAGAGGTGCGACTTCTGATAGTCGTACACGGCCTTGGCCATTTCCAGATAGTAGTCGGCCTTTGCCTTGGTCTGCTTGCCTCGGGTCTTGTTGGGATTGATCACGCCGTAGGTGATGGGGTCGCTCTTGCCCTTGTATATCTGCGCCAGCTTCACCAGCGGAGTCACCATCGGACCGTTGGAACATGAATGCTTCGTTACATAGCCGGGACCCCATGTGATGCCGCCGTTCTGCTTGCCGTTGGCGTCGAGAGTGCAGTCCCAGCCGTCCAGCACGTATGCCGTGAGGTATTCGGCTTTCTTCAGGTAGGCGTCCTTGCCTGTGGCCTCGTATGCGTCGAGAAGTTCGCGTACCAGCCACATCTGGTCGTCGTAAACGTTGAGCACGCCCGTCACGTCGGCGCTGCCCTTGCCGGCTCCGCGGTTCACTCCGTAGACGGTCCAGGTGTTGGTGCCGGTGTAGGAGGTGAGTTCGTATGTGCCGGCGTAGAACTCCAGATTGTCCACCAGATTGTCGAGCAGGGTGGCGTATCTTGAGAAGTTTGCGTCGTACAGTTCCGGCTTGCCTTCGGCCTTGAGGGCGTTAAGCGAGTTCAGCACGGCGTTCACGGCCTCGATGGAAGATGTGTACATCCATACGCTGCCGAGTTCGTCGCTGGCTTTGTCGGTATAGGGATTGTAGTAGCGCGACATGGCCATGCCCGGACCCTTGAAATAATTGTCCACGGCGGCGTCGATTATCTCGATGGCGCGCGACGTATTGGCCGTGGCGCCGACTTCCGGTTTCGGAGTGTCGGGGTTGTTCGGCTCGTTCTTTTCCGCCCCGCAGGCTGTGGCGCCCATGACGGTGATTACCGTCAGGGCTCCCAGTCTGAGAGTGGCTCTTTTTATGAAATTATCGAAATTCATGATGGAAAAGAGAATATCAGTTCAGTTTGATGGAATAGAAGCACAGCTTGTTCTCGTCGCCGTTCTCCTCGCCCTTGAACACGCCCATTGCGATGGTCACGTCCTTGCCGTTGAATTCCGACAGGTCGTAGACGAACGTACAGTAGCTTCCGGGATCGGAGGGCGTTCCGGCGTCGTGCTTGAACTTCCAGCAGCCGTCGGCAGCGGCCTCTGCGGCCTGGGCGTTGTTGCTGACGGGCGACAGATGCTTCACGGTGCCGTCGTCGGTGATGGCCGTGATCTTGAAGAACGTGTAGTTCGAACCGAAGTTCCGGCAGGTCAGGTTGAACTTGTTGTGGCCCTCACTGATGCTGAACTTGGAGTAGAAGTACGACTCGGGTACCTTGGTGTTGACGTTGTCGCCGCCACGTGTCTTGATCAGGTAGCCTTCCGACGGGAACACCTCGGGATCCTTGGTGAGAGGCATGTAGCTCCATTCGGCTGCAACGTGGGCCACGTCGCGCCACGAGCGGTAAGCGTTGAAGTAGTCGTCGCGGTTGCCGCTGACGGGGCTGATTCCGGTGAAGCTGCTCTTGGTCTGGGGCATCGTGGAGCGAACCATCTCCTTGGTGAGCTTCCAGCCTTCCAGACCGGGAATCTCGGTGCCGGGGAGCCATGCCCACAGCGATTCGATGGGGCTTGCGGTAAAGGCGATGCGGCGGATCACGAACTGCTTCCAGTAGTCGCCGGCATCGTGGCGGAACGTACCGATGGCGATGATCACTTCCTTACCTATATAGGCGCTGAGGTCGGTGATGATCTGCTGATAGTTCTCGGAGGCCAGTGTGCGTACGCCGTCGATGAGGTGGGCTACAGGCTCGGCCTCGGACAGGTCTACAACCTGGACGCCGAAGTATGCGGGAGCATCGTCGGATGCGTTGTGCGTACGGCTCTCCAGGGTCATCAGGCAGTTGTCGGCCGTGATGAGCTTGCTGCCGTAAACGAAGGAGTCGAACATCTCCATGTCCGCGGGATTGTTGCGCTGGTCGTCGCTCGAGTTGCGGATGCGCAGGGTAGTGCCCTCGTTCTGTTCCTCGTAGTCGCCCACGAACTCAAGGGTGCACATATAGTTGCAGGCCCAGTCCCAGTGAGGATAGTTCTCGGCGTTGCGGCCGCCGCGATACTCATTATAATACCACTTGGGAGCGTCCATCAGCGCGGACTTGGTGAGGCCGCGGAGCACGAATGCGCTTCCCATGGTGATCTGAAGCTCGGCCACTCCGTCCACGAAGTCGTCTGCCTTCACCTGCTTGGTCACTTCGGGGTATCCTTCCTTCTGTATGGTTACGGTGTAGTCCTTCAGCGTGAGGTTGCGGAGCTCGAAGTTACCCTGCGCGTCGGTCTCGGTAGTCTGGAAGTCGCTTACCTTGACGGTGGCGCCGGCTAAGGGAGCGTTGTCGTGGTCGGCGTCAAGCACGGTACCCTTGATGGATGCGTTGGCGAATACCATGGCCACGTTGACATTGGCGGTGGTCAGCTCGCCGAATTTTTTAGCCGTTACGGTCACGGCCGTAGTCTCGTAACCTTCCTTCTCGAATACGATGATGCCCGAAGTCATCGGCACGTCGGCGAGCGAGTACTTGCCCTGTGCATCGGTGGACGTCGAGTTTTCGGTTTTGTGGAGCGAGACCTTGACGCCCTGCAGCGGGGTCTGCTGTTCGTCAGTGACGAGACCGGAGACTGTGCCCATGCCGACCAGGTCATCTCCGTTGGAGTCAGAACATGCCGATGAGCCGACCATAAACAGTCCGGCCACTGCTGTAAGTCCTAACCATTTCAGAAATCCGTTAAGTTTCATGTTAGATATTTTGTTGATAATGTTTGTTGGCGTTTTTAAGGTACTGTAGTGCTTGGTAAAAGTCTTTAAGGTTTTTTAAAATGTCTTCAAAACTTTTTACACCGCAAATTAAGCATATTAAAAAAGGCAAAATGTAATCCAGTTGCGCCAAATAAGTATTGTCCTCTACATGTATACAGATTTGGCAAGGATAGAAACGTTCGGGACACATTAAATATGTACCTTTACACCGTAATAATAAACAGGATAGCCAACCGGCTCATAAATATTGCAAAACAATAAAAACAACATAAACGAATACAGAATGCCAACTAAAAACATCATGAAAATCTCGGCGGTAATGGCTGCATCCGTACTGGCATGTACGGCTGCGTATGGCGCCGGACACGGGGCACGCGGTCCTGTGGATTATGTCAGCACGCTGGTGGGCACGCAGTCGAAACATTCCCTCTCGACGGGCAACACATATCCCGCCACGGCCATGCCCTGGGGCATGAATTTCTGGACGCCGCAGACCGGCAAGATGGGCGACGGCTGGGCATACACCTACGACGCGGACAAGATCCGCGGCATCAAGCAGACGCATCAGCCCAGTCCCTGGATCAACGACTACGGACAGTTCGCCATCATGCCGGTGACCGGAACGCCCGTCTTCGATCAGGACAAACGTGCCTCCTGGTTCTCGCACAAGGCCGAGACGGCCACTCCATATTATTACCGCGTGTACCTGGCCGACCATGACGTGGTGGCCGAAGTGGCGCCTACGGACCGTGCAGCCGCAATGCGCTTCACATTCCCCGACAACGACAGCTACGTGGTGATCGACGCTATGGACAACGGTTCGTACGTCAAGGTGATTCCGGCGGAAAACAAGGTTGTGGGTTATACCACCAAGAACAACGGCGGCGTGCCCGACAATTTCCGTAACTATTTCGAGATAGTGTTCGACACACCGATCACTTACACGGCTACGGTGCTGGACAACGGCGAGATCGTAAAGGGACGTGAGTCGGTGGAGGGCAACCATGCCGGTGCAATCATAGGTTTCCGCACGCACAAGGGGCAGGTGGTCAACGCCCGCGTTGCATCCTCGTTCATCAGCCCCGAACAGGCTGGGCGCAACATGAAGGAACTGGGCGACGGCAGCTTCGAGCGCATCAAGAAAGAGGGCCGTGACCGCTGGAACGACGTGCTTGGACGCTTCGAGGTAGAGGACAATGACCTGGACCGTCTGCGCACTTTCTATTCCTGTCTGTACCGCTCGGTGCTGTTCCCCCGTAGCTTCTACGAGTTCGACGCCGCCGGACAGCCCGTGCACTACAGCCCCTACAACGGCGAGGTTCTGCCGGGTTATATGTTCACCGACACAGGTTTCTGGGACACGTTCCGCTGCCTGTTCCCGCTGCTGAACCTGGCCTATCCCTCGATGAACGAGAAGATGCAGGAGGGCCTTGCCAACGCATACCGCGAGAGCGGATTCCTGCCCGAATGGGCCAGCCCCGGACACCGCGGCTGTATGGTGGGCAATAACTCTGCTTCGGTTGTCGCAGATGCCTGGCTGAAAGGCGTTAAGGTGTCTCAGAAGGACATCGACACGCTGTGGGAAGCCGTTGTGAGCGGTACGACCAAGGTGCATCCCTCGGTTCCCTCCACAGGACGCCTGGGACACGAATACTACAATAAGTTGGGCTACGTGCCTTACGACGTGAATATCAAGGAGAACGCGGCCCGTACGCTGGAATATGCCTACGACGACTGGTGTATCTATAAGCTGGGCGAAAGCCTCGGCAAGTCGGCCAAGGAACTGGCTCCCTTCAAGAAACGCGCCATGAACTATAAGAACCTGTACGATCCCGAGCACAAGCTGATGCGCGGCAAGAACAAGGATGGAAAGTTCCAGTCGCCGTTCAATCCGCTGAAGTGGGGCGACGCCTTCACCGAAGGCAACTCATGGCATTACACCTGGTCGGTATTCCATGATCCTCAGGGTCTTATAGACCTGATGGGCGGAGACGCCGAATTCACCGGTATGCTTGATTCCGTATTCTCCGTGCCGCCGATCTTCGACGAAAGCTACTATAACTCCGTAATACACGAGATACGCGAGATGCAGATCATGAACATGGGTAACTACGCCCACGGCAACCAGCCCATCCAGCACATGATCTACCTGTACGACTACGCCGGCCAGCCCTGGAAAGCCCAGCACTGGATCCGCGAGGTGATGGACCGTATGTACAACGCCAACCCCGACGGCTACTGCGGCGACGAGGACAACGGTCAGACTTCGGCATGGTACGTATTCTCGGCCATGGGCTTCTATCCCGTATGTCCCGGCAGCGGACAGTATGCGCTCGGCACACCGTTGTTCAAGAAAATGAATGTCAAGCTGGAGAACGGCAAGACGCTGAGCATAAACGCTCCTGAAAACAGCGACGAGAACCGATATATCTCGGCCATGACGCTGAACGGCGTGAACCACGACCGTAACTATCTGACCCACGACGAACTGACTTCCGGCGCCGCGATTGACTTCCGGATGGCTTCGACGCCCAACGAGACCCGTGGCGTGTCGGCCGAATCGCGTCCCTACTCGTTCAGTAACGAGGCTGCCAAGGCCACCGGCAAGAAAGCAGCCAAGAAGGCGAGCAAGTCTGCCGGTAAGCGATAAGGCAAGCAAGAAAGCCAATAAGAGTAAATCAATAAGAGTAAGAGTAAATAGGATTACCCTGAACATCGATACATAGAATAGTGTAAGGAGAAAGCCGGGCGAGCGATCGTCCGGCTTTCTGTCTTTCTGTCCGGATGAAATTGTCTTTTTCTCATTTAAATAGTGTTCGTTAGCGAAATTTTTGCTAACTTTGCATATTAAGGATGATTTCGTTGTTTCTTGTTTCAATCCTTACACATTCCTCGCCGTATCTCATCGGTCAAATTATATTAAACGCGTGAGCCTATGTCAACCCCTCCATTCAACATATCAGCAGAAGCTATCAATCGTATTGCTGAAATATCGGCACTTTTGGAGCGACATAATATCGCTTTGGAGGGAGAGCTGGGCCTTAAGCTCCGCAAGGCAAACCGCGTCAAGACAATTCATTCGTCTCTCGCTATTGAGGGTAACACTCTCAGTGAGGATGAAGTTAGAGATATTATCAACGGCAAGCAGGTAGTGGCGCCAATCCGTCAGATTCAGGAGGTAAAGAACGCTATCCGCGTCTATGATTTATACTCTCAGTTAAATCCTTTTGCTGAAAAGGATTTGCTCAAGGCTCACGGTATAATGATGGAGGCTCTGACCGATGATGCCGGGCGATACCGTAGTGGAGGTGTCGGGGTATTTGGCGAATCGGGACTCGTCCACATGGCTCCGCCACCACAACGAGTTCCCGAATTGATGGGCGATCTTTTCGCATGGCTCAAGAAATCGAAAGACCATTTGTTGATTCGGTCTTGTGTGTTCCACTACGAATTTGAATTTATACATCCCTTCTCCGATGGCAACGGACGTACCGGACGACTGTGGCAATCACTGATTCTTGGCCGTCTCAACCCTCTCTTTGAGCATCTTCCGGTCGAGAATATGGTGTATGCCAATCAGCAAGAATACTACAACGCTATTGCTGCATCCACCCGCGAGGGGCAGTCCGGGCCCTTTATAGACTTTATGCTCAGCGAAATATTGAAGGCGCTTCAAAAGAATATACGAGAAGAAGTACCCGATAAAGTACCCGATAAAGTACCCGATAAAGTACCCAATAAAGTACCCAATAAATCTGAACTATTTATTCTAAGGTTGCTTGCGGATAATCCTCGTCTTACTCGTGTAGAACTCGCCGAGAAATCAGGACTTACCGAAAACGGAATAAAGAAGATTATCACCAACATGAAAGCTGCCGGTTGGATAGAGCGCAAAGGCAGCAATAAGACTGGACATTGGCTTGTTAAATATGAATTAAATAGTTTAGAGCCATACTATAAGGCTGTCATGAAATAGGTTTTGTTTAAGGAGGCGCCGGAAAATAGCTGCATTATGCACTCGTTTGAGCAGTAAAGATTGCGAGATAGCCCCTGTATATGATATAGACAATAAAATAATACAAACAATACTCATGAGAAAGTTTCTAATTACCTTTGCACTATGTTGCATGGCCGTATGTGGCTTCGCGCAAGAGCATTTATCATTCAAAGGCATACCTATCACTGGTTCTATTACTACGTTTTGTCAGAAGCTAAAAGCCAAGGGCTTTGTTCAGATAGGAACCAAGAGCAATGTCCGCATGTTTAAGGGTGACTTTACTGGGCGGCAGGCCACTGTTGGAGTGGCTGCCACCGATAACGGACAAGATGTATTTACACTTGCCGTGTTCTTCGATTCGTCAGATAGTTGGAACACCCTTGTCAACACATACGAACATTATAAAGACTTATACACGGAAAAGTATGGCAAGCCTATCCAATGCGTTGAAAATAATCCGAGCAACGGGGACTTAAATATGTTTCTTATGCATGAGTTATGTCAAGGTCGAGTCACTTATGCCTGTATATTTGAGGCTACTGGTGGAGTAATCCAGCTATCTATTGAGAAAGAGGGTCTCAGTAATGGGTACGTTATGATTAAATATCAAGATGATCAGAATGTTAGAGCTAAACGGCAAAGCGATTTGGACGAAATATAAATTGGATGTTGCCATCAACTTTCGGAATCCTGTGGTTCGGAATCACAGGAGTCCGGCATACGTGAGTGCGAAATCTTCTCTTTGGCGATTTCGACGGCCTGTTGCAGTTTGCGCTCCAATAGTTTTCTGTCGGGTAACTTTGTGAGGTATTCTGCCACGCGGATGTTGCTGTCGTTCAGGTGCATCAGCTCCACATGTTCTTCGTTTTTGCCGGTGCAGAGAATCAAACCGATAGGTTTGTTCTCTCCTTCCATCATCTCGTATTTTTCAAGCCAGCGCAGATAAAGTTCCATCTGTCCCTTATATGCAGCCTTGAAATCGGTCAATTTAAGGTCGATAGCCACCATACAGCGGAGGCGACGATTGAAAAACAACAAATCTATATAGTAATCCTCGTTGTCAACCGTAATGCGTTTCTGACGGGCCATGAATGCGAAGTCATTGCCCATCTCGGTTATGAAATTCTGCATTTCGCTTACAATTGAAGATTCAAGGTCGTTCTCAGAGTAGTTGCCTTCAAGACCGAGAAAATCCAAGAAATAAGGATCCCGGAAAGCGAGGTCTGCCGACATCCGGCGTTCATCGCGTAGCAATTCCAGGTCATGGACTATTACTTCATCCGGCTGTTTGGCAATGGCCGTACGCTCGTAAAGCATACTGTCAATCTTGGCTTTCAGGGTGCGTTTTGACCATCTCTGATCTGCAGCCATCGTAAGATAGAACTGACGCTTGAGATCATCTTCGATAGGGATAACTTGCAGGAAATGAGACCAGGACAATTGTCGCACCAGTGGTGCGACAATTTGGATGTCGGGAAATACACTGGCAAATTTCATCATCTTGCGCAGACTTTTAGCATCGTAGCCTCTACCGTATTCCTTCGTAAGATTGTTTGCGAGGCTCGTGACAATCTGCTTGCCGTAGGCGGCACGTTCGCCGCCAAGCACTTCGCGGTTGATGCGCTCGCCAATATGCCAGTACATAAGGGTCATGCCGGCGTTGACCGTGGCCGCGACTTGAAGCCGTGACTGTTCGATTATGGCATGAATGTCTGAGACTATCCGGTTTTCAGCATGATTTATAATCTGTTCCATACGGCTAAGCGAAATGTTTCTGAGTTAATTACTTGGTCATTATCAGATGAAGGTACTTCTGAATATGCAAAATTAGCGAAAAATTCGCTATGGACACTATTAAAGGTAAACATATTCTTAGAGTGTGTTTACTTTTAATAGGATCCACGCGGTATCCGCAACGCATATCTATAACATTGGCGGACACTTGAAGGGTGCCCGCCAATGACAATGCGATGCAGATGGGAATCAGACTTCCCATCTGTCGGGAGTATTGATGTTCAGGAGTGTTAATGTTTCTTCAGTCTGTTCTCCAGCATCTTGATGTAGTAGCCGCCTACTACCGAACGGGCCTGGAATCCGCGCTGGTCGGCACGGTCGGTGTAAACCCAGTCGCTCATGGGCACGCGATGGCGCGTGTCGTTCATGAACTGATGCACGGGGGCGATGAACTTCTGGAACGTTGCCTTGTCGGGAGCCATAGTGGCTGTCCACATTATCCAGTCGGTCTTGGTGTATGTCTCGCGGTTGTCCAGCGGGAGTCCGTACTTGTTCTGCTTCTTCAGGTAGTAGGGAATTTCCTTCTCAATGATCTTGTCGGGGAAGATGTTCAGACCTAAGAGTTTGTCCCATACAAGATTGTACTTCTGGCTCCAAGTGCCGGGCTTGTCGAATGTGAGGCGGTAGTGGTCGCCGTCGTCGGCCATCTTCTCCCATTCGGCAGCCATGGCGCGGGCTTTGTCGAAGTATTCCGTGGCAATGTTCTTCTTGCCGAGCATGTCTGCCAACTGTGCGTACGACGCCACGGCCAGGATAGCCTTGATGGAGAGGTTTGCGTTATGAGCGAAGTGGCCGGCGAAGTCGTCGGTACAGAGCTGGTTTTCGGGATCCAGACCATACTGAGCCAGATACTTGGCCCATGTGGAGAGGACGTTCCAGTGCTTGGCGGCATAGTCGGCGTTGCCTTCCACCTTGGCCAGAGCGGCACACAGAATCAGCATGTTGCCCGATTCCTCCACAGGCATGTCGCCGCCGTATGTCTGGCCGTTGGCCAGGGGATAGGTGCCTACGTCGTGTGCCGCGAAGGGTTTGGCCCACTTGCCGCTCTCCGAATAGTAGAAGATGTGGTTCATCATGCCCTTTACAAGTTCGGGGTTATACACCAGGAACATAGGGGCGGAGGGATATGTGATGTCCACCGTTCCGATGGAACCGTTGCTGAAGTTTTCCTTCGAGAACCAGTCTATATCACCTTCGGGAGTCTCCACGAGCTTGTGGGCCGCGATGGCCTGGCGGTAAGCCAGGGCGCAGAGGTCGGCGTAATCGCTGCCGCCTGCTGCGGTTGCCTCGTTAATCAGGTCCTTGTCGAATTTGGTGCTGCGGGCCATCAGCGACGAATATTCGTCGGCGGCCAGACGCAGCTGCTTCATGATGTCGGAATCATTGTTGCGGTTCCAGTAGGGACGCAGGTTGGTGCCGAAGTACTGGATGGAATACTGATCGTCATAACCAACCATCAGGTAACCGGAAGCCTTCTGTGTCTTGCCCATGTTCACGGTCATTCCCACCTCGTGACCCGAAACGGGTTTGCCGGGTTTCTTGCCGTTGCTGAACGCCTTGCGCGAGGTCTTGGACAGCGCGTTCCAGGGCGTTGCGTTCGACTCGACGGAAGCCAGGTAGAACGTACCCCAGTCGATGCGCACGCCGTCGCCGCTCTTGCCTAACACCTTCTGGTCCACGCTCGAGATTGTGGCGCACTTGATGCCACCCTCGTTCACCAGGCCGGAGGTGGTGTTCTGGGCGATGTTGTCGATGGCCCATTCGCGGCCTGCCTCGAAATACAGGCGCACGTTATGGCTCTTGCCGTCGTTGCTGGCCACGTTGTATGTGATATAGTTCACGGGGCGGCTCAGCAGGTCCAGATTGTCCATGAACATCGGCGCGGTGAATGTGAGCTTCAGGTCCACGCCGCCGCACTTGAAGTCGTATATGGTGTTCATGGGCAGCACCTGGCATGCGGTCTGCACGGCGGTCTTGTTGAAGGTGGTGGAGGGGTTCTCCTCGATTTCCAGGCCGAAGTCCAGAAAGGCCAAACCGCCACGGTCGCGGCACCATGCGGCAATCAGGTTCTTGCCGGGACGCAGCGACTTGCGGGCCTCGCCCTCGAGCAGGAGGCGCACTCCCTTGTGGCACTGGTTGCCGGTGTCCACCACCTTGATGCCGTTGATGTATATTATCACATCGTCGTCGTGCGAGTAGTTGAGGTAAACGGGCTTGTTGCCGATGCCCGAGGGGACGTTCACGTCGCGGCGAACCCATATTTCCTCCGTGTTCCACAGGGTGTTGGCCAGGTGTTCCTGGGGAACCGAGCCGAATGCGCCCTTGTCGCTTTTCCATGCCGATGCGTCGAAACCGGGTTCATACCAGTCTGCGGCAGGCTTCGAGGTGGTGTAGCGTCCGGTCCATGCCTCGCCGTCGGCGGTGGGCACCAGCATCGACAGGTTCGGCACTTCCTTGCCCATGAAGCGATAGTCGGTACCGTCCACGTTGATTACACCGATCAGGGGGAACTGTGTGCCGGTCCAGTGACGTGTCACGTCATCGTACAGATTGTCGGACATGGACCAGCAGCTGGTGTATGGGTCTACCGTCACAAGCGGAACCGCAGGCGCGCGGAACGCCGACCAGGCTGTGGATGCACCCGTCAGCATCGCGGCTGCAAGAATAATAGGTTTGAAGTTCATTGTATCTGAGTTATTGATGGAATTTGATTTAGAGCATTGTGATTAAGCATTATGACTGAGCGTCATGATCAGTCACGCCACAAAGTTATAAGGAATTTTACGCGGACCTGTAACAGACCGCGCCATATTTATCCCGGGGACGGGCCAATACAATTTTGGCAATATCCGATACAAATTTGTCACGCTGTTATATGCCTGATATGCCTTTGGAGAGGGGAAATATTTTGTATATTTCAAAAATGATAATTAATTTTGCGTTGAATAAGAGCACGAGCCTAATTCAACTGATATCATGAAAATCGGATTTCGAATCATACTTACGGTCGCGATGCTGCTTGAAGCATTGGCGGCATACTCATACAACATGCGTCAGACGTTGAACCGGGACGGCTTGTCAAACAGCGCGATTCTCTCCATTGCGCAGGATGACGACGGCTATCTGTGGTTAGGCACATGCGATGGAGTCAACATAGCCGACGGCCGGTCGGTCAATCCATTCAGTCAGATATTCCCGGGACAGGCATTGTCGGGCAATATAATCGAGGGCGTGTATAATGGAGGCAACGGCAGGATGTGGGTGCTGAGCAATTATGGCCTGGACCTGGTTGATACACGCACCGGCCGGGTCACGACTTTCTCTCAGTTCGGCGGTCAGGAAAAGATTGCAGTGAGTAAGGAAGGCATATTGTATATTTTAGGCGAGGACTCCAGCCGGTACCGCTATACAGGAGATTCGGAATCAGGGTTTGAAAAGGCCGGCAAACTGGATGTGCCATTCAAGGATGTGCTGCATTTAGGCATAATTGACAATAGGATGTGGGTATTTACCCGCAACGGCATCAGGACAGCGACTTTGCCGAAGTCTACAGAAGGACCTGAAAACATAAGGATGGATGTTGTGGACAGACAGCCGATTCTGTTTGCCAACAACATCGGGAATGAAATATATCTGATAGATAACGACGGCTGGATATGTCGCGTGCGTAAGAACGGAAGCCGTGAGCGGCTGGCTGACATTTCGGCTGAAGTGCGCCGGCGCGGCCGTGTTTCGGATATGACCCGCAATCATAACGGATTGTTTCTTGTGTCTTTCAGCACGGATGGAGTGATACAGGTGGATGCCTCGAACCCGTCAAGTCCTGTCATTACGGATATGGGCCTCAAGGTCGGGGTGTTCTGTCTGGAGACATCTACCCGCCAGGATGTGGTGTGGATCGGGTCCGACTGTCAGGGCCTCTATACCTGCTGGGAGGATGCGTACGGAATCCGTTCATACGATTTCAACTCGTTAGGCAACAAGATAACGCATCCGATCCGCGCGATATTCCTTGACAGCCGGAACACCTTGTGGCTGGGCACCAAGGGCGACGGACTGCTGAGAATCAATAATTTCGACAAGAACCATCCGGAATCGAGCCTCGGCGCGGGGTCGCTGTACACATCGTCGAATTCCCCACTGCTGCACAATTCCGTGTTCGGTCTAAGCCGGAGTTCAAGACCGGTGTTGTGGATAGCCACCGAAGAGGGTGTGAATTATTACAGTTATGCGACCGACCGCATAAACAGGGCCGAATCGGCTAAAGACATACGCTATGTCCATCAGATTGAGGAGGTGGGAGACACATTGTGGATGTGTACGCTGGGCCTCGGGGTCATTAAGGCTGCAATCAAGGGAACGCCGGATAATCCAGTCCTGACCGACGTGAAGAGATATATGCTCGACAACGGAGCCGTGTCGTCCAATCAGTTCTTCTCCATAACGCGCGACGCTTCGGGCAACCTGTATTTCAGCAACCGGGGCAAAGGCGTGTTCAGGTACAGCAATGGCAAGATGACCTCCATACCTTTGAAAAACAGGTATGACACCAATGGCGTGCGTGACGTGTTCGATGCCGTGGCCGACAGAAACGCATTGTGGGTCGGCACCGGCAAAGGACTGATAAAACGAACGCAGGATTCGGAAAAATATTTCGCGGGGCATCAGTTCGGATTTCCGAACAATACCATACATGAGATAATGAGCATGCCTGACGGCAAGATATGGATTTCGACCAACAACGGCATAGTCAGCTTCAATCCGGATAACGAGGAGACTCAGACATACGCCGACAATTACGGAATCAATGTTACCGAGTTCAGCGACGGAGCAAGCGCATACTTCGGCAATACCATGATGTTCGGAGGTATCAACGGATTGGTAATCATTAATAAGAACGAATCCTACAAGGCTATCGAACCCTATATGCCGGCATTGAAGTTGCAGAAGGTCAACATAGGCGGCGTCGGGACCGGAATGTCGGAGCATCTGCATCTGTCAGGAGGGACCGACCGGCTGGAATTCGGACCGAAGCAGAATCATTTCTCGCTGACCTTCGCCGCCCCCGATTTCATCAACGCCGACAACTATACCTACTATTATACGCTGAACGGCAAGGACTGGATCAACAACGGCCCGTCGCCGGTGATCTCGTTCAACGAGATGAATTACGGCAGCTACAAACTCCGGGTCAGGTACTTGAACCGTGCCACGGGAGTGGAGAGCAAGCCATACGTGCTGAATATCGTGGTACAGGCGCCCTGGTATCTGAGCTGGTGGGCCAAGACATTCTATTTCCTGTTGCTGGGCGCAGCCGTGGCGGGCGGAATCTATCTGTATCTGAGACGGCAACGTGAACGTCAGGCCCGGGAGATGGACCGCATGGAACAGCAGCACCGCGAGAATCTGTACGAGGAGAAACTGCGGTTCTTCACCAACATCACGCACGAGTTCTGCACGCCCCTGACGCTGATATACGGTCCCTGCGAGCGCATCCAGACGTATCCCGGCACCGACGACTATATCAGCAAATACGTGGGACTGATACGCAACAATGCAGAACGCCTGAACAGTCTGATACAGGAACTGATTGATTTCCGTCGGATGGAGACGGGCAACAAGCGTCTGAAGATCCGCAGCGTGGCGGTCAGCGACCTGTGCTCGGACATAATAGGCTCGTTCTCGGAGCTGTCGGACCGCAACAGCATCGATTTCGTGAGCGATGTCGATCCGGACATACAATGGAACACTGATTTCAGCTGTCTGCGCAAGATAGTGACCAATCTGATATCCAATGCGTTCAAATATACCAGCCCGGGAGGGACCATCAAGGTGGGGCTTCGCGTCGTGGAGGGTAAACTGAGGCTCAGCGTCTATAACACGGGCAAAGGCATCCTCCCCGAGGACCGCGAGCGTATCTTCAACCGCTACAGCGTGCTGGACAATGTGGAGGAAAACGCAGTCAAGGGACTGTCGCACCGCAACGGACTCGGCATGGCCATCTGCCACAGCATGACGGAGCTTCTGCAGGGACGCATCGAGATTGAAAGCGAAGTGGGCGAGTACGCCGAGTTCATCGTGACGCTGCCACAGATGGAAATAAATGTGGCCGTGAATGCCGCCACTGCCGGCAACGACGTGGAAACGACCCGAAACATGGCGCTGCCGGAGATTTCGGTGGACACGGCCAAGCCTGTGACAAATGGAACCAAGATCAAGGAAAGTCTGGGCAAGGTACTGGTGATAGACGACAATCCCGAGATACTGACCATGATACGTGACACGATGGCCGATTACGACGTGGTGGTGGCTGGTAATGCCCAGGAAGGTCTGGACTACATCACGCAGCTGTCGCCGGACCTGATCATCAGCGACATCATGATGCCCGGCATGAACGGCCTGGAATTCACGCGCCGGGTGAAGTGCAACAGACACACCATGCACATTCCGCTGATACTGCTGTCGGCCAAGACCAGCAACGCCGAGCGCGTGGAGGGCATAGAGGCCGGCGCCGACGCCTATATCGGGAAGCCGTTCAGCCTGAACTATCTGCGCGCCGTGGCCAAACGTCTGCTTGAAAGCAAGGTGAGACTGCGCGAGTATTACAACACGTCGGCCAGCGCGTTCGAGTTCAACAACGGCAAGCTGATACACCGCGAGGACAAGGATTATCTGGACAAGATAACCGAATTTATCGACGCGCACATCGAGGACAGCGAGCTGTCGCCCGACCATCTGGCCGCACACATGAAGATCAGTGTCCGGAACCTGTACCGCAAGTTCAAGGAAATGGGATGGCTGCCCCCGAACGATTTCATCAAGAACCACCGCATAAGTTACGCCGCGAAACTGCTGCAGACAACATCCTATACCGTTCAGGAAATCATTTACCGCAGCGGTTTTACAAATCGGTCACATTTCTATAAGGAATTCGACAAGCGTTTCCACACCACGCCCAAGGATTACCGCAACCGCAACAAATGTTGCGATAATTCGCTGGTGGAAGCGAAGAAAGAGGCGTAATCCGGTTTTGTTTCCGTTTGTGACATTTTTGTATGGTGTCGCATGTATTCAGGGATAACGACATTCTTGTCGTTTAGGCATACAGATTAATATGGAAATACATGTAACTTTGCCACCAGATAAACGAACCAGATGTCATGAACAGAATTATAATCACATTAACAGGGGCGTTGGCTCTGTCGACGGCAATCCCGGCGTATTCGGCCGATGCGTGCATCTGCCAGCCGGACAATGTCAAGGTCAGCCGGGTGGACCGCGCCGCATATAAGTGTCAGCGGCCCGCGAAGAAGGAGCGGTTGTTCCATTCCGATGCCGTGGAGCGCGAGATAAAGAGGGTGAAATCCCTGCTGACGAATCCCAAACTGGCATGGATGTTCGAGAACTGCTTCCCGAACACCATCGATACCACGGTGCATTACAGACTGGACAAGGACGGCAAGCCTGATACTTTCGTATATACGGGCGACATCCACGCCATGTGGCTCCGCGACTCCGGAGCGCAGGTGTGGCCTTATGTGCAGTTGGCCAACTCCGATCCGGAGTTGCGCAAGATGCTGGAGGGCGTGATACGCCGTCAGCTGATGTGCATCAACATCGACCCGTACGCCAATGCCTTCAACGACGGCCCGACCGGGGGCGAGTGGCAGTCGGATGTGACCGACATGTTGCCGGAGGTGCACGAGCGCAAATGGGAAATCGACTCGCTGTGTTATCCGGTGCGTCTGGCTTACGAGTACTGGAAGGTGACGGGCGATGCGTCGGTGTTCGACCAGGCATGGATCCAGGCTGTGGACAACATATTAGGCACATTCCGCGAGCAGCAGCGCCGCGACGGACATGGCAAATACAAATTCATGCGTAAGACGGAGCGGGCTTTCGACACTCTGAGCAACAACGGAATGGGAACGCCGGTGAAACCGTGCGGACTGATCGCGTCGAGCTTCCGTCCGTCGGACGACGCCACGACCCTGCAGTTCCTGGTGCCTTCCAATTTCTTCGCAGTGTCCATACTGCGCAAGGCGGCCGAGATTCTGGATACGGTGAACCATGACGCGCGCAGGAGCGCCGAGTGTCGCGCACTGGCCTCCGAAGTGGAGGATGCGTTGCAGAAACATGCCGTGTACAACCATCCTGTCTACGGCAAGATATATGCCTTTGAGTGCGACGGTTTCGGCAACCATTTTCTGATGGACGATTCCAATGCGCCCAGCCTGATGTCCATGCCCTACCTCAGCGACGTGGACGTGAACGACCCGATATATCAGAACACCCGCCGTTTCATCTGGAGCGACAGCAATCCCTATTTCTTCAAGGGAAAGGCCGGCGAGGGGATAGGCGGCCCGCATGTGGGTTACGACTATATCTGGCCCATGAGCCTGATGATGAAGGCGTTCACCAGTACCGACGACGCCGAGGTGGCGCAGTGCCTTAAGAGCGTGATGGACACCGAGGCCGGCACAGGTTTCGTTCACGAATCGTTCCATAAGGATGATCCGTCCGACTTCACACGCGCATGGTTCGCATGGCAGAACACTCTGTTCGGCGAACTGGTGCTGAAGCTGGTGAACGAGGGTAAAATCGACCTGCTCAACAATATATGAGCAAGTCGAAATAACACAGACTTTACAGGATGAAAAAGTTAGGAATATTTTTTGGATTGGTTATGGTTATCATGGTGCTGTCGGGTTCAGGCAGCACCATGTCTGCTGTTGAAAAGGCTGAATTCAACGTGGCCAGCTATAACCTGCGACAGCTGAACGACGGCGACACCAAGGCCGGCAACGGATGGTCGCGCAGATGCCCGGTGTTGGGACAAGTGATCAGGTATCACGAGTTCGACATCTTCGGCACACAGGAGGGTTTCAAGAGTCAGCTGGAGGAACTTAAGGCACACCTGCCGGGCTACGACTACATCGGCATCGGACGCGAGGACGGCAAGGATGCCGGCGAGCATTCCGCCATATTCTATAATACTAAGAAATTCAAGTTGCTGGATCACGGCGATTTCTGGATCTCTGAGACTCCCGACAAGCCGGGCCTTGGCTGGGACGCCGTCTGCCCGAGGATATGCTCGTGGGGGAAGTTCCGCCATAAGGATAGCGGCCGGGAGTTCGTGATGTTCAACCTGCACATGGACCATGTCGGCAAGACGGCACGTGTGGAGGGCGCCAAGCTGGTGCGCAGCCGCATCGACGGCTTCGGCCGGGGCTGCCCGGCGTTTGTGACAGGCGACTTCAACGTGGACCAGACCAGTCCGTCGTACCGTACCATTACCGCAGGCGGCGACCTTCGGGATTCGTACGAAGTCGCGCAGTTGCGTTATGCCCTGAACGGCACGTTCAACAATTACGGGACTGACGGCTACACCGACAGCCGCATCGACCATGTGTTCGTCACTCCCGGTGTAAAGGTGCTTAAGTACGGAGTGTTGACCGACACCTACCGTACACCCGAGAACAGCAAGCGGGTAGACGCCACCGACGCGCCCGAGGAAATCGAGGTGAGCCGCTACGTGGCCCGCACCCCTTCCGACCATTTCCCGGTTGTGGTGAGGGTGTCGCTGAAGGACTGACAAAACAGGAAACCTTGAAGATTTAAAATGAGACTCGTAAGGAATCTATCTATTGTTCTCGCGCTGGGAATGACAGTAGGTCAGTCGTATGCACATAAACAGGCCGAGACAGTCGTGACAGTCACCGACGCTCCGGCGCCCGGAATCAACGTCAGTTATCAGGGCTTCAGACAGCCGTTGCAGAACGCTCCGTTCATCAAGCTGCCTGTCGGTAAGGTTCAGCCCTCGGGGTGGCTGAGACGCTATCTGGAACTGCAGCGTGACGGCCTCAACGGGCAGTTGGGTTCCATAAGCGCATGGCTTGACAAGAAAGATAACCAGTGGCTGTCGGATACCGGCAGTCACGGCTGGGAGGAAGTGCCATACTGGCTGCGCGGATACAGCTCGCTGGCTTATATCCTGGATGACGAGAATATGAAGAAGGAAGCCCAGATATGGTTTGACGCCGTGCTGAACAACATTAAGCCGGATGGGTTCTTAGGTCCGCGCAACCGCGAGGGAGATAACCCGGAGGTATGGGCCCAGATGGTGATGCTCTGGGCGTTGCAGACGTATTATGAGGCTACGGGCGATCCGCGTGTCCTCGACGCCATGACCGGATATTTCAAATGGGAACTCAATCAGCCGGACGAAAGATTTCTGAAAGGTCTGTGGGAGCAGAAACGCGGCGGCGACAATATGTGGAGCGTGTTGTGGCTGTACAACCGGACCGGCGACGCGTCCATACTTCCTCTTATTGATAAGCTGCATCGTAACACGTCGGACTGGACGCGGAAAGGCACGTTGCCGAACTGGCACGGAGTCAATGTGGCCCAGGGATTCCGCGAGCCGGCCACATACTTCATGTACACAGGCAATCCGAAAATGCGACAGGCTACGTACGATGCGTTCATGGAGATGCGCAAACGTTACGGCCGGATGCCCGGTGGTATGTATGCCGCCGACGAAAACGCCCGCGAGGCATATTCCGATCCCCGCAACGGTGCGGAGACATGCGCCGTGGTCGAACAGATGGCAAGCGATGAACTGCTGCTGCGGTTCACCGGCGACCCATTCTGGGCCGACCATTGCGAGAATGTGGCGTTCAACACGTTTCCCGCCGCCATGACCGAGGATATGAAGGCCCTGCGTTATATAACGTCGGCAAATATGGCCATCAGCGACGAGAAACTGCACGGCCCCAGCATAGACAACAACCTTAGGGGTATGCTGTCCATGAGTCCGTTCTCCAGCCGATGCTGCCAGCACAATCACGGCATGGGATGGCCTTATTTCGCAGAGCACCTGGTCATGGCTACGTCCGACAACGGGCTTGCCTTGACCCTCTATGCCGCAAATACCACCGAAGCGAAGGCCGGCAAGGACGGGACTTCCGTAAGGCTTATGGAGGAAACGCACTATCCGTTTGACGGCAATGTAAGGGTCACGGTCAATCCTAAAAAGAGCGTGGAATTCCCGCTGTATATCCGCATCCCGGCGTGGGCCACCGGCGCGACGGCTAAAGTTAACGGCAAAAAGATAGATGTGGCGGATTGTGCCGGACGTTATCTGTGTCTGAGCCGCAAATGGAATAAAGGAGATAAGGTAGAGGTGAATTTCCCGATGAACATTCGCTCCACCGTGTGGGAAGAAAACAAGAACAGCGTCAGTGTGAATTACGGGCCGCTTACTCTTTCGTTGAAGATAGACGAGAATAGAGAGGCTCACGACAGCCGGGACAAGGCGTTTGTTCAGGACGATTCCCACTGGCAGGAGGGAGTGGACGCGTCGAAGTGGCCCAGTTATGTGCTGAAGCCCAAGTCTGACTGGAATTATGCATTGCTGACCGATTCGAGGAATAATCCTGTGGACCTGCAGGTGATTAAATGTGTGTGGCCGGCCGATGATTTCCCATTCTCGCCCGACAAATGTCCGTTGCGTTTTACAGCCAAGGGAGTTAAGATACCGTCCTGGTCGTACGACGCTACCGGCATGACCGACGAACTTCCCGACCGATTCGCCCCGCGCGACACGCAGGAAGTCACGCTGCCCCTCATCCCTATGGGCGCTGCCCGGCTCCGCATCTCCGCTTTCCCGACAGCCAGATAAAGGATGTATATTAACTATATAAGACAGTGTGTCTTGTGTACAATAATCGATTAAAACATGAGAATTACGATATTATTAGGACTCCTCACGCTTTCTGCCACGTTGCAGGCTAAAAACCCGGTATTCGAAGGTTGGTATGCCGATCCGGAGGGTGTTGTTTTCGGTGATACTTATTGGATTTATCCTACATGGAGCGACCTCTACGAGCGACAGACTTTCATCGATTGCTTTTCATCGAAAGACCTTGTCAACTGGGAACGCCATCATGCCATAATCGACACTGATAGGGTGAAATGGGCGCACAAGTGTATGTGGGCGCCCGCTATCGTTGAAAATAACGGTAAATACTATCTCTTTTTCTCGGCCAACGATGTGCATGAGGGCGAGATCGGAGGCATAGGAGTAGCTGTGGCGGAGCGTCCCGAAGGCCCGTTCCGTGACCTTCTCGGCCGACCGCTCATCAACGAGATTGTAAATGGCGCGCAGCCTATCGACCAGTACGTGTTTAAGGACGACGACGGAGAATGGTATATGTATTATGGAGGTTGGGGACACTGCAATATGGTGCGCCTCAACGACGACTTCACGGCCCTGCAGCCCTGGGAGGACGGGAGCTACTACCGCGAAGTCACACCCCAAGGTTATACCGAAGGCCCGTTCATGCTGAAACGCAACGGAAAGTATTATTTCATGTGGAGCGAAGGAGGCTGGGGAGGCCCGGATTATTCCGTAGCCTACTCTATGTCCGACAGCCCGTACGGACCTTTTGAGCGTGTCGGGAAGATACTTTATTCCGACCCGGAAGTGGCTACAAGTGCCGGACACCATTCGGTGATTCAGATTCCCGGGCAGGACGAATACTATATCGTTTACCACCGCCGCCCGTTGGGCGATGACGGCCGCGACCACCGTCACACCTGCATCGACCGCCTGAAGTTCAATGCCGACGGCACCATCGCTCCGGTAAAAATAACCCATGAGGGCGTCCCTCCGCGAACAATCAAGACTATGGCCGAGTGATTCAGACCTATGGCTATTACTTGTCTGTCTGTGGTGAACGAAATCTGTTTGAATAGTATTAAATTTTACGGAGACTGACAGTTTGTCGGTTTTGAATTTTACGGAGAGCTGAATATTCGGCATTCTAAATTTTACGGTTTAGGATTTTTTTGTTATTTTTGTGCTGTAAATATGATTGTTATGGAGTACAGGATATTCAAGCGCAAAATATATAACAAACTCGTTGACTGGAAACAGCGAAAAAACGGCTCGACGGCCCTTTTAATAAAAGGGGCCCGTCGTGTCGGTAAATCAACAATAGCTGAAGAATTTGCAAAACAGGAATATAAGACCTATATAGCTGTTGATTTCGTCAAGGCTTCCAAGGAAGTAAAGGATTTATTTTCGGATCTTGATGATCTCGACTATATATTCCTGCGGCTTCAGTCAATATATGGAGTCAAGCTATATGAGCGGCAATCCGTCATAATTTTCGATGAGGTCCAGAAGTGTCCCGAGGCACGCCAAGCCATAAAATACCTTGTGGCAGATGGCCGATATGATTATATCGAAACCGGATCCCTGCTTTCAATCAGGAAAAATATATTAGGCATAGTCATACCGAGTGAAGAGACCGGTATTGATATGTATCCCATGGATTTTGAAGAATTTCTATGGGCAATAGGTGATGAAACCTCCATGCCGCTTGTCAGGTATGCATTCGAAAAATTGAAGCCGTTAGGGGATGCTGCGCATCGGTCGTTAATGAAGAAATTCAGGTTGTATATGTTGGTCGGAGGTATGCCGCAAGCCGTGAACGAATATCTTGACACCAACAATTTTGAAGATGTGGACCAGGTGAAGCGTGAGATAATACAGCTGTACATCAATGATTTGCGTAAGATTGACGAAAGCTGGAACGCTTCCCGTATATTTGAATCCATACCTACGGAGTTAAGCCGCAACAAGTTACGCTATGAGCCGGGGGGAATAGTAAAAACCGGACGCAACAGGCTGGGGGATGTGTGGATTGATCTGGAAGACTCGTTGACGGTCAATTTTTCATATAAATGTTCTGATCCTAATGTAGGAATGTCCTTGCATAAGGATTACGATAGTTTCAGAATTTTCACCGGAGATACAGGGTTGTTCGTGACATTGGCATTCGCAGATAAAAATGCTACAGAAAATGTCATCTACAACAAGCTATTGACAGACTCTCTATCGGCCGATTTGGGGTATGTGTACGAAAATGTAGTGGCACAGAGTCTCAAGGCTGCCGGTCATTCTCTGTTTTACTATACTTTCCCGGCAGACGCCGAACGGAAAAATTATTACGAGATTGATTTTATGTTGTCCAGGGGTACCAAGATTATTCCGATAGAAGTAAAATCCTCCGGTTACAGGACCCATAAATCCATTGATGTATTCTGTGAAAAATATTCTAACAGAACAGGTCGCCCCGTAATGCTATATACAAAGGATCTTCGAACCGAGAATTCCATGCTTTATCTTCCGGTCTATATGGCATCTTTGCTCTGATTGGTAACTGAAGTCGTTGGAATACGATAACGGAGGATGTCACGTTGTTGTTAGTGAGAGGGTTCCGAAGTGGAAGAATCCGATAATCATGAAACATACTCACGAACTACGTATGCGCAAGTTGAAGATGGGCTTATTAGTCTCGGCTATGATGGTGGTGGTCGCTGCTGTGGGTGCCGAGAAGTTTATATCGTTTGATACACAAAAAGGTTATTATCCGCTGATTGAGAACGGGAAACCTGCCGCTGTCTACATAGATCAGAAGGTGGATTCGGCGGCGATTATCGCTGCGGAGAATCTGTCGAAGGATTTTCAGGCCGTATGTGGCGAAAGGGCGAGGATAAGTCGAAATGCGGACAGCTCGACCGGCATTATCGTCACTACTGTGGGTTCGCCGGTGGCAGACCGGCTGATAAAGAATAAGACTATATCCAAGAACGACATAGCGGGGAAACGGGAGAAGTTCATCATAACGTCGGTGAAACGCCCGTGCGAGAATGTGGACAGCGCGGTGGTGATTGTCGGGAGTGACCGGCGGGGTACCGTATACGGTATCTACGAACTGTCGGAACAGCTCGGTGTGTCGCCGTGGTATTGGTGGGCCGACGTGCCGGTGGAGCATAATGCCACAGCCTGGTTCAAGCCCGGATTGTATACCGACGGCGAACCGGCCGTGGCATATCGCGGCATATTCCTTAACGACGAGGCTCCCAGCCTGACAAGCTGGGTGAGAAGTTATTATGGTACGGACTACGGCGACCATCGGTTTTATGCCGATGTGTTCGAACTGATATTGCGTCTGCGCGGTAATTTTATGTGGCCGGCCATGTGGGGCTGGGCGTTCTATGCCGACGACGCGCAGAACAGCGCCACGGCCGACCGGATGGGCGTCATAATGGGCACGTCGCACCACGAGCCTATGGCGCGCAACCATCAGGAGTGGGCGCGCAACCGGCAGAAATACGGCGCGTGGAATTATTCCACGAATCAGGCGGTAATAGACGACTTCTTCAGGCAGGGCGTAAGGCGCATGAAAGGCACCGAGGACATCGTGACCATCGGTATGCGCGGCGATGGTGACGAGGCTATGGAGGAGGGAACCAACGTGAAACTGATGGAGCGCATCATCAGGAACCAGCGCGATATAATAGCCAAAGAAACCGGTCGTCCGGCCAAGGAAACGCCGCAGGTGTGGGCGTTGTATAAGGAAGTGCTTGATTATTATGACGCCGGCATGAAGGTGCCCGACGACGTGATAATGCTGCTTTGCGACGACAACTGGGGCAATGTGCGCCGGCTGCCGAATGAAAAAGAGCGTAAGCATCCCGGCGGCTGGGGTATGTATTACCATGTGGATTACGTCGGTGCTCCCCGCAACACGAAGTGGCTTAACGTGACGCCGATACAGGGAATGTGGGAACAGCTCGCCTTGACCTACGATTACGGTGTAGACAAACTGTGGATTCTGAACGTCGGAGACCTGAAGCCGATGGAATATCCCATCACCCTCTTTATGGACATGGCATGGAATCCGCATCGTTACGACCAGGACACGCTGTCTGAGCATGTGAAGAAATACTGCACGTCGGCGTTCGGAGAGGAACATGGTGAGGAAGCGGCGCGCATACTGAACTCGTATTGCAAGTTAGCCGGACTTGTAACGCCCGAAATGCTTGACAAGGACACATACGACCTCGCGTCCGGCGAGTGGCGCATGATCTCGGACCGGTGGGCGCGACTTGAAGCCGAGGCGTTGCGGCAGTATGTCGCGCTGCCTGAACAGTACCGTGACGCATACCAGCAGCTGATACTGTTCCCCGTCCAGGCATTCGGCAATCTTTACGAAATGT
Organism: uncultured Porphyromonadaceae bacterium; assembly: GCA_902468245.1. Lineage (GTDB taxonomy): Bacteria > Bacteroidota > Bacteroidia > Bacteroidales > Muribaculaceae > Lepagella. The sequence continues at coordinate 43,418 of CABQXY010000032.1, read as the reverse complement.
ATTACGCGCAGGCCATGAACCATAGCCTTGCCAAAAACAACGACCCCGCTGCCAATGACTGGGCCGGGAAGGTGGAGCGGTGTTTCAACCGAGACGCCGAGCTGTGCCGAAATTACAACAAGACCATGTCCGGAGGCAAATGGGACGGCATGATGAGTCAGAAGCATATCGGTTACACGTCGTGGAACGATGATTTCAAGCAGGATACTATGCCGGAGGTGGTTACAGTCAATGCCGGCAACCGCAATGCCGGAGGATATACAGTAAATGCCGACGGGAATACGGCAGTGATCGAAGCCGAGCATTTCTATAGTGCCCAAGCACCCGAAGAAATGCAATGGACCGTATATCCCGACATGGGACGCACGTTAAGTGGCGTCGCCCTCACGCCATATACCGCCAAGCCACATGACGCATCCCTCACATACCGCATCAGGTTCTCTGAAAGAGCCGATTCGGTGACGGTGCGTTTTGTGGTGAAATCCACGCTGGCGTTCAGCAATCCCGCCGGACACTGCTTCAGCGCAGGCTTTGACGGCGCCCCGTCGGTGACGGTAAACATAAATCACGACCTTAACGAGCGGCCCGAGAACATCTACACCGTATTCTATCCCACAGTGGCCCGCAGGGTCATCGGGAAGCAGATAAAGCTACCCGTCACATACACCTCCGACGGCGATGCGCTGCTGACCCTAACGCCCCACGACCCCGCCATTGTATTCGAGAAGATAATAGTATCCGCCGGCGACTACAAGCCCACTTATCTGCACCTGCCCGAATCCACGGTAGTGCGCGCACCGATGCCATAGGTATAGCGTCGTAGAAATTTATAATCCGGCTATATAGTTGTCATAAGGGCTCACATTCTTTGATGTGTGCCGTTACTTCGGAATCTTCCGGAATACGTGTTTGCAGAAGTAATCCCGGATATAGTCTGAGAATGCTATGCCGTTTTTGGCAACTTTGAAACGGGATATTTCGTCAAGACGGATGTTCTCATCCTTGATTGAGTCGAGAGGTACGATATAGAGAGCGTCGGGATTTCCCGGGTCCTTTCCTACACCGATAGCCACGAATATCTTGATTCGTGATGACCGTTGGATGCCTCTGTATCGATCAAGCTGGTATTTCTTGATAAGGATTATGCCGTCATCATGAAGAGTGCGGTATTTGCATTCAACCCAGTATTCAAGACCGGATTTACGGAATGCCTGTTTTATTCGGAAGTCAGGATTCTTGTCATTCTCCGCATAAACACCCCGGGTGGACGTCGTGCCTTGATTCCATTCGAGTACGGTAAATGTGGATTTATCGGTAAATAGATTGGCGATGAAGTTCTCAAATGCATTGCCGATTTCTTTCGGATCGTTTTTTACCTCCGCGGTATTCTTTACGTCGATATTATCAGATTCTGATAATTTGTTATCGGATGTAGACTTATCCTCAGAATATGTGGCTGTTGGCGCTGATTCCGGAATAGGTTCGGAAGACTGAGGTTTAGGGGCTTCCTGAAAGATTTGAGTGGTAGTATTGGATATCCCAGTGGCTTGGTTGGGCTTGGCGACCATAACCACACCGATAATCAGGATTATAATTCCCACAGCAATTAAAATATATCCCATCTTCATCATTTCATACATTTAATTCCTCACAAAATTAGCAAAAATCATGCGAGTAGTCAAATCGTGTAATGCGCCGATCAGTCGGCTCGGTGGTGTTGAAGGAATTGCAGCCGCGAGGAGGATAGAGCGAGGGGAGATTAGTCGAATCTACAGAACATAGACGTGGTCCAAGAAAAAAGTTGTAACTTTGCAGCCGGATTAAGGTTAATAGTGATTAAGGTTAATAAATATCATGGTTAAGCAGTGTTCGATTATTTTCGCATGCCTTGCCGCGGGAGAATTCATCGCCTGGATTTTCGCAATCCCGATTCCCGGAAGCATTATCGGCATGTTGCTGCTGACCACCCTGCTTCAGAAGAAGGTGGTCAACATTGAGTCTGTAAAAGGCATCAGTCAATTCCTCGTGTCAAACATGGGTTTCTTCTTTGTGCCGCCGGGTGTGGCGATAATGCTCTATTTCGACATAATCTCCGCGCAATGGTTTCCTATCGTTACGGCCACGTTGCTCAGCATCGCCATTGTGCTTATAGTCACCGGATGGGTGCACCAGTTTGTCAACTCACACAAATTTAAATTCAGATCTAAACACTGACATCATGGAATTCCTGGAAAGTAACGTTTTTCTTATCGCAATCACGTTTCTGACATTTCTCGGAGCCAGAAAACTACAGACTCTCACAGGACTCGTAATCCTGAACCCCGTGCTTATCACGATTGCAGTGCTGATACTCTTTCTTAGACTGACGGGCATCAGTTACGAGACATACAGCCAAAGCGGCCACATGATAGAATTCTGGTTGCGTCCTGCCATCGTGGCTCTCGGCGTCCCGCTATACACGCAGTTGCGCACAATACGCCAGCAGCTCATGCCGATATTGATATCGGAATTTGCCGGATGCGTCGCCGGAATCGTGTCGGTGGTGGCCATCGCCAAAGCCCTTGGGGCAAGCAAGGAGATAATAATATCCCTGGCTCCCAAGTCGGTTACAGCGCCGATTGCCATTGACATCTCATCGCAATTGGGAGGGATTCCCTCGCTGACGGCAGCCATTGTGGTGTGCGTGGGCCTGACCGGTGCAATACTTGGACTCAAAGTCCTTTCCTACGGCCATGTGGTCAATCCGTTTGCCAAAAGTATAAGCATGGGTACGGCCGCACATGTGATCGGCACTTCGCGCATGGCGGAATTCGGTGAGCAATACGGCGCTTTCGCCACCCTCGGCATAATCATCAACGGAATACTGACGGCAATACTTGCCGGTCCTATCATGCGGATGATGGGGATAATCTGACTCCTTCATAATCAATTAGTAATTAGATATTGGTAATCATTAGTAATTGCATAGCGTGAAGGAAAGGATATAATAATATACAATAAAGTATATAATAAAACGGTAAAATATATAATAAAATATATAAAAAGAACAAAGTAAACAATAAAAGATACAACAAAGACGTTGTAATATATATTGAAGATATAATAACAGATATATTATAACAAGATATGAAGACGACGGAATCCTTTAGTCTTGAAAGACTGACGACATATAAGGAAAACGGCGGACTGGAAGTCAAGTCCGGCCGCGGCGGCGTGCCAAGTAGTCTGTGGGAGACGTATTCCGCTTTCGCCAACACCGATGGCGGAGTAATCGTGCTCGGAGTCAACGAAAAAGGACATGGACGCCTCGTGGTGGAAGGCCTGCCTGACGCCTACAAGACAATAAAGGATTTCTGGAACATGGTCAACAACCGCCAGAAAGTCAGCAGCAACATCCTGACCGACAGTATGGCGTATGTGGACCAGGTCGAAGGAAAGGACGTGATCGTGATCCATGTGCCCAGAGCCGAACGCACATCGCGCCCGGTATATGTAGGCGCCGATCCACGCACCGGGACCTACCGCCGTAACTTCGAAGGCGACTATCACTGCTCGCTCGAGGAGGTGGCGCTGATGATGCGCGACTCATCGCTGGTGACCGACGACAACAGGTTGCTGACTGAACTCGATATGACGGTGTTCTGTCCCGAGACCGTAAAGGCCTACCGCAACATCTTCAAGTTGATCCGTTCGCAGCATCTGTGGAACCATGAGGACGACACCATGTTTCTGCGCAGAATCGGCGCTGTGCGCGAAGACAAGGACACCGGTCGGTTCCATCCTACGGTGGCGGGACTGCTTATGTTCGGCTACGAATATGAGATCACGACGGTATTTCCCAACTACTTCCTGGATTATCAGGAAAACCGAAGCAACGGTATGTATGCCCGGTGGACCGACCGTATCACCTCGCAGTCGGGCGACTGGAGCGGCAACGTGTTCGACTTTATCCTCAAAGTCATCCCGAAACTGCAGTCCGACTTGAAGATGCCGTTCATGTTCAAGGGCAACTTCCGAGACGATGACACGCCCCTGCACAAGACCGTGCGCGAGGCCACGGTCAACATGCTGGCCAACGCGGATTTCTACGGGCGGCGTGGTGTGGTGGTGCAGAAAAGTGCCGAAGGATTCAGGTTCGCCAACCCGGGCAGTATGCGCGTGTCGCTGAACGAGGCATTGCAGGACAGCGCGTCCGACCCGCGCAACGGCGTGATGATGAAGATGCTGGCTATGGTGGAATATGGCGAACGTGCCGGCAGCGGCCTGCAGGGCATCTTCAAGACCTGGCATAGCGTGTATCACTGCGCACCTAAGCTTGAGGTGACCACCACAGGAGGCGTGGACCGAACCACGCTGACCCTCGACTTCGGCGGACGGGAGCCCGACATCCCGGCCATGAGGCGTCTGTATGACGTTTATGACGAAGAATATGAATCGCCCGAAGTGCATGAATACAACATGGCGCATGAAACGGATAGCGCAATCCCGTATGGAACACCGGTGATGCACTCCCGACAGACGGAAAGCATAAATACCGACTCTTATGAAGGCCTTCAGGGCATTCTTAGGAGAATTAAATCGAACAGGGACAAGGTGGTGTATGTCCTGTCCAGAGACTCCAGAATGACGCTGGAGGAAGTGGCCGAGGTTATCGGCATGTCGCGTATCGGCGTGCAGAAGATAGTCGGCACGCTGAAGCAGGAAGGCGTTCTCTCCCGCCGAGGCTCCAACAAGAAAGGTGAATGGATTGTAAGGAAAATTTAGTAACTTTGCAACGACCAACCGTTTTATTATGATATCGAAAAGGAAACTGCGCCAGGTAAAGAAGATTGTAAAGACAATCAGGATAGATAAGAATCTATTCAGGTTCGCAGGCAATCTGTATAAATTAAAGCGCGGACGCTACAAGACCGATGCCGCCGTGGATATGCCACATCCCAGCACCTTGATGCTGGAACTTACCAACAAGTGCAATCTGCATTGCATCACATGTCCCCGCGAATACGGGTATGGCAGGAAAATGGACATAGGGAACATGGATACGGCCATGGCCAGGGACATCATTGATTCGGCATATCCGTATCTTCAGTCCATAGGACTGACAGGCATGGGCGAGACTCTGTTTGCCCCCAACCTTAAGGAGATTGCCGAATACATAAAGTCCCGCAAGCGAAGCATGATCATCTTTATTTCAACCAATGCCAACTTTGATGATTTCATCGAACGGATCAGTCCTGTGCTTCCGTTTCTGAACACGGTGCAGATATCGATTGACGGCGTGGGCGAGGGCTATGAGCGAATCCGGCACGGAGGCTCCTTCAAGCTGCTGGAGCGCAACATCGCGGCACTGGTGCCCAAGGCACGGCAGGCTGACGTGGACATCATGCTGAATATGGTGATTACAAAACAGAACTACACCATGATGCGGGATGTGATAAGGTTCGCTCACGACCATGGTGTGGACTATGTCAATTTCACATATTTCAATCTGGCAAGTGTCACGGATATAGATATTCCGTATTACGGGTTCTTCAGGTCGGAAGAATACCGTGCGGAGTTGGCCAAGACCCTGGAATATGCCGGCAAATTCCCCGATATGGAAATTACGGGATTGGAACTTCCTGAAGAACCCGGGAAAGCCGGATGTGCCCTCGTGTGGAATCATTTCCAGATCAACCACGACGGCGAGGTTCCACCCTGCTGCGCCAAACCGTTCTCTAAGGAGATGTCATTCGGGAACGTGCGAGACAACAAGCTGATGGAAGTGATAAACAGTAAAAAGGCCAAGGCATTCCGGTCGGCATGGATACAGGGGACTCCACCGGCATTTTGCGAGAAATGCCACTATCTGCACCTGTACTGATAGCCGAAGCTCGGGCAGTTGTCAATCGGTTAGGACAGCGCGTATTTCCGCGAGGTCTTCCGCGGAGAAGGAGAGATTGTCGATTGCGCCGAGATTGTCTGAAAGCTGCTTTACCGATGACGCTCCGATGATTACGGAAGTGACCCGCTCGTCAGTAAGTATCCAGGCCAATGCCATCTGGGCCAGAGTCTGTCCGCGACGGGCGGCGATTTCGTTTAACCGGCGGACCTTGGCTATCTTGTCGTCGGTGACCTGCGACATCTGGAGGAAGCCGGTGCTTCTGGCCGCGCGGCTTCCGGCCGGGATGCCATGAAGATAGCGGTCGGTCAGCAGTCCCTGTGCCAGGGGTGAAAAGACCGTGATGCCGCTTCCGTTGGCAGCTGCAAGTCCGAAATTCTCGCCGGCAGCGGCCGTGTCGAACATGGAATAACGGTATTGGCTTACAAGACAGGGCACCTTTGCCTCGGCAAGCAGACGGTAAGCATATTCCTGTTCCCGGGGAGGATATTTGGAGATGCCGGCATAGAGGGCCTTTCCGCTGCGCACTATGTCTATGAGAGCCTGCATGGTTTCCTCCACAGGAGTAACGCCGTCATAGCGATGGCTATAGAACACGTCGAAATATTCCAGCCCGGTCCGTTTAAGGCTGGCGTCGCAGGATGCGATGAGGTTCTTGCGCGATGAATTGCCTCCGTACACGCCCGGCCACATATCATGACCGGCCTTGGAGGATATGAATAATTCGTCGCGGTGGGAGGCCAAGTCATCCTTCAGTACCTTGCCGAAAGTCTTTTCCGCGCTGCCCGGCGACGGGCCGTAGTTGTTGGCAAGGTCGAAATGACAGATTCCCCGGTCAAAGGCCGTCAACAGCATATCGCGCGCCGTATCGAAATCGTCCACATCGCCGAAATTATGCCACAGTCCCAATGAAATCACCGGCAACTCAATGCCGCTCCTTCCGCATCGTCTGTAAATCATATTTATCTGTATTTATTCCTGGTTTCCAAATTTAAGACAAAAATTGGAATTACACAACCGGGAATAATAGTTTATTCAAGTTTCTTTAGTTCATAGTGTAATGGAATTAAAAGGAATCAGGCCCACGGGACTAATGGTATGCTGATCAGTCTATCGGAATTCGTTGCCTCGGAGAGGCTGTTTCTCAATAACCCCACGATGGCTGAAAGGCGCGAAGCGTCCCGACAGCCTTCGTGGGGTGTCGCAATATATGACAGCTTGGTCGGAGACCATGTATCTGAACTGTACCCACATATCATATCTTCTTCAATGTGGTTGACGAGCGACATGGTCTCCGACCAAGCTGTGCCGCATCAGTCTGCTCCCCACTAAGGACGATGCCAGCCGAAGCTGGCTCCGCCCATCGTGGGGTTAATGAGAAACAGCCTCTCCGAGGCATCAACTCACATTGCGTGCTTTTACTTTGAGTCCCGTACCTTGAAAATCTTAGAGTTCAAAATATGGACAAACAGCGTGGGCTAAATATTCGAGTCAAATTATTGAATGTTTGTTGATATAATACAAACGTATTATATTTGTATGCAAAAGGACTTATTATGGCAATAGCAATAGAATATTTTGAGCCGAATGCAGAGACAAAAGCCGCGATAGAGGAGGCAAGAACCGGGAAGCTTCAGGGGCCACTCGATGTTTCAAGTGTAGAGGCTATGTATAGGTCTATGGATTGACGAGACAACAGACACAATAGGCGTTTTGCGTCTGGGATCACATTCCGAATTATTTGGATAGCGTGGCCTGAACCGAGGGAGGGTGTGGCGCGTTTTATTGTAAATCAATACAGTAAGACCATGAGAAGACATACCATCCAAACGACGCTGATCTGCCTCATGATTGCGTCTGTCGCCATAATAGCCCCATTGGCCGATGCCGGGCGTCCGGCCGTGTATGTAGTGGGCGAGAACGGATATTTCGGCCTTGATTCCGACGGAGCCATACATTATGTCCTGACCAGCGACGGGTTCAGACTGTACGACGTGCCTACATACGGCTACTGCGGACGTCACCACCGTCATCACAGTTGCAGGTATGTCTATTCCAAGTATTACAAGCATTACGACAAGCACCACAAGCACCACAAGAAGCAATACAAGCGGTGGCGCAAGGAGCAGAAGAAATACTACAAGGAGCAGAAGAAGTATTACAAGCATCACGACAAATACTACAAGAAGCACGGCAAGCGCCATCACCACGACGATTGACGATAGGACTAAATATATAATTACGTCAGATTCAAGCTACAGGCATGGATCTGACGTAATTATTATGTCATTAAGATTCCAGAACTAAAGAGAATTCACCTTCATATAAACGAGAGATCTCCTTTTCAATGGATGGTAGAGATAGAGTTCCTTCAGACAGCATCTTATTGTTGATCAGTAGATAAATCGAATTCGTCATGTCGTAGCCTTGCGCGAATGTCTCTGAACCGAAAATAGAAAGCATCATTCTGCGGTAAAACCTGAATCGTTTGTTCGGCTGATTTGGGTTGTCCGCATTATTCAAGTCATCTGCCGCTACAAATCCAAAAGAAGCACACTTGTCTCTTTTAAAATATTCCAGCATTATGTATACGCAAGACATTACGATGGTGCGTGGCTCATAATCATTGGTCATAAGAGAATAACGGTCTTTGCTTGACGCTACACCTTTCCAATAAAACTTTAATCCTAAAAAATGATTTGAGAAATATTCTATTTCAACAATATAGCGTTTGTTGCTTTTGGTAGACTTGAAAGTCCATAAATCAATAATGCGAAGCGTAGATTGGTCTGTGCTCCGCATTATGAATGATGCTTTATAATATCCGATGGGGTCGCTCACGGCAATACGTATCCGTATGAGGGAACACGATAGGTCTCACGTTCCTTTTCCGAAACCAATGTAATATGGATCTCGGAACGCGATGTATCGGCAGAAACACATTCCGACTTCTGCGAGTTCTTTGCAAATGGTTTCTTAATTGGTTTCATGATCATCTATTTTACATTGCCTTTATTAGGCAACGCAAAATTAATTGATTTCGTTCATAAATCCAATAATATCAGGAAATTTAATCCAAAGAGTCATGATATACAGAGTATAATTGCTGAAAATAAATGCAGGCGAAGCTCCGTTTATAGGGAAAATCCACTATAAGCAGTTGACTTTGTTTGTTATGTATAAAACATTAGGAGTAATGCTGGCAGCCCTGATGTCGTTGGGCTGCGTGGCGGAGGCCCAGGAACCGTATGAAAGTCTGGAGGGGCGTCAGATGGCCGATTTTCATGTAGATTATCCGCGTGATTCCATCCGGCTCAGCGACCCGTGCATACTGGCCGACGAGAATACGCAGATGTATTATATGACCGGCACCCGCGGACGTCTATGGGTAAGCGACAACCTTGACACGTGGACGGGACCTTACAGTCTGATTCAGCCCGATACTACGTCATGGATGGGATCACACCCCGAGATATGGGCGGCGGAACTTCATGAATACAAAGGGAAATATTACTGCTTCGCGACGTTTACCAATAACGACATCATAACCGGCAGGTTCAAGGGAATGGATATGCCGCGTCGCGCAAGCCACGTAATGGTAAGCGATGTTCCCTGGGGACCTTACAGGCCGGTTTCTGACGAAGATTATCTTCCGGCCGACCGTCCCACGCTTGACGGCACATTCTGGGTCGATGCGGACGGGAAGCCATATATGATATATTGCGGAGAGTGGATATCCAACTGGGATGGCACGATGGAGAAGATACGGCTGAAGGATGATTTAAGCGGCAGTATCGGCGACGGCAGCCTTATGTTTAAGGCCAGCGCATCGCCCTGGAGCCGTGAAAGAATCGACGGCAAGGTTCAGCCCAACAGGGTGACCGACGGCCCATGGCTGTTCCGTACAGGTTCGGGGCGGCTCGGCATGATCTGGACCAGCTGGATCTACAACGTCTATACCCAGGGAGTGGCATATTCCGAGAGCGGGACGCTCGACGGGCCGTGGATACAGGAACCGGAACCCATAACGCCGCCCGACCATGGCCACGGTATGCTTTTCAAGGACCTGGCAGGACGATGGCTGATGTCGGTACACAGTCACCGGGAAGAAAACGGGCATTACATCCGCATACCGCAGCTGTTCGAGGTGGATCTTAGCGGCGACAAACTGAAGATAGGCAGGAAACTGTAGGCTCCCGGAAAGAGGCGGAATTTTATGAGATAATCAGGGCTGACTTCCGCGCGGGAATCAGCCCTGACTGTGTATAGACCTCGGCCGAAGTCGAGGAAGATGGTTTGATTTAACGGACTGCGTATTTCTTGCCGTTGACGATGTAGACGCCGTCGGGGAGGTGGTCAAGGGCGGTTGCCATTGCGGCGTTGGTCTTGACGGCGATGCCCTGGAGGTTGTAGACGGTGACGGGAGCGTTGCGGTCAGATGTGAGTGAGCTTACAATCGTGGACTGATTGTTGTCATTGCGTAATGCAATGGCTGTGATGTTGAACGGATTGCCCCCTTCGGGATTGGACTGTATCAGCAGGGCCGAAACGTCAGTGAGCCGTTCCTTGACGTTGATGTCCTTCAGGTCGATTATCGCCTTGGTGGCCGTACGTTCCAGGTTGCCGGAATCGGCATTTGCCCATACAGCATCAGGATTGTCGAATGCAGTCATGACGTTCATGACGTAATTGGTATTGTCGCCATTGTCGGCCGACAGGTAGATGTCCATGTAACGCTGACCGTCGTATGAGTCGAACGCGGTCTTGAACAGGTCCATGGTGTTCCAATTGTCTATCCAGAAGTATCCGCCCCAGATTGCGCCTTCGGGCATCTGGAATCCGTCGTTGCAGATTTCCACACTCCTTACGTGGAACCCGCCGCCGCACAGCTCGACACCATTCTGCTTCAGTGCGTTCAGCATGTCGACCGTGATGTAAGCCTTGGTGTTTTCAGTGGCATCACCAAGATTATATTTGATGGATCCGGGCAGGCAAACTCCATTGGAGTGGAGTTCCATAATATCGGTAGTGGATGCGAATACCACATTGATATAGTCGCCCACGTTGACGCCTTCGGTAAACTGCTCTGCAGGGATGGCAAGGGTGTTGCTCCATGTTACTTCCGTCCCGTCTGTGTTGTCGCTGGTATAGATGGTTTTGACGGTGGTCACGTCGGCCCATACGGGCGTGGAGAGTGCGGCCGCAGCTACTGCGACGAATAAATATGTTTTCATAAGATATAGGTTATTAAGTCGTTGAGATTATTTATTTAGATTGTACTTTGATTTCGCTGACGGAGAGATTGCCGGTATAGCAGTTGACCGACCAGCAATTGCGTGCGGTGCCGTAAAGACGCGTGGTATAGCCGAGACAGTCGTTTATGTAAAGTGTCAGGACGGAATTGTCGGTTACCACGGTAATGTTATATACACCGTCGGCCGGGGCCTTGAATACATAGCTGTCGGCAAACTGGATGAATCCGGCTCCCTCCGGGCCTTCCTGTTCCAGATTGATCTTCATGTTGCCGTCTCCCTCGGGATTGAACACCAGAGTGCCGTATGACATGGAATCGCTTCCACGACCGAACGAGAGTCCGAAGCGGTCGCCGGGATTGGCCGTTATGGTGAAAGTCAGGCGGTTCTCGGTGCCGAGACGAGGCATGAGTTTAGATTCGTCCGCATTCAGCGAAAAGCCGTCCAAAGTCTTGGCGTTGCCAAGTATTGAGGCTATTGCGGGAACCTCACCGACAGTAAGGGTGCCGTCCGGATGCTGGATCAGCTTGTGGGCCACCAGGTTGCCTGCCCAGTCGGCGTTGCCGGTGATTACGTTTCCGGCTTTGGTTGCGTTCCAGCCCCAGATGTAGCGGTCGGTTCCATTGGATGCCGTCTTGCCGGCGTAGAAACCACGTGAGTCAAGGTATCCTTCGTGAGCGTCGGGCCACAGACCGGCGTCGTTGGCGGTGCATGCTTTAAGCTCGTCAAGAGTCTTGCCCTTGAAATACTGTACGCGGCGAATGGCGTCGTGCTGTTCGGAATAAACCAGATACCACCAGTCGCCCATCCTGAACACGTCGGGGCACTCGTAGAAGCGGTCCCACATCATGGTCATGAACACACCGGCGTCGTGCCATTCCAGCAGGTCGGACGATGTGTATTCGGCCAATACTCCCTTTCCGTTCAGGCGTGTGGACACCAGCATGTGGAACATATTGTCGTCTCCCCGGAACACGAACGGGTCGCGGAAGTCGGCGTTGCTGTATTTATCGCCGCCCGTGACAAGAACGGTGCGGTTCTTGGTCCACGACTTGAAATCGGTTGATGTGGCCAGCATCACGGCCTCGTTGATTCCGGAAGTCGAGGCGGGGTTGGGAGAATGGGCGGTATAGAATGTATAATAAGTGCCGTCGTGGTATATGGTCGAGCCTGTGCCCAGAGCGGCATCGAGTTCGTTGGCCGCTCCGCAGGGAATCAATTCGCCAAGAGAAGTGTAGCCGGCAGCATCCGTGGTGCTGACTCCCCAGATGGGGTGATAGGTCACAGGCTGATTCGGGCGGTAGTCCTGCAGGTACAGGATCTTGAAGTCTCCGGCCACGGGATCGTAGAAGGGCATCGGGTCGCCTACGAAACCCACGGCGGGTTTGTAGTATATGTCCTGCTTGGCGGCATCGTTGCTTTTCAGGAATTCCGTGCTGTTCTCCAGGTTCCGGTCGGTCAGCACAGGCTTGTCGTCGCTGCAACCGGCCAGTGTGGCGGTTGCGGAAGCAATCAGCATGGAATAGAATATGATGGATTTCATTGTCTTAAATTTAAAAGGATGAATTACTGACACAGATAGTTGATGGCGTTCTTGGTGAGCCGGATCATGTTGTCGCGGTAGGGATTGTCCTTACCGTTCCTGTCATACCATTCGTAGGCAGGGGTTCCGATTGTGATGACGCGGCCTGAAGTGAATCCTTTCAGAGCCTCGTAAGGCTCGAATTCGGCGATTGTGACACGGTTTATGTCATAATCATGGCCTGAAGCCAGGGCTTTGGCGCCTGTGCGTTCCTCCCAGCCCTGCATCGAGCCGTAAGGATCCCAGTCCACGCCCCACTGCAGAGTACGGTTGGTATTGGAGCAACCTTTGTCCAGAAGCAGTATACGGTTGTCGCCGTCGGTCTCTATGCCGTCGTACAGAGGATGTGACTCATGGCCTGTTATCGTGAAGCCCAACGCATTCTCGAGAGTCTCGGATGTATCGCCTCCGAACATATTGTTGGGACTCTGCTGGTCGCGGGCAATGCGCCATACGTCGTTGATGTATCGTGCGCCGTCGCGCGATGCCAGGATGGCGCCGCCGTGCAGCCAGTAGCTGTTGAACATGTCGCGCGAGTCCCACATAGTGCCGGGCCAGTCTGTCCAGTCGAAATGACACCATATCATGGTGAAGTCGGACAGCTTCACGTCGCCGTCGATTATTTGCTGAACGGATACGTAGCGGGAGTTGGGCACATTGTTCAGCATCCATTCGCAAGCGGCCTTTGCTTCATCGCCCAATGCGTCGAACGATGCGGCGTTGCCGACGAATGCCTTGGGAGCCTGCGACATCTCGTCCTTGATGACCGTAACGGTATATACGATGGTAGCCGTATTGTGCGCGCAGGTAAATTCGACAGGTACGGAGAAGTCGAGTACTGAACCCGATTCGGGGGTAACGGTCGTGCCGTCGTTGACCAGGAACGATGCCTGCATGGCGGTCACGTCCGCTTCAAGGGGAACGAATACGAGAATGGTATGTGCGGCGTTGTCGATGGTGCCGCTGTATTTGTTGTCGAGCGTGAATGACAGGAACTCCACGTTGTCATGCTTCACGTTGAGGGCATAGTCGGTGAATACGTCGCCGTTCACCACGTGTATGGAGCGTGGCACCGAGCCGTCGAACCTGTATCCCCGGGGATAGTCGCATGTGGCTCCGGGGCTGAGGATTATCTCGTCTACGGTCAGGTCCGTCAGGTCGGTAGTGGTGGGCAGGTTGACGGTCACTGACTTGGCGGAGTTGTCTATGGTGCCGTCGAAACCGCTTACCCTGATTGATTCGATGCGGGTGCTGCCGTCAAGATCCATATTGGATTCCTTGTCGTCGCACGATGTCAGCATACCAGCCGTGAGTGCCAGCAGCGACAGATATATTGTTGAGACTGTGAGTTTCATTGTGTTCAATTACCAGTTACCGATGTTCTGTTTGTAATGTCCGTTGGAGGCGCTGATCTGAGAGAAAGGAATCGGAAGATACTCATTCTTGTTGCGCGTGAACGAGGCGTTGGAATATATGGCGCAGTTGTCGGCCTCGTCGGCGTAGTATCTGTTGATTACGTCGGCAGCCTCTCCCCAGCGTACCAGGTCGAAGAAGCGTTCGCTTTCCATGGCCAGTTCAAGACGGCGTTCCATCTTGACTATCTTCAGGGCGTCAGCCTGTGCGTAAGTCCCGGTGTATGGGCGGATGTTGAGGCGTACGCCATACTGTCTCTCATAGTCGGAGATCGATGCGGTGCTCTGACGGGCGCGGTTGCGCAGGGAGTTTACGATCTCGATAGCCTCGGGGAGGTTCCGGTTCAGCTGTACCAGGGCCTCGGCACGCATCAGAAGCACATCGGCATAGCGCAGCACGATACGGTTCATCGGCGAACCCCACCAGGAGCCTTTTACCAGGTATCCGCCGTCGGGATCGACATTGTGTTTCAGCGAGACATAGTATCCGTACAGACCGTTGCTTCGGCTCCATGTTGCACTTCGGTCCATCATATAGTTGGCGTTGAACATATAGGGAGTTCCGGGCATTCCCACCGTGAGGAACAGACGGGGGTCCGCATAGTCGGAAGTCATGTCATAGTCTTTGGCATTGAAGCTGTCAATCATGGGATGGCCGTTCTCGTCGGTCTTGAACGAATTGACCAGGTTCTGGCTCGGCTTGTAGAAATCGCATCCGCCGTCGGTCACGCCCGGGATGTTCGGAACGATCAGACCGTAGGACCAGTTGCAGTTGCCGTGGGTTGTCCCGTCGTTGAACGAATACTGCATGGCCCAGATCGATTCGGGACCGTTCTCGTACTGAGGCTCGGGACGGAAGTTGTTGTGCATGTCGGGTTCAAGGGCGCAGCCGGAGGCCGTCATGATGGCCGGGTCGGTGTACTTGATGACGTTCTGCAGGTCCTCGCTGTCGATTGACGTAACCTCGTGCGACTCGGGATTGTCCTGTCGGTATGCTTTGTAAAGGTAAGTCTTGGCGAGGTATGCGGCAGCCGCGGCGCGGTTGGGACGGCCAACTTCATCCTGAACGGCCGGAAGATTGTCGAAAGCGTATTTGAAATCGTCGATTATGAGCTGCCAGCCCTGGTCGTTGGTGTATTCCGTGTTTTCAAGGTCATTGTACTGCTCGGGCGTCAGATTCTCGTTGACGGCAAAGGGAATCTGCTTGTACAGACGCTTGAGCAGAAAGTGCCCGTGAGCGCGGAGGAAGCGCATTTCGGCTATGCGGGTGTCACGCTGCGGATAGGTGGAGGAGTCCATCATGTCAAGAACCTGCAGTGCCGAATTGGCTCGTGACACGGCATTGTACAGACGCTGCCACATGTCGGATATGTTCCAGTTGGTGGTCATGATGCCCTGCGACACTTCCAGCGCGTGGAACACGTCGCCGTCCTCGGTGCCGTTTCCGCCTTTGTAGGCGTCGTCCGAGCGGACATCGAAGTTCCACATCGAGAACGACGAGTTGATGTCTTCGGCCGAGATCCACACGGCGTATGCCGAAATGACCAGATTGTCGATATATTCGGGATTAAGCACCTGTTCCTCGTCAAGAGTGCCCTGGGGCTTGTGTGAATCGAGGAAACTGTCGCAGCCGGTGGTGGCCAGTGACAATGCCGCGAGCGATGCGATTATATATTTTTTCATGATTTGGCGTGATTAGAAGGTGAGGTTGAGACCGAAAGTGAGATTGGTGGGGATGGGATAGCCGAAGTTGGGATTTTCGGGATCCACACCGGTAAACGACTTGCTCTTTATTGTCAGCAGGTTCTGCGCGCTGATGTAGAAGCGCAGACGCTCCATGCGCATCTTGCGTACGGCCTTTTCCGGCAGGTTGTAGCCTATCTGGATGTTGCGCAGCTTCAGGTACGAGCCGTTCTCCACGAAGTAGGTCGAGACGCGTTTTTCGTTGTTGGAGTCGGAGCGAGTGAGTGCCGGAATGTCGGAATCGGGGTTCTGCGGCGTCCATGCGTTAAGCAGGCGTTCGCCTTTGTTCAGGAATCCGATGTTAAGACCGCTCCACAGGTCGGTTTCTTTCTTCAGGTCGGAAATCACGTCCTGACCCTGCGCGCCCTGCCAGAACATCGAGAAATCGAATCCCTTGTATTGCAGATATACGTTCAGACCGTAGGTGAAGTCGGGAGTGGGGTCGTAAATCCATTTCTGGTCCTTCTCGGTGATGTAACCGTCGTTGTCGAGGTCGCGCCAGCGGATGCGTCCCACGGCAGCACCCTCCTGAACGGCATGGTTGTCGACTTCTGCCTGCGACTTGAAGATGCCGTCGGCCACATAGCCGGCCTGGGCTCCGTATGTATGGCCGATGACGCTGTACACGCCGTTGCCGCCGAACGTGCCGTTTGCGGCCACTGTCGCGGGTATTTTCGTGATCTTGTTGCGGTAGGCGGCGATGTTGCCGGTCACCTCATAAGTGAAGTCATAGTCGGTGGTGTGGCGGAAGCCGAGGTTAAGCTCGATGCCCTTGTTGTCCATTTCGCCGGCGTTGATCCATTGCGATGAGCCTTCGCCCATGGCGCCGATGCCGGCCATCTGCACCAGAATGTCGGAGGTCTTCTTATAATAGAGGTCAAGAGAACCGAACAGACCGGAGTTGAGCATGGACCAGTCGAGACCGATGTTATACTGCGTCGTGGTTTCCCATTTGATGTCGGGATTTCCTATCTGGTCGCGCTTGAAACCTGAACTCAGTATGGAGCCGCCGTTTGTGCCTGCGATGTCGTAGGATGTTCCATAGCTCTGGCCACCCGATTCGTTCACGCCGTAATTGGGTACGTAAACGAAGTATCGGGCAAGGTTGCTGATTTCCTGGTTGCCGGTCTGTCCCCAGGAGAGGCGCAGCTTAAGGTCGTTGAGCCAAGCCACGTCGCGCAGGAACGACTCGTTGTTGATGCGCCATCCCAACGACACGGAGGGGAAGGTGGCGAAACGGTTGTTCTTGCCGAATCGCGACGAGCCGTCGTGACGTACGGTCACACCGAGAAGATAACGGGAATCGAAAGAATAATTGGCCTTGGCGAAGAACGACACAAGCGAGAAGCCGTCGCCCGAGCCGTATGACTGGGCGTTGCCCGCACCGGCCGACGGCCACATGAAGTCCGGATTCAGCACCGAGAAATCGGTCTTGTAACCTGAGAACCAGTCGGACGATTCGTTTATAAGCTCAACGCCGGCCAGCGCGTCGATATGGTTCTTGCCGAAATCGATGTTGTAGCTGGCCACGAGGTTCCACATCCAGCGGGTCCAGTGTTCCTGCTTCGCTTCGACGGCGTTGGTGGAATTGGCCACGTTGCCCTCGGTGACGGGGTAAGTGAATATGCGCTGCTGTTTCTGAGAGTAATCAAGGCCGAATGTGGTGCGTACGTTGAAGCCTTTGAAGGGATTGACGTTGATGTAGGCATCGCCGAACAGACGCCAGTATTTATAACGGTTGTCCTTGTTGCGCACCAGCCGTGCCAGCGGGTTCTCGCGGTCGGGGTAGCCGCCGACGGGACCGGCGAACTCTCCGCTTTCAGTGTAAACGGGCAGCGAGGGGTTGAACTGGAGCACATTCTGCAGGAATCCGCCGGGAGCCTGCACTTCATCGGTGTGGTTCAGGGTGAAATGCTCGCCGATGGTCAGTATGTTGCCGAAAGGCTTGTATTCCGTGTTGACACGTGCGGAGAAGCGCTCGAAGTCCGAGTATTTGATTACGCCGAGGTTCTTGTAATAGCCTACGGAGAAGAAGGCGCTGAGTTTGTCGGTGCTTCCGCTCACGCTGAGGTTGTAGTTCTGGATCAGACCGGTGCGTGTGGTGACGTCGTACCAGTCGGTGTCGGCGGCGGGCGTGGTGCCTGCGGCGTCCAGATATTTGTTCATGCCGATGGAGTTCAGCTGCGGGTATCCGGCCTGGTCGTATCCCCAGTTGAAGCGGTAGCCCAGGCCGTTGGTGTTGGGGTCCTGTCCGTCGTTGACGTATGCCTGCCACATCGCGCGCCCGTAACCCTCGGTATCCAGCACCTTCATTTTATTGGTATAGAACTGAGCGGCTACCGATGCGTCCAGGTTTATCTTGAGGTCGGCGCCTTTCTTGGTGGTGATTATGATGACACCGTTGGCTGCGCGCGAACCGTAGATGGAAGCCGAGGCTGCATCCTTCAGCACCTGGATTGACGCGATATCGCCGGGATTCAGTTCATGCATGCCACCCTTGGTGGGGACGCCGTCGATAATGTACAGCGGGTCGTTGTTGTTCAGGGTGCCGATGCCTCGGATACGTACAGTGGCCGATCCGCTGGGGGCACCGTCGGCACTGATGTTCATGCCCGGCACGCGTCCCTGCAATGCCTTGATGGGGTTGTTCTCGTTCTGTTTGTTGATTTCGTCAACATCCACGGCCGTGATGGCCCCGGTCACATCGACCTTGCGCTGGGTGGAGTAACCTACCACCACCACTTCGTTCAGGACTTCGGAATCTTCGGAAAGTTCGATCGTCATTTCCGGAGAGGCCTTGACCTTGACGGTCTGATAGCCGATGTAGGAAATTGTGAG
Source organism: uncultured Porphyromonadaceae bacterium (assembly GCA_902468245.1). Classification (GTDB taxonomy): domain Bacteria; phylum Bacteroidota; class Bacteroidia; order Bacteroidales; family Muribaculaceae; genus Lepagella. Next base: position 24,710 of record CABQXY010000032.1, on the reverse strand, counting down.
ACTGGAACCGGGGGCTACGGAGACTTCGAACTTGCCGTCGATGTCAGTGACTGTTCCCGAACCTTTGACTTCGGTCATCACCGTCGCACCGATCAGGGGTTCGGAATCGGCTTTGGAAATGACCGTCCCGTGCACCGTGATGTTCTGTGCTTGAACGCCGAATGCCGTCAACAGCAGCAACAGCGTTAACAGGAATGAATTTTTCATGTCGTTGTCAGTTGTTTTATGCCGCAAAATTAGAACCCTTGTGGCGGCAGACATTTCAAATATGTTGCATAGGCTGTCAAAAAACGGTCATTGCACCATTTATGACATTCTATGCAACATTTTTATGATTTGGAACCGAGACGTTCCCGGAGTTCGGATGGGGTTTCGTTGAAATAATCGCGGAAACAGCGTGTGAAGTATGCCGGGGTGGAGAACCCGACCATATAGCCGATCTCGCTTATGGACCTGTCGGTGGAGATAAGCAGGTCGCGGCTGCGTTTCAGCCGCAGCTCGCGCACTAATTCTACGGGCGAGTAGTTGGTAAGGGCCTTGATCTTGCGGTAGAACTGCGAACGGCCCAGTCCGAGGTGCGCGGCGATGCCGTCCACGCTAAGCTCTGGGTTCTCCATTTCCTTGTTGACAATCTCGACGAACCGTGCGTAGAATTCGTTCTCGACATCGGGTCGCGGGCGTTTGGTCTCGGGGGTGGCCGACGGCGTGACGTCGGTGGGCTTCGACGTTGACCACAATTCCTTGATGCGTCTGCGGTTCTGAATCAGGTTGCGGCACCGCGCCCTGAGCACGGTGATGTCAAACGGTTTGGACAGATAGCCGTCGGCGCCGCTGTCGTATCCCTGGGCGCGCTGTTCGTCCATGCTGCAGGCAGTGAGCATCAACACCGGTATATGCGAGGTGGACACCTCGTCCTTGATTCGGCGCGTACATTCCAGACCGTCCATGACGGGCATCATCACGTCGCAGATTATCAGGTCGGGAACATGCCGTGCGGCCATGCGCACACCCTCCTTGCCGTCGGAGGCGGCGATTACGGTATATTCGTTGCCGAGAAGTTCGGCAGTGAGTCTGCGGATGTCTTCGTTGTCGTCTATTACCAACAGAAGCGGTTTGTCGGAGTCGGGCAGGGGCGCGTCGTTCTCTATCCGCTCCAGTTCGGTGATGGTGTCGTCGCGCAGTGTGCCGGATGTCGGGACTGCGGGAGTCTGTTTATTTTCAGCTATATGCGTTACGGGAATGGTGACGGTGAATTCCGACCCCTTACCTTCGCGGCTCGTTACGGTAATCCCGCCGTGATGCAGTTCCACGAACGCCTTGGCCAGCGAGAGTCCGATGCCGGAACCTTGCGGATGCACCTTGTCCACCTGGAAGAATCGGTCGAATATGTTGCCTAAGTCGCGCTCCGAGATACCCCGGCCTGTGTCGTGAACGGCTATGACAAGGTTGTCGCCCTGAGTCCTGACAATGAAATTGATGCGGCCGTTGTCCGGGGTATATTTGAATGCGTTGGACAGCAGGTTGAAGCATACCCGTTCCAGTTTCTCGGTGTCTATGGCGATGGTGAAATCGTCGGGCAGGTCCATGTCGACGGTCAGTCTGATGTCGCGTTTGCGTGCAATGGCCATGAATGCCTCGGCCCAGTCCCGGGCCAGGTCGGCGAAACGGGCTTCAGTGAGGTTGACATCGAGCTTGCCGTTCTCGTATTTGCGGAAATCCAGTATTTCGTTGATCAGACGTTTCAGTATGCGCACGTTCTTGTCGGCGATGCGCATCAGCGAATGCTGTTGGGGCGTCAGGTTGCCGGCGTCGGCGAGTTGAGCCACCGGCTCGGCTATCAGGGTGAGGGGCGTGCGCAGGTCGTGGGATATGTTGGTGAAGAACATCAGTTTGGACTGCGTGGCCTCCTCCAGCTGGCGGTTCAGTTCCTCCTGTGCGTCACGCTGTTGCTCCAGCAGACGGTTCTGCTCCAGTATCTGGCGGTGATGGCGCTGGTTCATCCAGTATGTGCGCAACAGCATGAACACAAAGGCCAGCAGAAGTATCACCAGTCCGATGGTGACATACAACAGGGTGGTCTGTATGGAATGCCGTTCCCAGTATTGATCCACCTGACTTTTGAGAATCTTCATTTTGGAAGTTTCCTCGTTCAGCGACTTGTTCTGAAGCGACAGGATGTCGGCGTTCGATTTGTCTACGGCCGAAGCGAGGGGCAGCGTCTGGATTCTGTCGAAACGTTCGCCTTTAAGGATGGCCAGAGCGGTGCGTATCAGCTGGTGGCCTTCGGTCGGATACAGGAATGTGGCGTCTATCACGCTGTCGGCCACGGCTTTCATGCCGATATTGGGGGCGGCGTCGATGCCGATGACGCGGATGTGCAGGCCCCGTCGGCGCGCTACGTTGGATGCGGCGATGGCCATACGGTCGTTGTGGGCGTAAATCAGGTCTATATCCTTGTATATATTCAGAAGGGAGTCCGTTACGCGCGTCGCGTCCGTGTCGTTCCAGTTGCCGTGGGCCGATGCCACGATGTCAAGCCGGTTTTGTCTTGCACCTTCGGCAAATCCTTCGTGTCTCTGTATAGTCGGAGAGGATCCTTTCAGACCCTGTATCTCCAATACGCGCCCTCCGGCGCCTGTCAGATTGCCGGCATACTGCGCGGCGGAACGGCCTATGGCGCGGTTGTCCACGCCGATATATGCCGTATATGAATCGCCGTTGATGTCGCGGTCGAATATCACCACCGGCAGGCCGGATTCGTACGTCTCCTTTATAATAGGTGTAATGGCGTTCGCTTCGTTGGGGGCGGCAAGAATGATGTCGAAGCCGTTGTCGCGGAAAAATCTGATGTCGGCTATCTGCTTCTCATTGCTGTCGTCGGCCGAGCGGATTTCCACCGTCGCCTCGGGATGGAACATCATCTCGCGCATGATCTCCTCGTTCATTTTATTGCGCCAGTCGTCGGCGCTGCATTGCGAGACGCCGATGCGGTAAGTCTTTTCCCTATGGCATGAAGCACAGAGCAGACATGCTATTGCAAGTAATGGTATCAGCAGGTGCCGTTTCATCAGGCTTATCTTGTGTTAATCAGGTTAATTCGCACACAAATTTAGTCAATAAAATTAAAATATTGATGCATTCGGTTGCAAAAATGGGGCGTTGCAACATTTTTAATACCCTTTGCGCTAAAATTAATAACCGGGTCGTGGCCTTTTGATGTATTTTTGCAAGTGAAACCCGACAGACAGATAAAGCCGGGTGTTTGACTGAAAAAATCAACAACATGAACAACTTGATCGGAATAATAAAGACTACGTTGGTGACGGCCGGCATGATGGGAACACTCGTGCTGAATGCCGCGGGAGTCGAAGTGAATCATCTTGGAACGAACAATACGCTGGTGCGTGTCACAGGCGACGGGAAATATCTGCTTATGCCCGTACAGGAGTCGAATGATGACGCGACGGTCAACGTCCTGGTGGACGGGAAACTTGACCGCACCATATATGTAAGGCTGGCCAAGTCAAAGGTGGACTACACGGTGCCTTTGGACATAGAGAGGTACAAGGGCCATGACGTGGTGCTGAACATCGTCACTACGCAGAACCGTTCCACTGTCCGCGAGGCCAAGGAGGATGTGTGCTGGAGCAATTTCAACGTATCGGACACGTTCGACACCGCCAACCGTGAGAAATACCGCCCGGCATATCATCACACGCCGCTGTACGGCTGGATGAACGATCCGAACGGCATGTTCCATAAGGATGGCGTCTGGCATCTGTACTACCAGTGGAATCCGTACGGGTCGAAATGGCAGAACATGACGTGGGGACATTCCTCGTCCAAGGACCTGATAAACTGGGAGCATCATCCGGCGGCCATCGAGGCCAACGGGTTGGGAACGGTGTTCAGCGGCAGCAGTGCCGTCGATACGGAGAACAGTGCCGGATTCGGCAAGGATGCCGTGCTGGCCATGTACACCTCGGCCGGCGTGAGTCAGGTGCAGAGTCTGGCGTACAGCACGGACAACGGCGAGACGTTCAGCATATATCCTGGTAATCCGACATTGGCGCTGGAGAGCGAGGCCCGCGATCCGAATATGTTCCGGAATCCCGACACAAAGGTATGGACCTTGATATTGGCGCATCCGCTGGATCACGAAATGCTGATATTCACGTCGCCCGATATGAAGGCATGGACATTGCAAAGCAAATTCGGCCAGGGACTGGGCGCGCAGGACGGCGTATGGGAATGTCCCGACCTGTTCCCGCTGAAGGTGGAAGGCACCGACGAACAGAAATGGGTGCTTATCTGCAACATAAATCCCGGCGGACCTTTCGGCGGCAGCGCGACACAATATTTTGTCGGCGATTTCGACGGCAAGACATTCAAGGCCGATACGGATGCGAGCGGTAAGGTCCCGACCAAATGGATGGACTACGGCAAGGACAATTATGCGAGTGTAAGTTTCAGTGACGCGCCTGACGGACGCCGCACGATACTGGGTTGGATGAGCAACTGGCAGTACGCGGCCGATGTGCCTACCATGCAGTATCGCAGCGCGAACACGCTGCCGCGCGATATGAGCCTGTTCCGTGCAAAAGACGGTGAAATATATCTTGCATCTGCCCCTTCGCCCGAGGTGGACATGTTGCGCGGCAAGTTGGTTAAATCTGCAGGCAAGGCTACTGTAGGTGCAAAGGGAATGACCTTCGGCATTCCGGAACTATGCGAGATCGATATGGAAATACAGCCGGAACGCAGCCGGGAGGTCGAGATATGTCTCAACAATGCCAGGGGACAGAAGGTGTTGCTGACATACGATGTGGCCGGTAACAAGCTCGCGTTCGACCGCCGGGAGAGCGGTATAACGGACTTCAGTCAGGATTTCTCTGCCGTAACGGTAGCTCCGCTTTATTCCGATGGCGACACGTTGAAACTGAGGATATTCGTGGACCGCTGCAGCATGGAGGTGTTCGCCGATGGCGGCCGTTCGGTAATGACCAACTTAGTGTTCCCGGATGCCCCGTATTCGCAAATGACGGTGAAGGCGCGCGATGGAAAGGCTAAGGTGCGCAACCTGAAAGTGTATGAAATCAAGAATAATTAATAGTTAAGGCATAATAGTAAAATGGATATAACGCAAACAGTAGCAACCAATAAGAAGAGCTACATAGCCCAGATAGTGCCGGTGATGCTGTGCTTCTTCGCCATGGGCTTCGTGGACCTGGTGGGAACGGCATCCAACTATGTGCAGAAGGACCTGGGTCTTACCGATTCGCAGGCCAACCTGTTCCCCTCGCTGGTGTTCTTCTGGTTCCTGATCTTCTCCGTTCCGACGGGAATGCTGATGAATAAGATAGGGCGTAAGAATACTGTGCTGATCAGTCTGATAGTGACGGCAGTGTCGCTGTTCATTCCGGCGTTCGGCGACAGCTATGCCGTGATGCTTATATCGTTCTCGCTGTTAGGCATAGGCAACGCCATAATGCAGACGTCGCTCAATCCGCTGGTGAGCAATCTGATCAGCGGCGACAAACTGGCGTCCACTCTGACGTTCGGTCAGTTCGTCAAGGCCATAGCGTCGTTCCTTGCTCCCATCATCGCGGCGTGGGGCGCCACGACGATGATGCCTACGTTCGGACTGGGCTGGCGCGCGCTGTTCGTGATTTACGCGGTGATAAGTTTCCTGTCAATATCTCTGTTGGCGGCCACTCCAATCGACGAGGAAAAGCCCGACAAGGCCACCGGCATCGTGGAATGCCTGCGACTGCTTGGCAAGCCGTTCATATTCCTTTGCTTCCTCGGCATCATGTGTCATGTGGGCATCGACGTGGGCACCAACACCACGGCTCCGAAAATCATCATGGAGCGCCTGGGACTTCCCTTGGAGGAGGCCGGATTCGCCACAAGCGTATATTTTATATTCCGTACGGCTGGTTGTTTCCTCGGCGCATTCATACTGCGTTCCATGTCGCCCAGGCTGTTCTTCGCCATCAGCGTGGCGATGATGCTGGCCGGAATGGTCATACTGTTCGTGTGCAATACTCTCGCTCCGCTGTATGTGGGAATCGGTCTGATAGGCTTCGGCAACTCAAACATCTTCTCGGTAGTGTTCTCGCAGGCGTTGATGTACACGCCCAACGAGCGCAACGAGGTGTCGGGCCTGATGATCATGGGCCTGTTTGGCGGCACCGTCTTCCCCCTTGCCATGGGTTATGCGGCCGACGCTCTCGGTCAGGCCGGTGCAGTGGCCGTCATGACCGTAGGCGTGATTTACCTGATGTATTACACGTTGAAGATTAGAAAAATATAATAACTTTGAAAATTTAATGCCGTTATGAATGATATAGTAGTAGGAATGGGGGAGGCCCTGTGGGACGTTCTGCCCGAAGGTAAGAAAATCGGTGGCGCACCGGCCAATTTCGCATATCATGTGTCGCAGTTCGGACTGCCCGGCTACGTGGTGAGTGCCGTGGGTGACGATGCCTTAGGCCGGGAGATAGTGGAGAATTTTACCTCCAAGGGGCTGAACCAGCTTATAGCCGAGGTGCCATATCCCACAGGCACGGTCCAGGTGGAGATAGACCAGGCCGGTATCCCCCAGTATGACATCAAGGAGAACGTGGCATGGGACAATATTCCATATACGGATCAGCTTGAGTCGTTGGCCAAGAGAACCAAGGCCGTATGCTTCGGCTCGTTGGCACAGCGCAATGTGGTGTCGCGCGACACCATCAACCGGTTCCTGGACGCGATGCCGCAGAGTGACGACAGCCTTGTGGTGTTTGACGTGAATCTGCGCCAGGGATTCTACAACAAGGAGATACTTTGCAATTCCATGTCGCGCTGCAATATATTGAAGATCAATGACGAGGAACTGGTGACCGTAAGCCGCATGTTCGGCTATCCGGGCATCGACCTGCAGGACAAATGCTGGATACTGCTTGGCAAGTATAATCTGAAGATGCTGATACTGACGTGCGGCATCAACGGCAGCTATGTGTTCACGCCGGGCAACGTGTCGTTCCAGCCCACGCCGAAGGTGGAGGTGGCCGATACCGTCGGTGCCGGCGACAGCTTCACCGCCGCGTTCATATCCTCGATACTGAAAGGCAGGAGCGTGCAGGAGGCTCACTCACGCGCCGTGCGGACATCGGCATACGTCTGTACCAAGAAGGGAGCCATGCCCATACTTCCCGCCGAACTGACCGACTGAGCATGAGGCGTAACATCCGAGGTTGAACTTTAGCTGGATAGAAATGTTGTTATTATAACCGGGGTCGAGTCGGCTCCGGTTTTAATACATGATTCGTTATGAAAACTAATTTGTTACTCTCCTTGGCATCGGCGGCCGTGATCATGCTGGCCGGCGCGACTGTCACCGCACAGGCGGAACCTCAGATAAACAACGGCATGCCGGGCATCGTGATGGCCGGATCGCAAAACTATAACAAGATTCCCGAAAAGGCACGCAAGTTCGTGGACAAGCATTTCAAAGGCACGGCCGTGTCGAAATGCGAGCAATACTTTGCCAAGGGTCAGTATGAAGTCGAACTGGCCAACGGCGTGGACATCGACTTCAACAGGAAGGGAGAGGTACTGGAGATAGACGCTCCCGACAACGCATATCTGGCGCAGTCGGTAGTGAAGGATCTGCTGCACCACGGAGCATACAACCGTCTGGTAAAAGACGGCTATGTCAACAACGTGGAATCGATAGAGTTCCGCAAAGGCCGGGCCATTGAGGTCGAGATCGGCATCGAAGGTCCCGACACCTACATCTTCGACCTGAACGGCACGCTGATAGCCATCGAAGACTAAGTAACGGAACTGAAACCGTCGACGGCTGACGGCTTCTGCTGAAGCTATCGAATACTGACGGCTTCTGCTGAGACTTCGAGTCTCAGCCACAGTCTGAGTCTCAGCCACTGTCTATTGAAACACGCATTAACCCAAGGCGTCACGGACCTTCGTTCCGTGGCGCCTTTAGTCATCTATCGCGTCGGTAAGTACAGAGACATGGTCTCCGACCAAGCTGTGTCGCACCGGCCTGTCCCCACGAAGGACGGTGCCAGCTGTCGCTGTCGCCGTCCATCATGGGGTTAATGAGAAACAACCTCTCCGAGGTAGTCAGTCAACTATGACCGGCTGCGATTTTGTTAATCGTAACAAATAAAATCAAGAAAATTGGAATTTTATTTGGTATAATAAATAAAAATGTGGAATTTTGAATTTTGTTAATCATAACAAATAAAATTCCATTGCGGAGAGGCTGGAACAAAGACGTGGAAGGGTATTGTTGAAATGATTTAAGAACGAAAAGGAAACTATACGCCATGTGGATAACGATCATGACGCTTGTGCTGGCTGCGGCCGGATTCGTGTGGGGCCGGATACGGGCCGACATCGTGGCGCTTATCGCGTTGCTGATCCTGACTCTGTCGGGAATATTGACCACTCAGGAGGCCCTGTCGGGTTTTTCGAATCCTATCGTCATCATGATGGTGGGGCTGTTCATAGTGGGTGGCGCGATTTTCAATACCGGACTGGCGAAAATGATGGGAGCGAAACTGTCGCGCCTGGGCAACGGCAGTCCGACTCGCCTGTTCTTGGTGGTGGTGCTGGCCACCGGCGTGATAGGCGGATTCGTGAGCAACACAGGCACCGTGGCATTGATGCTGCCGATAGTGGTGTCGATGGCCGCGTCGGCCGGGGCACCGGCCTCACGGTTCCTGATGCCGTTGGCGTTCGCATCGAGTATCGGCGGTATGCTTACGCTGATCGGTACACCGCCCAACCTTGTCATAGCAGAAGCGTGGGAGGAATTCAGCGGGAAGCCGCTTACGATGTTCTCATTTCTGCCCGCAGGCCTGGTGTGCCTGGTGGCCGGTACGCTGCTGTTGATTCCGCTCAGCAGGATATTGACACGCGGCAAAAAGAAGAATTCCGGTGCCGTCAAAGGTGACCGTACGCTGGTTGACATTGTGGAGGAATACAATCTGAACCACGACCTGTGGCGCGTTGACGTGCCGTCGTCGTCGCTGATATCGGGACTTTCGCTGGGTGCCCTTTCCCTCAGAGCCAACTATGGACTCGATGTGCTGGAACTGAGGGTGGTTGAGGGCAAAGGTCTGCTGAAGAATGTGACGCAGGAGGCGCCGTCGGCCAAATCGGTGATTGAACCGGGAGACATCCTGTTTATCCGGGGTCCGAAGGAAAACGTGGACCGTTTCGTGTCGGACTATGACCTGCGCATAGCCGACGACAATGACGAATCGCGCCGGCATCTTGACTTTTATGACATAGGTCTGGCCGAACTTGTGGTGCTTCCCAATTCAGGAATCCTGAAGGAGACGATAGCGGAACTTGACTTCCGAAACAAATATAACGTCAATATATTGGGCGTGCGGCGCGGGGGCAGTTACATCACGCACAACATAGGCGAGCGTAAGGTGTCGAAAGGCGATGTGCTGCTTGTGCAGGGCACATGGGACGCCATCGGGAAGATAAGCCGCGATACGCGTGACTGGGTAGTGCTGGGCGAGCCGGAGAGCCAGGCGTCGAAGGTGACGATAGACTACAAGGCTCCCATAGCAGCGGTGATAATGCTGGCCATGATTGTGGCGCTGGTGTTCAGCAGCGTGCCGGCCGTGTTCGTGGTGCTGACGGCTTGCGTCCTGATGATGCTGACGGGATGTTTCCGCACCATATCCGACGCTTATCGAACCATAAACTGGGAGAGCGTGGTGCTGATAGCGGCCATGATGCCTATGAGTTTCGCATTGGAAAAGACGGGAGTGAGCGAGATGGTGAGCGTCTCGCTGGTTGAAGTCTTGGGAAGCATCGGGCCGCATTGGCTGATGGCGGGAATATATTTCACCACATCGTTACTGACGTTGTTCATCTCCAACACCGCCACAAGCGTGCTGATGGCGCCGATAGCGGTGCAGAGCGCCGTGGCGTATGGAGTCAGCCCATTGCCGATGCTGTTCGCCGTGACGTTCGGCGCCTCCCTATGCTTCATGTCGCCGTTCTCCACGCCCCCGAACGCACTGGTGATGCCTGCGGGACAGTACACGTTCATGGATTATGTCAAGGTCGGTGCCCCGCTGCAGTTGCTGCTCGGAATCCTCATGATATTCGTAATCCCGCTGTTCTTCCCGTTCTGATTGTTTTCAGTAATTCAACTTTTTGCATGTCGGAATTATAAAGATCTCAAGTCACAGAACTTAGCGGCAAAAGCGAAGTTATGTGAGCCGATACCTCGGAGAGGTTGTTTCTCGATAACCCCACGATGGCTGAAGGGCGCAAAGCGTCCCCACAGCCTTCGTGGGGATAGACCGCTACAGTCTATCTTGGTCGGAGACCATGCCGCTCGCCTTAAGCAACCTAATTCTCGATCATATCGGGATACATATCAGGCAGTACAGCGACATGGTCTCCGACCAAGCTGTATCATGCCTGGCTGTCCCCACGAAGGCCGGTGCCAGCTGAAGCTGTCTCCGACCATCGTGGGGTTATCGAGAAACAGCCTCTCCGAGGCACCAAATTCCGATAGGAAAATAATCGACCGAAATAGTTCTGTGACTTGCATTTTCTTTTAATTCCATCAAGTGAACTTGAATTAGTAACTGTTTATGAAATAATATGAGCGTGTTGTTAGTTATAATAATATAAGCTAATATTCAGAACGTTAATCTTAATTGGATAAAGACATGCAAGTCGGAAAAATATTGTTGCCATTGCTGATTCTGGGCAATGCGTTCATGGCACTGTCGGCGAATGACGGCCGGGATGCAAAATTCATTCCCGCATCCGATTCACGTATCGCCTACATGGGTCGGATCAGCACAGCGAAGCCGGACACGGTCAGATTTACTTATCCGGGAGTAAATATAAACGCGGGATTTACCGGCACTTCGCTGAAAATGGGCGTGAAGCCGGGCAGCGGCTCCTATATGATAGAGATAGACGACGAATTGCCCTACCGGCTGAACATAGGGCCGAACGATTCGATAGTGACGTTGGCCGAAAGCCTCCCGGAAGGTAATCATAAGGTGCGCGCCACGTATGTCCTGGAGGGATATGCGCTGAAGCCGGAATTCCATGGATTCTATGTGGATAAGGGCGCGGATCTGTCGGCCAAACCGGTGCTTCCCAAGAGAAAGATAGAGTTTATCGGCAATTCGATAACGTGCGGTTACGGAGTCGAGGCCGACAAGCCCACGGATAGGTTCACATACGATACCGAGAATTTCTATTATACTTACGCCGCGCGGACGGCAAGGAATCTTGACGCGCAACACCTGGTAGTGGCGCGGTCGGGTATAGGAGTGTACAGAAACTATGGCAGTCCGAGGGAGGGTTGCAAGGGTGACATGCCGGATATGTACGGACAGACTCTGTTCGGCGATTCCACCGAGGTGTGGGACCACTCGCTGTACCGGCCGGATGTGGTGTGCGTGAATTTAGGCACCAATGACGTAAGCGAGGACAAATATGAGGTTGCGTTGCTGGAGGACGGTTACAGAAAGTTCATAAAGCATTTGCGTTCCACGTACCCCGACGCTAAAATAATACTATTGACCGGCTCGATGCTGAACGGGCGGCAACTGCAGGTGGTGAAAGACGCGTTGAACAAGGTGACCGGGGAGCTGAAGTCAGCCGGCGACAGGAACCTGTATCGGTTTGACTTTACACCGCAGACCGGCTCCCTCGGCATGGGTGCCGATTATCATCCCTCTATCCGCCAGCAGCAGAAGATGGCCTCCGAACTCACCGCCTACATACGCAAGCTGATGAAGTGGTAAATTCCAAACCGGTTGAGTTGAATGGGGTGGTTGAGAGTATTAAAAAAAGAGGGGGCAATTCAATCGGATTGATATGAGACAAGGAATAAAGAGAATAGCGGCCAGTGTGCTGGCGTTGGTAGGGATAGTCGCCATGGCTGATGCCGGGCAGACTAAGATATTCGACTACATGTATGGCGGCGACGGGCAGAGGGTATGTCTGCGCCTGCCGAAAGAGAAAACGGTGCGGGTAGTCCTGTATGCGCATCAGAACATGACGGAGGAGGTGCTGTTCCGCTCGCCGTCGTTTACGCACAGGATGGATTCGCTCGGTGTGGCTATGGTGTTCGTGCAGAGCGGTTCGCAGAACTGGGATACGTCTACCGGTTGCCAGGAACGCTTCGAAAGCATCATCGACTCGCTGGCCTCGATGTCGGGCCATAATGAGATAAAGACGGCCCGGATAATACCGTTCGGGCATTCGGCGCAGGCTACGTTCCCTTGGAATTTCGCGGCGTGGAATCCGGACCGTACGCTGTGCTTGATATCGTATCACGGCGATGCTCCGCGCACCAACCTGTGCGGCTATGGCCGCGCCAACGTGGAGTGGGGGCGCACCCGCAACATCGACCGCATTCCGGCGCTGATGGTGATGGGCGAGTATGAATGGTGGGACGCGCGTCTGCGTCCGGCCCTCGCTTTCCAGATGATGTATCCCGACAGCCGTATCTCCTTCCTGTGCGATGCCGGCAGAGGCCATTTCGACCTGTCGGAAGCCACCCAGGATTATATGGCCCGGTTCATAGCCAAGGCTCTGGAGAATCCGCGTCCCGAGGATGGCGTGAGATATTCGCGCTGGTACGAGGACGGGACGGAAAGTACGGATACGCACGAGCAGTTCTGGTATCAGGACCGGGAGATGGTAGACCTGACCAGGGCTCGTTATGCCGAGACACGCGGTAAGAAGATGCAGTATGTGTCGCTGAAAATCAACGGCGAACTGCTGCCGTACAACAAGGACAGCCATGTCAAGATCAACGGCAGGTATCATGAGGGAGAGTTTACGGTCGAGCCGGTGTTTACGGACGAAACACGCATGACGGAGAGCGATGCTCATGCCGCCGTACGTCCGCGGGTGGTGCTGATTTCGGGGCCGGCCATTCAGACCGGCGAATACACTTTCCGTTACGATCCCGATTATTTCGGACGCGACCCGAAACGCCAGTGGACCGGCATCACGCTATGCGTGGAAGCCGACGGCGACGCCACCTACAAGCCCGCCGTCCAGGAGCTGAACCTCAGCAAAGCCAAATAACCGGAAATCCGGCTCCTCAGCTCGGTATAGACTTGACTTTTAGTTTATAAGTCGCAGATCCGTAAGGTGGAAAGCTGTTCAGCCGACTGTAATAATCGGCTGCCCGATTCAAGGCTGAGCAATTCATTTCTTAGTATGGATCCGGAGGTCGTCCGTACGCGAAAGAATGAATTTCATAGCTCCTTCTCCCAATCTATAAGGTTGTTGACTTGTTTAATATTGCTTCTATACCACAGGTATTCAAGACCGAACCCCAATACTGTCAGTCCCCAGGCAAAAAACATTCTCCAGGTGTTAATGAACATTGGAGTGAGGGAGAGCCATATCAAAAGCGGAATTATTACGGACGCAGTCGCAAGTTCAATATTGCGATACATTTTTTTAACCGATATGACAGTCATAAGAATATCCTGGTTTGTAGAGTCCCATAGATTGACGGCCTTAATGGAACAGTATATTCTGATTCCATAGATAATGGCGATGAAAATAGTCAGGCAAAAAACGATGAGCCACCAGTACGGGAATTTCATGGGCGACCAGAAGGGAGAAAAAGCCATGAGGATGAGGCAAATTATTGTAAAAATCCCATCCCACCGAGCTCTTGTCAAAAGTCTCGATTTTATGTCATTCCTTTTTGAGAGTGATTCGTTTGCCACATTCTCACTGAGTTGCGAATCGATATGAGGCTTAACCGACTCCCATGTTGTTTTCAAATCTTCAAGTTCCATAATTAAACCTCCTTTCTTGATGAAATCTTTTCTTTGATTCTATATAGACGGGATGCGACAGTATTCCTCGGGATGCCCATATTTGAGGCGATTTCTTCATAGCTTAACTCATCAAGCCACATTAATATCAAGGCTTTTTCCATGGGATTGAGTTGTGCTATTTGAGCGTAAAGCCATTCTAACTTTTCTCTCAATGCCTTATCGTTGTCATCCTGAAAGTGAAAAGAGGGAATATCGTCGAAAGAAACCGTTTTGACTTTTGGGTTAAACTTTCTCAAGGAAAACAGACAAGTGTTTATGCATACCTTATACACCCAAGTCGCTTCAGAACTCTCCTGTCGGAAATTACGATACCCTTTGAATAGGGAGATCAGGACTTCCTGTCGTAGATCCTCAAATGGCACCTCGCTTGTCGCATAGAAGAAACAGACACTGAAAATTACCTTTTCGTGTCGTCCGACCATCGCCGTGAAGGATTTGTTATAGTCAGAATTCATCATCATCTGTTTCTCTTTGCAAAGTTAGTTGCAATTTAATGAGAATAGTTCCCTCCGATGTAAAAAATAAGAACAAATCACATACTGCGGCATTCTTGTGTCTCGGCAGAATCCCAATGCTTTGAATAAATCCGTATTAAATAAAAAAGAGCGGCCTTGCGACTGCTCTTTCCAATTGGGCGAAACCGATCCCTAAAATCGTTGCTCGCCCAAGCGAAGTATTTCTTTCAAGGGGAAACTACCCTTTGTGATGCAAAGATGATAAACATCATGGATTCCACACACTTTTAACAAGCCTTCCCTATAAAATTTTTATTTTTAGCCTCTTATGAATATTGCGCCGGGCTCGCGGAAAGTTATTGGAATACAATAGTGTAAGTCGCTCTTTCGGGGTGTACAGTATTTGACGCGGAATTTGGGTAACGCATTGACAAGTCTTAGGGCCTCTTGATTTGCCGCCTCGTTTTTGCTGGGGCGTCTGATCTTCGCGTTGCTTATCGAGCCGTCGGGATGCACGGTAAAGTTAACAATTACCCGTTCGGAACCTTTGTAACCTTCAGGCACCTGGAGGTTGGCATCAATCCATTCCTTTAGTTTGCCGTTGCCTCCGGGAAACTCACAGCGTGGGTCAAGGTTTATAAACAGTTTTTTCAGTTCCGCCTTAATGCCGGCAACGGTTTCAGGCGAAACCGTCAGGAATACGGCCCGGTTGCCGTACTCGTCGTTTTTCACTTCCATCTTCCGGATGGAGTCGGCCGGCACCATGTCAAGTGGTGCGCCTGCTATCCATTCGTTGTTGAAATAGTAAAATACGGTTTCCGTGTCCTTCTCGGTGAGCGGGAACTGAATTTCTCGTACAGTGCTGTCATTCACGCAGCAATCCTGCGCGAATGACACCCACGCCTGAACGATAATCACGGAAACTAATAATAACTTCTTCATAAAGGTTTAAGGCTTCTTATTTTCAAAATGTCACGGACAGGTCGCATCCGTTCCAATTGCAAATTTAGTAAGGATGAATGGATTTGTTCTTAACAAATGTATAGACTCCCTTACTTTTGCTTATTTTTTGATATCTGTGTCCGGATTCTTTGTCAACTCCCGTCGGATACGGCTGAGATGGTTTGGTGTAATCAAGAGGAAGGAGGACAGATCTTTCAATGTAACGGTCTCAACAATTTGGGGATATTGTTCACATAGTGCCACATAACGCTGACGTGGCGATTTGCGG
The DNA here is from genome assembly GCA_902468245.1 of uncultured Porphyromonadaceae bacterium. Taxonomy (GTDB): domain Bacteria; phylum Bacteroidota; class Bacteroidia; order Bacteroidales; family Muribaculaceae; genus Lepagella. Next base: position 9,147 of record CABQXY010000032.1, on the reverse strand, counting down.
TAGAGATTGAGCAACCGCATGAATATCATATTGAACAGCGATTTGTATTCGTCGAGCAGCGATGGAGAAAGAAACTCTTTGAAAGTCTTTAACGGTATTCGCAATATTTCACAATCAGACCCCGCGATAATTGACATCTGGGATGGCTCTCCATGTAGCGATGAATGGAAATCTGTAATGAACTGACCGGGAAAGGCAAAATTAATTACTGCCTCATTTCCCGAATCATTAAGGGTGACTACTTTGAAATAGCCCGACACTACAAGGGCTGCATAGCGCGTAACGGTTCCTTGCTGAATAAAATGTTCCCCTTTCTTATAAAGGCATGGCACGCCCTTCTCGCGGCAAAAACCAGTGGCTGCCGTAAGATCCAGAAAGTCGATATATGAGTTGAACTGTGAAGGCATAGAGAACAACTTTATGCCATCTCCTCTAAATAATTCATTGCCGAGCTTGCCATAATATTACTCATTACTGATTTTAGCCTACCGTAATAATAGGCTTGCCGAAGAAAGTGGATAGCATAGCGAGTGTGGCGATGGTGAAATTGTGCTCGCCGCTCAGCCATTTGGTGATTTCGCTGGGCCTGCGTCCGAGGGCATCGGCAAACTGTTTCTTCGATAAGCCTTTTTGTCTCATCAGTGCATCTATGCGATCGGATATTTCAAAAGATAGGTCAACCTCTGCCTGAATGTTTGCAGGAATAGGGCCGAGCATTTCTTCGAGTGTTCTGGTTGTGCGCTTCATAATTCAAATATATTGTCGGTTTCTATTGTCGATTCGGTAATGTTTACATTGCCGAGAGCAACTTCCTGCCGGAGTAGTTGCTCGAATTTTTGTAAGGTCATCACATATCCGTTAAGGAGTGTGTCATCTTCATATCGTTGAGATGTTTTTACGCCGCCATTGCCCAATATCAGTATCTTGTCCGACAGTCGCAGACAGTAGAGGCGCAATTTGGATGATGTCACGGGCAGTGCGACAACAGAATCATTCATTTTGCCCTCTGTGCGGAAGTATCGTTCCAGCGCACCATTCTTGGCAATACGTTTGATAAATGCGGCGATACGAGAGAAATCCTCGCTGTACTCGGCATCTTCTCTGAATTTGGTGACAAATTTTTCAAATTCAGATTCGACATCGCGGAGAAACTGCAATGTATATATTGTGCAGTTCTCGCCGTCCTGGATAAGATATAATTCTACTTCGCTCATGGATGGGTAATATATGTAGATTTAACATTATAACGCAATGCCTCAATAAATATTTCACTTAAAAATAAAATATATGAAATGATATATCAGTCAGTCGCGCATGCGGTTGCGGAACCGGAGGGGCGTCATGCCGGTCTGCTTGCGGAAGATGCGGCACAGGTACGAGGGGTCGTTGTAATGGAGGCGCTCGGCTATCTGCTTTACGGTCAGGTCGGTAGTGTCGAGCAGGTTCTTGACCACCAGCCCTATCTGTATGTTGATCTGTTCCTTGGCCGTGGTGCCGAAATATTTACGGTTTATGATGTTCAGGTAATTGGGGGTGATGTTGAGCCTGTCGGCGTAATAGGCCACGTCGTGATGCCTGGCGTAATGCCGGCTCAGCATGGCTATGAAGTCGTTGGCCAGCACCCACGCCCGGTTCTTGGCCGGATTGTCGCCAAGCTGACCTAAGCGCCGTTCTATCTGGTCGGCCATGATGTGCATCAGGTTCTCGGTTTCATTGTGCATTGTCTCGTAGCGGATAGGCTCCGAACAGTTCGCCTCTATCCATTCAAGCATCGTGAACCAGTTGGACACGATTCCCCGGAGAGGATATGGGACGGGAAAGACCGTGGACTTGAATACAAACTCCCAGAAACGGTTGGATGTCATCAGATAGAATATGTCGAGCGTCTCGTTGAATCCGATGCGCAGACACACGGCCTTGAAATCGTCCGAGAATTGCAGAGGCACCGTGACCATGTCGAATGTGATGAACGCCATGCGACCGGGGCGGAACGTGCGGATCCGTGAGCTGATTGAGAACTTGGCCGAGCCTTCGCGGCATAACATGATGAGGCAGCCATCCACCGGCAATGGCTGTCCGCACCGCCATGTCGAGGCATCGGCCTGTACGCACGAGTATGGTGCTATATGATGTTTGTTCGGGTTATTTGCCGTCATGGAATGTGTAAAATTACCTTAAATTCGGCAATTTTGCAAAATATGTTATAAAAAGTACTGTTTTTATAACGTTTTTGCCCTCGGTTATGGCTGATATATTTACTAATTTTGCAGCCGGTTTGAAATTACCCCCCCCCTTTAATTCAAATCTCACAAGTTGATATGATAAAGGAATTAAAAGAAATAAGACTCACAGAACTAAGTCGGTCGATTATTTTCCTATCGGAATTTGGTGCCTCGGAGAGGCTGTTTCTCGATAACCCCACGATGGACGGAGACAGCTTCAGCTGGCACCGGCCTTCGTGGGGACAGTCAGGCATGATACAGCTTGGTCGGAGACCATGCCGCTGTACTGCCTGATGTGTATCCCCTATGATCAAGAATCAGGTTGCTTAAGGCGAGCGGCATGGTCTCCGACCAAGACAGACTGTACCGGCCTATCCCCACGAAGGCTGTCGGGACGCTTCGCGCTCTTCAGCCATCGTGGGGTTAATGAGAAACAACCTCTCCGAGGTATCGACTCACATAGCCATGCTTTTGGCGTCAGTTCTGTGCCTTAAATTTTTATAATTCCAACACGCGAAAAATTACCCTTTTTAATTACATGCAACATGGATAGAGATAAACTTGACTTCGGGAACGGCAGGATCAAGAGCCTTTTCCTCGCCATGTTTTTCCCGACACTTATAGGGATGCTGTTCAATTCCGTGCTGAATATATGCGACGGTATGTTCGTCGGTCACGGTGTAGGCAGCAACGCCCTTGCGGCCATCAACATCGTGGCCCCGCTGTTTTTGGTATGCACTGGAATCGGACTGATGTTCGGCATCGGCGCCTCCGTGATCGGAGGCATACGGCTGGCCGAGGGCAACGTCAAGGCCGCACGTATCATAATGACGCAGGCATATATAGCCGGAGGCGTCATATTCGGCATCGTCATATTGGTATCGTTGCTCTTTACGCGTCCGCTGCTCTATGCGTTGGGATGCAGCGAGGCTCTGGAACAGAATGCCACGGACTATCTGCTGTGGCTGCTCCCCGGTCTGCTGTTCTTCTACCTTCAGTGCGCCGGCATGATGCTGATACGCCTTGACGGATCGCCCAAGTATGCGATGTCGATTCAGATAATTGTGGCCATACTCAACATATTCCTGGACTGGTATATGGTGTTCCCCCTGGCGATGGGCATAAAGGGAGCGTCGATAGCCACCTCGCTGAGCTGTATCGTGGGCGGCCTCATGGTGTTAGGATATTTCATCTTCTTCTCCAAGACCTTGAAGTTCTATAGACTGAAGATGTCGGTGAAATCGCTGAGGCTGTCGTTGCGCAATGTGGGATACATGGCCAAGATAGGACTCGCCACCTTCATCGCTGAGCTGGCCATCGGCGTCACCATGGTGACCGGCAACTTCATGTTTCTGAAATATCTGGGCGAGGCAGGCGTGGCGGCTTACAGCGTTGGCTGCTATCTGTTCCCGCTGATGTTTTCCATCAGCAACGCCGTGGCGCAGTCGTCGCAGCCTATCATAAGCTATAACTACGGGGCCGGTCGGAAGGACAGGGTGCGTCAGGCACTGCGGATGTCCATTATCGCCGCCAGCATCTGCGGCGTTGCCATAACAGTCGGAATGTGGATATGGTCGCCCGCACTGGCAGGTATCTTCCTCGATTCGGCCGAGGCTGCATACGCTCTGGCGCGTCAGGGACTGCCGCTGCTGGGCCTGTGCGCCTTGTTCTTCGCACTGAACATCACCTTCATCGGCTACTATCAGAGCTGCGAGCGGGCTACACGCTCCATCTGCTATATGCTGTTGCGCGGTGTGGTGTTCCTGGTGCCGGGATTCTTCCTGCTGCCAGAACTGATTGGCACGTCGGGATTGTGGCTGGCCATTCCTGTCTCCGAAATCCTTACTCTGACGGTGATAGCCATGTTTTATCTGTGGCAGCACCGTAGGAGCAGTCTACAGCCGGTCCCCGGTTCCTTAACCAACTGACCCGGGACCTGATAAACTTGTTGGAAATTAGAAAAATTAAGGACTGATTCCATTTGCAGGAGTCAGTCCTTGTCGGTTATTTAAGGTATGATGCCTTAATATTGCTCAAAATTGTAAACCACGCCTTTGGATACTATGCCTTCTTCATCCATTCCGGTGACATGGGAAATGATGAAAGGCTTGTCCAGTTTCTCTGCGGAATTGCCATCCATGTCGCATGATTCCGTGACCAGAATATTAGCCGGCGTGCTGATGCCCTTGAAGTATGATTCGAAGGAATTGGAGCGGCCGCTGGCATCAGTGGTCATTTCCGTCTTGCAGATGATGACCGGCCCGAGAAAAGTCTTGGACGGGTATGTGAAGTTCCAGGAGGTGGTGTAGCATTTCTCGTTGCTCCCCTTGCCTTTGCACTCTGTGGAGGCATACGCAGCGGAGGAATCCTTGAAGCTCAGGTACAATGGAGATCCTTCCATAAGGAAACTGCCCTCGGAAGCCACGGACGACGAAAGCCAGGCTGCGTCTCCGGTGAAGGGATTGCGAATTTTCAGCCAGTCACCCTCTTGTCCCAGCATTTCGAAGCAGTCGTTGTAGAATGCTTTTCCCACGATAGCGGCCGAGGTGGAAGGCTGCTGGCGGATGTTGGCCGTAGCCGATGAAACGAACACTGCGTCGACCCCTGTTTCCTGTGCGGAAACGGAGAATGCCGATATTGCCATTACGATGGCGGCGGAAAGAGCGGATACTGTTGTCTTGAAATTTGCCATAAGGTAAATTTTAACGGTTATATGATTACCCCGCAAAAGTATGCAAATTATTCGACATCCGCAAATCCCCTCTTGTCTGGATTGACGATTAGTGTGCAGTCTTTTTGCGGCGCGAGGTGTAGATCATGTAGATGCCTAACAGGATGAAGGCGGAGAGGATAAGCAGCATCTCGGTGACGTGCTCGAGGGGTGCGACCCAGATTTCCTGAAACAGATTGTTGCGGCCCATTATCTCGACGGGGGTCCAGAACACGATGACGGTGGCGATGGACATGCGCAGGCTGGCTCCCCAGGAGGGGATGCGCAGCATACGTGCGAACATGAAGCAGGCTCCGATGAAACATCCCACTCCCACCAGGATGGTGACCGGATGACTGTCGCCTAAGAACACGGGGTCGTAACAGAACATCAGCAGCAGATACGACGCCCACATTATCATGTTGAATTCCATGAATGTCACAATCGAGACGTGGCGCGTCATGGGGCGGGCGCAGATTTCGTTCTTGCGTCCTCTCAGCAGCTGACGCTGACACCAGTTGATGAAGTTGCAGCCGTTGCGTGTGCTGAACGTGTACATCACCATTATCAGCATGAAGAAGCCAAACGACGCCGGCAGAATCAGATACTCGGGCTTGGTCACGACCTCGCCCGTGACAGGGTCGAGCATCGGCTGCGTGCCGAACCTGTTGGCGAAATACATGAACAGGAATTCCACCCAGCCGGTCCAGAACAGCAGGCCGCCGATCAGTCCCCACAGCGTCTGGTTCGTATCACCCTTGGCGAAAACGCCACGGATGGCCATCAGCATGCCGACCAGGCCCATTGCAAAAGCCGAATAATGCAGCGCGGTGGGCTCCATGAAGTGCTCCATCAGTATCATCAGCGCATGGCCCAACGGCATGAGGAACAATACGATGAGAAAAGAGCTTATGGCTTTGAAGGGATATTTTTTCTTGGTCTGTGACTTCATGTCTGTAATATTGAATGATGATTACGGAAAATACTTTGATAAATTCGACGGCAAAATTACAAACATGGCGTTGTCTCCGCAATCCTCTGAAATGAGTATTGTTAGTGTAGCGGGAATTTCATAACTTTGCGGCTCGATGAAGAAACCCTTTCACATAACATGGCGCGGATTGCATCGCTGGCTCGGGCTGGTGATGGCGGTGCTGATGCTTGTGTTCTGCATGTCGGGTCTGATACTGAATCATCGGGATCTGGTATCAGGATGCGACGTGAGCCGTAAGTTACTGCCGTCTTCATACCGGATAAAAGACTACAACAACGGCGTGGTCCGGGGTACGGTGAGGTCGGGCGGCGACACGGTCCTTCTGTTCGGCAATGCCGGGATATGGCTCAGCGACACGTCGCTCACAGATGCCCGCGACTTCAACGCGGGTTTCCCGAAAGGAATGGACGGGCGCAATGTGCGCAACGTGGTGCGTACGCGCACGGGCCAGCTATACGCAGCCGCACAGGCCGGGCTGATGCGTCATGACGGAGAAAGATGGAGGCCGGTCGGGCTTCCCGGCAATACGGGACGCGTTACCGACGTCGCATTGTTGCCCGACAGCGCCGGAGTGCTGGCCCTGACCCGTTCGGACGTTTATGTAAAGTCAGCGAATGATGCCCTATTCAGAAATGTCGGCCTTAAGGCTCCCGCAGGGGCAAAGAATGAAGTGACGCTGTTCAAGACGGTATGGAATCTGCACAGCGGGCAGCTTTTCGGTTTGCCGGGGGTATTGATTGTGGATGCGCTTGCCATAGTGCTTATTTTTCTGAGCATTACCGGTATAGTAATCTTCATTCTGCCATATTCCATACGTCGGAGCGCGGTGGCTAAGGTGAAGCGTCAGGCAGGATGGCTGAAATGGAATTTCAGATGGCATAACAGTGTGGGTTACTGGACCATCGGTCTGACGTTGCTGATAGCGGTGACCGGGGCGTGTCTGCGGCCGCCGTTGATGGTGCCGTTGGCCTTAAACCGGTCCAGGGCTATTCCCGGCACGACGCTGGATCATGACAATTTCTGGCACGACCGCCTGCGGGCTATCCGATGGGACGGTATGTCGGGCCGCTGGCTGCTGTCCACATCCGAAGGATTCTATACGGTTGACGAGGGCCTTCACACCGCGCCCGAACCGTCAGGAGTGAAGGTGACACCACCGGTCAGCCCTATGGGAGTCACCGTATTCAAGGAAATGGAGCCGGGCAAGTGGCTGATCGGCTCATTCAGCGGTATGTATGTGTGGGACATGCGCTCGGGCAGAATCCATGACTGGTTTACCGGAGAGGAATACAGGAATAAAAAGCCGGGGCCACCTATAAGCGATCATCTGGTGGCCGGTTTTACGCGGGATGTGTCCGGCGGCAATATCGTGGTGTTCGACCATTACAAGGGTGCGGACGGATTGCCTGAAATACCGGAGATGCTGAGTCGACAGCCGATGTCCCTGTGGAACGTCGCACTGGAGGCGCACAGCGGCCGCCTGTACGACAGTCTGTTGGGTCCTGTTTCCGTACTCTTTATTTTCCTGGCCGGCGCATCGTGTGTGCTGGTGCTTGTGTCGGGCTGGAAGATGGCCCGTCGCCGCAAAAAGAAAAAGTACTGAGCATGGAGAAGCAGAATGCAATGTCGCGCCATGGACAGGGGATGTTTTTGAATTTTCAAGTCACAGAACTTACGGCAAAGCAAATGCTTTGTCCGGCACAGAACTGACAGATATACACAGAACTTTATCTATGTATGAGGTCTGAGTGTCGAGGGATGAACTTTGCCACTTGTCACTATGACTTATGACTTAATTTTGCCGTTCGCACAGATTCTGCTGACGCAGGTGCAGGAACTATCACAGACTCAGCTTGATGGAATGACTATTTTTAGGTTTCATTTGGAAGATTGTGCCATTTAAAATTTGAATGCTCTTATTTTTATTATAAATTTGCCGTAGCATTCTCATAATGGAGGAATATGGACGAGCTTAATAAAATCGGTTTCGATATAATCGGAGCTGCCTATGAAGTGAAGAGTATTTGCGGCAAGCATCTGCTTGAATCTTTCTATGAAAATGCCATGGCTTATGAATTACGTAAGCTTGGGCATAAGGTTGAACAACAGAAACGATTGCCAGCCATTTATAAAGGTGTGGAAATTAAAGATGCGTATATAATGGATCTTGTAGTAGATGATAAAGTTGTAATCGAACTCAAATCGATAGGATCATTTTCCGGCAATGAAATCAAGCAACTTAATACGTATATGTATCTGACAAACTTCAAGCTCGGTTATCTGATTAATTTTTCAGCTCCTGACTTTTCGGCATGTGCATGGAAAGGGACAATGGATAAAAATAAAGGAATAATTCGTGTTATACGGTGAGTTAAGCTAACTCAAGTCCTGCCGGTTGATAGATAAGATGAATCAAAGGCAAACTACAGATTCGTAATCGATAGTAATGTTACAGAATAATTCTGTGACTATTCCGAAACCGTCGTAGACGGATGACGAATCTGTGCTATGACCGGGTCGTTAAGCAATTAGTGACGACTGACAAGTGATGAGGGATAAACTTTGTCACTTGTCACTCTGACCTATGACCTAATTTAAGTTCTGTGTAAATCTGTAAGTTCTGTGGGTGGATGCGTTGCATCCACAATTAGTTCTGTGACTTGCCTTTCTTTATATTCCTTAAAGTGAATATGCGGAACTTGAATAACGTAAATTTCAGTGATTTAGGTTGTGTTTATCTTGTACTGGAAAATTTTCCTGCATATTTTGTTTGAATGTCGGAAAATTATTTGTAGTTTTGCAGTCGCAGACCGCAGCGCAGAGGCCCCGGTCGGGGATGAAGTGCGGCGGGAGCGCGAAGTCGTCCGGAAATTTAACAGTTTCAGAGGCTTCGGGACATATATGAATAGCGTTTATCCGCGCTGATTCTTGACAAGCAGAAATTCTCGCAAAATTTCATATCTATGTCAAGGATTAGGCAACGGTAGATGCCTGCGGTGATGTAATGTACGCGTTCGGAATGGTATCCGTGAGGATATGTCCGGATGCTTAGATTGCATATACTGGCGTAGGGCTTCTGCGTTGCCGTCCGACATAGATAGGGCAATGCGAGAAGCCTCTGCTTGTAGGACGGTAACAGATACAGATTCCTACGTATTCTATGCTAAATTCCAAATATTTTTTGGGATTTTTTTGTCTTATGCCTAAGAAAACTGTCTGTT
>CABQXY010000031.1:0-83963 GCA_902468245.1 uncultured Porphyromonadaceae bacterium | reverse complement strand
GATTAACCGTAGGCCTCGAAAAAAACTCAATTTTGAATCCCCCAAGATTGTCTTTTTCCGAGAAATCGCTAATTTTGCAGTTGCCGGTTGAGAGTAGGGACGAGGAGTTAATCGTTGGGGCATTAAAAAAAAGTTCAAAAATAGTTGCTAATTCAAAATTATTTCGTAGATTTGCACATTAGTTAGTTTCTCTAAACAAGAGAATTGGACGGTTGCGAAACAAATTACCCACAATTTTCGAGATGGAGATAGTAGCTCTCCCTCCCTTCCCTGACGCGCCGCTTTCTATCTGTTTTGCCTATAACGGCAATCGAAAAATCCCTTGCTCCCCGCTTTCATATCGATTATGACGGTTGTTATTTTGCAGTGATTAAAAAATAACAGCTATGAGTCAACCGATAATCGCCTGGTGCGTGACAGCCGGACTGCTGTTGTGCACGTTTATGTTACACGCAATATTTCATTACCGTTCCACTCACCATAATGCCACACATGCCCGCAGACATGTCATAGAGATAGGCAGGGAACAGGATATATTCTATATACCGGGGGATACTGACGACAATGACGAATACATCGATCTGTAACAGTCCCGACACCGGGACCGGAACCGTCGCCCGTACGGCCGATAACCTGTGCGGCATCGCCTCGTTTCTGGCGGATTATGCCGCGTTGCTGTCGGGATGCGGGGCCACCTGCATACGTATCGAGAAAAACACGCGCCGGATGGCACGGGCCTTCGATGTGCAATTCGACATCTTCATCCTGCCCGCGCATCTGACCGTTTCGGTATGGCGCGGCGATTCCTGCCATGCCGTGACGGCCATGCGCAAGACTGCCGTCTGTGGCATCAGTTTCAATCTTAACGCCCGTCTCAGCCGCCTCAGCTGGGAAGTGGCCGACAACCATCTTGACCTGGACACCGCCATCCGACGTTTCGATAAAATCCGCGAAACCCGACCCACCGGATGGAAGGAAGTGCTGATACTCACCAGCCTCGCCAATGCCTCGTTCTGCCGTCTGTTCGGCGGCGACTTCGTGGCGATGCTTATAGTGTTCGTCTCCACCATGGCGGGATTCAGGCTCAAACAGATCATGCTGGAGCATAAGCATGATGTACGGCTCACGTTCCTGTGCTGTTCGTTTGTGTCTGCCGTGCTGAGCGCCGGCGGCCACATATTCAATATAGGTGCCACGCCCGAAATCGCCCTCGGCACAAGCGTGCTGTATCTGATTCCCGGAGTACCTTACATCAATTCGGTCAGCGACTTGCTGTACAAGCACTACCTATGCTCGTTCGGACGCTTCATGGATGCCGTCATACTTACAGCCTGCCTCTCGGTCGGACTTTGTGCCGGTATGCTCATCATGGGACTCGACTGGTAAGTGAATAGTGATGAGATAGTAGTTAGTTGTTAGGAGATAGAAGATAATGGACAGTATTTTTATAAATATAATTGAAGACGGAGTGTTTGCGGCCATAGCGGCCATCGGATTCAGCAGCATCAGCAACACACCGCGCCGCGCATATCTGATGTGCGGCCTTATCGCCGCAATCGGTCATTCCATCCGTTATGTGCTCATGTTGCCCGCTCTGGGAGGCATGCACATAATCGCGGCCAGCACAATAGCGTCGTTTGTAATCGGCATCCTTGCCGTGCTGTTCGCAGGCAGGATAAAATGCCCCGCCGAGGTATGTTTCTTCCCGGCACTGCTCCCGATGATTCCGGGCATGTATGCCTACCGCACCGTCGAGGCCTTGATCTCATGCCTCCGACACATGCAGGAACAGGCGTTCAGCCATTATTTGTACCTGCTGGCATACAATGGCCTCACTTGCGCGTTTATTATATTGGGAATGGTGATCGGGGCCACGGTTCCGGTATTCCTGCTTAAGAAACTTTCATTCACAGCCACACGATAACCATATTGCCCCACTATGGAACTGAGACATCTACGATATTTCGCCAAAGCCGCCGAGACCCTGAATTTCTCGGACGCCGCCAAGGCCCTGAACATAGCCCAAAGCTCGCTTTCGCAACAGATCCGGCAGCTGGAGGACGAACTGGGCATACAGCTGTTCATACGCAACAGCCATTCCATCCGGCTCACGGAGGCGGGACAGGTAATGTTGCCCTTCGCATTGCGGACCATACACGAGGCTCAGACCTGCGCCGACCGGATTCACGACCTGCAGAAACTGCTCACTGGCACGCTGGATATCGGCGTGACGCATTCGTTCAGCCCGATTCTGACCGAATCCGTAATCTCGTTCATGAAGATGTATCCCGGCATCAAGCTGAACATCGTCTATAAGCAGATGAACGAACTGATGGAGCTGCTCGTGAAGCGTGACATCGACTTCGTGCTTGCATTCAAGCCGATAGACCCGATTCCGGAAATTGAATCCCACATACTGTTCCAGAACACGCTGTCGGCTGTCGTGGCCCGGGACCATCCTCTGGCCACGCTGCCCAAGGTCACGGTCCCGGAACTGCAAAAATATGACCTGGCCCTGCCATCCAAGGGATTACAGGCGCGTAACGCATTCGACAGCATCGCGTCCGACACCGACGGTTTCAGGATCCGGATAGAGCTGAACGATGTCAACACATTGCTGAAGCTGGTGCGGCAGACATGTCTTGTGACCGTCCTGGCCGAAGATTCCATCTATGATGTCAGCGACGTCCGGGCCATACCCATCGACGACCCCGGCAGCCAGATGACCGGCTGCGTCCACGTGCTGCGCGACTCATACCGCAAGCACGCCATGCAGGAATTCGTGCGCGTCCTCACCGAATCCCTCGCCGTCAAACGCCTGCAAAGCAACTGGATATGAGGCAAAAACTTGAGGCATTTGCAATTCGCGAATTGCAAATGCCCCAAGACTTATATTCTGTCTGACAGTTCCTTAGGTATAGTTTCTTAATCGTCGTATATCGGGCATCGTTTCTTAATCGTCGTAACGAAGGAACTTCCCTTCGGAGTCAAACCTGAGGTCTGTACCCGTCACCAGCTCCACATCGTAGCCGTAACGCTCTTTCGAGATTTCGTTGATGCCGGCGCCGTCCATATTCGCCAACAGATATTTATCGATCGCCTCGGGATAGAAACCGGTAGGCAGTGCCTCGTTAAGCGGCGCGTCCACATCAGTCCATTCTCCCGATTTATTGAAATCTATGCGCACGCCGTCCGACAGCATGACCTCATATTCATTTCCGTCCTTATAGACCGTCGCCACTTTTGCCGGCGCGAAATATGTGCTGACAAATGTTTTTGCCGATGCCGGCAATTCGTTTTCACCGATCACCTTATCGTCGTCATCACATGCCGCTGCCACAGCCCCGAACACCACCGTCACCAACAGCAACGGCAGAAATTTCAAAATTCTTTTCATTTTCATCTTTTGGATTCAATACCATTAATACTCTTAAGGCGCCCGACCTATCGATCTCAACCCATTTCTACATATCCAACAAACGCCCTTCCCATTTAGTTTTTATCAACATCTCATCGGAAATATAACATTATGTGTTTATATATCAGAAATTATCATTAAATTTGCGAATACAACATCTCCCCCGAAAATTTCAAATAATACTCTTATTTACCATTCTTTTAATGTTAATCAATGTTAAATTCAATATCATAATTTGGTTTATATTATAAACTAATTTATATTTGCAGTCGAATTAGGGCGGTAATCGCGAGTATCGCTCTTTTTTCAAACAATTTTGGTTTATATCATAAACCTGTTTACAGACTCCTTCATATTTCACATATTTATGAAGGGAATTACACACAATTAAAACGTACTGAACATGGAAGACAAGAAATTAACCGAGCAGGAAAGCCTTGAGCTCATCACCACTATGATACGCCGCACACGTGAACGTTACATCGGCGACGGCAACATCATGCTGATGTGGGGCTATCTCTCTGCGGCAGTTGCCGCCCTGATATGGATCATGTTGGCCGTCACCGGGCATCCGGCATGGAACTACCTCTGGTTCCTGATAATGATTGTCGGCGGAATCCTCACGCCTGTCATGGCCCGCAAGGAACAGTCGGAACGCGGTATGAAAAGCTACTCCGACCGCCTCACTTCCCAGATCTGGACCGTTATCGGTTACACATCCATAGCCGCGGCGCTGATGTGCGTGGCATTTCTCCTGGTCGGCGGCGTCGACAGCTGGATGATGATGTTAGGCTTCGCATTGACACTGGTTCCCTTCGCCGAGATAGTCCAGGGCATCGTCGTCAATGAAATTTCCATGATAGTCGGAGGCTCCATAGGCCTGCTGATCGGCATCTTCACCCAATGCTGCATTGCCGGGCACGTCACGATTTACGCCGGATGGTTCATACCGCTGTTTATTTTGGCGTTCGCCGCAATGTTTATCGTGCCCGGACACGTTATTAACTATAAAGCGAAGCATCGAAGACTTTAAAGCACGACATCAAAGATGAAAGAACTTGATCCGTTACTGCATTCGCAGCTCAGGCTGGCGGTAATGTCGATACTGATGAACATCGAGGAGGCCGACTTCGTCTATCTGCGCACCAAGACGGAGTCGACCGCCGGCAACCTCAGCATCCAGCTCGACAAGCTGAGCAACGCCGGCTACATCACCGTCACCAAGGGCTACGAAGGCAAACGTCCCCGTACCACCTGCCGCGTCACCCCCGCCGGCCGCCACGCCTTCGAATCCTACGTCGACGCCCTGAAGCAGTACCTCAACCTGAAATAAAGTTGAAAGTTTAGTGTGCGACTTAGCCCTGTTTGAATTAGACGGATGGATTTATACGAGCATCTGGATATAGAGCATGCACATCACGCCCGCCACAAGGGCGTATGTCGCATGCTTTTCGAAGCCGTGACTGTGCGTTTCCGGTATCATTTCGTCGCTTATCACATACAGCATCGCGCCACCGGCCATGGCCGTTATGGTCGGAAGCAGCAGATTTGATATCTCGCCTATCAGATAGCCTGTCAGCACACCGACCACTTCCATCAGCGCCACCGCAAGACTCACGCCCACCACTTTCGGATAGCTCACGCCTATCATCAGCAACGGCGTCACCACCACCATTCCCTCCGGAATGTTCTGCAACGCGATGGTTATGGCCACCGTATAAGCGTTGCTCATGTCGCCGCCGTCAAACACCACACCCGTGGCCAAACCCTCCGGAAATTTGTGTATGGCTATGGCCATCACGAACAGCAGAATCCGGTCCACTCTCCGGTTACGGCGCGTATGGTGTTCCTCACCTGCATCCGGAGCCGAATCCCGGTCCAGTCCCGTAAGGTGATGCAGATGCGGAGTGATCTTGTCGAGGAGTGCCACCAGCAGCACCCCGAGGCCTACGCCAATCACAGGCTGCCACCAGCCGTTGCGACCGGCCATTTCCACGGCCGGCATTATCAGGCACGCCAACGACGCCGTCAGCATCATTCCCGCGCAGAATCCTAAGAATATATCGTTCCAGCGGTGAGGAATTTTCCTTACCACCAGTCCCACCGTCGAGCCGAGCAGCGACGCCAGCCCCAGTCCCCCGGCGCATATCAGCAACTGTTGAAACACCGTCATATCCAATCCGAGTCTATCCTTCCATCATAATTGTTAACAAAGATAGCCCTCGACCGACACTTCCACAATCCCCAAAGTTAGTGATTTTATTGACTTTCTTAAGTGTTATGCATTCGGATTATTTCGTCGGCAAGGTAGATGTCGCTGCGGCATATCAGGTCGGCGGTGCCGTCATCGATTATCTCAAACAGGGGTGACGAATAGAGCATATCCATCGCAGATTCAAGAGAGATGTGTTGCTTTTCAGCAATCAGCTCTATGATACGGGCATACTTCATGTCCCTCAATATGCGTGTGGCCTTATCCATGTGTATACTTTCTATGCTCAATGAATTTAAGACACCTGTCTATCGCCTCCTGAGTGATGAAGCATAACTGATTGTTCGGCATTTCGTATGCAAGATTCTGTAATGCCTGTTCTTTGTTGTACACTCCGGCCATATAAAGGTCTACAGTCTGAAACACTTTGTCGTTGGCTACTCCGCCCTCTATGATATCGTATTGTTTATATGCATCTTTACCTTTGCGGCAGTTGCACACGAAATCAAGCCATGCTTCATCATAAGCATCGAATGTCCTTATCCTCATATCGGGATCTGGAGTATACTCAAATATGTGCAGATATGCATCTTTCCCGGCACGTAGAAACCGGCTGGAATATTTATCCGCCTGTTCTATAAGTCGGGTCACATAGAAACCCTTCCCAAAGTCAAGAGCATCCCGCGAATGCTTGACATCCGGAGACTCAAAACATTGGTCGGAGGTATGATATACTAACATAAGGCAAAGCCTTTCTTTTTCATCAATTCTATTACATCTTCAGCAACATATTCGAGACTGAATGTATAGAGCACATCGTATGCGGCAGCCAGATAATCCTTAATTATTCCGGCAGCGTGAAGTTTCCGGTATATGAACGAACATGACTTACCCGTCGTCAGAGCCAACGCCCCGATAACACACGTCACATAGTCTATCTGATTTTTTGTCATTTCATCATATCTGAGAGTCCGTTCAAGTCTAAATTTCTCTTGCAAAGATAATACTTTTTTTCAGATAAGGGATAATCCGGTAAAAAACGTGATGACCGGAACCCATCCGGCCATCATCAAAAAGATATTCCCTCGCGTTATTTGCAATGTACGCGTTCGGGGTGCCATTTATCCATCGGGGCATGGTCGGCGAGAGGATAGCCGACGGGGATAAGGTTGAAGGGGACGAAGCTGTCGGGCAAATCTAAAATCGCCTTTACCGATGCCATGCGGTCCCGGTGCGGATACAGACACGTCCATACTCCTCCCAGGCCTATGGCGTGTGCCGCCAACAGGAGATTCTCGGAAGCGGCCGAGAGGTCCTGCTCCCAAAGCACGCCGTCCTCTCCTTCCAGAAAACGGTCTTTGTTGCCGCATATCACAATGGCCACGGGGGCCTCGGCCGCCATCTTGGCGTATGGCAACGCATCCGCCAGGCGCTTTAATGTCGAGGGGTCGTCAACCACCATGAATTCCCAGGGCTGTCTGTTCACGCCGCTGGGCGCACTCATCGCGGCATGCAGCAGAGCCAACACCTGCTCGTCGTCCACAGGACGCTCGGCATAGCGACGTACGCTGACGCGCCGCAGTATGTTCATATACGCGTCATTCTCCCGGAATTTTTCCGGTAGGTCATTTGTAATTTTCATTGTCTTATATGTCTTTATCCGTCTGACTTCAAAACGTATTACAGCTTAATTATGTTTTCTGTAAATAAAAAACACGCGATGACCCGGCATCCGAGTCATCGCGCATTTTGATATTTACTACTGTTTCTCCTGTTCTCCTGTCAAAAAAAAGTCAGCGCCGGGCCAGCTGGCCGAGTGGGTCGAGGTGTCCGCGCACGCGCTTCAGGCGCAGCAGGGCCTCGAGATAATAGTAGTCGGCATAGATTATAGAAGCGTCGATTTCCGAGCCGGCGGGCTTGTGGCCTGTAGAGTGGTCCAGGAACGAGGGGCGTTTCTCCCGGCTCTGGTACTTGTCGGAGCTAAGCGAGGCCAACATCTTCTGCGCGGCCTTGTAATAACGCTCCTGATTAGCCTTGTCGCAGTATCCCTGCAGTTCCAGCAGCGCGGAGGCCACCACTGCAGCCGCCGATGCGTCGCGTGGCGCCTTCTTTCCGGCCGGATCGTCGAAATCCCAATAGGGCACATAGTCCTTGGGGAGACGGTTCAGATACACGTCCGTCACCTTGCACGCGAAGTCCAGGAACTTCGGATCGCGCGTCTCGCGATATACCACGGTATATCCGTATATGGCCCAGGCCTGACCGCGGGCCCACAACGAATCGTCGGCATATCCCTGGTGCGTCATCCCCTTCAGGAACTCGCCCGTCTTCGGGTCGTACACGGCCACATGATAGCAGGTATTGTCCGGACGGAAATGATGCTTCATTGTGGTTTCGGCATGTTTCACGGCAATGTCGTACAGACGGTGGTCGCCGCCGTTCTTCGCGGCCCAGAACAGCATCTCCAGGTTGATCATGTTGTCCATGATGGTGTTGTGGCCGCCAAGCATCTCCACGTTGCGCGGCCATGACAGGATTGTGCCTACGTTCGGATTGTAGAGCGTGGCCAGCGAATCGGCCGTATCGAGTATCACCTGCTTATAACGCGGATTGTGCGTCAGCCGGTAGCCGTTGCCATAGCTGCAGAACACCAGGAAGCCCAGGTCATGGTCAAACGCCGGACGCTGTGACAGGAACTCCAGTGTCTCCGTATATTTCTCGGCATACTCGCGCAACTTCAGATCGTTCGACGACTCATACGCATACCACAGCACGCCCGGCCAGAAACCGTTGCACCACTCCTCCGGCGAATTCTTGCGCAACGTCCACACCGAATCGTCGGCCGCGATGTTGCGCGGCATCAGCGTATAGTCCGTATTGTCGCCCGTCACCTGACGCAACGTGCGCCACGTCTGGCTCTGACAGTATGCTATCTCCTTGTTCTCGTCCAGTTTTGCCGCCGAAACACCTGCACAGGATGTCAGCAACATTGCGCTTGCGATTATATTTATGACTCGCATAAGTAATCCTAATATCTTTTTAAGGTTATCTCTTATTCTTATTCTCAGTTAATTTTCAGGTTATCTTCCACCACATCGATCCAACCCCGCTCGGACACTCCTCCCGGCGTCACGCTGTAGTAACCCAACTTCGCCCCTATCCATTTGCCCACGCGCGCTGTAAACCGGCCTGCGTCTGTAAACTTGCTGCCGTCGGTGCTGTAACTCAGCGTGCATTTGCCGTCGCGCTTCACGGTGACGCGCAGCCACACGTCGCACTCCAGGTTGGGCATCAGTCCGGCGGCATACACACGCGTCGGTTTCAGCTCCGTAATGTCTTTCACCGTCTCCTTGCCGCCGTTGTCGGCGTCTTGGTTCACGGCATACTGCAGCACGAACGCATCGCCCTTCTTCAGCAGTCCCAAGCGAGCATAGTCACGACCCATCACCACTATGCCCGATGTGGCACCCTCCGACATCGATTTGGCCGACACCCTTACGCGCGACGTAACCGTAAATTCCTCGGCGGGGAATTTCTGCAACCACAGATTCGGCACGTCCCACAGATTTATGTCCACGGTCTCCATGCGGTGGCCGTACACGCGCATCATACCCTCGGGCAGCGGAAAACCGTACTCCGGTTTGTAGTCGGCATGCCACTGGAACAGTGCCGACGCATCTTTGGAGTGCTGCAACGGCAGCGCGCCCTGTATCACGTTTCCCACAGGCTTGGTCCACCGGCGCACCGGGTCGCCGCAGCCGTCGCCATCGGCGTCATGGCCGATAACCGGCCAGTCCTCGCGCCACACCATCGGGTTGAGATGTATGACGCGTCCATATAAATCCTTGTCCTGGAAATGCAGAAACCAGTCCTTGCCTTCCGAGTCGGTCACCCACGCGCCCTGGTGAGGGCCGTTGATGTCGCTCTTGCCCTGCGCCATCACTATCTTGGCCTCGTACGGGCCTTCGATGTTGCGGCTGCGCATCACCAGCTGCCAACCCGTAGCCACTCCGCCGGCGGGGGCGAACATATAGTACCAGTCACCCTTGCGGTAGAATTTCGGACCCTCCACGGTGTGGTTCACGCCGTCGTTGCCGTCGTATATTATCCGGGGCGTACCCACGGCTTTCCTCCCGTCCGGCGTCAGCTCCCACAGCGTGATGACGCTGTTGAAGCCGCAGCGCGACGCCGCCCAGCCGTTGGCGAGGTACACCTTGCCGTCCTTGTCCCAAAGCGGCGACGGGTCTATCAGCCCCTTGCCGGGAATGACCAGCGTCGGTTCACTCCACGCGCCCTCGGGGTTGTCGGTGCTGACCATGTACACGCCGAAGTCGGGATCGCCCCAATATATGTAATATCTCCCGTCATGCTCGCGGATGCAGGGCGCCCACACGCCCTTGCCGTGACGCGGCTCGGCCTGATAATAGTCCACGGGCGGCACGTCGGGCAGAGCGTAGTTCACGACGGCCCAGTTCACCAGATCGTGCGACTTGAGGATAGGGAGCCCCGGCGCCGACTGGAAACTCGACGCTGTCATGTAGAACGTCTTGCCGTCGGGCGACGCCACCACATCGGGATCCGAATAATCGGCATGGATTATCGGATTGACATATTCCCTGCCCTTCATGTTGTCGGGATTCGACACCATCTGCGGGGTCATCGCCCCGGCTCCGGCCGCAACCGCCGCCATCATCGTCAATATTATCGTCGTCTTCCTCATGCTTGCTCCAAATAGCTGCACTATCCTCTTAACTTTCTAAACTCTTTCAACTTTCTAAACTTCAGCGAACCGGAACGATTCGCATGGCCACTCCGCCGCAGCCCGGCACGTCGAACTTCAGCTTGTCCTTCGACGTCACCTTACGCGTGCTCATGGCCACCTTCGTGGCGGTCTTCACCTTGTCGTCGCCGTCGGTGTATATCTCGGCCATGTACTTGCGGCCCGGCTCCAGGAACGACAGGTCGATAGTCTCCTTTGCGCCGTCGTTGTTCACCATTGCGGCCACCCACCAGATGTCACCCTTGCGGCGTGCCATCACTATGTCGCGGCCGGGGAAGCCACCTAATACCTTAGTGTCGTCGAACGTCGTCTCCAGGTCCTCGAACCATTTGATCTCAGGTTCGCCCTTGTACATCCGGGGATTGTCGTACCAGAATATGGTCTGCATCGGGCTGTAGAACACCAGTGACGCCGCAAGCTGATGGGCGTGGCTGTTCTTCAGCCTCTTGTCGTAGTAGCATATCGTATAGTCGGCGGCTCCGTTTATCATGCGTGTGAATGGTAATGTTACGTTGTGGGTTGCGTCGGGAAACTCCTCGTTTCCGCAAATTCCCTCCTGTGTCACGAGGTTGGGGTAGGTACGCGAGAAACCGGAGGGACGGAACTCGTCGTGAATGTTCATCATCAGTTTGTTGTCGGCGGCTTCGCGCACCAGGTCGTGCAGCCATGTGGCCCAGCGGTGCGAGGCATACTGCACGAAACCGCTCTTGACGCCCTTCACGCCCCAGCCGGCCACGACGGGCAGCAGCTCCTTGTGCTGCTTCTGCAGCGCGTGCTGGTTGATGTACAGCCAGATTCCCACGCCATGTTCACGGCCATATTCCACCACCTTCTTCATGTCTATCTGCGGTATCACCTTGGTGGCGTCGCCGTCGTGCGAGGTGCACGGCTCGTACCATTTCCAGTCATACAGCATGTAGGGTATGTTGTGGGCGGCACAGAAGTCTATCACCTCCATAGCGGCCTCGGTAGTAAGCTGGGTGCAGCGCATTATCTTGCCGGGCTTCACCCAGTCGAAGTCACCCTCGGCCCCGGGGTTCAGGTTCAGTACTATGTCGTTGTTTTCCAGCAGTCGGCCGGGTTTGTCGGCGGTCATTATTATCTTCCAGGGAGTGGCGGCGTATGTCACCACGTCCACGGGCGAATACATCACCGACTGCAGTGTGCCGGGCTTTCCTTCGCGGGCCACGAACTTGGTAAGGCACCAGTCGTCGACGTCGGCGTCTGTAACCGCCAACCATTTGCCGTCGGGCAGTTCCAGGGTCAGGGCGCGCTCCACGGGATGCTTTATCTCGTCGATGCCTGTCCGGTCGAACTTGGCCTGCGCCCACTGCTCGCTCCATGCCATCGTGCCGGAGGGGAAGGTGTAGTCGGTCAGGTCAGCCGTCACCTTATGGAAGATTGCGTCGGGATGTTCGGGAAAGAAATAGCGGAAGGCTATACCCTCGTCGTATGCGCGCACCTCCACGTTGAGGCGGTATTTGCTCTTGTCATGACGCGACATATACATCGTGGCTGAGTTGTAACGGTCGCGCACCGTGGAGCGTTCGCCATACTGCGGATGCCACACCTTGTCTACCGGCTGATGCACGCGCACCGAGTCAACAGTGAGCAGATCCATCCAGCAGTCGGGCTGCTGCAGGTCGCGCTTACCGAGGGCCATCTCCCACACGCGGTTGTCCAGGTCCAGGCCTGCGCGTGACGGAAGGATCACGTCGGCGCCGTTCATCCTGACCTGATAGGTCAGTTCCCGGCCCGGCTTGGAGAATGTCACTTCGTTCACGCCGTCGGGCGACGTCAGCTTCAGCACTGTGGCCTCTCCGGCCGCCTGCGCCATGCCGCACACCAGCAGCATCGCCATAGATGTCATTATCGTTGTCTTCATGTCAGGTTCTTTTCTGCCTATAGTACGGTTTTACATCCCGCTTCACTTAAAGCCGGGGCGTTATTTATCAAGATTCCAGTACACGCAGTATCGCATACGGTTTGCGTCGTACAGCGGCAGCAGGTCGTGGCCCTGCGCCGAGCGGAAGCGCAGTCCCTTGCCGGTGCGCGTCACGCTCTTGGCGGCATTCTTTACGTCCACTTTCAGCGTGGCGGGCAGGTCCTGAGGCACCTTGTAGTCGTATGTGTAATAGTCGTTTCGCACGGTCGGGTCGGAGAACGGCGCGGGGGCGGTCATTCCCTCCGTGCCCATATCGCCCACCAACAGCACGGGGCCGTACATCAGCGCGCCACGCGTGACGTCGTCGGGCGTGGTCTCCACACGCAGCGACATGGGATAGCGCGCCTCAATCACGTCGCCGGGCTTCCACTGCCGCCTGAGGCTGATGTATGACGACGGTTTGCCGCTCACCTTCACCTTCTTGCCGTTCACCTTTATCTCGGACTTGCCGCTCCATTCGGGATAACGCAGCGATATGGTCATGGCCTCGGCAGGGGCGGCGTCGATGGTGAATTTCGTAGTCTCCTCGTCGGGAAACTCTGTGCGCTGCGTCAGCTTCAGCCCCTTCTCCTTCCAGTCGAGCGCGGAGGGGATGAACAGATTCACCAACAGCTCATTGTCGTTATAATAATATATCGCTTCGGCATATTTGGAATGGCTTTCGAAACCGCTTCCCACGCAACACCAGAAGGATTGCTCGGGCGTGCTGTACACTTTGTACGCGCCGGTAAGCAACGGCAGGAAGTAGCATACCATACCGCTTTCGGGGTCCTGCTGCGCCATGATGTGGTTGTAAAGGGCACGCTCGTAATAGTCTGCCACGCGGGGCGACGCGTCTTCACAGAACAGATGGCGCGACAGCTTCAGCATATTGTACGTGCAGCAGGTCTCGCCTGTATAGCCGTTGATGAATTTCGACATCTTCTTCGGGTCGAAATAATGCTCCTTCTGGCTCAGCGAACCGTTGACGTAGCAGTGCCTGTCGGTCATCTCGTTCCAGAACAGGTGTGCTATGTCGCGGCTGCGCTGCGATCCGCTCAACTCGTAGTTGCGCGCCTCGGCTATCACCTTCGGGATGAAAGTGTTGGTGTGCTTCGTACCGAAATCGGTGTTGCCTTCGGCCAATGGGCCTATCACGTCGTTGTGGTAGAAGTATTCGGCCATCTCGCGGTATTTCGGGTCGGCGGTGACGGCGTAGAGGTTGTAGAATGCCTCGTTGATGCCGCCGAATTCGTTGCGCAGCATCTTGCGGCGCGTCTCCTCGCTTTGGCCATGCAGCTTGCCGTAAGCCCAGTCGCCCATCTTCACGGCCACCTCCAGCGCCTGCTTGTTGTCGGCATAAAGGTACTGGTCGATCAGGCCGGACATTATCTTATGCAGCGTGTACCAGGGCGCCCACACCCCCTCGCCGCGCAGATTGCGGTTTATCAGTTCCTCGGGAAATGCGCTGACATAACCGCTGCCGAGAACATCCTGCACCTTGCCCAACACCTCGACGATGCTGTCACCCTTCAGCTTGAACAGCGGGTCGCCCGTAGCGGCGTACATCAAACCGTAGGCCGACATAAGATGGCCGGTGGTGTGGCCGCGCAGATCGCAATCCAGCGATTCCCACCCGCCATATTTCTTAAGGGATTCATAGCCACCCTCGAGACCGGCGAAAATGCCGGCATTGTTCTTAAAGCTGTGGGTCAGCCGGTTGATGCTTATATTGGCCATCCATGCCGAGTCGCGGCGAAGATTGTCATGAACGCGGCCCGGCAGCAGGCGCACGTCCTTCAGGTCGAACGCCTTGACTTTGGCTGGAGCAGTGTCGGTCACTTTCAGTTTACCGCGATGCTGGCCCGGATACACCGACTGGGCGCAGACGCCGCCGGCCATCGCGCCCGCTATTATGAATGCCACTAATGGCCTGAGAGAAATCTTCATGAATGTCATCGAGTTTATAGGATGAGATTTAGTTGAATTTATCGCTGTGCTTATAGCTGTGTTTATAGCTGTGCTTATCGCTGTGTTTATAGCTATTACGCTTATAGTACGTTCCACCCCTCCCATTCACCCAATTAATTACCGTTTTGCCATTTCATCATTATTGATTATATTTGCACTGCGTAAAAATACGCACTCTACTGCGTAAAATGTAACATTATGTATAAACGTTCTGAATACCATATAATTAAATCAAGACTAAAAGAGACACGTCGATTCATTCAGGTCATTGTTGGGCCTCGTCAGATTGGGAAATCCACTGTAGTTAAACAAGTATTACGAGACATAGACCAGCCATATCTGTTCTACTCAGCCGATGATGTCCCGGCCACCAACCGTTCATGGATCACCGATTGTTGGGAAGCTGCCCGAAGTTTAAAGAAGGCAAAAGGACATGATGAGTTTATTCTGATAATAGACGAAATCCAGAAGATTGCGAACTGGAGCGAGACGGTCAAGAAGGAATGGGATGCCGACACTTTCAATGACCGCAATATCAAGGTATTGCTTTTGGGTAGCAGCCGTGTATTGTTGGAAAAAGGCCTCTCCGAATCGCTTGCAGGCAGATTCGAAGAAATAAGGATGTGCCATTGGAGCTATGACGAAATCAGGGATGCTTTCGGCCTCAGTCTGGACGAGTATCTGTTCTATGGCGCTTATCCCGGAGCAGTATCCTTAATTCATGATTATGATCGTTTCCTACAATACATTCAATCGTCAATTATTGATTCCACCATCAACAAGGACATTCTTATGGATGCGCCTGTCGGGAAACCCGCATTGCTGAGACAGACATTCGAATTAGGTTCCGCCTACTCAGGCGAACTTCTGTCGTTAAACAAAATGCTTGGAATGCTTCAGGATGCCGGGAATACCTCCACGCTGCAGTTTTATCTGAATCTACTGAACGACAGCGGGTTGCTATGTGGACTTCAGAAATTCAGCATCGATTCGGCACGACGCAAGGCAAGCATCCCCAAACTACAGGTTTACAACAATGCCCTAAAGCTCGCATATCTGAACACATCTTTTGGCAAAGCTTTGATCGACCGCCGTTTGTGGGGTCGTATATTCGAGTCCGGTATCGGCACACATATCGTGAATCAGGCATTTAAACATCGTTTTGAAGTGTTTTACTGGCGCGAACGGAACCTTGAAGTCGATTACATTCTCCGAAAAAACGGCTCAGTTGTGGCAATCGAAGTTAAAAGCAATGCAGAACAGCGTACCGCCGGCCTCAACGAATTCACCAAGAAATTCAATACAAAGTCGGCGTTCATTGTCGGCGACGGCGGAATTGCCCCCGAAGAATTCCTCTCACTAAATCTTACCACTCTATTTTGAGTCTATTCTGACGTCACTATTTCTTGTGGGCGGTGGGGACACCGCCCCTCCAGTCGCCGACACCCCGCTACTAATGGCAAAAGGAGCCGTGCCGGTCGGCACAGCCCCTTGGATATGTTCATGATGTCGTGTTACATCGCGTTATGCGGCGTTATGCCGTATTATTTCACCATAACCTTGGTCACGTTCTTGCCCTGGCGACGAACATAGACACCGGGAGTCATATTGTCGGCCTTAACCTGAACGCCGTTCAGATTGTAATACTCCACCGGCGCATTCTCATCAGCCTCAACGCCTGCGACACCGGTATCTTCATCCTCGCGGGCAACAAGATTACCGTTCTCCGCTTTTAGAACAAGATTAGTATTCCCCAATTTAAACTTTGATGCATCTGTACAATTGTTAACAATGGCATCTCCATCTGCAAATTGTCCATTATTATATTTGTAGATAACAATTGGTTCTGTGTTATCCAGGGTTTCTCCTTCTGAAACAGCGAAAGGAGAATTTTCAATACTAATAGACATGGCATTGTTACCGGATATCTCGCAAGACGTATTTTGTCCAAAGAATAGATGTCCGGTGTTTTCATTTACACCACAATTGGACACATTAAGATTCTTGACGACAAGTTTACCGCCAGTTTTTGCAGTTACCAATCCCTGTTTATGTGAACTCTTTGCATTCTGGATCTTTACATTCTCCAAATTCACAGTCGAGTTGGATGACGCCTCCATAAAGCTGCAAGTAGCATCTTTGTCAAGACCATCAAGTGTCAGATTCTTGAGAGTAAGACTCTTTCCGCTATTGTTGGCCAGGAAAAGGAGTTTCCCTGCATTACCACGACTTATTTTAATATCAGGAGTTGCACCCTGGATAGTTATAGAACGTGATTTGCTATCCATACAATCTGATGCTGTCTGATCCGTCTTAACTGTAAGCACGTCACCATCAGCGGCTGCCGCCCATGCGGCATCAAGACTTTCATAGCCTTTGCCAGTCTGATCTACAACCGCATCAAGATCCAGATGTGCTTTCAGATCATCCTCATCCTTGAACCAGTTGACCCAAGCGACTGTATAGCTCTTATCAGCTTCATTCGTTATGTCGGCAATAACGATTTCTATCTTGGTAAGCGTCTTTTCGCCTGTCCAGTTCTCACCACCAATTGTCCAATAATAAGTGTGATTGCCATTTATATCCTGAATGTCAGTCCACGCACTTTCTTTCAGGCTGTAACCTTCAGCATTCTTTATCCATGATGATTTTTCGCCATCCAGAATCGCTATATTGCTCATTTTCAGAGCGCCGCTCTCAGGGCGCTTACCGATGAACTGAATAGCTATGACTTTATAATCAGACGCATTAAGAGAGCAGTAATTGTCTGCTTTTTCAGTCGGCATATTATATTTTAGATCCGCACGATATTTAGGCGCATCCTGCGAACATGTGACCTTAATACCGCCATCTACCTGTTCAGTAGTAGCGTCTTGGAAGAATGCCCATCCTTCGGGAATTCCCTGGCTGAAATCGGCCGGGAATACCTGGTCGAACGTCTTTGCGGCCGAGGCTGTTAACGTACCGCCGACGACGAGGGCGGCAAGTAGCGTAAAGATTTTTTTCATGGGTTGTTAAGTTTGGTTTGTATTGTTGGTTTGTTGTTTGTTGGCTTGTGGTTTGATTCGTAATCAGTGGTTGAGTCTGTCAACAGCTTCTTACTGCTTACATCCTTACATACGGTTCACTTTCCGCACACACTCAATCCCCATTCAAAAAATTAATAGTAGCACAAGCTCTTTTGCCAAAGGTCCCTAAGGTCCTTAAAGTCCTTAAAGTCCCTAAAGTCCTTAAAGACCCTAAAGACCTTAAAGTCCTTAAGGCCATCATTCCTCCCGGAGTGTCAATAGCCGCGCTTCTTTCGGCGCAGATCATTCATTCGTTCCGAAAAACCGCCATTGTTGACAAAGTCCGTTGACAATCTGTCCAACTGTTTGAAAAGAAGATAATCAGCCTGATTCAGCAGGATTATAGCCATGTTGGCTATTGTCTCAGGTGGCCGTGTCTCAATAAGCTGCATAAAGTACGCGGCATCATTATGTTCTTTGCCAAGCCTCCGCATTGCCTCATATTCAATGCTTCCCTTGCTCCATTGTGCTTTGCCTCTTGATTTCAAATAATCCTCATAGTCTTCAAGCAATTCTTTCAAACTTGCTTTAGCCACATTTATCAGTTTTATTTCCGTTTTCGATGAAGTAGAGGCAGCGGCACATCCCTCAACAATATTCTGTTTACCACTTCTGGCTGCCTGAATCATCTGGTCGACGGTCCTGTCGCCACGGGACAGGAACTTGTTACAGAAATAATATGTAATTTGATAAATAACGTCACACTTCTGATAACTCAGCAATTTCTTGAAGTTGCCGATATTCGGAATCAGTTCATTCATAAGCCTCCCGATGTCTACATTTCACCTCCACGCAGCCTCAAACTGCCATATCTCACTCAGTGGCAAAAATATAAATAATTTAGCATTGCCGCAAACATTTCAACAGAAAATATAGCATTAAGGTCCTTAAAGACCTTAAAGACCTTAAGGACCTTAAAGACCTTAAAGACCCTAAAGCCCCTAAGGACCTTACAGCCCTTTCCAAACAGTGCGGGCGCCCCTGGTGGGGGCGCCCGCAAATCATATCAGTCCGTTCGATTACTTCACCAGCACCTTGACGGCGGTGTCGCCATGATACCATTCTCTTATTCAACAGGCGTCAATATCGCAGCGAAACCTCCTCCTTGCGCCATATTGATACTGATTTTTTCTCCCGAAGATATCTTCAATGTCTTTTTAGCCACTCTCTCCGGATGACCCGAAGCGTTTTTGCCATCTGTCCAGCAGGTGACGGTATAACGTCCCGACGGCAGAAATGAAGTGTCCACATCCACTTTTCGGCTTTGCTCGTTGGTCATGGCGCCGAGATACCATCTGTCGCCGGCCTGACGGGCAATCACGATATATTCTCCCGGATAACCGGCAATGAAGCGGGTGTCGTCCCATGTGGTGGGGAACGATGTCAGGAACTCGGAGCCCGTCTTACCCAATACATTGTCCGGATGGTCGCAAAACACTGTGTAGGGACTCTCATATATCACGAATTTAGCAAGTTCCGCGCATCTGCTGTTCATTACCAGCGTCGGTGACTGCCTTTTGAATCCCGATGGCGTGACATTAAGGAATCCTCCCGGCGTATAGTCCATGGCACCGGCCAGCATTCTTGTGAACGGCAGCGTCACATTATGACGCGGCACTATGCGGTTTGAGAATTTGGAATATTCCTCGCCAAGCACACCCTCACGTGTCAGAAGATTCGGATACGTGCGTTCCAGGCCATCCGGTTTATAGGCTCCATGAAAATCCACCATCAGGTTGTTGTCGGCAGCCTCTTTGACTATCCGTCTGTACCAGTTCACCATTTCCTGATCGTCGCGGTCCATGAAATCAATCTTTACTCCCGCTATACCCCAGTCTCTATAGATAGGGAACGCCGTCTTATAGGCATCGTTGCGGTTCACATCCGAACAATACAGCCACAACCAGCATTTCACGCCTTTTGACCCGGCATACTCTATGATTGCCGGCATATCCAGTTGCGGAGCCGGTGTGGTGATATCGGCATCAGGTCGGTTGTATTTGCCATACCATTGCCAGTCTATGAGCATATAGGGCCAACCCTGGGCTGCCGCGAAGTCTATATACTGCTTTATTACGTCCATTTCCATTTTAACCTCGCCGCTCCACCAATGGTCCCATGCCGACATGCCCGGTTTTATCCAGGATGTATCCTGTATGGCACACGGTGGATTGAGTGTGGTTATAATCTCCGATTCTATAAATTTACCGGGATTATCCCCTACAAGAATCACTCTCCACGGCGTTGAAGTCTTCTCGTGGAACAGAGCCTTTACTCCATCCTCATTTTCGCCGGGCAACGGCGACAGTCTGGTTGCCACCGTCATGTGCCCGGAATCAACCGTGTCATTGCCTCTACCTATGTAGAATCCGGGATAATCATGAATGTAAGCCTCTGATATCGCGACATATCCCTTATCTCCCACCTCCACAAGAAACGGGAGTCCGCACACCGTATCCGTTGGCATATCCCCAATCGGTGCGGGGATGAATTCAGATTCCTGCGAGGATGTATAATTCCTCTTGTACTTCGCCATCCAGGCCTTGGAGGATACAGGCAGTGTAAAGCCTGTCAATTCACGTGTAATCTTGCGGTTGCCGGGCCTGTTTCCTCCGTAAAGGGTGTATCTGAACGCCACACCGTCATTGAACACCCTCACGGTGAAATCCATTCTTCGGCAATCTCCCGATTTCTCACGCAATTCCAGAGTCTGTTCATTCCATGTCTGAGACACTTTGGCATGACGGTTTTTCACCACCGGCTCCCAGTTCTCGCTTTTGCTCTCTGTTACGGGATGGTTCACTATTGCAAAACCTCCATTCATCGGTTTCTCATTCTTGAATTCAAAACCGAGGGGCGAGTTTCCCACTATCTCATTCCCTTTATACGAAATCGTGTAGCTGAGTCTGTCGGCATTATCGACCATAATGCTCACATTCCCGTCCGGAGATGTGGTCTGAAAAGACTGTGCCACTGACGCGCAGGGGGCTGCGAGCATCGACATGGCCGTGACAATTATTGATATTCGTATCATTTTTCCATATTATTATTGTTCGTCCGGAATCATACTTCACTTGTCATTGAACAGAAACTGTCCGAAACCGAAATGTTCGTAGTAATATGTCTCCGGATTCAGTTTCTGTTCCAGCAGCTCCCCTGTCTCCGGCATAGACAGTCCCTTCCTGTTCACATAATGGTTGTAAGGCATATACCATACCGGGCGCAGCTTGCCTCTTTCCTTATCGGATATGACGGTCCAGTTACAGTACTTGCCTGTCAGGTCTGTCCATGTCTCGAACGGCACCTCATAACCGTTATTATATCTGGCCGTATACTCCAGGCCCCTCATCAGGCGGTTGTTGTCCACCTTGTAAAGGTCCATCCCCTGCTTGTAGGCCAACTCGCATGTCACGGCAAGACATGCAAGTCCCAACTGGGTATGGGCCTGATCCCGACCGCTTTCCTGACATTGGCCCGTCTTGTTCGATATATAATTGCGGAGCGTGCCGTTGTCCTTGCCTGTAAGGAAGAAATTCAATGCCGCACGGTATGCCGACTGATTGTCCAGGAATATTCCTATCGCAGCCTTCGACATACACACCGACGCTCCCCAGTTACCGTTGGAATAGGCCGGCGTGAACATGAAGTTATTGAGCACGGGCAGGAATATATTCTCGAACATATTCTTTATCGCCTTGATTTCCTCATTGGTGAATCCCTGTGCGTACGTATGCGTCATCACCTCGGCGGCATACACGAATTTTACGCCCATGATGCCGGCAAGAAGCACGTCATCGTTTATAGTGGTGACTTTCCGGGCGTACGCCTTCAGTATCTCGGCAGCCTTTACGGCATGTGATTCGTCTCCCGTCACTGTCCACATTACCGCATTCTGGAACGAGGCATTGAAGTCGGACTCATATTTGCCCTGAATCGATGGCTTCCCGTCCGCCGAACCACGGTACAGCGACTCGAACGGCCCCTGCAGTGCGTAGTCCGCCTTCGAATGAGAGTCGGCTGCAAACTGCTCATAGCATTTATATCCGGGATGTGAGGGATCGTTCGCTATTTCCTTCAGGTGGTTCAGGTCAGCCTGAGTATGCAGGATGCCGGGGTGTTCGAATCTCAGAGGCACCGTTATCTCCACATTGTCAATGGTCTCCTCTCCTCCATCGGGATCCACGGTTTCTTTTTCCGCAGGCTCGTCGCCGCAGGACATCATCACCAACGCCGTCATAACGCCGGCAATCATTCTTAAAAATTTCATGGCATTTTGAGTGTTTGTTTTACACTTAATACGAGATTAAAGCCATAATCACTCAACAACAGCAGAGGCCGTGCCGGTGGGCACAGCCTCTGTATGTTATATATCGGGCGGCGTGGACGCCACCCCGCGGTCCGTTCGATTACTTCACCAGCACCTTGACGGCGGTGTTGCCCTGGCGGCGTACGTAGACGCCGGGCGTCATGTTGCCGGCGCTGACCTGCATTCCGTTCAGGTTATAGTACTCCACGGGAGCGTTCTCGTCGGCGGCGATGCCGGCGATACCCGAGCCACCCTGATACTCGCCTGCCACTAAGTTGCCGTCCTTGACCTCGAGGCTGAAGGCTGTGCCCTGCAGGTCGAACTTAGTCGCATCCTCGGTGCCGGCCACGATGATGGAACCAAGCGTACGGTTCTCGTCTACAAACAGCTTCACGGCCTTGGCGGGGGCGAACTCGGCGCCTGCCGTCACATTGTAATCCTTCTCCAGGAAGATAGACATATCGGTCATGCCGTTGATGGTAGAGCCGCTGCCTCCTAAGAACAGCTCGCCGCGACCATCGGCTACGGTGCAGTTCTCGGTTGTAACGTTGTTCAGCGTGATGTTGCCGTTGTTCTTCACAGAGATTATGCCCTGTTTGTTGGTGCCGTTGAAATCATTGATCTCGCAGTTCTCCATCGTCAGTTTCGAACCCGGAGAGCTTACCTCGATTAATGTAGCGGTCGACTCATCCTGCTCCGTATAGGTCATCTTCAGGTTCTTCAGCGTAGCGCTGTTGTTGATCAGGAACGCCATCTTATTCTTCACCAGGCAGGAGATGGTCACGCCATCCTTGGCGGTGAGAGTCAGGCTGTTCACATCCTTGAAGTTAACCGTATTGCTGATGGTGATGTCCTCGTTGATGGTGATGATGTCGCCGTCCTTGGCGGCTGCCAAAGCGTCCGTCAGATTGCCGAAGCCGAGCTGGCCGATAGTCACGGCACCCTCGCCGGCTACAAACTCGCCGGTCACGATATTGCCGTCCTGTGCCTTGAGGCTATACTTGTCGCTCATCAGGTTGAACTTGGCCACGTCCTCGGTGCCTGTCACCAGGATGCTGCCCAATGTACGGTTGTCGTCGATGAAAAGGCGGCAGGGGCTGGAGGGGTTGAAGTTCTCGCCTGCGGCCACGTTCAGGTTCTTCTCGAGGAATATGGAGGCGTTCGTGGTGCCGTCCACGGTCGAACCGGTGTTACCGATAAACACCTCGCCGCGCCCCTCGGGCAGAACGTTGTTGGAGAATGTCACATTGGTCAGCACGGCGGTGCCGCTGCTCTTGATGCTGATCATGCCCTGGTTGTTGGTGCCGTTGAAGTTGCTCATGGAGCAGTTCTCCATGTTCAGCTTGCCGGTGCCCGAGCTGGCCTCGATCAAGGGCAGATTCGACGCATCGTCATTGTACACTAACGTCAGATTCTTCAGCGAGGTCGGCTTATTTATCAGGAACGCGAGTTTATTCTTGGTGCGACACGATATGGTCACGCCTTCCACGGCTTGCAGAGTCACGTTGTCGACCTTGTTAAAGTTCACGCGGTTGCTAATGGTCACGTCCGACCTTACCTCGATCACGTCTCCCTCGGCAGCTGCATCGGCGGCTGCGTTGATAGACTCATACTCGGTGGTGCCGATAAACACCTGTGCCGACGAGACGGCGCTTCCGGCCATCAACGCGGCAATAAGAGTAAACACTTTCTTCATAGGTTGTATAGTATTAGTTAAAGTTTATTTTGAGTTCACGTACGCCCCTCTTGCTTCCGCCATGTTCTTTTGTTTTCTTTTGTTTTCTTTTGTTTTCGGCTTGAGCTTTAGCGAAAGCCCGCAGTCCCATAAAAGCAATCCGGAGCAGTAAACAACTCACGTTTACTGCTCCGAATACGTTTGACTTTTCGTTGACACTTAACGCCTTCAGTCAATTTTTGTAATTATCTTCATCATTCCGTCCTGACGCTGCGGATTGACGCTGCTGCCGTTCACCTTCAGGGCGGGCAGCGGGCTGCGGTACTTCATGATGACGCGCGGCTGACCGTTGACCCACAGGTTCATGCACTTTCCTTCCGGCTCGGCTATCACGTTCAGCTTGGCCAGCGACGAGAATATCACCTCATTACCGCGACGCAGCGAACTGCCATGGTTGATGAACACCTCCTCGGGCTTCGTGGGGTCGCCGCCCTCCTTGTATGTCACCGCCAGCATATAAGCGTCCGTGGTCCAGCCGTCTGCTTCGATCCACGAATTGAGATGCATCAGCCGTCCGTCGGCCAGTTGGTTGATGTACAGGTCGGTCACCTTACCCTTGTACGTGACGCGCACGCCTATCCAGTCCTTGCCCTCGCGTGTCTCGAACTGCGGCACGTCCTTCTGCTCGGGCGAATCCTTGAGCGTGATGGCCGTCAGGCCCTTCACGCGGTCGGTGTCACCGGGCAGCATGAAGGCGTAATATTCCTCGGTATCTTTCAGGTCCTCGGTCGGTCCTTGGCGTACTTCCCAACGCAGATCCTCGGGATAATCGTGCACGTAATTGCTGTAAGCCAGGGGGCGCGGATATATGGGACGTATAGAGGCGGCAGACTCGCCATTGGTGATGTTCAGGTCAAAGCCCTTCTTCTCGGCCTTGCCGCCGGGGTGCCACAGCCATTCGAACCGGCCCGGTTTGTGAGAATGTATGTCATCGATCACATAGATTATGTCGTCTATCCACAGGAACGAGCGGAAGTTGCGGTCGAAGGCGTGCGACATCGGGCCGGTGCCGTCGGCCAACACATACTTGATATTGCCTGCGTCCAAGAGCCCGCTCACCGATCCGGGGAGCATCGAGCCGTGATACTGCTGATACGTAGGCTGACCCTCGCCGTTGAACTTCACCACATTATGGGCGTCGGTCTGGAAGAAATAGTTGCGGTATTCCGGTTTGCCGTAGCTGCAGTTGCCGGCATCCTTGATGATGTCGGCGCCGTTGTGGAACACTATCAGCGAGTTGGCGTCGGCGTGCGAGTGGTTCCAGGTCATGCCCGACTTAACGGCCAACATCGTGGCGTTCTTGTCCCACGAGTCTCGCATAGTGGCCCAGCCGAAGTCTTTCCACAGGTGCGACTTGGCAAGCGCCGGCTCGGCCGGGGCGTTGCTCAGGTCGGGGGTGTAGAGGAAGCCCATCGGGAAATGACGCGGGAAGCCCTCGCGGTGCTGACCCGGCTCCAGCTGGTTGATATACCACAGCGTGGCGGGATCCTTCGCACCCTGGTTGTAGGCAAGTATCATGGAGCTTTCGCCGGTCACGTTCTTGTGGCTGTCGCCGAAGTTGATGCTGTACAGCATTCCGTCGCGCGGATAGGCCACGTTGCAGAAGAACGACGCCAGCTTACCCATCTGCGGAATCTCCTCCAGCTTGGCGCCTGGATGCGAGTTGAGCCATGCCTGACGGAACAGCAGCGCCTCCGTTATGCCGAAGCTGGCATAGTTGATGCTCTCGTACATGCCTCCGTCGCGGTCGAATGTCTTGGGCTTGTGCTGTATCACGTCGCCGGCAAAGTCAAACCATTGCGGAATGGCCTCCATCACGGCCTCGGCTCCTCTGGTTGCCTCGGGCACCTCGTTGCTTATGGCCAGTGCCAACAGACCGCCCATGCCGGCGCACGACGTCCACCAGTTGTGGCCCATCGAGTTGAGGGAATGTATGCGCGTAGGCTCGTTCACCCAGTCGCCGAGCAGCGGCTCCACGGCCAGGCAGTACAGTCCGTTGGCTATCTTCTTGCGCTCCGAAGCGGAAAGGCAATCATAGATGGCGTCGTATGCCACGGCGAGCTGGTATGCCTTGTGGGCCATCTGCAACTCGCTGCGCCACGCCGGTTTGCGGGCCATCATCTCCCTGTCGCCCCACGACTTGATCTCGGCGGTCTTGAGCAGTTCGCGCTTCACGGTGTTGGCATACGCCGTGTCACCCGTCATCAGCCACGCCAGTGCCGGATACTCCAATTTACGCACGTTGGCACCCTTCTTCACCTGCAGGTCGGCCTCCTCCTTGATCAGTTTCCAGCCGTTGGCCTGAACGGTGTCGTGCGCCATACGCTGCTTGGCCGCCGCCACCTTCGCGGGCGTGAACAGCAGCGACGGATGCTTTATGCCACCGGCATTCACCGCCAACGCAGCCACCGCCAGCATCACCGCCAATATACCTGTCTTTTTCATATCGTCTGTTATGATGGTATGTGAGTTCTTATTATTTAAATACGACGTTGCGGACGTGATTGCCTATGTAGATGTCGCACATATCGCCGGCCTTGTACCATTTCGGCTTGCCGGGCATGTCGTCGGTTATCTTCACGCCGTTCACGGTCAGGTTCTCGAACGTCAGTCCGGCCACCTGCCTGTTGTCGTCATATCCGCATATTATCGATGTCGAGGCGTTCTTGCCAGTGTAGGTCACGTCCCTGAACAGGACGTTGTCGACGCTCTTGCCGGGAGCCTTGCAGTATTTCTCGTTCATGAATATGCGCACGTTCACCAGTTGACCGCAGCGGAAGTCCTCCACCCTTATATTGTCGAACGTCACGTCGCGCACTATGTTGTTGTCGCCGCACGAGATGGCGAACACTCCCTGGTAGTCCTTCTGCAGCTCCATCTGGTCCAGGATGTCGAGGTTGCGGTATGTCAGGTTCTGAATCGTGTCGGACGGGGCGTCCACGCCTATCTCTGTGGCGGCGCCATGTAGTCCGATCATGATAGGATGCGCCACATCGGCCCAAAGGGTGGAATTCTCCATCAGTATATTGCTGCAGCCTCCCACAAACCCCTTGCGTGTGGCATAGACGGTGTTGCAGTCATCGCTGTTGCGGCAGAACACGCCGTCGTAATGCACGTTGCTGCTGGCAAACACGTTCATGCCGTCGCCCCAGCCGTAATGGGTCATGGACTTGACGTTCGTTATCTTCACGCCGTCGGAGGCGCCGGCCGGAATCTGCGACAGCACTATGCCGTCAGCCTCGACGTTGCGCGAGCGGCGTATCTCCACGCCCGCTCCGCGTCCCTTGGGACGCACGGTGCCGCGGCCATACACGCGCACGTTCTCCACCCGTTCGGCTATGATGGTGGCCTGCACCCACGCGCCGCCGTCCACATATACAGTCGTGCCGGAGGCCACGCGCAGCGTATCGCCCGGAAACTTATGCACGCCGGGGCCGAAATAAAGCAGATTCCCCTTCTTGTTCTTCAGGGCTTTCTTTATCTCTTTGGCCGTGGGGCGGTGCGAGTCGAGAGGATTGGCAAACAGGTGCAGGTTGTGGAATATGTCGCCGTTCACCTCCACCGACAGGTTGCGCGCACGGTCCAGAGTGAAGCAGATGGTGTCGCCTTTCACTTCGGGCGTGATGCCGTACGACAGCGGCCTGACGCGCACGCTCTCCACCGGCTTGGCCGACACTACGCGCACCTGCACCTTGCCGTCGAAGTCGAAGTATGCGTACGACGCTGTCCGGTTCAAGCGTTTCACCACGCCGTCCTCAAGTTTCACCTCCTGCAGCGTCACGGGATATGCGTCCACACTCTCCCACTTCCCGGCGGCATCGTCCTGACGCACCTCGATTGCGAAATCATGGATAGTAGGCAGCACATCCTTTCCTACCGGATATGTCACCACCTTGGCGATGGCCGTCATGCACCCTACTGTCAGCAGCGCAGCCGCAACAGCCGTTCTTGTCATGTTTCCTCTCTGATTCATTGTAATTGTCGTTTCTTTATTATAAATCCGTATTATATTATAGGGCGGACGGTCGCGAGACTGTCCGCCCCATGCATTATCTGATACGGATATCCGGTATTATTCGCGGTAATACATCAGTGTGGAGAATCCCAGCTGGTCGAAACCGCCGGAGTTGGGACCGTAATGTCCGCCGCCGCCATCGGCGCGGAAGTGCTCGGCCATCTCCTTGATGTAAGTGGCCTTGATTCCTTTCCTCACGCAGTAACCGTACCACAGGTCCCATCCCGGACGGATGGTGCCTCGGCCGTCGGCGCTGATCTTGTCCATCTGCATGTCGCCCCACTTGTAAGGCTTGAAGGGCATGGAGCTTTCGGGATACTTGAAGTCGGCGTCCGAAAGGGTGCCGCTGTAGTTGGTGCCGAGCGAAGGCTTAACCAAGTTGTACTTGCAGATATACTGTGCGAATGCAATGGCGCGGTTGTCGCCGAGGGCAAACAGGTCGTCGCCGATGTTGTATGCCATCTGGCAGAAATATCCTGCCAGTACGCCGGTCAGCGTGTTGTGGCCCTGGTCACGTCCCGACTCCTGGCCCTGTGCTAATTTTTCGCCTGTGCCGGAAGGATCGTCAAACACCTCTACTACCGAGCCGCGCAGCATACAGCCGGGGCCTGCGCCCATCTTGTAGGCCAAGATTGCCTCGTTTATCATGTCCTGGTCGTCAGTCAGGATACCGATGGACAGGAGTGCCGTCATCGACGCGAGGTCCCAGTTCAGCCACCAGTGCTGGTTGGCGGCGTTGGTGGCGATGAACTTCGAGCAGAAGGGCGCGAAGTATGTCTTGAGCCATACACACACGTTATTGAACTGCTCCGACTCGCCCCAGCCGTTGTAGTCGCGCAGCAGCTCGGCGGCGTTGGCAATCTGATGTATCTGGAACATGATCAGATACTCGTTGGAGTCGATCACGTCGTCTTTCCACTTGTTGCGGCCCAGCAGGATACCCTGGTTCACTGCGGCCCAGTCCTCGATGATCTTCACGGCCGTGGCGGCTGCCTGCAGGTTGCCCGTCAGCTGATACTCCAGCGCCAGCTGATATGCGGCGTGACAGTCGCGGAAGAACTGCGTGTAGTTGTTGTGGATGCCGGGATAGTACTCGTCGCGCAGGCCGGCGTCGTCCCAGCGGCCGCCGCCGTCGCCCCAGTTGCCGGCGTCAAGACGCGCCAGATACTTCACCGGGCTGGCCTTGTAAGTCTCGTTGCAGAAGCCGCTGGTCTTCAGCTTCTGATAACCGTCCGACCAGGGCTTCTGGCTCAGGTGTGCCTTGACATATTCTATGTCCTCCTGTGTATGGAGCATACAGGGATGGTTCAGGGTGTAGGTCTGGGGCTCGAACTTCTCGAAGGTGTCGCCCCAGCTGTCGATGTCGGTGGTGCCGTGCTCTATCTCCGAACAGGAAGCAAAGCCGAATCCTACCGTGGCTACAGCCAGACTGAATATATATTTGTTGATTTTCATGACTTTTCTGTTTATTCCTCCGGGAGCGGTCTGAAACCGCCCCCGAAGGTCTGTTGGGATTTACTTCTTGTTCTTTATTTCATTCTCGGCGAAGTCGATGGCCTCCTGCTTGTTCTTGAACGAACCGATCCAGAATATGTCGTAGTAAGGCTGCGACTTGTCCACGTTTTCGTTCGGGATGTCGGCTATCTTGACCTGGAACAGGTTGAACTCATGGAATCCGGTCCACTTGCCTGTGGGATCCCACATGATGAGGCGCGTGCCGTCGCTCAGTTCCGTACCGTTGTTGTCCTTCGGGCTGCCGGCGTCGCGGATGTCGAACGTGTTGTTGCCGCCCTTCTGCAGGTTGGTCTTGATGGCGTAAACGGGATAGTCGCTGTGCCATACGTGATTGCCTTTGGACAGGTCGAGCTTGATGTCGCGGCGCCACTTGCCTGTGCCGGGATCGGGGAAGAATACGCGCCAGTAGTCGGCGGTGCGTTCCTCAGCGGCCTGGTCGTTCGAGCATACCCAGCCTCTAAAGGCGTTGGCGCCGTTCCAGAAGTACTTGCCGTTGGCCACTGTCACCTCCACGGTGGCTGTCTGGCCGGTGGCGGCACATGTGGCGGTGA
The DNA here is from genome assembly GCA_902468245.1 of uncultured Porphyromonadaceae bacterium. Taxonomy (GTDB): domain Bacteria; phylum Bacteroidota; class Bacteroidia; order Bacteroidales; family Muribaculaceae; genus Lepagella. The sequence goes on along the minus strand of CABQXY010000031.1, from coordinate 54,468 downwards.
TCACCGCCGAGCCGAAGCCTACCGGCGTAACCACGCCGCGGTTCACTGTGGCCACAGCCTCGTTGTTCGACTCCCACTGTACCGATCCGGCGGTACCGTTGGCAGGTGTATAGGTCACGTCAAGCTTGATGCCGTCCGACGGCAGCGACAGATCCTGCAGCTGGCTGTTGATGGTCAGGCTCTGAATCTCGATGTAGGGATCCACGTGCAGCTTGAATTCGCCGCGCACGCCCGAACGGTCCTGTGCCACGCAGTATATCTCCACGTCGCCTTCCTTCAGCAGGGTCACCTTGCCGGCCTCGTCCACGCTGGCTATCTCCGGATTGGACGATACCCATGCCACGCGATGGTAGGTCACATCGGCAGGATAGATGGTGTTGGTCAGTTGCAACTCGTCGGTCACGTAGTACTTGCCCTCGTCGCTGGGAGGAGTCTGGCTCTCAACCTCGATGGAGGTAGCCTTGGTTATTTCGGGAATCACCTGCACGAAGATGGAGGCGGTGGTTCCGGCGCCAAGGCGCTTGGGCACTGCCGAAACAGTGGTCTCGCCCACGGCCACGGCATGTACCAGGCCGTTCTCGTCCACTGTGGCTATGCTCTCGTCGCCGCTGCGGAACAGCAGGGTCTTGTCCTCGGCCTCCTCCGGGCCTACGGTGTACACCAGCAGCGAGTCCATGCCCACTGCCAGGGGCAGCGTCTCGGTACACTCGAATGTGATGGTCGTCGGGATGATTACCTCCGTGCCGTCAAGTGTCATCTGCTTGTCGTCACTGCATCCGGTCAGTCCGGCCGTCATGGCGCAGACTGCCAGCGATGCGATGACGCCTGTATATCTCTTGTTCATGTTATCTTTCTTTAATCGGATATATGAATGTTATAGAACCGGATTACCAGCCGGGATTCTGGCCCAGGTTGGGGTTGAGCTGGAGCTGGTCGGTGGGAAGCGGCAGCAGATAGTTGCGCTCGGCCCACTTGCGGCCTGTCTCCCATACCACGCGGCCCTGTGCGTCCTTGCGCAAGGCGGGGAAGTTGCGGCGGCCATACTCGGTGCCGTCCACGTGCACGCCGGCGAAGTCCATAGGCATCTCGACCTCGGCTGTCTTCCAGCGCTTCAGGTCGTCGAGACGGAAGCCCTCCGACACGAATTCCACGCTGCGCTCGCGGCGTATCTCGGTGCGCATGTCCAGTCCGTTGGCGCTCACGAATGCGTTGCTCAGCTTAGGCATCGCGGGGTTGACGCGGCGGCGAACCAGGTTGAGCGACATGTCAAGGTCCTCGTCCGAAATCTTGCCGTCACGCTCAAACACTGCCTCGGCGTAAGCCAGCAGCACCTCTGCGTAGCGGAGGATAGGCATGTCGTAGCTCTCCTCGGTGGAGGTGACGCGGCGCTCGCACGCCCACTTCTGCGGGAAATAACCCGTACCGCTGCCCGGCATATAGTCGGCATACTGCGCGCGGTTGGCGTCGGCGTCGGTGAAGTCGCGGTAATAGTTCGGGTTCGTGCCGTTCCAGTATTTTCCGTGAGGCTTCATCAGGGTGTTGGCCATACGGTTGTCGCGGTTCTGCCACTCGGAGTCGGCGTTGGCGTAACCCTGGAACATCGGCGACTTGTCAATGGGGAGGCCGTCGGAGCACAGATACTGATCGGCCACCTTGGCCGACATCAGCTGCGCGTTGTTCAGCACGCCCACGGTCACGTTGTCGCCTATCTGCTTGTTGGTCATGTCATAGCAGCGCTTGATGATGTATTCCTTGTTGGCGCTCTTGGTCAGACCGGCGGGATTGCACTTCGTGTCCTCCAGGATAAAGAGATACTTGTAGGATTCCGTACCTAAGGCCGATGACGAGAACAGCTGGAACTTCTTGGAATCGATCACTGCCTTGGCGGCCTGTGCGGCCTGGTCCAGCAGGGGCTTGGCCGCAGCCTCGTTGCCGCGGAATTTCTGCCATGTGCCCTCGAACAGGGCGGCGCGTGCCTTGAACGCCAGAGCGCCTTCCTTGCCTACATATCCGTTCTCCACGTCGGTGGTGCTGGGCAGCAGCTCGGCGGCCTTGTCCAGATCCTCGAGTATCTGCTTGATCACCTCCGAGCGGTCGTTGCGCTTGGCCTGCATGGCGGGGTCGTCCACGTCGATGGGTGTGGTGACGATGATGGCGTCGCCGTAACGCGTCAGCAGCGTGTAATAGCTGTATGCGCGGAAGAAGTATGCCTCCCCCTCGGGCTTGGCTATGTCCTCGCGGGTGCCGCTGTATTTGTCGGCACGCTCTATCAGGATGTTGCAGCGACGTATGTGGTTGTAGCAGCCTCCGTAGGTGCCGTCGTTGGCAGGCACGGCGTTCGTACCGTTGGAGATGACGTTGAAACCGCTCTTGTCCACCATGAAGTCACTCTCCTTGTCGCCGTTGTACATGCTCTGTATCGACGGGAACCAGTCGTAGAACCTGTTGGCAAAGAGCTGGAAGTCGCTCGATGTGGCCCACATGTTGGTGTCGGCCATCTGGTCCTTCGGCTCCAGGTCCAGGCAGGACGTGAGGAGCAACGCTACCGCTGCGGCTGATATGGTCTTTATTATCTTGTTCATTGCTGTATTCATGATGTGGTTAGAATGTTAGGTGCAGACCCACTGTAAGGCTGCGGAGGAAAGGATAACGGTTGGCGTTGCTGACTTTACCCGACGACTCGGGATCCCAGCCGTCCTTGATCTTGGAAGTCTCCCACAGGTCGGTGCCGGTCAGGTAGACACGTACGCCCGACAGCACTTTCTGACGGTTCAGTATGTTCTGGGGCAGCGTGTAGCCGATGGTCACGTTCTTGAGACGCAGATAGGAGCCGTCCTCGACCGACCATGACGAGCACTGGTAGTTGTAGTTGTTTATCTCCTGCTGGTGTGTCAGCGGCGTGTAGTAACCGTCGCGGTTGGTCTCGCTCCATACGTTGCCGATGAAGTGGTTGGAGCCGTTCTGGTAAGCCGTACGGGTCGGGATACGCCATGTGTCGGCGTTGTTGTTGCCGTCGCGGCGCCATACGGTGCGGCGCCCTGCGCCCTGGAACACGAAGTCGATGTCAAGGCCCTTCCACGCGGCGCCGAAGTTGAACGAGAACTGGATCTTGGGATCCTCGGTGCCGAGGTAAACCAGGTCTTCGAATGTCAGCTTGCCGTCCTTGTTCACGTCCTCGAACATGTTGTCGCCCACGCGGAGCTTGGAGATGTTGCCGGCCACGGTCGAGGTGCCGTTGTAACGGTCTATGTATTTCTTCAGCTGTTCCTCGTTCTGGATCTTGCCGCAGTAACGGTAGCCCCATACGGAGTTCAGGGGATAGCCCTCGCGGTCGGAGCGCACACCTACCTGGATGGCGCCGGAACCTCCGTTGTCCAGAAGCTTGTTGTCGGCGTAGGTGAACGTGCCGCCGACATGGTACGTCACGTTGCCTATGGTCTGGTTCCAGTTGATGTTGGCGTCGTAACCCCATGCCTTGAACTTACCCTTGTTGGCCGTCGGCGCGTTGTCACCGAGGATGGCGGGATAGATCACGTCGATCAGCATGTTGTTGACGCGCTTCCAGTATGCCTCGACCGATCCGGTCAGGCGGTTCTGGAAGAAGCCGAAGTCAAGGGCCACGTTGTAGTTGTGCACGCGCTCCCAGGTACGGTCCAGGCTCACCAGCTTGCCGTTGGTGTCTATCCAGGAAATCTTGCCGTTGCCGATTATCACGTTCTGGTTCGGCTTGAAGTTATAGAGGGCCACGCCCGAGTAACGGTCGATACCGTTCTGGTTGCCCACGTTGCCGTACGATGCGCGGAGCTTCAGTTCGCTCAGCCAGCTGCGTGCGGCCTCCATGAATTTCTCCTGGCCGATGCGCCAGCCTGCCGATACGCCCCAGAAGAACGCCCAGCGGTTCTCGGCCTGGAACTTCGACGAGCCGTCGTAACGTGCCTGGCCTTCCAGCAGATAGCGGGAGTCGAAATCGTAGTTCAGACGTGCGTAGTAGCTCAACAGCGCTTCCTGCCACTTGGCTCCGGTTGTGGTGATCGTCCCCGTACCGTTCACAACCTCCAGAGGGGCGTTGATGTCCATCGCCGTGTTGGTGTTCGACTCATAGTCGGTGAACGAGTACTGCACACCGAGCATGGCCTTGAAGTTGTGCACGTCCTTCCATGTCTTGGTATAGTCCAGATAACCCTGGCCCATGAAGAGTTCGCGGCGGTCCCACCATTTCTCGTACTTGGTGTCGTCCTGGTTGGGGTTGGAGAATACCTTCGTGTCGCCCTTATAGTTGTAGTAGTCCACGGAGAGGGTCTTTGCGTCGCGCGTGTTGCCACGGTAGTTGTAACCGAACACGGCGTTGAGGCTCAGTCCCTCGATGATGTCATAGCGGAATGCCTCGCTCACATTGACGGACAGCGCCTTATAGCGGTTGTCGCCGCCAAGCTCGGCTGCCCAGTTGGGCGCGCGCCATGTTCCCCAGCCGTAAGGCTTGCCGTCGATCGTCGATGTCGGGAAGCCGGGCTGTGCCGTGCTGGTGCTCAGGCAGGCGCCTATCTGTGTGGGCGACACCTGGTCCTGACGGTTCAGCGCTATCGACGAGGTCAGCGAGAAACGTTTGTGGAACTTGAAGGTGTTGTTCAGTCGGATGTTGAAACGGTTGTTGTGGTTGTTGCCCCATTTCAGAGGAGAATCATCGTACATGTATGCGGCCGACACGCGGTATGTGTTGCCGTTCTTGCCGCCGGACACGGCCAGGTCGTGGTTGGTGCTCCAGGAGTCGCCCCATATCACGTCGTTCCAGTCGGTGTCGAAGAATGTCAGGTCCTGCGTATCGGAGAACATGCCGTTCAGCGGGTTGCCGTTGCGCATGTCGATGAACTGGCCCTTGTATTCCTTCATCATCTTGCAGTAGGTGATCCAGCTGTTGTTGGGGTCGTTGTCGTTCATATATGCCTCGACCTGGGCGTCGGCCCATTCGTCGATGCTCATGGTCTTCGGGGTGTTGCCCACGAACTTGTGGGTGTACGATCCGTTGTATTCCACGCGCACCTGGTCGTCCTTACCTTTCTTGGTGGTGATCAGCACGACGCCGCCGGCGGCCTTCGAACCGTAGATGGAGGCGGCGGCATCCTTCAGGATATTCATCGACTCGATATCCGAGGGGTTCAGCTGGTTCAGCGCGCCCACGCCTTCATACTCGATACCGTCTATGATCACGAGGGGTGCGGAATTGTTCTTCGACACGGAACCACGGATCTTCATGTCCCAGTTCTCCTCGCCGGGAGCGGACGACGAACGGGTGATGATCACACCGGGCACCTGGCCCTGCAATGCCTCGACGGGGCTGGCCAGGGCGCCTTTGTCCTTAAGTTTCTCGTCGTTCACCACCGTGACGGATCCGGTCATGGATGCCTTCTTCTGCACGCCGTAACCCACTACCACCAGTTCGTCAAGCACCTGGTCGTTGGGTTTCAGCTTGATGTTCATGTTGCCGGAAGCGGCCTTCACTTCCTGTGTATTGTAACCGACGTACGACACAACGAGGGTGGAGCCCTTCGATGCCTTGATCGAGAAGTTGCCGTCCAGGTCGGTGGTCGCACCGTTAGTAGTTCCCTTCACCATGACGGTGGCACCGATCAGAGGCTCTCCGGTCTCGTCGAGTACCACGCCGGTGACCTGCCCGGGTACGGCTGCCGACGACGATGCGCGCTGCGCGTACGCCACCAATGGCGTGACGGCTGCCACCATCACGGCAATCAGACCCGCACGCAGTATGCTCTTCCATGGCATAATGTTTTTAAGTCGAATGCTCATAAATGTTAGGTATTGTATTATGGTTTTTAGTTAATTATCGTGTATATCCGGCATGAGCGAACGGAATCATTCACACTACGGCGGCTATGCAGCTGCGCACATCGCGGCGCCCCAGGCGCAGGTGATTCTCCACGGTGCGCTTGGACAGCGACAGCATTCCGGCTATTTCCTCGGGTGTCTTCTCCTGGTATCTGCTCATTTCATATATGATACGGCGCTGTGTCGGCAGGCACTCAACACGCTCGCGCTCTATGCGCGCTATCTCGAATGCCGAAATCAGATTCTCGGGCGACATCTCGTAACGCTCCTCGCCGCTTTCCAGCACCTCCTCGCTGTACGCACGGCTGTGGCACAGACGACGCAGATAGTCGTTTACGAGGTTGCGCGCTATCACGTAAATCAGGGACGTCAGCGTCTCCTCCTCCACCGGACGGGTCAGTGTCAGCACACGCACCCACACGTCCTGCGCCAGATTCTCGGCATCCTCTACGTTGTTGATGCGCGACACGATGAAGTGAAGGACTCGCTCGAAGTTCTCATGGTAGGATTTGATAATGACAGCCCGGCTGTCGGTTGGTTCGTTCATGGCCTTTGTAGTGTTGTTGGTTCATGTCCAGTGCGGACACTGCAAAATTACCACGCGAATTTGCTGAAAAAAACTTTTTTGGCCCCGTTTATATCTCTCTTAATAAATTTGGATGAAGTTTAGTCGCAATAGTTGATACCCAATTACTTAAGAGATTGAGATTCTTAGTTGCATAAGAATGTGAGACTCATTTTGTCTCATTCTGTTGCAGAATCAGCGCAAATTGTTCTTGATATATTCCGACGGCGTAATGCCCGTGGACGCCTTGAAATGGCGGAAGAAACTGGCTCGCGACGAGAACCCGCACTTTTCGGACAATGCCGTGAGCGTATAGCGGGATATGTCCGTTTCGTTCACCAGCCGTTTGAATTCCTCAACGCGGTATTCGTTCACATAGTCGTAGAAGGTTTTCTTCATGTACTGGTTGAACAGGAACGAGAGCGAATGGCTCTTGGTGCCGATCAACGCGGCCAGATCAGAACTTTTTAGATTAGGATTGGTGTAAGGCTTTTCGTTGTTCATGACATTAGTTAGAAGTTTCAACAGTCGTTTGCATTCCTCGTCACTCAGGCGCGTTGTCTTATAGCTGATGTGCTCCGGCTCCTTTGCGGCCGGAATTTCGTTAGTTGCTTCTTCTGCGTCGATATATTCTTCCTCGTCCTTGGAGTGACGGTAAAATTTCCTGTACAATATATACAATGTGTAGCAGAGTCCGCCGGTCAGCGCCACGATTATGAATATCATGGCCCAGCTGATGTTGGACGACTTGCGTATGGTCAGTACGGTCTGGGTGTGCGCGTTGTCCTGCACGCGCATCTTGAGCGTGTATTTGCCGCTGGGCAGGTCGTACAGATGTATCGGTTCGTTGCCTTCGGCCCGGTGCCATTTGCCGTCGGTGCCTTCAAGCATGTATTCCGTCACGAAATATTCCGACGGCTTGTAGCTGAAGTCCGACAGGTATATCACTAAGTCGTCCTCCTTGCCGGTCAGCGAGATGGAGAGGTTGTCGTTGTCGTCGCGCATTCGCGTAATTATGCTCTTGCCCCTTGATTTCAGGTCAGTGATGGTGACGGGCCGGTGATTGTCGATGGATGTCTTCTTGAACCGGTTGAAATCCAGCTCTATCAGTCCGGACGAATTGCCCATCCACAGGTTGCCGGCTGCATCGCGGATCGGGGCGCACAGCGTGAACACCTGGTTGGGGAGTCCGTCGGCGTTGTTGAAGTGGTGGAAGTTCTCCTTGCGGTCGTAGCGTATCAGTCCCTTGTCGGTGCCGAGCCACAGCCAGCGGTCGCGGTCCTCGATCACAAACATGGTGTTCACGTTCTCGTCGGCACCGAATTCAACCGGTCCGTACTTCGACATCTGCAGGTCGGAGCGGTACACGCTGCCACGGTCGGGCACGAAGTACAGCTGATGACTGCTATCCTCGTATATGTCGCGTATCTTCTGCTTGTGGATGAAGTCTTTCGGAAACATTTCCGTGTCAAGGCTTTCGCCGTTCCACAGCGCCATGCCGTTCTCGGTGCATATCCAGCCGCGTCCGGCACTGTCAAAGAATATCTCGTACACGTTTCCGGCGGGCAAGCGGGAGTTACGGCTGGTCCACACGTCGGCATGGCCGTCTTCATGGAAACGCACCAGTCCTTCGGACGTGCCGGCCCAGATGTCGCCGCGGTCGTCCTGCGTTATGTTGAACACCGAGGCATTGCCGGAAATGGCGCCGTTGCTGTCAAAGTCGCTGATGTCGCCTGTCTGCGAGTCGAGGCGGTACATCCCGCCGTTGTAGGTGCCGATCAGGTATCTGTGGTTGCCCACAGGGACTATGCAGAATATGATGTTGGAGCGCAGCTGCGGGTATGCGTGATGCCGGAATATGCCGCGCGTGTCGTCCACCACAAAGAGACCGTCGCGCGTGCCTATTATCTTGGTGGTGCCGTCAAAGGCTATGGCCCGCACGGCATAGCGGTTGCTGTCGAATCCCGCCGCCGGATACGTGTAGGTGTTGAAATAATTGTGGCTGTTGGGCGTATAGTCCAGTCCCATCTGATAATATCCCACCCACAGCAGCCCGAGATTGTCTACCATTACGGAATACACTGAATTTGACTTCAGCCTTACCGGACCTTCGGACGTGGATAGTCTCTCCTCAACCCTTCCGGTGGCGGGCGAATAGCGGAACACGCCCTCGCCGTCGGTCGAGACCCACAGGTCCTTGTTGCCGTCTACAGCTATGTCGGTAATAAGGTTATTGCCTGTCTGCACCGGCACGCCCATACGCTGGCTTTCGATGTCAAAGGGCACTAAGCCCACGTTGCGCATACCGATGTATATCCGGTTGCCGGCCATGGCTATGTGCGTGCACTCTCCGCCCCCGGGCATCGGGAACGAACGGATCTGCTGCGTGTCGATCACATAGCGGTACAGCGTGTGCGTCGTGGCGGCCCACAGGATGCGGTCGTCCTGCACCAGTATGTCCATGAACTTGGTGTCGGGGCGACGAAGGTCTGCCTCGGTCGAGATCTTGTCCAGCTGCTTCTGCCGGGTGTTGTACCTGAACAGTCCCTGGTCAGTGGCGATGTATATATTGCCTGAGCGGTCGTGGTCCAGGGCGTTGACCGGCATGCTTATCCTGTCGGCCTGCAGGCGTTTGGGCTGCACGGTGCCGCCCGGCATGACGCTCAGTCCCGACGTGGTGCCGATATACAGGTCGCCCTGCTTGGTGTGCAGTATGGCGTTGACGCGACCCTGGCCCTTGGATTTGTCGGTCAGAGGGTACGACACTATCGAATTGCCGTCGTAACGGTCTATGGCCGACTCGGTACCCAGCCAGACATAACCCTGATAGTCTTTGTATATTGTATTGACCAGTATGTCGCTCAGTCCGTCGCGATCGCCCAGCGTCTTGAGCTGACGCACCTCGGCATGACTCGCGGAAACGCCGAAAGCCAACATCATTATTATGGCGGTCAATACACGTCTGATCAGTCGCATAAGTATAGACAATGTCTACATATCGTATATTGCAAAATTAAGAAATATTTTGCACTTTCCAAAATTCAATACATTTTATCACACCCCGTTTAAAGTTGTTATTGTCAAACGCTTCCGAAGCCCGGCTCCGGAAGCGTCGTTTTTTTATCACATTAATTCAACAGTTATTTCACCAGCAGTTTGTTGCCGTCCACGATGTATATGCCCTTGTCCAGACCCTCTACTGTCGTGGTGCCTTCGGTGAAACTTACTTTGCGCACTTCGCGACCGTCCATGGCGTAGACAGTCAGTTCGCCGGCTTCTCCGGACTCTATCACGAAGCCGCCGGGACGGGCGTTGACAGTCAGTTCCGACATATCTGCGTCCTCTATGCCCGAGCCTTTCACCTCCTTGCCGATGACACGCGACCAGATGGATTCAGTACCCTTGTACGACACGGCCTTCATACGGTATTCCATGAATCCGCCGACCACATCCTTGTCGGCAAAGAAAGTGGTCTGTCCCATCTTGTAGCCGTTGCCGGGGGTGATGAAGGCTATCTCCTTCCATTCACCGCCGTTGATGCGGCGCTCCACCTTATATCCCTTGGCCGTCTCGCCGTTGTGGTCGTAGAAGTCGATACGCACTCGGGTGCGGTTCGCCTTGATGGCCATGATACGCGGCGGCGCTATCTTCCAGGTATGCACATACTCCGTGGCGCTGTTGAACGCCGGGCGTGAGTTGAACTCCGTGAACACTTTGCCGGCAGGCGTCAGCTTGCCGTCTATTTCCACCGAGCGGGCATCCTCCACCCAGTTATAGAAAGAGTGGCGTTCCAGCCAGTCGCATTTGTCGAATGCGTCCAGGGCTTTGCCCAGCCATTCTTTCTGCACGGCCGAGTTGGCCTCGGTGTGCGGTCGGCTCACCTCCGTCTGTTTGCCATTCTCGTCAAGCACGATGTTGAATTCCGCATCGCGCTTCGGGCCTTTGGCGTCAGGCCACCATTCGTTAGTCCAGTTGGCGCCGTTGTTCCATTCCGTTATCCACATCGGGCGTCCGCCGTATGTGTTCTTGCACAGTTTTGCGATGTCGTCGGCCAGCCTGTACGGATCCTGCGAGTTCCAGTACATGTGCGTGGCCACGAAGTCCACGCGGTAGTTCAGCGAATCGGCTTTGGCCAGGAATTCCTTGAGCCACGCCTTGTTGATGCAGTCGGGCGCCGGCGATCCCACGCGCAGGCCTGACTTCATATATTCGGGCCACATATCAATGGCCACTTCCGTTCCGAGGTCCGACTGGTCGGCGTGGTCAGGCTCGTTGAATCCGAGCATATTGGCACCGTCCACACGCGAGTTTATCTTATCCCAGCCGTCCCACCAGCGGTTGTGGCGCATGGGTACATATTCGCAGTCCGTGTCGCTGACCGCGCTGGCGCCCCAGTCGTAAAACCATGACGAGCGGGTCAGCTTCCATACATCGCCGCCGGCGATGCCGCGCTTGCCCACCCAGTCGTGACGGCATACGCGCACGAACGACACAAAGTCAAGTCCTTCGGGCATCGCGTTGACTGTCAGGTCCTCGTTGTCGGCTATGAACACCCGCGAATATCCCGTGCCGTCGGGGTTGTTGGCCAGCGTGCACATAAAGCCCTTCTTCAGACGGAACGACCGCACCCGGTTGTCGAAATCGCCCAATTCCTCCTCAGGCAGGAAGGATGCTTCACCCTGGAGTTCGCCGCGATAGTAGCGGTCGCGCTCCAGCACTTTTGCCGTACCGCCACAGTTCGGCTCGCTGTATATTGTCAGCGGCTCCTTCCACCCGTCGGCTATCACAATCGAGCCGTTGCCATAGATGGAAAGCCGGTCGCGCGCCGCGTCGAACGCACGCCCGGCTATGGTTATTTCGGCTGTATTCACTTCCGAACACAGCTGGTTCTCAAATACATGCGAGTCGCCGGGACCGGTCAGTTCCACCGGCGCGGCTACGGCCACGGCGCTCGCCAGCGAGCATAGGCCGAGAATCATTCCACGGTTCATGGTACCTGGTTTAGAATATTAGATATAGTTCGTAATGTTTTTTTTGGTTAACGTATCTTATTGTGGATTTAGTTTAAAGTTAAAATATCGGTCTAAAAAAGACTAAAAATTGAACCTGAAGCCGGCCATTACTGTGGCGCGGGGCATGGGATAGCCGTCGTTGATCTCATATTTCTGCGCCAGTAGGTTGTCGCCCCTCACCCACACTTCCACCCATCTGGCTATGCGATACGATCCGCGCAGGTTCCACAGCACGAAACTCTCCTTCTTCGGGTTGTCACCCACCGCCGTGTACAGGTCGGCCACATACTGCACGCCCGTGGCGGCATACCAGCGGCCTTTCATGAACTCGGCGCCCACGTACAGCTTGTGCTCCGGAGCGGCTATCACGGGGTTCTTCATGTGCAGATAGCTGTAGTTGGCGTTCACGCGCCATGCGGAGCTGATGCGGTAGCCTCCCTGCAGTTCCACGCCCGCGTTCTTCACCTTGCCGGTGTTCTGGTTCAGCATACCCGTGCCGTTGGGATTCCTGAGCGTCACTATCAGGTTCTTGCCGTCGATATAAAACAGGTTGACGCCATACCGCAGCCTGCCGCCAAGCAACTGTTGTGACATCGCTATCTCATAGTTCCACATCGACTCGGGCTTCAGGTCGGGATTCTGCGGCGGAAACATATACATCTCGCGCAGTATCGGATAACGGAATCCCTTGGACGCCGATGCCTTCAGCTCGATGGTTCGGGGCAGATGGAAAGCGAGTCCGGCCTGAGGCACCCATTCGGTGCCGACGCGTGTGTGATGGTCCACACGCAAGCCGGCGTTCAGCGACAGCCATTGCCACAAGTCTTGACGGAAATCCATATAACCTGCGTATTCGTCCTCATGCTTGTTCACCAGGTCGCGGCGGGTACCCTCCTGCGGACCGGCCACATAGTCAGTCCAGGCCTTGCCGCCGTAGCGGAACCAGTCGAAGCCCAACGTGATGCGGTTGCCCTGCCAGAACCGGTTGCTCTGATAGGCCGACACGCCGATCATATCGTCGTACGACTTGAAGCGGCCGTCCTGCCCGGTCTGGCCGTTGCTCGGCGTGTAGCCGTCGTTGATCCAGTGGTTGCCCCAGTTGTAGAAGAAGCTGACGGCACCCGATGTGCGGTCGTATTCGTTAGACACCACCATCGACGCCACGCCGCGCGTGATGCGCTGATAGCCGTCGACCAGCGGCGCATAGTCCGGGCCGGGGCAGTGGGCGTTATAATGCGTCACGTTCACGTCGACGAATGCCTGCCAGTGGCTACTGAAGTCATAGCCTATCTTGGCGTAGCCGCCGTATTGCTCGAAGCCCATGTCCTTGCGGTGGCCGTCGGTACGGTTGTACGACGCGCTCACCACGCTGTTGAAGCCGCGCTTGCGGACGGTGTTGGTCACTTCCGTCTCAAGCGTGTTGTACGATCCGTATCCCACGCCTACATGAGTGCGCACTCCGTCACCGTGCATGTGTCGCGTCACGATGTTCACCACGCCGCCCATTGCATTGGAGCCGTACAGCACCGACGCGGGACCGCGAAGCACCTCCACCTTGTCGGCCAGCAGCGACTGGTACGAGTCGGATATAGGGTGACCGAATATGCCGGCATACTGCGGATGGCCGTCTATCAGCACCATCATGCGGGCGTTGCCGCCGCTCAGGCCGCGTATGGAGATTCCCCCTGCCGAGCCTCCCGACGAGCCGTAACCCAACACGCCGCGCTCGGTGACAAACAGCCCCGGCACCTCGGCCGAAAGCACCGGCAGAAGCGACGGCTCCATGCTGTGCTCTATGGTCTCGCGGCCCACTATCGACACCGTCTGCGACAGATGGCGCACGTCGGTGCGGTCGCGCGTGCCTGTCACCACCAGGTCGGGAATGGCCTGCACACTGTCAAGTCCCGACGCCGGCGAGGCACCCCTGAGGGCGCCTGCCGGTATCGTCATTGCCGCCATTATCACAATGGCCGACAACAATCTGCCTGCTATGTTATTTGTCATCCTATGTTATTTCCCGTCTATGTTCACTATCTTGTACTGCTTGGAGCCGAGGCCGATCTTTTCGGCCCAGTCGATGGTGTGCGTGCCGTGCTGCTTGTCGATACGCTGTATCAGGTCGGTGGGATCGTTATGAGCCGTCACCTTCTGCTGGTTGATGATGTCGACGCAGGCCTGGTCCAGAGCCACCGGGTCGGTCGATGCGAGGATGCCGTAATCCTCCAGCTTGACGGGTGCGGGATGGGCCACGCAGTCGCAGTCCACAGTCATGTTGTTCATCACCGAGATATAGATTATGCCGTTCTCGCGGTTGAAGTAATCGGCCACACCCTGGGCCGCCGACGCCATCGACTCCAGGAAGTCGTCCTGCTTGGCAATCTTGCTCCAGAGCTCGTCGGTGTCGGAAGTGGCGCCGGCCGTGTGGATGTATGCCTTGCCGTCGCGGCTGGCGCAACCGATGCTCATGTTCTTCAGCGCGCCGCCGTAGCCACCCATGGGATGACCCTTGAAGTGGTTCAGCATCACCATGAAATCATAGTTGGCCAGGTGACCGCCGACGAGGTCGTATTTCAGATGCTTCTTGTCGCGCACCGGTATGCGTATCTGGTCGTACTCGTCCATCAGGTCGACGGGTGCGATGCTGTCGAAGCCATGCTCGTGTATCACCTTCCAGTGGTCGGCCGTCTCCATTCGGTCGCCCTTGTAAGCCGTACGGCATTCCACGATGGTGCCGCCCACCTCGTTCACTAACGGACCTATCAGCGTAGGCTTCAGATAATTGGGATTCGTGCCCTCGCCCGTCGAAATTTTGACTGCCACGCGCCCCTTGGCCGGAACGCCGAGAGCCTTATATATCTTTATCAGGGCCTCCGGACTGATTTCGCGGGTCAGATACACCGTGCTCTGAGCCAATGCCGAGGCGCCGACCATCAGCGCCATCCCCAAGTATGCTATAATCTTTTTCATCTTCATAATGCGGTTAATTATTTCAAATTACAAAGTTATAATCTTTTCCGGATATTCCAATTATCCAAAATACTTATCTCCTTACCCAAATTACCGAAAAGCACAGCGGCGGGCCAACACTGGAGCGGCGGTGTCCTCACCGCCGAATAGTGGCGCGGGTTTTCCCAACCGCCCCCGGTAGACACGCGGCTGACTGCCTCGGAGAGGCTGTTTCTCATTAACCCCACGATGGGCGGCGGCCGCGACAGCTGGCCCCGTCCTTCGTGGGGACACAAGGTCGGAGCGACACAGCTTGGTCGGAGACCATGCCTCTGTACTGCACGATATGACGATGACTTTAGGCGAGCGGCATGGTCTCCGACCAAGCTGCACCACACCTATCTAACCCCACGAAGGCTGTCGAGCGCTACGCTCCCTCCAGCCATCGTGGGGTTAATGAGAAACAGCCTCTCCGAGGCAGCCAGTTCATCACATCATAATATACGGCATAATATACGGGCGTGACGACATCATCGCCGCGTCAGGACTGGAGTGACGACGTCCACGTCGTCAACATACGGGCGGTGGGGACACCGCCCCTCCAGTTGCGGGGCCCGGAGTGACCGCGTCACTGTTCCAGCCCTATGGGACGCTTTTATTATCGTTGCGGTTTGAATATTTAATGAGTCCGGAACGTTATACAAACGTATTATAACTGAAAATTCCACTATCCGATGAATTACGTATTGCTGATCATAGGCCTGGTTCTGATACTGGGCGGAGCCAATTATCTGACGGACGGCGCCGCTGCGATAGCCCGCAAGTTCGGTCTGTCTGACCTCATAGTGGGCCTGACCATCGTGGCCTTCGGCACATCGGCTCCGGAACTGACCATCAGCGTCATGTCGGCCGTAGACGGCAATACCGGCATGGCCATCGGCAACGTGGTGGGGAGCAACATCTTCAACACCCTGCTCATAATCGGCGCCGTGGCTCTGGCCCGACCGATACACATAGGCAAGGGAATAATGGTCAATGAGATACCGTTGGTGATACTGGCCAGCGTGGCCATCCTGGCAATGGGCTGCTCGCCGTGGCTGGACGGCACTGCGCCCGAAATCTCGCGCGTCAACGGCATCCTGCTGCTCCTCTTTTTCGTCATATTCATGCGCTATATCTTCGCGCAGGCCGAGGAATCCAAACACGAACAGTCCGGGCAGCCTGCCGAGGCCAAGCCGCAGCCCGGGATGTGGCTGTCGGCCGTCATGGTGTTCGGAGGCCTCGCCGCGCTGATTTACGGCGGCGACCTGTTTGTGGACAAGGCTTCGGCCATAGCCAGGTCATGGGGCGTTAGTGACGCGATAATCGGCCTGACCATCGTGGCCGCCGGAACCTCCCTCCCCGAGCTGGCCACATCCCTCGTAGCGGCTGTGAAGGGCAACTCCGGAATAGCCGTGGGCAACGTGATAGGCAGCAATATATTCAACATCTTCCTGGTGTTGGGCTGCGCCGCGGCAATACGTCCCCTCCCCTTCGGGGGTATCTCGACGTTCGACCTCGGTGTGCTCACCGGCAGCGCTTTGCTGTTCTGGTTCTTCGGATGGTTCTTCAAGACACGGACCATCACCCGCATCGAAGGCGCCATCATGGCCCTATGCTATATACTCTACATCTCCATCCTCGTCATGCAAGCCGTATAATTGCAAATTAACCTATTTATCATGAACAACATAACAACTTCAATCCTGCTTCTGACAGCCGCGCTCGCGCCGTGCTCAGCCTACGCCGCCAATCCTGTAGCCATAGGTTACGGTGAGGCCAAGGAATCAAAAGACATTGTATTTACCGTCTCCAATCCGTCTGACATAGCGCGCAACGAAATGGTGGAGATAGCCGAGGCTCCGGCCACACCCTTCCTGCTCATGGATGCCCGTGGCCACGAGGTGCCGTATCAGATCACCCACGACGGCAAGATAATCTTCCGCGTATCCATTCCCGCAAAAGCCGGCATAGACTACAAGCTGGTGCCGGGTACTCCGATGCCGGTCGACACCATCTGCTATGGCCGCATATTCCCGGAACGCAAGGACGACCTGGCGTGGGAGAACGACCGCGGCGCGTTCCGTGCCTACGGCCCTGCGCTGCAAAAGAGCGGCGAGAAGGCCTACGGCTACGACGTGTGGACCAAGAGCGTGACCGAGCCGGTGCTGGAACAGCGCTTCTATGACGACCGTGTAAAGCGCATCTCGTTCCATATAGACCACGGCAAAGGTATGGACGTATATGCCGTCGGTCCGACGTTAGGAGGCGGCACATCGGCCCTGCTCCTGCCGGGCGACAGCATCGTGATGCCCTACTGCTGGGCCGAGGCCCGCGTGCTGGACAACGGTCCCCTGCGCTTCACCGCCGAGCTGACCTACAATCCCGTAAGGATAGGCGGCAAGGACGTGATCGAGCATCGCCTTATCACGCTTGATGCCGGCGACTGCCTCAACAAGACCACGGTTTGGTACGACAACCTTCCTGCCGACGCCCGCCCCATAGCGGGCATCGTGGTGCACGACTCCAACCCGCAGGGCTACGACTTCGGCAACGGTTTTGTAACCTATACCGACTACACACAGGAGCCGGGAGCCAACAACGGCGAGATTTACTTAGCCCTATGCGGAGACAAGACCATGAAGGTGCGCTACATACCGTTTGACGCGCCGCGCGGCGACGCCGTGGGCCATGTGATACTCTCCGCCCCCGAAGGCGCCGACCGCATGACCTATTACTGGGGTTCCGGCTGGTCGAAAGGCTTCGTGTCCGACGCCGCCCAGTGGAACGCCATAGTCCGCGCCCGGTCCGACGCCCTCGCCCTGCCGCCCCTGACCGTCACCTTCAAATAGCGCGGACTCTCCACCCATAAGTTGACGACGTGAACGTCGTCATTCCAATTGCCGACGTGGACGTCGTCATTCCAGTCACCCACAGAACCTGCAGCGACTGGAGGGGTGACGTCCACGTCGCCCACAAATGACCCTCCACGTCGCCCACAAATGACTCTCCTCATCGCCCACACGATATTGGCGCAAGCTCTACCCGAGTCTGCGCCACTACTGTGATTACCCGCCCATAACGCGCACCCGAATGCGACAATATTCAAAAACCGTACTATAATACGTTCAGTGCGCATACTTTGGAATTTTTTTGCATCTGCTTGCAATATTATTGCATTGTCCCGGCGCATCAAGCATATATATTTGCAACATAAAAAGAACCACCGTGAAAAAACCGATCCTGACATTCATTATAAGTATCCTTATTGTGGCACACGCCTCGGCGTCGCTGTACCGCAGCTATCAGACCGACGACGGACTCTCGCACAACGGCGTGTGGGCCGTAATGCAGGACAGCCGCGGATTCCTATGGTTCGGCACCAACGACGGTCTGAACAGGTTCGACGGACTGAACTTCAAGGTGTACCGGCGCGTCGACAACGACAGTCTGAGCTTAGGCAACAATTTCATCCACTGTCTGCTGGAGACACCCGGCGGCGACATACTCGTCGGCACCAAGGAGGGATTATACAGCTATAGTCCCGACAGCGACAGTTTCCGCCATGTGGCTCTTGACGGGCATCGGTTCGGCGACGACCGCAACAGCATACACTGTCTTGTGACGGACAAAACGGGACATCTATGGGTGGGATGCTACGGACAAGGCATATACCGTCTGGATTCCAAGCTAAATGTCCTGCGCCATTACGACGGCAGACATCTGCCGTCGCGCTTCGTCACCGCAATGGACACCGACATTTCAGGCGCAATCTGGGTCGGCACCGACAACGCCGGCCTTTTCCGCCTCGATCCCGCCACCGGCAAGACGACGTCCACTCCTGTCTGCGGAGAAAACATACAGACCCTGTACCGACAGAACGACAATACGCTATGGGCCGGCACTCTGACCGACGGCCTGTTTCATTTCGATCCACGCTCCAACTCAGTCAGGCGCATCACCCACACCACATCCTCCAATGCACCCGTACATGACATAAAGGCCCTTACCCCATATAGTCCCAACGAGCTGATAATGGGGTCGGAAAACGGTCTGCTCAGACTTGACCGCAATACGCACACGCTCCGGCCATTCGACGATGGCAGCTCATACGACAATCTGCCCGACAAAAGCATCTTCGCCATCACGCGCGACAACGAAGGAGGTCTGTGGCTCGGCACGTATTTTTACGGCGTATGTTATCTTTCGCCGCGCATCAACGCCTTTTCCTATTATCAGGCAGGACATAACGACGGAGGCAACGCGCGGACAAACAACATTGTCAAACGCATAGTCGAGGTGCCTGACGGAAACATCGTGCTGACCTCAAGCGGCAAAGGCCTGAACATATTCAATCCGGCCACACGCACCACATCCGTATTTCCCGTTGCGGGACTTTCCGACAACATTCAAGGGACCCTGGCTGTCGGCGACCGGCTCTGGATCAGCGACTATGACCGGGGCATAACCGTGGCCGGATACCCGTCCGGCAACATCATCGCCAACTATACCACTGCCGACGGACTGCCTTCGAATGTGGTCAACGTCATGTACCGCGCCTCCACCGGGCGCATATATGCCGGCACCTCGCGCGGTGCCGCCGTATTCGACGGCTCGAGATTCAACCGCATCCCGGCCCTGCAGTCGGCGTCCGTGATGAAGATTCTTGAGGATTACGAAGGAAACCTCTGGTTCGCCACCCATTTCCACGGACTGTTCCGCATGAGTCCCGACGGCCGGTTCACCAACTACGTCCACCGTACCGGCAATGCCTCGTCGCTGCCCGGCAACAACCTCAACAACATATTTCTTGACTCGCGCGGCAAATTGTGGATCGGCACCGAAGGCGAAGGTCTGGCTCTGTTCAATCCCTCCACCGGCAAGGTGGAACGGCGTTTCACCGAAGCCCGCGGCGGACTCCCGTCAAACATAATCTATTCCACGCAGGAGGATATGAACGGGAACATCTGGGTGTCCACAGGAGGCGGCCTCGTGAAGATCTCGGCCGACGACTATTCCGTAAGGGATTTCCGGTACCTCGAGAATCTCCTTAAGATACACTACACGCACAATTCCTCACTGCGTTCGGGCAAAGGCGATATGCTTTACTTCGGAGGTTCGGGCGGTTTCATCACCTTTGATCCGGCCGCCATACGTAAAAACGACATGGTTCCCGCCGTGCGTGTCACGGATTTCTACGTCAACGGCCGACGCGACCGGCGCCCTGCGGACGGGAGCGCGAAAATCGAACTTGCCTCGTCCGAATCGACATTCGGGTTCGACGTGGCGTGTCTCAGCTATCTTTCCCCCGAACAGAACAAGATAGCCTACCGTCTCGAAGGCTTCGACTCGACATGGAAGACCCTGCCGGGCACCGAGCGGCATATCGGCTACATGAACATCCCCGCCGGCAAATACACCCTTCAGATCAAAGGCGCCAACAACGACGGCGTATGGAGCGAGCCGATCGAACTCCAGCTCGTGGTCAGAAGGCCCTTCCTGCTCTCCAACACGATGCTGGTGGTGTACATCCTGCTTTTCGGACTGGCCATGTACTTCCTGAAGCGACGTATCGACGCATCCCACCGGCGCAAGATGGTGAAATTCAGCCACGCCAAGGAGAAGGAACTGTATGAGGCGAAAATAGGGTTCTTCACCAACATCGCCCATGAGATCCGCACGCCCCTTTCCCTGATCAGCGCTCCGCTGGACACCATATTGAAATCGGGCGACGGCAACGAACGCACCCGGCGCAACCTCGTGGTGATGAAAAGCAACGTGCAGCGGCTGCTGGAGCTTATCAACCAGCTGCTGGATTTCCGCAAGGTGGAGTCCCAGCTGATGCGGCTGAGTTTCACCAGGTGCAACGCCTCGGAAATAGTGGAGGGGATCTGCAACCGCTACGAGGAATTCACAGGTCTGCACGGCATCAGACTGGACCGAAGTGGCATTCAACCCGGAATAGAATGCGTGCTCGACCCCGAGGCTTTCGAGAAAATCGTGGGCAACCTGATGTCGAACGCAATGAAATTCGCCGACAAACGCATCACCGTGTCCATGCACCTGGACCGGGAGGGACAGGTGCTTCGTCTTGAAATAGCCGATGACGGCCCCGGAATCAAGGAAAAGGACATAAAGCGCATCTTCGAGTCATTCTATCAGGTGGACGACCATGGGAAACATCCCGGCTCGGGCCTTGGCCTTCCGCTGGCCCGAAGTCTCGCCAGGATGCACGACGGCGAGATCAGCGTGGAATCCGAATACGGCCACGGCAGCCGGTTCATCCTGACAATCCCCACGACGCTGCAGGCCGACACTCAGGAGCATGACAGGACATCCGGCACACAATCGACTGATGAAAACGGGTCCGCGGATTCCGACGCCGCATCCGGCACGGAGGACCGCAACATGCCCACGGTGCTGATAGTGGAGGACAACGACCAGTTGCGTTCGTTCATCGCCGACAATCTCTCGGATGCTTTCAATACCCTCTCGGCCTCGAACGGTGTCGAAGCGTTCGCCATTCTTGAAAACAGGAACGTAGACATCATCATCTCCGACATAATGATGCCCGACATGGACGGCATCGAGCTGTGCCGGGCCGTCCGCGGCAATCCCACGTTCTCGCATATCCCGGTCATCCTGCTGTCGGCCAAGACCGACATCGAGACCAAAGTGGAGGGCCTGAACATCGGAGCCGACGCATATATAGAGAAACCGTTCTCCATCGAGCAGCTCCGCGCCCAAGCCGTCAGCATTCTTGATAGCCGACGCCGGCTCAGGGAGAATTTCATTAAATCGCCCCTCGATTTCTATAAGAAGCCCCATGCCGAGGACACTCATGAAACAGAGAACGCAGAGTTCGTCAAGAAACTGAACGACCTCATTCTCGAGAACCTTACCAACGACAATTTCAACATCGACGGCCTGGCCCGCATGTTCCTGATGAGCCGGTCCAATTTCCACAAACGGGTCAAGGGCGTCACGGGCAAGACTCCCAACGACTATATCCGGATAGTGCGCCTCAGCAAGAGTGCCGAGCTTCTGGCCACCGGGCGCTACCAGATAGTCGAGGTGTGCTATATGGTGGGGTTCAACACCCCGTCATACTTCTCAAAATGCTTTTTCGAACATTTCGGGAAACTGCCCAAGGACTATATCAACGACCTGAACAAATAGAGTCGGCAATCCACCTGATAACTCAAACTAAACTAACCATACTCATGAAATCAAAGAATCTCATAGTCCTGCTTATGACAGCTGTCGCCGGACTGCCGGTCGCGGCCCACGACATTACCGTCAGCGGAACGGTGACCGATGCTTCGGACGGCGAGCCGCTGATCGGAGTCTCGATTCTGGACAAAGGCAGCACACACGGTGTCGTGACCGATGTCGAAGGCCGTTATTCGATAGTGGTGGACAACAAGGCCACGCTGCAGTTCTCGTACGTAGGCTACCGTACCACAAACGTGAAGGTAGACGGGGTGGAGACACACAATGTCGCGCTTGAATCCACGCAAGTTGCCCTCGAACAGGTCGTAGTCGTCGGATACGGTACGCAGAAGAAGGTGAATCTGACCGGATCCGTGGCTTCCGTGTCCGTCGGCAAGGACATGACCTCACGCTCCGTGCCCAACGTGTCGGCCGCGCTTTCGGGTCTGATACCGGGACTTTCCGTGAACCAAAGCACCGGCATGGCCGGCAACAACAGCGCCACCCTTCTGATACGCGGCCTCGGCACGATCAACAACTCCGCCCCTCTGGTCGTGGTGGACGACATGCCCGACGTCGACATCAACCGAATCAACATGAACGACATCGAAAGCATCTCGGTGCTGAAGGACGCCACGGCGTCGTCCGTTTACGGATCGCGCGCGGCCAACGGCGTAATCCTGATCAAGACCAAGAACGGCAGCAAGAACCGTCCCACACAGATCAGCTTCTCGGCCTCATACGGATGGCAGGAAGCCACACGGGCATACGACCTGCTCAGCGATTACGCCACGGCACTCCACCTGCACCAGCTATCGGCCGCCACGAACCCCGGCACCAACGGTGTGCAGCAGAACTATAAGGAAGGCACCATCGACCAATGGCTTGCCTTGGGCATGATCGACCCCGTGCGCTATCCCAACACCGACTGGTTCGACCATATCATGCGCACCGGCGCGCTGCAGACATACAACGTGTCCGCGACGGGCGGCAACGACAAGGCCAACTTCTTCGCCTCAGTGGGCTACATGGACCAGAAAGGCCTGCAGATCAACAATGACTACGACCGCTTCAACGTGCGCATGAATTTCGACTATATGATACTGCGTCAACTCAAGGCCGGAATGCGCATGGACGGCAGCTGGAGCAAATACTCCTACTGCCAGAGCAACGGTTTCAACGGCGAGGACAACCGTATAGGCAACGCCGTGTCCGGCATATATCCCTACGACCCCGAAACCGGCCACTACGGTGGCCCGATGGCCTACGGCGAGCTGCCCGAGGCGTTCAATCCCCTGTGCGTCTACAACAACGCCGTCAAGAAGGAGAACCGGCAGGAACTGAACGGAACCGCGTTCCTGGAGTGGAACGCCTTCAAGGGATTCACCGCCAGGCTCGACTACTCGCTGCGCTACTACAACCAATACTACAAGGACGCCCCCATGCCGGTGCAGAGCTATGACTTCCAGACCGACAGCTACAAGGAACTGTGGTACATCCAGCCCAGCGCCGGCGTGACGGACCGTAACAACAACGGCTACAAGACCCTGCTGAACTTCCGTCTGAACTACAATCATGTGTTCGGCGACGCGCACGACCTCCGCATCATGGCCATATACAGCGAGGAATACTGGTACAGCCGTTCCAACACCACGGGACGCGGCAACCGCATACACCCATCGCTGTCCGAAATCAATTCGGCGCTGACCACGACCCAGACCACATCCGGCACCTCGTCGCGCGAAGGATTACGCTCCTTCATAGGCCGCGTCAGCTACAACGCTCTTGACCGCTATCTGGCCGAATTCAACTTCCGTGTGGACGGCAGCTCCAAGTTCCTGAAGGGTCACAGATACGGATTCTTCCCCTCCGGTTCCATCGGCTGGCGTCTCAGCGAGGAACCCTGGCTCAAGCCCCATGTCGAGTCATGGCTGGACAACGCCAAATTCCGCGCTTCCTACGGTCTGTTAGGCAACAACAGCGGTGTCGGGGCATACCAGCAACGAGAGATAATGGCACAGAACAACTATATGTTCGACGGTGCCATCGCTTCCGGTTTCGTATATCAGAAAATGCTCAACACCGCCCTGACATGGGAGAAGACACGTGTGTTCAACCTCGGACTCGACCTGGCCATGCTCAATTCCCGTCTGCTGGCCGAACTGGACTATTACGACCGGCTCACGACCGGGATGCTGCAGAACTCGCAGATGTCAATCCATCTGACAGGCGCATACGAGGCTCCCAAAGCCAATCTGGGCAACCTGCGCAACCGTGGCGTCGAAGTCAACCTGACATGGCGCGACCACGCCGCCGATTTCAATTACTCGGTCAACGCCAACGTATCGTACAACCGCATGAACCTCGAGAAATGGGGCGAATTCCTCGACAAGGGATACGTCTATCTGAACATGCCCTATCATTTCACCTACTATATGCCCACGCTTCCGGGACTGGCACAGACTTTCCAGGACACATACGACTACGCCGACCAGGGAGCCAAGCCGGGCGACATAATCCGCCTGGACACCAACGGTGACGGCGTGATAGACGGCAACGACAAGGTGGCCGATGTAAACAGCCTCCGCGACGCGCCCACCACCAACTTCGCCCTCAACTTCAAGGCCGACTGGCGTGGATTCGACTTCGCGATGCTGTGGCAGGGCTCGGCCGGTCGCCGCGACTTCTGGATCAACAAATACAACACCTGCATCCTCCCCACGCAGTCGTACACCCCTACCGACAACCATCTGACAAAACCCTGGTCGTGGGAGAACCGGGACGGCGAATGGGAACGACTCGGAGGCAACGCCACAAATCCCACCGAGAATGAATTCCACCTGCGACGCATGGATTACTTCCGTCTGAAGAACATTCAGCTCGGATACACCCTGCCGCGCAAAATCACCACTAAATTCTGGGTACAGAACCTGCGCGTGTACTTCAGCGCCGACAACCTCCTGACCCTCACATCATACGAAGGTCTTGACCCCGAGAAACCCGCCAACTCCGGCGACCTGTATCCCACCACCCGCACCTATACACTGGGCATCAACATATCATTCTAACGACATCAAGATGAAATACAGACATATCATACCATTGCTTCTGCTGTCGGCTGTGTCGCTGCAGTCGTGCCGCGACCACCTTCTGGATCTGGAACCGACCGATTCACTGTCAAAGGAAAATTTCTGGAAAAACGAAAGCGACGCCACCGCCGCGCTGGCCGGAGTGCTGTCCGACACCAGATATCTGTTCTGCCGGGACTATTATCTGGACGGACTGGGCGAATACGTGAAGATGCGCGGCAACTCCTTTCTGGCCAACAACGGCAACAACGGGCGCGCATACATGGGCCGCTGGGATTACCTTCCCTGGGGATTCGGCGGATATTTCGAGAACATGTACAAATACTGCTACGGTGCCGTGAACCGCGCCAACTACGTAATCGAGAACGTGGAGGCCATGATTCCGAATGCCAAAAGCGACGAGGAGCGTCAGAACCTGCACACCATCATAGCGGAATGCAAGCTGATGCGCGCCCTGGTCTACTTCCGGCTCATCTCATGGTGGGGCGACGTGCCCTACATAGACTGGAACGTCAAGAGCAACGACGAAGTGGCATCCATATCGCGCACTCCCATCTCACAGATATACGCCTCCCTGATGGCAGACTTCGACGAGATCATTCCCGCATTGCCCGACAAAGCCGAAATACGGGGACGCTACAGCAAGCCGGCGGCCATAGCCCTGCGCGGCAAGATCAACCTGTTCTGGGCCTCGTGGAACCATTACGGCTGGCCGGAGCTGGACACCTTCACTCCCTCCGAAAGCGAGGCGCAACGCGCTTATAAGGCAGCCCGTGCCGATTTCGGCTCGGTCATAAATGATTTCGGACTCGACCTGTTCCGCGGCGGCGAACCCGGTGAATGCGACGCTCCGGCCGAGATGTGGCCCGACGGCACCGTCATCGACGGAGTCGACCTGTCGGGACGCGTCAAAAATTTCGGCGGCGCCGACAAGCTGCCCAACTACTTCTACCTCTTTCTGCCCACGGCCAACGGCGATCCTGAATTCGTGTTCACATTCGAGCATGGCGGCACCAGCACAGGCCAGGGCGACCAGCTGATGCGCGACTTCGCGGGCCGTACCGTGCAGTATTCCCAATCCTGGGTAAATCCCCGAGCATGCATCGCCGACCGCTATCAGAGCACAGTCACCGGCGATTTCTGCACGCCGATGGTGCAGATGTCGCCCGGCATTAAGTCGGTGAACGCCCCGAACTCCACCCTCAATCCGCAGTCGTACGCCAACCGCGACTACCGCATGAAGGCATCCATAATGTGGAACTACGAGCAGTGCATGGGCATGATGTCCCTTAAGGAAACAGGACTCACTCAGTATGAATACAAGAACTGGGAAGGCGCCCTGTCCTCGTTCAGCGTGGGTGACGATGGCAAAGTGACCGAACACAAGCACATCACCTACAACGTTCTGTCCACTACCGGCTATGTGTTCCGCAAGTTCGTGCGCAACTATGCCGGACAGGAACGCACGGACGGCGACTTCAACTGGCCGGTGATCCGTCTGGCCGACGTATTCCTGATGTATGCCGAGGCCGACAACGAAATCAACGGTCCGACGGCTGAAAGCATCGCCTTGGTGAACCGTGTGCGTCACCGTGGCAACCTGCCGGCTCTCGCCCCTGACAAATGCAATAACCGAGACAATTTCTTCGACGCCATCGAGCAGGAGCGCATCGTCGAGCTCCTTGCCGAAGGTCACCGTATATGGGACCTGCGCCGCTGGCGTCGTCTGGAACACGTCTACGGCGGAATCGGCAGCAAGGGCTACAAATGGTTCGACATATTCGGAGCCCTGGAGAACGAATTCTGGGTAAACTCTCCGTCGCTCCACTACGAACAGTGCTACATCTTCCAGATTCCCGAATCGGAACGCAACAGAAATCCCAACCTGACCCAGAACAAACCCTGGAGATAACCACAACGAATCCAAAACAATAATCATGAAAAGGATAAAGACAATATTCAATATACTGACGGTATGCGTCGCCTTCCTGACGGTGACGGCGTCATGCTACGACAATCCCGTTGACGACGACGGGCTTCTGATCACCGACCGCGACGAATGTTATGTCAGCAACTTCGACCTGACCGGCACGGACCATCTGACCGTGCGCGTCGGGGACGCCATAATCGACAACGACGCCTGCACCATACACGTCACCGTGGCCTACGGAACGGACCTGCGGCATCTCTACCCCCGGTTCTCACTTGTCACCGACGCCATTCTCGAACCTAAGGTCGAGGGCATGACGGACTTCTCCGACCTCGACAACCCGCGGCAGTACACCGTAGTGTCGGGCAGCCGCCGCGTCCGCAAGACATATACAGTTTACGTAACAGTCCAGCAACCCACATCGCAGTCATGAAAAAGATATATTCCCTGATAACGCTTGTCCTGTTCAGCATGGCGTTTACCGCCTGCACAGACCGGGACGACAATGAGATCAAACCCATAAACAACAAGTGCCTGAA
The DNA here is from genome assembly GCA_902468245.1 of uncultured Porphyromonadaceae bacterium. GTDB lineage: Bacteria > Bacteroidota > Bacteroidia > Bacteroidales > Muribaculaceae > Lepagella. Next base: position 27,295 of record CABQXY010000031.1, on the reverse strand, counting down.
ACGCACGCAGGGTCCCAACATCGTAGGCAACGACATATATTTCGTCTATGCCATGGCGATGCCATACGGGTCGGGACAACTGGACAAATGCACCGTCGAGGCGTCCATACCCGGAGCGGACGGCACCTGGCTGGAACACAACTCGTACCACACTAATTCCTCCGGTTTCGATGTGGCTGAGCCTGTCGGAACGCCATCGGTCACCGACGGTACGGTCACTACGGTCACGTTCAATACCGATACGTGCGCAGCCGCACTGCGATATTATTACCGCATTCCCGAAGAGGCGCGCGGCAAGGAGGTAAAATTCCACTTCACGGCCAAAGCCCGCAACGGCCTCACGGTATCGATGGACATGGGTCCGTATGCCATCAGCAAGCAGTACATGGCCCGCGACATCACCCTCTCCAGAAGCCGTTGCTACATCTCGCTTCAGGACATGGCGGCCTATACCCTCGAGGAAGCACGGGAAATACCCGAACGTATCGACCTCGTGTATCTGTGGCGCAACAAAACCAATCAAGGCGTGGAATTCGGACACACCTTCGCCGCCCCTGCGGCCGACCGCGAATGGCTGGATAACCTCGAGGTACCTGAAACGATGAACCGAGACCTGCACATACGCAAGGAATGGGGCATAATAGACGGACATCTTACCGACGAGCCCGACTACGGGACATATATCGACGACGTGGATTTCGAGACGATACAGCTGGCGGACATGCCCGACTACTGCGTCAACATGAAAGAGAAAGGCGGAATGTGGATCGAGACAGCCGACGGGCGTTACCGCGCATTCATATACATCAATTCGTTGCGCGCCACGTCGGGGGGAGTCATCAGCATCAAGCGATACGACATGCAGTAATGCAACAAACCTGCATGTCCATTCCATGAACGGATTCTTGCATACTATTGCAGGATAATTCTATTCCATGCCGCGATTTTAGGCTAACTTGCGGCATCAAAGTTAACCTTCGCGATTCAAACCGTTTTCAGATACTTTTGATTTAACCCTTAAATAATGATTATGAAACTCAAATCACTGTCACTCGCATTGGCGATATCGGCCGGCACGATTCCGGCGTTCGCCCAGGCACCGACTGCACCGGCACCCACGCCGGCACACAGTCCCGACAAGGTGAAGTCGTCGTTTTCCGATGCCTACACCCCCTTCACCAAATGGGACCGTCAACATGGCGCGACCATGGAGACCATCACTATCAACGGCGATGACCATATCCTGAAATTCACCGGCGACTATGTGGCCGTGAGCGTGGGCGGACGCAAGCTCAACGACATGGAATACATGCACGCCGACGTATATGCACCCGAAACGGGAGGCGTGAGTCAGGTCCGGTTCGGATTCGCCCTGTTCAGCGGCGGCGAGAAATACGCCGACGCCTACAACACCGACACCCCGGCCGGCAAATGGACCTCAATCGACATCCCCCTGTCGGCCTTCAACGGTTATGACTTCTCCAACGCACAGGTGTTCCGCATGACGATGACCAAGACTCCGGGCAACACGTTCTACATGGACAACGTGTACTTCTACACCACCAGGGAGTCTGAGAACACATTGCCTGCCGTAGCGGCGCCGACGCCCAAGATCGACGCGGCCAACGTGCGGTCATGCTACAGCGACGCGTACACCAGCTCGTTCGAGTTCAACGGATACAACAACAACGGCTGCCAGATCACCTCGCGTGAAATAGCTCCCGGCGAGCATGTCCTGGAAATCAAGGACTTCCGCTGGATTCATTTCGCGCTTGGCAAGGAAGCCGGCGTCAGCACCGTCGATCTCTCCGGTCTGGAGCGCGTGCACTTCGACGTATATGTGCCGGAAAACAACGTGACCACCGCGATACAGCCGGGAATGTACAACGTGGCTTCAAAGAAAGAGGCCTATTCGGGCAAGCAGAACCTTTCCCCGGGCAAATGGGTCAGCGTCGACCTCAAGATGCAGGATTTCAAGAATGTGGGGCTGTCGGCGGTAAACAACATCACCTTCAAGGATCCCGCCGGCAAGACCGGCCTCGTGTACCTCGACAACGTGTACTTCTATAACGGCTCGCCTGTGGTGGATCCCGGCGATCCCGGCGATCCTGACGTTCCCGTCGCTCCCGTTCCCACACAGGATGCGGCCGATGTCAAGGCGTTCTTCTCCGACGCTTATCCCAATCTGTTCGGCAAGTTCGAGATCGCCAACTACGGCGAAGGCACTGTGGAGATACTCGACCAGGCCGAAGGACAGCAGGTATGCCGCATCACCAATTTCAACTGGGTGCCCGTCAACCTGGGCCAGCGTGACGTTTCCGACAAGGGATACGTTCACTTCGACATGTACACACCCGCTTCCGACGCCGTGGCTTCCGTAAACGTAGGCTTCCAGAACTGGAACGCGGCCGACGGCTCGGCCTACGAGATCGAGGGCGAGGACTTCAACTACCGTGCGCTCGTACCGGGTCAATGGAACTCGTTCGACATTCCTCTCACCAACTTCCATGACTTCGACTTCGCGACGCAGATGGCCGTGCTCCGTCTGCGCAAGGGAGGCTCCGGCAAGACCCTGTATGTTGACAACGTCTACTTCTGGGGCAAACCCGGCCAAGGCCCCGTCGATCCGCCTCCATATGACCAGGATATACAGGATCCCACTCCCGGCGAACTGCCCGACATGAACACACCGATGTTAGGCGTCAACCTCTCGTCCGCTTCCGGCGGCAGCGTGCCCGGCACCTTCGGCTTCGACTATATGTATCCCCGTATACAGGACCTCCGCTACTTCAAGGCCAAGGGAGCGCGTCTGATACGTCTCCCCTTCCGCGCCGCCCGCTTCATCGAGGACCTGAAGAATCCCGCACCCGACTACGCCAACGCCAAGAGCGATGTAGCCGCCATGAAGGAGGTTGTGGCAGAAGCCGAACGCCTCGGAATGTGGGTGTTCCTCGACGCGCACGATTATGCTGAGCGCACCATCGACGGCACGCAGTACAAGATCGGCGAGGGCGAGTACACCATCGAGCGTTTCGCCAAGATGTGGGGCGCCATAGCCAACGAGTTCAAGGATTACAAGAACATCTGGGGCTACGACCTTCAGAACGAGCCGAAAGTAAACGCGCAGACACTGGTCGAGGCTTACCAGGCCGCCATCGACGAAATACGCAAGGTCGACACCAACGCGCAGATTATTGTCGAGGGTACCAACTGGGCTTCCGCCTATGAATGGATTTACGGCGATCACGCCGACAAGAACTATCCCGGCTACAGCACCGAGGTGGAATGGAGCTACAAGGAGAACAGCCCCTGGCTGCTCGCCGGTCTGAAGGACCCGCAGAACAAGATTGTGTTCCAGGCTCACGGTTACTTCGACAAGGACAATTCCGGAACTTATCAGAAAGGCTATCAGGAAGTAGACTACCGCAAGCGCTTCCTGCCATTCCTGGAATGGTGCCGCACCAACAACGTGAAAGGCCTGATTGGCGAGTTCGGCGTTCCCTACAACGGTCATTCCAGCGGCGACCCGCGCTACATGGATATCCTTGACGGTGCGCTGCAGCTGTTCCGCGAATACGGAATGAACGCCACCTACTGGTGTGCCGGCGCCATGTACGAGAGCAATTCCCTCACCTGTCAGCCCGACAAGAGCGCCCTCGGCAATTATCTGGCCAAGAACGAGAAGTCGACGATGAAGGTGCTGGAGAAGTACTTCAACGACTGGGCACAGCAGAGCGGTATCCCGAGCTACGACGCGACAGTCTCACAAACCGGCGACGGCCGCACCTACAACCTGATGGGTGTCGAAGTCGACGAGAATTATGTTGGCATCGTAATACGCGACGGTAAGAAATTCATTCAGAAATAATCAATAACCCTTCTATATGCGAAACCATGTCAGGCCGACACATCCGGTCTGATATGGTTTCCCCTCTCCAATCAGGAAACACGATGAGACGTCTGATTCTGTCAATAATCACAACCTTTGCAGTCATTCATGCTGCCGGAGCGACCCTGGACGGCGTGCGCGACGCCATACGTGCCGAATACCTGTCGGTTCCACCGTCGGCTCAGACCCCGGGATGGGTCGCCGCGATAGGGCGCGACGGCCGCTGGCCCGACATAGACTATTCCGATGGTTCCCGCTCCCTCTGGCAACTTGAAAAGCATCTGGACCGCCTTGTAGACATGGCGCTTGCCTACGAACAAGGCACCAAGAAGGACAAAAAGACGTATCGGGCCGTCGTCAACGGTCTGAGCCATTGGTTCGGTGCCGGCTACCGCAACAGCAACTGGTGGTACGGCAAAATAGGTGTGCCGCGCCGTATGCTGGCCCTGGCATATATTCTTGACAATGACCTTCCCTCCGCCCTGCGCGACTCAGTCGACCGATCACTGTCGGCTATAGATTCCGAGGATTTCCCGGCACGTCCGGGAGGCGACCGCATCCAGGTCCTGGGCAACCATGCCAAAGTACTCGTCTGGCGCCGCGACTATAAGGACGCCGCATCCATATTCAGGAAAATCGAGAACGAGGCGCGCATCGCCCCGCTCGAAGAAATAATGTATGACGCCACCGGAGGTCCGGCCGTACGCAACACCCGTATGCCTGCCGGACGCGGAGTCCAGGCCGACATGACTTTCCATCACCGGGGCGACCGCGTGAATTCAACGCTCACCTACGGCATGGAACTCCCCGAGTTCTTTTCATACTGGGCCGCGTTGCTGCGCGACACCGAATGTCGGTTCGACAGCACGGGCATCCATTTCGTAATCGACTATTATCTCGACGCCGTATGCCGCCATCTGGTGGGGGGACGGTATGCCGAGCCATCCATAATGAACCGTGAGATAGCACGTCCCGGCGAGGGTGTCGTCACGCCGCGTCTTGCCGAGAAGCTGCTGTCGGTGTCCGACGGATACCGCAGCGGCGAATTGCGCCATTTCGCCGACGTACAGGCCGGCAAGGCGGCACACAAAGCTTCATACGCACATCACTTCTGGCAATCGGACTATTTCGTGTTTTCACGACCGGAGTTCCAGACAGCCGTCCGTATTCATTCCGAGCGCAACGCCAATTCCGAAGCCGCCCACAACAGCGAGGGCATACGCAATCATTTCCGGGGAGACGGCGCCTGCATGCTTTCAGTCACGGGCCGCGAATACGCCGACATGGCGCCTGTCATGGATTTCCGTATGATTCCCGGCACCACCACTCCCATGATTCCTTACGAGCCGCTGGCCGCATGGGGTTCGGTACATATACTTGACAATTCCACCCGCTTCGCCGGGGCAGTGACAGATTCGCTTTACGGCGCCGTGGCGTTCGACTTCATCAGTCCGCGTTCCGACCTGCGGGCACGCAAGGCATGGTTCTTCTTCGACCATGAATATCTGTGCATGGGCAGCGGAATCAGCTGCACCTCTCCCGACAGTATCGTCACCACCGTGGAGCAGTGTCTTTCGCCCGACGCCTCCATGAGCCGCCACGGCGACTGGTACTTCCATGCCGGAACAGGCTACCACATAATCGACGGACAGTCATACGGCTCCGTGACGCACCGACACGGCGCATGGAACAATTGTGTGACGAACGTGGAATATGCCGACAGGCAGATGGATGCTGACGTATTCTCGCTGGCCATTCCGCATGGCGTCGCGCCCGCACAGGCATCATACGCATACGCCGTGGTTCCCGGCGCGCAGAAACCTGCCGGACATTCTTTCCGCATACTGGCCAACACTCCGTCCGTACAGGCTGCGGCCGGCAATGACGGTTCACTGATATATATCGTGTTCTATGAAAAGGGATATGTTGATACCCCCGCAGGCCGATTCGGTGCCGGGCAGCCCTGCATGATGATGATACGCAACGGACATCTGCGTGTCAGCGATCCCGCACGCCGCCACTATCTGCTGCGGATATCCACGCCGGGAGGAGACCGCGAAGTGCTTGTCCCGACCAACGAAAAGGCCGGATGCAGCGTGGATGCGGTAATTTGAAATATCCTTGCATCGGTTTGAAATCTTTTAGCATCCCCTCATAAAGCGATTCCCTAACTTAGCGTCGAAAAATCAACGTTTATGACATCACCAAGATCAATACTGTTCGTAGTCCTCGCGACACTCCTTCCGGGCATGTCCGGAACGGCGGTGGCTAAGCCGCGACAGGTGAAATGGGCCGAACGGCAGCTTGAATACTGCCGTCGACAGATTGACCGTACACTTACCGAACTGCCCAACGACAGCGCGCTGCCGCGCAGTATAGACATCGACAAGAACAAATGGCTCACCACAACGCCATACGACTGGACCAGCGGTTTCTGGCCCGGCATACTGTGGTACAATTACGAAAATTCCGACAAGCTCACTGACAAGCTGCAGGCCCTGGCCTATACCGAGCGCCAGCGTCCGCTGGTCGACAAGAAACACGTGCCTGACCACGACATCGGATTCCAGCTTCTGTGCAGTTTCGGTCACGCCTACGCCAACACAGGCCGATGCGAATACAAGAAGATTCTGCTGGAAGGAGCCGCCAAACTGGCAGCCCTGTACAACCCGAAAGTCGGGACCATACTGTCATGGCCCCACGCCGTGAAGGACAACGGCTGGCCGCACAACACCATCATGGACAACATGATGAACCTGCAGCTCCTGTTCTTCGCCGCCAACAACGGTGGCTCGCCTGAATTCCGCGACATCGCCGTCAGCCATGCCCGCCGGACAATGGAGAATCAGTTCCGCGCAGACTATACAAGCTATCATGTGGCCCTGTACGACACCGTCAGTGGGAAATTCATACGCGGATGCACCAACCAGGGGCTTAACGACGACAGTTTCTGGGCCCGCGGACAGGCCTGGGGCATCTACGGATTCACAATGATGTATCGTGAGACCCTCGACAAGGAATTTCTCCGTTTTGTAGAAAAAATCACCGACGTGTACCTGTCTCGTCTCCCGGCTGATTATGTGCCCTACTGGGACTTCGATGACCCGGACATACCGAATGCCGAACGTGACGCGTCTTCAGCCGCAATCGTGGCTTCAGCACTTATCGAGCTGGCACAGCTTGAAGACAACGACACCCTCGCGAAAAAATACATCAAGGCGGCCGAGAAAATGCTGCACAGCCTTTCGTCCGCCTCCTATCAGAGCCGGAAACATAACAGCGCGTTCCTGCTGCACAGCACCGGCAACATGCCGGCCGGCTATGAAATAGACGCGTCTATCAATTATGCCGACTACTACTATATCGAGGCTCTGACACGTTACCGTAACCTTTTCACCACTGAGAAAAATGAAAAAAACAGTTCTCGCAGCTATTCTTTCAATTACGTCGGCCGTTAACGTTGCCGCGCATTGTCCTGCCGACATGGTGGACATGTTCATGGGCGTGCGGGGCAACAGCAACTGCGTAATAGGTCCGCAACTGCCGCACGGGTCGGTCAATCCGTCGCCGCAGACTCCCCTTGGCGGACAGAACGGATATGATGAACACGACCGGATCCGCGGATTCGGTCAGCTGCACGTGTCCGGAATAGGGTGGTCGCGCTACGGACAGGTGTTCCTTTCGCCGCAGGCCGGGTCTTTCTCTGCAAAGGAAAACGGCCACGATTCTCCTAAATCCGCCGAGATCGCCACACCATATTATTATAAAGTGCATCTGGACCGTTACGGCATCGACGCCGAAATGGCGCCCACGCGCCATGCGGTGGCTTATCGGTTCACGTATCCCGAACGTAAGGACAGGTCGCTTCTGATAGATATGCGTCACAGCATTCCGCAGCATATAGTTCCCATAGTCCGCGGCACGTTCCATGGGGGCTCTCTTGAATGGGACCCTGCCGCATCGGTGCTGTCGGGCTGGGGTGAATATGCCGGCGGATTCGGTAGCGAGCAGCCTTACAGGGTGTACTTCTCCATGCACATCGACGATCCGGACTGCAAGGTCCGGATTATCGACAAGGGGGATAAGGAACTCTATGCGCGCATAGACTTGAGCAAGTCCGTGGTAAACGTCGGAATCGGCGTGTCGCTGCGCAGCGTTGACCGCGCGGGGAAATACCGTTACCTTGAACTGGAAAACAAGGACGTGGACCGGGTGGCGGCTTTGGCCAAGGCTGAATGGAACCGCGCCCTCGGACGTATCGAAGTCGATGGCGACGAGTCAGGGAAACGCCTGTTCTACACCGCACTGTATCATTCGCTGGTGATGCCCCGCGACCGTTCGGGCGACAACCCGCACTGGCAGGGTACCGACCATATCGACGACCATTACTGCGTCTGGGACACATGGCGCACGGCCTATCCGCTGCTGACACTATTAGAGGAAAGTTTTGTGGCGAAAACCGTCAACTCCTTCATCGACCGTATGGCCCACGACGGCAAATGCACCCCGACATACACTGCGTCGATGGAATGGGACAACAAACAGGGTGGCGATGACGTCGACAACATCATAGCCGACGCCATTGTCAAGAACGTTAAGGGATTCGACCGCCGCAAGGCATACGGGGTAATGCTGGCCAACGCAAGCGGGGCGCGCTGTCCGGAATATCTCGAAAGGGGCTGGATTCCGGGCCAAGGGAAGATGATGTCGTGTTCCTACACGATGGAATACGCCTACAACGACGATTGCCTGGCGCGCATAGCCTCGTTGATGGGCGACACCGCCACGGCCGCACGGATGTCCGTCCGCGCACGCGCATGGGAGAACATGTTCGACCCCACATTGGAAAGTCACGGATTCAAGGGATTCATCGCCCCGCGTCAGGTCGACGGAACCCGTGTGGCTATCGACCCGGCACACGTCTACGGCCCGTGGGTGGACTATTTCTACGAAGGCAACTCGTGGACATATACCCTGTTCGCCCCGGCGCAGATCGAAAGGCTGATACAGCTGTGCGGCGGCAAGGAGGAGATGATACGGCGTCTGCGCTACGGTTTCGACCACCGGCTGGTCGACATATCCAACGAGCCGGGTTTTCTGGCGCCATTCGTTTTCAGCCACTGCGACCGCCCCGACCTCACGGCCGACTATATAGACGCCATCAGACACCGCAGTTTCTCGATCGAAAAGGGATACCCCGACAACGAAGACAGCGGAGCCATGGGTTCATGGTATGTATTCACGTCGATAGGTCTGTTTCCCAATGCGGGACAGGATTTCTATTACCTGCTGCCTCCGGCGTTCGGGCGCGTCAGCCTGACCATGGAGAACGGCAAGAAGATTCAGGTCACGGCCCGTCGACGCACGCCCGACGCACGGTATATCGCATCGGTCACGCTGAACGGCAAGCGACTGAACCGCTCGTGGATCCGTCATGACGAAATCGCACAGGGGGCCGTAATCGAATACGAACTCACATCCGACCCCGGTGAATGGACTCCGACTGAATTCCAGGCTTCGCGCTGCGGCCGCAGGCCTTTCGGCGTGAACCTGGCGGGTGCGGAATTCTATCATAAGAAAATGGACGGCGCAGGCCGCTTCAATATCGATTACCATTACCCCACCACACGCGAGCTGGACTACTGGGCGTCCAAGGGCATGAGACTGATACGTCTCCCATTCAAGTGGGAGCGCCTGCAGCGGGAAGTGGGAGGGCCTCTCAGCACCGATGAACTCGAGTATATCCGTTATCTTCTCCGCGAAGCCGATGCCCGCGGCATGAAGATACTGTTGGACATGCACAATTACGGCCGACGCAATTACATGGGACGCAACCGCGTGATCGGCGACACGCTTCAGCCGTCGCATTTCGGAGCCGTATGGGCTGCCATAGCCCGCGGGCTGCGCGATGAACCGGCCCTATACGGCTACGGACTCTGCAACGAGCCCCACGACATGCTTCCCGAATGTCCCTGGGTGGATATAGCGCAGACCGCCATCGATTCCATCCGCGCCGTCGACCGCCGCACGGCCATAGTGGTGGCCGGAAACACATGGAGCTCAGCCGAACGCTGGCCCGATATAAACCAAGGTCTTGAATCGCTGCGCGACCCGTCGGACAACCTGATATACGAGGCCCACTGCTATTTCGACCGCGATGCCTCGGGCATCTACCGCAAAGGCTATGACGAGGAAGGCGCCTACCCTACCATTGGCATCGACCGTGCCCGTCCTTTCGTCGACTGGCTTAAGAAATACGACAAGCGCGGAATGTTCGGCGAGTACGGAGTGCCGGCCGACGATCCCCGCTGGCTGGAATGCCTCGACCTGTTCCTGGACTACCTTGCCGGCAACGGCGTGGAAGGCACCTACTGGGCCGGCGGAGCGCGCTGGAACAAATACATTCTCGGCGTGCACCCCGAACATGATTACACCGTAGACCGTCCGCAAGTCGCCATAATGGCCAAATATCCTGCTACACGATGAGACTCAGACTGATTTCACTGACGCTGGCCGCAGTGGCAGCAGGTGCACCATCCATGGGGGCCGATTACGACCTCGTGATTGTCGGAGCCACTCCCGGCGGAATCATGACGGCCATCGAAGCCGCGCGTATGGGCAAGACATCCGTAATCCTTGAGCGTACCGGTCACATCGGAGGATTGCCTGCAAACGGTCTCGGCGCCACCGATATCGCCACCCGTGGCGCCACCACAGGTCTGTTCTCCGAATTCACAGGGGCGGTAAGAAAATATTATGCCGATACCTACGGCGAAAATTCGCAGCAGGTCAAGGATTGCAGCGACGGATTCCATTTCGAGCCGTCGGTGGCGGAGAAAATATTCGGCGACATGATCGCATCGCAGGGGAATAGAATCGATGTACGCACCATGCGCCAGTTCAACTTCACGGACGACGACATAGTCATGACTGCCGATGGCCGTCGCATCGATTCCATCAAGGTGGTCAACCGCCTCAACGGCGAGGAAGAACATTACAGCGGGCGCATTTTCATCGATGCCACCTACGAAGGCGACCTTGGCGCAGCCGCCCGCGTGCCGTACCGCATAGGACGAGAGGCTGCATGGGAGTTCGACGAGCCGGGCGCCGGCCGGACATACGAATATTGGAAATCGACACCGGCCGAAGGAAGCACCGGCCAGGCGGACAATGCCGTGCAGGCCTACAACTACCGGCTGTGTCTCACACGCGACACGACCCAGCTCGTGCCTTTCCCGCGTCCGCAACGCTATGACCGCAGCGAATATGAATCCCTGGCCGAAGATGTGTGGACCGGGCGCCACACTTGGAAGGCCATGCGCGACGTCACTCCGGAAATGATGGAACGGAACCGTCGGCACCTGCTCAGCGGCGGCGAACGGACCATAATTCCGTGGGACAGCTGGGGAATAGAGAAATTAGTGACAATCAATACGGAGCCGAACGGCAAGACCGACGCCAACAATCAGCACGCCGCGTTCATCTCCACCGATCTTCCTGAAGAAAACTGGCCGTGGCCCACGGCTTCGTGGGAATGGCGCGACCGCTTCGCACGTCGTCTGCGCGACTACACATTGGGGCTGTTCTGGTTTGCCGCCAACGACAGCACGTTGCCTCCGCAATTCCGTAAGGAAATCCAACGCTGGGGACTGTCGGCACAGGAATACCGTGACAACGGCAACTTCCCGCGCCAGGTCTACGTGCGCGAGGGACGCCGTTTCGAAGGAATGTACTTCTTTACGGCCAAGGACGCTCTGCCTGTCACGGAGGGCGGCCGACCGCCGGTACACGCCACAAGCATCACCGCAAGCCACTATGCCCTCGATTCGCACGCCGCCCGCAAACGTGAACCGGGACGCGCCCATCTGGACGGATTCATCAGCTATCCTACGGCAGTCTACACCGTTCCTTACGGCGTGATTGTCCCCAAAGAGGTGGAGAACCTGCTGCTCCCCGTTCCGGTCAGCGGCTCGCACATCGGATTCTCCACCCTGCGCATGGAGCCTTGCTGGATGGCTTTAGGCCAGGCTGCCGGTGCCGCGGCTGCGATAGCGATAGACCGGAACACGTCTGTTCAGTCAGTTCCTATCGACATTCTACAGCAACGTCTGCTGGATGAAAAGGCGACCCTGATATATTTCAACGACATGCACCCGGGTGACGAAGGCTTTGAACAGGCCCAGAAACTCGGACTGAAAGGCAAGATTCCGGGCTGGTCAGCTCATAAAACCCTTTTTGAAGAATCATTGCACCGGAAATAGACCTTTTACAGAATTCTTGCATCCGAATGACGGATTATTATATGCCGCAGGTAATGCCGACACTATCTTTGCATACCGATTCGGTCATAACGGCATGCTCCGGATCGCATCCAAACAATTGAACGACATAAATGACAACCCAATAAATCTATTCGAATGAAAAAATTATTACTACTGACAGCATCGGCGTTATTGACGCTCGGTGCATTCGCACAAGAAAGCGGGAGTGACAACCCCGCGGCCGGATCGCAATGGAAGGTTATCGTCAACTGCGCCGAGCCGGCCGACCTGATGGGCATCCAGGTCTTTGACATGACCGCAACCGGAGCTCAGAACGGTGGAAACGACATATATTCCGCGACATTTACAATCGACGAAATCGCCGGCAACAAGGCCGGGAAATATTGGTTATATATCGCCGACAGCACGGATCCGAATTATGATCCGACGCTTCAGAACAGTGATTTCAAACCTGCATCATACGGATCGGCATATTATGTCGCACCCAACAGCGGCTCGCGCACCATCACCGTCAGCATGTTCAAGAACACCAAGGGTGTCCAGGCCCTGTGGAGTATCAATTCTTACGGTCTGGCCAATGCCAACCGCCGCGCGCTGGCGTATTTCCCCGCCACCGACAATGCCGGGGTAAGAACGGCATACTTCAACAATCCCGCTGACAAAGCCGAATTCAAGGGTATGCAAGGCAACAGGGGATCCACGATGAATTTTATCGTAGGGTCCAATTATGACAATTTCACATGGACTCCCGGAGCAAAAAACTGGAGCACCGGCGTCTACAAGGCTACACTGGACTATTCAAAGATGAGCCTTGCTGTTGAATCGGCCACGACAATCGATGTAGACATCGACGGATTCACCACTTTCGCGGCTCCATGCGACGTGACGCTTCCCGAGGGCGTGACAGCATACACCCTGACATACAACGCCGATGCTCCTGCCGCATACAGCGACGAGGCCGACAATGGCGTGCTGGACGCAGTCAAGATCGAGGGCAACGCCATCGCTGCACACACACCAGTGGTGCTCAAGGCAAACACAGCCGGCAAATATACTTTGACCGTGACCGGTGATGCCACGTATACTACCGAAGGAGATCAGCCATATATCATGGACAGCACATCCGAAAACAATGTGCTGGTAGGCGTGCATCAGCCCCACAATGTCTCGGACGGCACCACGACCGGTGAAACCAACGACGCCGTGCATTATCTTGACAACGGAACGTTCACCGTATGGGACAGCGCCAAGAGCACCGACGGCAAAGGCAAGGTCGTAAACTGGCACATCGTCTATCCCTTCAGCGCTTACGTGAATCTTCCGGCCGACGTGGTCCGTCCTTCCACACTGACAGTGAACTTCCCGGCTGATCCCTCAACACCCACAGGCATCAACGGCATTGACTCGGAAAATGACGGGACAGCGCAGTCCTACAACCTGTTCGGAATGCCCGTGGGCCGCGACTACAAGGGCATCGTGATACGTAACGGTAAAAAATACATTCAGAAATAAAAACTATAACAAGATATGAAACTTTCCACACAATTCCTAACATTGGCCACCATGGTGGCCGTGACAGTCCCGACATTCGCACAGACCGTACCCGATACGCCGCCCGCAATCAAATGGGACGCGGCCGACGTGGCTGTAATTTACGCCGCCGACCAGGATAAATTTCCCGAAGTGTTCAAGGACTCGAAAGGCAATGCCGCCAACGATTGGGCAGCCCCTTCGTGGGGACAGAAATGCGTGTTCAGCGACGATGAATGCGGCGACGGCGCGGCTCTGCGCGTAGACAACCTCGACTTCCTGCCCCTGCAGTTCCAGGCTACCGTCGACCTGAGCGAATACCGCTTCTTCCACATCGACATCTGGACTCAGAACGACGACCAGATGTGCATCAAGTTCCAGAACTGGTGGCCCGGCGAATCATTCGTCACTGAAGTCTACGACCTCAAGGGAGGCGAATGGAAAAGCATCGACATTGACATGGACCGCGCGGACTTCACCTGGTCCAAGAAAAATGAAATTCCCCAGCACTGCATCAATATCCTGCAGTTCGGCGGCGAGAAGATAGCCAACGACTATCCTCACTCTCCCTCCATATATCTCACCAATATGATGGCGCATAACGATGCATCTGTCATCGGCGGCTCGGGCATAGGCAGCATCGCCGCCGACGCTTCCGACGACAATGCCCTTTACAACATCTTCGGCCAGCGTGTCGACAAGTCGTACAAGGGAATAGTCATCAGTAACGGCCGCAAGTTCATACAGCGATAATAATAGGCTCTCCGGTGACTGGAGGGGCGACGTCCACGTCGCCCACATAATGGTGGCGCAGGCTCTACCCGAGTCTGCGCCACTGCAATATAAAGGTATGATTTTACGGTTTTGTCGTTGCGGTCGAGTCCTTAGGCTCGGAGGGGGTGAGCTTGAATGAGATAGGGATGTTGAAGTAAGAGGCCACCTTCTGACCCTGGTTTTCGGCAGGAATCCATTTAGGCATAGCCCTAACGACACGAACGGCCTCTTTGTCAAGAGACGTCTCCACACCCTTCAGCACTGTCGGATCGGAAATGGAGCCGTCGGCGTTGACCACGAATTTTACGATGACGCGACCCTGAGCATCGTTCTTCATAGCATCTTCCGGGTATCGCACATTCATGCTGAGCCATTGCATCAGGGCCTGTATTCCTCCGGGAAATTCCGCCTGCTTTTCAACGGCAACATATACCTCTCCCCGCTCTTTCTCCACCGGCAATTCGGCCACGACAGGATCTTCCGGGCCTTTCTCCGACACTACGGGTTCCGGCATTTCCACATTCGCATCCATACGTTCAGCAGCATCTGTCTCGCCCGATGACACAGCATCCGCGACAGGCACTGCCGATACCGTTGTCATTTCCGCATTATCGGAATTTTTACTAACTTTGTGGCCGGATTCCACCAAAGTGGCTTCCGACGCATCGGATATGACCGATGCAACCGCCGGGATTGACACTACGGCCATGCCGATGGCCAGGGCGGGCAGCAACGCAAGGGTGCTGAATTTTCCCGCCGGTTTTGATTTTGACTGATACATCATAGTTACACGTTTTTGAAGTTTACTGTGATTCAAACTGTTGGCAAGTGACGGCAATCGCGCGCCAGCAGTTTTCTTTATCAATAGCATCTGATATTCCTTGAGGTTCGCGCCCGAGTCAATCACGGCTTCGTCCGCCTCGTATTCATGCACGGTCTTAAGCTCGTCTATCATGAGCCACGACACGGGATTGTACCATACGAATATGGCATACAACTGCGCGATGAAAATGTCTGTGCTATGCCCCGCGGACAGATGGCGCAATTCATGCACCATCACCGCGTTGCGCTCATCGGCATCCTTCGGATCGCCCACCACCACATACTTGCGCCAGCTGAACGGCGAAAGTGCTGCATCGTCGACAATCACAAGAGTATAACCATTCCGTTCCTCCTTACGTCCCGAGTGGATTATATGCACCAGCCTGAGGTAAGACCACAGGAATTTCAGCAACGTGACGGCCAATCCGACAATATATGTCCATAGGACCACTCTTGTCCAAAGATGCGTCTCCGGAGCCATTACGCCTCCCGTCAAAGGGCCGACGGTTATGTTGACTGCATTAATGCCGGAAGGCACGTTCACAGCTTCATTTACGGGAATCCGTATCCCCTGCAGCAACGGCATCACAACTGCAGTCAGATACATACCGAGTATTACGACGCGGTTGAAGCCATGCTGCCGTTCCCGGGCAAGCAACAGCTTGTACGGAAGATACAGGCTCAGCAGAATGATACCTGACACGAGTGTGTATGAAAACAATTCTCCCATATCAATATCATTTATCGGAGGGATTCTTACTTTCGATATATTCGATAATATCCTTCAGCTCGTCCACGGTAAGTTTTTCATCCTCCACCAATGCCGATATGGCCTGCTTGTACGAATTGTTGAAGTAGTTTCTGATAACGTCGGCTATGCCCTGCTTCTGAAATTCGGACTTATCCACCGTGGCATAAAACCTGTGCGAATTCCCTACCACTTCGTGACTGACATACCCCTTGCCTTCCAGTATGCGTACCAAAGTAGACACCGTGTTGAAATGCGGACGAGGCTCGTCATAATGCTCCAGCATCTCGCGCACGAACATCGGCCCGTTCTCCCACAGCATGTTCATTATGACGTTCTCCTTCTCCGTCAATACCTGTTTCTTTCTTCCGGCTCTCATATCGCTCCTCCTTTCAATATATTAGTAAATCTATCTGTCTGTAAATATATCTGTAAATCTATCTGTAAATCTATCTGTAAATCTATCTGTAAATCTATCTGTAAATCTGCTTTTTATAATCAGTGTAGCCTCGAATAAAGCAATCCGACCACTCTAACTAATAATTTAGTTGCAGCAAAGTTAAACTAAATATTTCGTTCCAGCAACTAATTCATTAGTTTTAATTGTCAAAATATGTTAATTCTCAATTAAAGCACCACAAAAACTCCGATTAAAATGCCACAAAAAATCCGATTAGCTTGCAAAATCGTCTGATTCGACAATAAATCTTTTATGAACATTTACAACCTACAAGTTGTATTAATAATAAATTATTAGTAACTTTGCGAAAACATTAGCGCAAATGACATTTGATCAGATTACAGATAATGAAAGCCTTTGGGCTGTCAGATACGACAATTGTCTTGACAATGTCCTTGATACCATCCTGGATCAATGGAATGATGTGATATGGCTTCGTTCTTTCTTCAAGCAAAACATAGACGATTTGGCATCCTATTTTAAAATCACAGATGTAAATCAGGCTATTTATGACACTATTGAAGACAGCGAACGTTTACAGTGTCTGATTTTAGATATTTCGCCTGATGCCGACTTGGATAAAATCTTTCGGCCTCTTGAGAATAATCGTACTTCTGAAATGTTTCTCGGCAAAGAAAAAGCAAGGTTGCGCAATACACATAAGCATGCTTCATGGCTACGAATATACGCGATAAAACTTGATCCCGGCATATATGTAATTACCGGCGGTGCAATTAAATTGACCCGCACAATGCAGGAACGGGAACATACGTTGGTGGAGCTTGCAAGGATGGAAAAGGTCAGACGATTCTTAATTGATAATGGAATCTCCGACATGGATTCCTTTAAGGATTATCTTACAGAAATAGTTTAGAATGGTTTGAAATGAAGAACAAAGAAGAAATAATATCCAGATTAAGCGAACACCGCAGTTCGACACCGTCCAAATGGCGGAAAAAAGCGGAATGGCGTATGGCTAACAAGTCCTGGCTTCGTTATTCACAACGAATTGCCATGATGATGCTTGACAGGATGGAGGAACTGGGATTGACGCAGAAGTTGTTGGCCGAAAGGATGGGCTGCTCACAGCAATATGTTTCAAGAGTCCTGAAAGGCACGGAAAATCTTTCGATTGAAACTATTTTCAAAATTGAATCAGCCCTGGAACTTAATATACTGGAACCGGCGTTATCTTGACTAAAGCATTAAGCCATTTGATACACTCGGCCGGAGACAGCCTGCGCCACTATCCAGCCAGCTCAACAAAAAATCGTGTAATTTTAAACTCAGAGTTTAAAATTACACGATTTTCGTATTGTCGGGTTACCGGCGTATTGCCGGATTATCGGTCGCTTACTTCACCGGCCTCAGATTACTTCACAGGCTTCATGATGAAGGTGAAAGTGCGGTCGCCGTACTTCAGGCGGTACTGCGGCAGGGGAATGGCGCCCCAGCTGTTGACGCAGCCTAAGCCCATCTGCTCCTTGTCGATGATCAGGTTGGTGAATCCGGCCTTCTCAACCTCAGGCGAGTGCGTCTGACGCTTGTGCAGACCCTCGTCCAGACTCTCGACGGTATAGTCCAGAGCCGATGCCGAGAAGGGAGCGTCGGAAATGAATTCCAGGCCCTTGCCGGCATGGTTCAGCTGCTTCCAGTAGCGGATGTCGGTCTTGGTGCCGGTCTCCTGCGGACGTACGTATGGGAAGAACTGCTCGGCTACCGTCTGCTTGTAGAGGCCCAGCTTGGTGCCGTGGTTACGGTCGGAGTAGTTCTCGATCGGGCCGCGGCCGTAGTACTCGATGGCGTCGAAGCTTTCGGGCATCTGCATTTGCATTCCGAAACGGAACATGTCGGACACCTTCGCATCCTTCGTGGCCTTGAACGCCTCGGTCACCTTGACAGCACCGTTGCCGTTCACCACGTATGTCATGTCGAGCGTACCCTGCACGCCGGGCATCGAATAATTGGCCGTGATGTAAGCCAGGCCATCCTTGCTTTCGCCGGTCAGCTTCTCCAGCTTCATTTCGGGATTCTTCCATGCGGCATACTTGCGCATCAGGTCGGCGCCGAAGTCATTGTCGGTAACGGCACGCCAGAAGTTGGGCGCCAGCCTGCCACCCTCGTTGATGTACTCAGTGCCGGCCACCTCGTAACGGGTCATGAAACCGCTGTGACGGTTGAACTCAACCGTGAAGTCCTGACCCTTCACGATCAGATAGTGACGGTCGTTGTCCACCACCGTGGCAACAGGAGCGTCCTGGTTGGAAGCGGCTACCGTGGCGATGTTCATGTCGTTGGCCTTAGGCTCGGTGAGCAGGAACTGCTCGCCGGCAATCTCATATCCAGCGGGAAGGACGCCGGTGCTTTCCTTCAGAACATACGACACATTCAGCGCCCATTCGCCCTGATCGGAAATTGCGCCGTAAGGGATGGTCACCTCGGTCTCCGTGCCGGGCTTCACCTTGATGTCGCTGATGCGGCCCTCGCGCACGGGTACGCCGTTGTTCAGAAGCACCCAGTCGAGGTTGACATCGCACAGACACTTGAAGAAGCGTTCATTCCTGATCTTGACCTTGCCCTTGGCCAGATCCACGGGGAGGGTCCAGATGTCCTGATAGTAATATTTCACCTCGGTTGCCGACGGATTGGGAATGCGGTCGGGGTTCACGATACCGTTGACGCAGAAGTTGTCGTTGCTGGCATCAAATCGGTTGAAGTCGCCGCCGTAGCCGTATATCTCCACGCCGTTCTTGCCCTTGGTGCGGATGGCCTGGTCCACGAAGTCCCAGATGAAACCGCCCTGCAGGTTGGGATACTTGCGGATAAGGTCCCAATACTCCTTGAAGCCACCCACTGAGTTGCCCATGGCGTGAGCGTACTCGCACTGGATCAGAGGCTTGTTCACCTCCCCTTTCAGACCCTTCTCGCCCCACTTTTCCATCGTATTGTAGTCGGCGTACATCGGACAGAACACATCGGTAAGTCCCGTTGTGTGGGCCTGCTCATACTGTACGGGACGGCTGGGATCCTCGTTCTTCACCCACTTGTAGGCAGCCTCGAAGTTCGGACCGTAGCCGGCTTCGTTGCCGAGGCTCCAGAATATCACGGCCGGATGGTTGAAGTTCTGCTCCACGTTGCGCTGGTTGCGCTCCATGTGTGCTTTGGCATACTGCTTGTTCTTAGCCAGAGTCTTCTCGTCGTACCCCATGCCGTGGCTTTCCAGATTGGCCTCGGCCACCATATAGAGTCCGTACTTGTCGCACAGGTCGTACCACAACGGATCGTCGGGATAGTGACATGTACGCACAGCGTTGACGTTCAGTTTCTTCATGGTCTCCACATCCTGCAGCATACGCTCCGGCGAAACCACATAACCGCCGTCGGGATCCAGCTCGTGACGGTTAACGCCCTTGAACAGCACAGGCTTGCCGTTGACCAATACCTGATCCTTCACCATCTCGATCTTGCGGAAGCCGACGTTTACAGGCACGGCCTCGTTGTTGCCCTGCATGGTTGCGGTAAGGGTATAGAGGTAGGGGGTCTCGGCGGTCCACTTCTTCACATCGGCCACCTTGAGTTGGGTACGGCCGCTCTTGTTTGCCGTGCCGGCAGCCACCTCGTTGCCCTCGGCATCCTTGAGACTCAGGGTTACGGGAGCCGAAGCCGTCAGCGTCAGATCCACGTTCAGCACACCGTCCTTGTAATCGTTCTCCAGATCGGGAGTGACACGCACGTCGGCGATGCGCTTCTTGTCGCGGGCGTAAAGATAGGAATCACGCGCCACGCCACAGAGACGGAAGAAGTCCTGGTCCTCCAGGTAGGTGCCGTCGCACCAGCGGAATACCTGGAACGCTATCAGGTTCTCCTTGCCCGGCACCAGGTAGCGGGTCACGTCGAATTCGGCGGCGAGCTTGCTGTCCTCGCTATAGCCTACATACTGGCCGTTGACCCACAGATAGATATTTGACGTAACCGAACCGAAGTGCGCGATGATGTCCTTACCCTTCCAGTTGGCGGGCACCTTGATCTCGCGGCGGTATGTGCCGACATGGTTGTTGGCCACCGGCACGTACGGCGGATTGTTCTCAAACTGGTTGCTCCAGGCGTATCCGGTGTTGACATACAGCGGATCGCCGTATCCGTTCAGCTCCCAGATGCCGGGAACGGGCATCTCGCCCCAGCCCTTGTCGTTGAAGTCTTTCTTCCAGAAATCCACGGGACGCCGGTCGGCGTCGTTTACCCAGTTGAATTTCCACAGACCGTTAAGGCTCAGATAATTTTTTGAAGCCTTCATGTCGCGGCTGCCAAGCGCCGCCTCGTTCTTGTCATAGGCGAAATTCGCAGCGCGCATCGGTGCGCGGTTCACCGCATTCACCTCCGGATTCTGCCATTCCTTGAATGTCTGCGCCGACACACCCATAGAGGTCGCGGCGGCAAACATAGCCGTCAATAACACTTTATTCATAATATCAGATTAGTTAGTAATTTCACACACATCACATCGGAACCCGAGGCCCCGAACAGGTAACAGGGCACACGGGTAGCAGTTTCATCCCCAAAATTGTGTAAAATTAGCACTAATCCGCGGCTCCGGCAAATTTTACGGTATGTTTTACAACACCCTCAGCGGAACATCATCTTGTAAGTGACTGGTGGAGCCATTCTTGAGCCTGACTGTACGTCATCAACGGCATGGCCGACTGCTCGTTATGCAGGGTCTGCACATACAACCTGTCTGTGCCCTTGCATCTCATCAACAGCAGCTGCAGGTTTGCTGCCATCGGCACCACCTCATAATCGTGCCAGTTATCGGCCACCCGGTCCCAGTCGGTCGTCACATATCTGCATCCCGGCACCGCCAACTGGCTCAGCAACGGCATCAGTGTCTCGGCATGTCCGAAGCGCAACGTCATCGCCGGGCCGTCATAACCGGGCCGCGAGGCATGCTCCAGACTCGCCGCTATGTCCGCCACAAGATGGCGTGACATACGCGACGGCGTAAGGCTCAGTCCGTTGGCCGAATAGGTCAGATAATGTCGCAGATTCTCGCTCTGCCATGCGCGGCGGTATTCCTGCGGCGTGTAAAACGCGCGCCAGTCCACATCGCCGAACACAACATTGGCTCCGGCTACTATCTTGTACATCACGCGCGCCATCTTTCGCAGTTTCTTGTCGCTCACAGCGTTGCAATTGGGTATAAGCCGGCGCACAGCATCTACGGGGCTGACTTTGGCGTCGTATGCTTCCCATACACGTTTCCATTCGTTCGATCTGTCGTATGCGATATACGCGCTGTCCGTATCGAAAAACCGCACCAATCTGTTGTAACGCGGGCCGCTCCCCTGACGCATTTCCGTTTCGGGATGATTCCATATCACGGCATGCGAGCATATATCCATGCTCATCACACAGCGCGGCACATACGAGGCTATCGCAGTGACACTGTCGAGCTGACGCAGAGCCTCCGCTCCACGCCGCGACATCCTGTCGCCTATGCCCGTCTGCTCCACCATTCCTATCGAGTCCAACGCTCCGTAACGTCCGGACGTCACGGAATCAAGACTATGGCACAATGCACGAAGCCTGACTCCGGCAGGCGTCAGCGGGCCGGCATCGTCAAGAAATTTCAGCATATCGCGTGTATATGATGCTTTGGAAAGGAACCGCGCTCCATGCCGTCCCACATGGTCTATATACACCACTTCCAGCGAATCCGGCACCTGATACGCCTCATGGTCACTGTGATAAGGGTACGGCAGACTCGTTCCCGCATATTCGCATATCTGCGCCGACGCCGCCGTAACCATTGCCGTCACCACCGCCATCACAATTATTCCAATCCTTTTCATAACCATACAGTTTTATAATTCAACTTGTGCATTTTAGAATTATAAAGATTCTCAAGGCACAGAACTAAACGGCAAAAGCGAGGCTTTTAGCCTACATAAAACTTACAGATTTACACAGAACTAACTATTTGACAGACACTTCGAGTCGATACCTCGGAGAGGTTGTTTCTCATTAACCCCACGATGGCTATAGGGCGCGAAGCGTCCCGACAGCCTTCGTGGGGATAGTCCGGCTCGGTATAGCTTGGTCGGAGACCATGCCGCTCGCCTTAAGCGCCCTGATCCTTGATCATAGGGGATACACATCAGGCAGTACAGAGGCATGGTCTCCGACCAAGCTGTGTCATGCCCGACTGACCCCACGAAGGCCGGTGTCAGCTGAAGCTGTCCCCGACCATCGTGGGGTTATCGAGAAACAGCCTCTCCGAGGCACCACATTCCGATTGGAATATAATCTACCTGATGGTTCCGTACATTGCCTTTCTTTAAATTCCATCTTATAAACTTGAGATACTTAAGTTTTATAATTAAAACCGTAACCACCACAAAAGGTTGTGTCGGATATTTTTTGTAACTTTGCGGCATGGCAGACAATTACCTTGAAAAGAAGATGGAGGAGCTTCACAACCGCAAGGCCGGTTGCGCGCCGACGCGCGTCAGCCCGGCTTCGCGCCACCTGCTCACATTCCCGTTCAAACCGTTGCGAGTATTGGTCATATCCCGTAACCGCCACGCCCTGAGCCAATACACCAAGCCGTTTCAGCAAGCCGGCTGCCGTGTGGCCGTCGTCAGCACCATTGATGCCGCCGAAACCGACCTGCCACAAGATCACGGCTGCCGATATTACGCCATCGGCAACAACGAGCTGCCAACCACTGCCTTTCCCAATCTGATCGCCTCCTGGCGTGACATCGATGTAGTTGTAATGCTTGACAATTGGCCGGCCATGACCGAGCTTCTACGCGCCCATGCAGCCGCACGCCCCTACCCCAACTACTGGGGTTTTCCGGTTTTATCCGTATCTCAAAACCGCGTCACCCGCCACGACATCATGACCGACGCAGCCATTTCTTCTCCCGTCCCCGACGTCCCCGACCGTCCCGAATCCACCGTCCTTACCTTCCTCGCCCTGAAATCCAGCTCCCCCATCTCCTCCATCACTTTTTAAATATAGCAAACTCTACCTGCGCACGGAACTTACAGAGACCCCACCAAAGCATATAGTGGCGTGGGTTCTCCGAGCCGCGCACCGAACGCAAATGCAGGCGACTGGAGGGGCGGTGTCCCCACCGCCTATTTACTGACGACGTGGACGTCGTCATTCCAATTGCGCGCTCGTAGAGTCCACGCCACTAAATACGACAGACGCGCCGAGGCTCGGCGCGTCCGTCATATTTATTGCGGGTTTAGGTAATGGATGTCATTCCGCTACATATCCTTTCTTGATGGCTTTGCGGATGTATTTGGCCAGCTTCTCGCCGGCCAGGTCGAACGCATCGCCCATCAGGTTGGTAAACGATCCCCAGCTGCCGTCCTCGGAATCCATCGTGATGATGGCAAGAGGCTCGTCGCTGTCCTTCGGATGGAAAACATAATCGCACCACACGTGGTCGCCGCCCTTGCTTACCTTCTTCACTACAATCTGCAACTCCACATCCATATCCGGCTGAGTCGTCAGCACCATCGGGCACTCCTCGTCATTGAACTCCTTGACGAAGTCGGCAGTGATCTCCTTGATATCCTCGTCAAACTCCTTCCAGTAGCCGACTTCCTTACTTGCATCTTTGGCAAGAAAATCCTTCATCGCCTTTCCCTTGATCTCAGTCTGACTGAAATCCATCCTGACGGAAGCATATTTAATCTTGGACAACGCCGCGCCCGACCCCATTGTGAGCTTCTGCGCATTTCCCTCTGCCGGCACGAGAATCATCGTCCCTACCGCCAGCAACAAGCATTTCATCAAATTCTTCATCGTATCCTAATTTTAGTATAATGTTGACTATTTCTTCATCATGCATCCAAACACAATGGCTATATCATAAATAATCTGCAAATTGAAGCGGATAATCAACTTATTCTCATTTATCCGTCAAGTTCAGCTTGACGACTTTATTGCCGATTACTAAGATATAGATACCTTTAGAAAGTCTGTCGACATATTCTTTATCTGCAGCTTTCCGCATAAGTATTCCCGTAATGGTATAGACATCGTAGCGACACGAATCATCTTTAAACAGATCTTCAATACCCGAAGTACTTGTGACAACACACTGAACTTCTATTTCAGATCCATCGGTCGTCATGACTTTAATAACGGCAGTGCCTTCATTATTAATCATGACGTTCCCAACTTCATCCACTTTGGCCACTTCTTCATTGTCCGATGAGAAGTTAAGTGCCTTATTGGTCGCATCTTCCGGAAGAACAGTCGTCTCAATTCTGAATGAATCTCCCGCCGTGCCAAGGAATTCGTTCGGATTAATTGTAAGGGATTCAACCAATTTAAGTTTTACCGTCACGGCACAAGACGCATTTACCTCTGAGCCATCAGCTGCAGTTGCTGAAATCACACATTTTCCAATGCCTGTGGCAATCACTTGTCCCATATTGTCAACCGTCGCTACTGATTCATCACTGGAAGTCCACGTTAAAGTTTTGTTATCTGCATCTTCAGGAAGAATGGTTGCCCCAATCTTGAAGCTTTCTCCCTTAACTCCAGACCATTCAACAGGGCTAAGACTGATCGACTCAATACGACGAGGCTTGATTGATACTACACACGTCGCAGATAAGTTAGTTCCATCAGCAGTTTTTGCCGTAATGATTGCTTCGCCATCTGACAATTTGGTCACATTTCCGAAGATATCCACACTAACAATATTCTCGTCGGAACTTTCCCATTCTAATGTTGAGAAAGATGCATTTTTAGGTGTAATTACCACAACAGGCTTCATACAGTCTCCTACATTCATCTCGATAACAGGTTTATCAAACGATATGGATTCAATAGGATTTTTGTTAAAATCTTTCTTTACGATAGTTTCCTGATACTGATAATTAACTTCATCCTTATAACCATATTCTTGATATCTATCTCCTGCTGTCGTAGGAATTAACTCTTGCGTCACAGAAGTATCCACATCTACGCACTTAACTTCTCGCCCTATATGGAGATAATTCAGAGTTGAATTCTCCAGTGCTTTCAGAATAGGTGATAAATGGGAATATTTTATCAGATAAAAGAATCTATAGTAAATAAGTGTGTATGTATCTCTTACCGTTTGCTTGTTTATCAATGACCTTGAATCTAAACAATAATCATCAGGCTCGATAATAGGCTGGTCTCCGTCCTCGACTACGAACCATTTCAATGATTCAAATGTAGCTGTAGGCGGAAAAGTAGAAACACTATTACCTAATGTCATTCCATTAACCCTCCCCAACAAACGGCTGTTAGGATTATAAGAAATGCCATCACTACCGATATATAATTCATTTATGGGTGAATTAGGGAATAATTTGTCAAAATTAGCCACAAGCGACGATCCGTTACATAGTTTTACATACTCAAGTCTATAGCACCGCTCGAATGCTGTTTCATCTATTTTGATGATTGTATTTGGAATAACGACCCGTGAAATCAGACACCTGGAAAATGCGTTGGCACCAATTCCGGTGACAGTCAATTTCTGGCCATTTAAGTTCGCACTCGTAGGAATAATAAAATCACCAGAATATGGATTATCTGCATTAGCTACAATCTTTAGGGTATTGGGAGAATTACGCTGATAGCAAATCCCATTGATATTAAACGTATCAGCCGTCACAGTGACTTCACAGTCTCCATATACATCCGAGCCATCGGTAGCAACAGCTGTGATTGATGTCGTGCCGGATGAAACTGCGGTCACAAGTCCATTGGCATCAACCGTAGCCACGTCATTGTCTTCAGATGTCCATAAGACATCTTTGTACGTTGCTGTCTCAGGAGCAATAATATATGACAGTAGTATGGATTCTCCTTCTTTTATCGTCGCACTATTGGGAGAAACCGTAATTGATTTCACCAATTCTGCAACCGTTACTTTGCAGGTCGCCTTTAGATTTGATCCATCTTTTGTTTGCACAGTTACATTCGTTACGCCCACTTTTTTAGCAGAGACATTGCCATTTTGGTCGATAAACGCTACATTATCATCATCACTTGCCCATATCACATCTTTAACGAAAGCATCCTCCGGGCGAATCGTTATTTCTAATTTTCTGGTGTTTCCTGGTTCAAGCCCCACCTCCGTTTCTGATAGAATCAGCTCTTTGACTAATAAATCCACATGAACTTTACACTCTGCTGAAACATTACTACCATCAAGGGAAGATGCAGAAATAACAGCATCCCCTTTAGTAATAGCCGTCACAACGCCATCTGCATTTACAGAAGCCACATCGGGATTTGAAGAACTCCATTGCAGTGATGAATCAAATACATCTTCTGGAGAAATTGTCGCAACAAGCTGAACTGTTTGACTGGGTTCAAGACTTAGTGTAGATTCATTTAATGCAATTGATTTTACAAGTTTCATTACCTTCAGTTCCCAAAATGTCTTCCAGATTTCCGCTGACTGATATAATGAGAATATATTTTCAGGCACCCAGACATTGGTATTTAAAAATTGCTCATTTGTAAAATGGGTTGTATCTGAAAAAGTGGGAACCTCTAAAGCATTAGACCTAATGGAAACAAGCTTCTTATAGTCGCTAAAATCCACGCTGATAGTGCCACTGAAATCATCCGATAAAATTAGACTCTTAAGATTATCCTTGGTTTCATATCCAGCAGGATAGGCATAAGATTGATCGAACATCTTTAATGTATACGCAT
Organism: uncultured Porphyromonadaceae bacterium; assembly: GCA_902468245.1. Classification (GTDB taxonomy): domain Bacteria; phylum Bacteroidota; class Bacteroidia; order Bacteroidales; family Muribaculaceae; genus Lepagella. The sequence goes on along the minus strand of CABQXY010000031.1, from coordinate 62 downwards.
TACCTACAGTTAGTGTCTCAATCTTACAATAGTCAAATGCTCCGGCATTACCATTTTCACCT
>CABQXY010000030.1:0-25882 GCA_902468245.1 uncultured Porphyromonadaceae bacterium | reverse complement strand
GAAATAAAACAGCTGTCTTTTGTGGCTTTTGGACAACCCGTCGCCCCCCCCGGGGGGGGGGGGATTTGAAAAATGCCCCCTCCCAAAAAAAAAAAAAGCGGAAAGCAAATCTCCGGGTTGTGGCTTATCCCAATGCCCCCCCCGCCGTTATGTAGAGTGTTTCAGTTCAATTAAACCAGTGCTACGACAATGTCTTCGTCGTTGGTGGTCAGGGTAATCTTGCCTTCGCGGCCCAGCCATCCGAGGGCGGCCATCAGCTCGTCTTTCTTCAGCTTTGTGGCTTTCTTCAGACCTTTCAGTCCTAAGATTTTTGTGTCAGCCGACTCCAATGCTTTGTAAACCTCGCCGGCCCATGTGCCGATTGATTCGATATTCATTGCTTTTAAAATTTAGTGTGTTATTTCGTATATCGCTCTTTTTCACTGCAAAGTTCACTCTTTTTTAATTAAAATCAAAATTTTTTAATTAAAAAGCGACTGAATCGCGGTAAAAAAGACAAAAAATCATCAATTTTAGATTGATTTTCTTATTATTTAACAACTTCAGATGGGAGTTTGTTATAAAAAGTTGTAATTTTGTTGTAAAGGAACGATGCCCGAACCGCGTCCGTTGCAGAATGACGCGATTCGGGAACGAAGCCTGAGTAAAAAGATGTCGAAGAAGAAAGGAACAGAGAAAGAGAAGGAGACCGCGCCCCTGCGCAAAGGGGTGGTGGTGAGAAACACCGGCAGCAGCTACATGGTGAAGGAGGAGGACGGCACGGAGACTGCCTGTCGCGTGAAAGGTAATTTCCGCATCAAGGGAATCCGCACCACCAATCCCGTTGCGGTAGGCGACCATGTGCTGATACAGCACGCGTCCGACGACGCCGACTATATAGTGGCGGTCGAGCCGCGCCGCAATTATATAATACGTCGTGCATCGAACCTGTCGAAGGAATCGCACATCCTCGCCGCCAACCTCGACACGGCTTATCTCGTGGCGTCGTTGCGCGACCCATTGACGCCTACAACCTTCATCGACCGTTTCCTGGCTACCGCCGAGGCATACGATGTGCCTGCGGCCCTGATACTGAACAAAAGCGACCTGTGGGACGAGGATGACCGCGAATACGGCGAGGCCGTGGCCGCACTTTACCGCCATATAGGTTATCCTGTATATATTGTGTCGGCCAAGACCGGCGAAGGTCTGGATACGCTTAAAGAGGGATTGCAGGGAAAGGTTTCGCTGTTCGCCGGCAATTCCGGAGTGGGGAAGTCGTCGCTGATAAACGCCCTCGTGCCCGGCGCCGACCTGAAGACCGGTAGGATTTCGGACGCACACCACACGGGAATGCACACCACCACATTCTCGGAGATGATCGACCTGCCCGGAGGGGGCGGAATCATAGACATTCCCGGCATACGCGGTTTCGGCACAATCGATTTCCAGCCGGCGGAGGTGTCACATTATTTTCCCGAGATTTTCGAGCACGGCAAGAACTGCCGTTACAGCGACTGTAAGCATATAGACGAACCGGGCTGCGCCGTAATCCCTGCGGTTGAGGACCATCTGATATCCGAATCCCGCTATGCCTCCTATCTCTCGATAATGGACGAGATAAAGGATCCGACCAAGTATCGCAAGCCCTTCTGATTCAGAACGGGTAGCCGATAGCTAAGTGGAACGCGAATGCGTTCTTGGGCTTGATGTTGAAATACCCCGACATTCCTGTGTCATACGGAGCGTGGAGGCCGTAGCCGAGGTCGCCGCGAATCACCATCATGCCAATGTCCACGCGCAGGCCTACGCCCGTGCCAAGCGCAATGTCCTTGCCGAAGTTCTTGGCCGTGAGCATACCGCCCGGTCGCGCCGGATCGTTCTTGAACAGCCAGATGTTGCCGGCATCGACAAACAGGGCGCCGTGCAGGATGCTGATGATGGGGAAACGGAATTCGGTGTTGACCTCGAACTTGAATGCGCCCGTCTGGTCGAAGTATCCGTTGCGCAGTTCCTTCGGAGCGCGATAGCTGCCGGGCCCGAGCGAACGCACGGTCCATGCGCGCAGCGAGTTGGCGCCTCCGATATAGAATTGCTCGGAATACGGCACCTCCGACGAATTGCCGTATGCGTGTTCCGCGCCTACCAGCAGGCGGCTGACAAGCCAGAGGTCGTGGAACCGCGACAGCCGGCGCGAATATACCAGCTGCGCCTGAGCCTTGACGAACTGCGAGAACGGCATCCCGAACAGTTCCTTGCGCCCCTTTACGCCACAGGCGCGCCACAGACCCCAGAATATGTTGCCTCCCTCCATCACGGTCGTGGTGAAGTTGATTCCGTTGAGGCGTTCGCGTTCCAGCCACTTGTCGAAAGTGTAGGTGTATTGCATCACCGGAATGAACTGGCTTTCGAACGACAGCCCCACGGCCGGATTCTCCTGCATGATGGAGTCGAACGTGTGGGTGGTCTTCAGCAGTTTGGAATATGTCAGCTTGAACGGGGTGAAGGAATTCACCACGTTGCGCGAATGGTTCCAGTCGTAGGTGATGCCTAACTTTACTTCCGCGATGCGGAAATAATGCGGGCGGTTCAGCAGGTCCCCGCTCAGGGTGACGGTGGTCCAGTTAAGGTCGCGGCGCGAGCGTTTCACGAACTTCGGAGCGAGCAGACGCGGGAACGCCAGGGAGCCGGACAGACCGATCTCGTAGGAGTTCATGGCGTTGCTGCGCTTGCGGCCGGTCTCCCATTCGTAACTGCCCGACAGCTGTATGTTCAGTTTCTCGGCTCCGCCGAACAGGTTGTTGTGGGTTATGCCGAAAATCAGTCCCGGACCGAGGTATGAGTTGGACTTCGAGGTGATGTTAGCCTGCAGTGTGGCCTCCATCGGACGGTCGAACTGGCAGGTTATGAGCACGTCAAGGCGCGGGTCATATTCCGATGTGTCGACCGGAAGCGCGCTGATGTTGATGTTGCCGAAGATGCCGAGTCGAGAAAGCCGGGTCTGCGTGCGGTTCATGTCGCGCACCGAGAACAGCTTGTTGTGCCTGAACGTGATGCATTCCGGCAGCAGCCCCTTGCGCAGCCTGGAGGGACGTTCCACGATTACCTCGCCGCGGCTGGTCTGGAACGTATCCACATCGGCGGAGCGCCGGTTGGAGCGCCGCTGCACCAAAGTGGTGACGGTGCCCACCCTATACTGCAGGGCGGCCATACGGGGCATATTCTCAACAAGACTCAGTTTAAGCGCGATGCTGCCCGGATTGATCAGACTGTCGGCGAGGAATTCGATATATTCTGGCCGGAAATAGAACCAGCCCCGGTTGCGCAGTATGTTGGTGATGCGCACACGTTCGGATACCAGCGAATCGACGTTGAACTGCTCGCCCACCTTAAGGTAGTCGCTTTTCCTGGCCACGGAGTCGATGTAATGCCCCAGGGTCCGCATCACATGGTCCTCGCGGATGCGTCCCGCAGTGTCCTGGGTGAGGTATATAAGCGAGTCGATCAGATACGGCCGGCCTAACTGCACGTCGTAGCGCAGGCCCGCAATCTTGTCGTTCTTCTTCTTGTACTGTATCTCATAGTCGGCGCGACCGCTGAAGTATCCGCTGTTGTTCATGACGGTCTTGAGCATCTGCAGGCGTACGTCGGGACGCACGTCGGAGAGCAGCACGGGGCGTTCGCCGAGCTTGTCGTAGATCCACTTTTTCAGGCCACGGCAGGAATCGCCCCAGGCGTTGTAGATCCACAGGCCGTAGGGGAACGGACTCCGTATGTATGGGCGGAGGAAAGGTATGGGGTTGTTGGGCTTGACGTCCACGGCTTTGGTCAGGTCGCTCTTTACGCCTGCGGGTACCTTGTCGTCGCCTGCGGCCGTGATCTTGATCTTCATGCCGTTGTACAGCACCTCGTCCTCGCCCAGACGTTTGGTGGTGGAGCACGACACGAAGGCCGCGGCCATCACGGCCGTGACCAACAGGGTCAATATGCGTGTCTGTCTGCTCATATTGTGTGTCAGCCTATTCATCTATCGTATCCTTTCCGACTGTAGAGTCTTTTTTGACGGCCTCGAACTTCGGCGGCATCAGTGCGTTCTGGGTAGGCACGCCGTGAGATTCGGCGGTGGAATCGAGCACAACGGTGGCCGTGGTGGGTTTCTTACGGCGGTGGAACCTGAAGAAGTTGCGCAGGTTGGCCAGCTTGCGGCGCATCACGAAAGCCACGCCCGTTTCCGTAATCTCTCCCTCCAGGATGCTCTCGAAGCCTTGGTGACGGAACAGCTGCACGGACATGTTCATGCTTTGCGTCTGCTTGATCATATATTCAAACGATATGTCGCTTATCAGGTTCTGCGCCAGGTTGTCCTCCGGATTCTGGTCGGTTGAGTAGTTGCCGCCCACCAGTATCTTGAACCGGTTGTTGAACAGGCTCTTGCTGACCTGGTACGAATAGTTTGTCTCGGTGGTCTTGGCTCCGTTGGACGCCTTCTCATACTGGTCGATGCCGAACGACAGTTCCACTCCGCGCACATGCTTGGCGGCCCACGAGTTGAGCTGCGATTCCAGGAAGGAATAGAGCATGTTGCCGCCTATGTTGGCGTTGCCCTTGGTACCACCCTGGCCGGTGTACTGTCCGTATATGAGCAGGTTCATGGCCTGTGTCTGGCGCTGGTCGGGCGACATGGACTGCAGTTCGTTCTGTATGGTCAGGTCGTCGTTGGTGCTCAGGTCGAAGCTCACTTTCATCTGGTCCAGCGGGTTGGTCACACGGGCCGTCACCAGGAAGTTGGCCAGCCGCGAGTTGCCTCCCTGGGTTATGTTGGCCTTCATGTTGTCGGTGGCCGTGATGTTCAGGGTCGGGTTCATCAGGGTGCCGTTCCAGGTGATGGTGCTCTCGGGGTTGAAGTCGAACATCTTCTCGCCCAGGACGGGGAAGGCGTAACGCACGAATCCGTTGCCGAGCGTCACGGTGCCGTACATGGTCATGTCGCCCATGTAGCTCTGATGGAAGTTCAGGTTGGCCGAGGGCTGCAGTTCCAGCTTGTCGGTGCCGTTGGTGCTGAGCAGCACCTGCAGGTGCGTTCCCGGCGAGATCACTACGTTGGCGTCCAGCCTCATGTTGAACAGCGACGGCTCGATGGAATCCTTACGTGCTACCTGTGTGGTGTCGCTGAAGTTAACGAACTTCACCACGCCCTCGTCGTTGGTGGCCGTGAACTCGCTTTCGGGCAGGTTTAGACGGTAAGTGGCGTCGGTGTTGCCCAGCAGGTTCAGGTTGGCCGATACGTCAAGGTTCTGTAACGGACCTTTAACCTTGACGCCCATATCGAGATAAATCTTGCCGAAGATATCCCCTTTGGAACGCTTGTCCGACTTGATCAGCTGCATGTTGCGGGCGTCGGCGGTGAGATCCACCAATATCTTGCGGAAGTCGGAGGCATCTACGGTTCCGTCGATGCTGAGCGGGTTTTTGTTGGCTCCCCAGATGTCGAACTGGTTGAAGCGCAATACATTGTCGCGAACCGTTATGCGCGCGGTATCCATCTTGAGCGACGCGGCGGCCATCGGGATGTAGACGGATGCCGAATCCATGGCCAGGCGACCGTTGAATATGGGCGACGACAACGTGGAATCAAGACGCATGGCGCCGTTGAGATAGCCTGACAGGCGGGCGTTCTGTCCTAAGAACGGATTGGCTATGCGGAGCGGGAAGCGGTTGAGCAACACGCCGATGCTGTCGCGGCTGGCTCCCGAAGTGCCGACGCGGGCAAACGCGCGGATGGCTTTGTGGCCGTCTATCTTCAGGCTGGCGTCGCCGAGTATGCGCCCTGTCTGAGTGGCATAAGCGGCGTTGATGTCGAAGTCGAAACTGCCCACGCGCTTGCGCTCGTATATGAAGTCGTTTAGCTGCAGGCCTCCGGACGCGTGGAACTGCTCGTCGACGTACAGCACCGTCAGGTCCGTATTGACCGACCCTTTGATGGGGGGCGCGGTGATGGACATGCCTAAGAAGTCCTCGATATGCAGGTTCTCGACCTTAAGCCTGAACTGCTCGTTGCCCCGGTCGTTGGTCTCGGTGCGTGCCAGGATGGAGCTCTCTTTGCTCTGTGCCTGAAGGTTGGCGTCTACATGCATGTTGTGCAGGTTGTAGGCTATGTAGTTGTCGTTGTTCAGAGTCCAGGGCAGGTAGGCAATCGTTGATTTCAACGGGGTGAAATGGACATTCACCACCGAGTCCACCATGGAGGCGGTGAGACCGATGCGGTATCCCTGCTGGTTCTTGATGTTGCGCTGGTTGAAGAACATACCCAGTCGGTTCTGGCCGAGGTATCCGTTCACGTTAGCCTGGGCGAACTCGTCGAACGTACCCGGACGGTTGCCCATGTGGATGCGGTAGTCCAGCAGCGATCCGCGTTCGTTGAGGTTTAGCGTCACGGTGTCGGCATTGGCCACCGATGTGGTGAGCCGGTGCAGGTTGAAGTTGCCCGAAATGATCGAGTCACGTTCGATATGGCCCCATATAGTGTCCACGGATATGCCCGACGGCGAGAGGAACTGGCTGACAAGACCGCGCCCCGAGGCGTTGACGTCGAGCCTGAACTGCGGCAGCGCCTGCTTGATGTCCGCCACGGAGATGTTGCGGCGGCTGATCTGTCCGGTGACGGTGTCGGCTGCAGCTATGAACGAATCCATCACATATTTCATGCCTGCGGGACTCTCGAAATGCAGGTCGGTGCGGTCGGAGTTAATGTCGAACATCGTGGCGAGCTGGTCGGCCTTGAGTACGGCGTGCACGCCGCCCGGGAGGTGGATGTAAGTACCCGGCATGTTCCAGTCGAAGTCAACGAGCTTCAGGTCCACGTCATACAGCCATTTGCCCGGCTGGGCGTTGCCCGCAAGGAATATGGTGCCGCTGCCCTGACACATACTGTCGGTGAATCCGAGCTGGCGCAGGTCGAGGTCGCGTATGTCGGCACGCAGGTCCACGTTATAGTCGTCGGTGCGGATGATGCCCGAGCCGTCGATGTCGAAGTTAAGGCCCGGATTGACAGAACCTCCGACTACCGTAAGCGTGCCGTCCGGGTCAAGCATGGCGTCGAGGCGGATGTCGCGATAATGATGTTTCTGATATTCGATACCGTCTATGCGCACTTTGGCATCGGTAAGCGCGTGGCCGCTTACGGGATTGAAACCCCGGCCGACGGCCTGTACGGTGCCGGTGACGTGTCCTATGCCGAGCGAGGGCATGAACTTCGCCACGTTCAGTTCGCGGATGGAGGCGTCCACATTATATGTCTCCGGCGTCAGGGCCACATGACCGTTGGCGGCCACGTCTCCGGCCGTGGAGCGCAGCGTGAAGTCCGCGCCATACTGCAGCCCGTTGGCCTGAGCCGTGCCCTTGATGTCGAAAGCCGGAATCTCCATGTCGCTCTGAGCCAGGAATTGGTCGGCCAGGCGCGGGTCCATCAGTGCGCCGTCAAATTCGATGTCGGCGCGCAGTTTCTTGTATTGCAGTGCGTTGGCCACGTGTCCCCGGGCGTCGATCCGGACCACACCGTCCATCGCCGCCTTGAGAGTGCCGACGTTCAGCTCAGACAGCGATCCACGGGCGTCCAGGTCAAACCGCAGCGGCTTGCGCGACGGTATTTTGGCGGTGAAAGTCTTGAGGGTGGGCATGAATGCCTCTACGTCCGGGAGTCCGACCGAACCGTTGGCCTTGACGTTCATCGGGGCGTCCGGTTCCATCGCCATGACGGCGAACGGCATGTCTGCATCGGCGTTGATGCTGGAAAAGAGGGTCTGAAGGCTTACCTGCTTCAATGTCAACCCGATGGAGTCCACGCCGATGGTGCCACGGCCTTGCGTTATCCGCAGTCCCGAGCGTTCTTGGGCGCGAAGACGGGTCAGCGGCAGACGGACCGTTGACGCTTCGTTGTAGAAATTGCGCATTCCTATGGACACGCCGTCAACCGCTATGTACGACGGGTCGAAGCCTGCGGCGGGCTTCACGCCCTTGGTGGCGTACAGGGCCTTAAGGCTGTCTACGGCTATGGAGTCGCCCATGATGCGCATCGGCGGGCCCTCCGAGGGTTCGCTCGGCGGCGCCGGATGAGTCTTGATGTATTCGGGCGTGGGCTGCAGGTAGGTCACCGAGCCATTGGACATGGCCGCGCGTTTCCATCTGACCTCGTTCTTGCCGAGGTCCACGATGCCGTGCGTCAACGCCACGCGCTTTATGTCGAGGCTGAGCGTATCGATTGTGGGCAGCATCGACATCCCGAATCGGAAGTTGTCGAGCGTCACATCGTTGGCCTGGATATAGAATGGCGTGGCAGGAACGGTGTCCGGGGGAGTGGGCTTCTTTTTCCACACGTCCATGTATAGCGAGAGGTCGCCGTTGCTGAGGCGTACCTTGTTCAGCAGTATGCGTGATTTCCTGATGTCGACCGAACTCTTGTCGTCCACGGTAAGGTGTCCGGCACGGATTCCTAAAATCATGGATGAGTCGGCGTTGACCATCCGGTAAAAGCCGTTTTCAAGGTCCAGCCGGTTCACCTTGACGTCCAGGTTCAGCAACGGAAGCAGCTTTATGTCGGCAATGGCTTCGCCGGCGCGCACCATCGTGTCGCGTGGCGCGGTGAGCACATACACGTCTTTCAGATGCACCTTTAGAGGGAAGGAGAGTCGGAACTTGCCTATGCCTATCTCCATGCCTGTGGATTTGCGCACCGCGTCCTTGGCTATGGATATGGCCAGATCCTGCACAGGCGGAATGTATATAAGCACGGGGAGACACAACACGACGATTACAAGCCACATCAGTGTCTTGAGCGTGATCCGCAGCCAACGGGGACGGATGGCATGCCGTTTCCGGGGCTTCGGAGCCTCCGGCTGCGCGGTCCGGTCCGGTTGTTGCGGCGTGTGTGTGTCGTGTGTGTCGTTCATCGTGTGGGTTCGACTTGAAATTTTTATGAAAAGCTTATTCAGGTTTGCGGCAGGCTTCGGCGCAAATCCAGACTACGGCCACCAGGAATGATCCCGTGATGTCGGCCAGCATGTCCATCGGGTCGTAGCTGCGTCCCATGCCCATGGAACGCTGTATGAATTCAATGGCGATGCCCAAGAGAGAGGAAAGTGTCGCCATAAGGATGCATACGGGCCATCGTACGGAGCGGAAATCGCGGCCGCGCGCCCAGTCCACGAGAGCGACGAAGGTCAGACCACCGAACATTATGGCGTGCACCACCTTGTCGGCGCCGGGAAAGAGGGGAGGGGGCTCCTGTTCGCCCAACGGATGGGGAGCGAGGGTGAGCCAGAGCACCGCGGCCAGCGTGATGACGGTCAGTATCCACGCCGGCAGTCGCTGCAGTTGCCGTTTTATCCTAATTCGCCTTTCCATAAGCAAAATTAACAAAAATCAATTATATAACAAATTTAAAAGCCGATTGGTAAAAATGTGTTAATAAAAATATGAAAATCGGCAATAAAAAAGGGATGCGAGTGCGCATCCCTTTTTTATCGGTTGGAATCTGTTATCAGTTCTGATGGGGCTGAACGTTGATGAACTTACGTCCCTCCTTACCGGTGGTGAATACCACTACGCCGTCAATGAGGGCGAACAGAGTGTGGTCCTTGCCCATACCCACGTTGAGACCGGGATGGTGAACGGTGCCACGCTGACGCTTGATGATATTGCCGGCTTTGCAATTCGAACCACCAAAAATTTTCACTCCGAGTCGTTTGCTTTCTGACTCACGGCCGTTCTTAGAACTACCGACACCTTTTTTATGTGCCATTTCTCTTTTTGGTTTATGCGGTTACGATTTTCTTGATCATTACTTTGGTGAACTGCTGGCGGTGTCCGTTGAGACGACGATAGCCCTTGCGGCGCTTCTTCTTGAACACGAGCACTTTGTCGCCCTTAACGAGAGGCTCAAGCACTTCACACTCTATCTTGGCGCCTTCTACTGCGGGTGCGCCTACTGTCACGTTGCCGTCTGCGTCCAGGAGAAGAACCTTCTCGAAGCTTACGGCGTCACCCTGCTTTACGTCGCCAAGGTGATGAACATACAGGAACTTGCCTTCCTCGGCCTTGAACTGCTGTCCTTTGATTTCTACGATTGCGTACATCGTTGATTATGATATTTAAATTATCCTTCCGGCAGGCGCCCTTGGGTCTTGTCATGCCCGGCCGGGTACTTGGTTTGTCTTGATTACTTGCGGATACCGAGTTCCTTCTTTGCGATGATGGCGCGGTAGCGGTTGATGTCCTTGCGGATCAGGTAGTCGAGCAGGCTGCGGCGCTGGCCTACCAGTGTCTTAAGCGCACGGGCGGTAGCGTAGTCCTTCTTGTTGCTCTTCAGGTGCTCGGTCAGGTGCTGGATGCGCTTTGAGAAAAGTGCGATCTGTGCTTCGGGGCTGCCGGTGTCGCCTTCGCCGTTGCCATACGTCTTGAAGATCTCTTTCTTCTGTTCTGTTGTGAAACTCATGATGGAGATAATGTTTAAAATGTTGTTAAATAGGCTTTTATTCGAAACGTTCATTGCGGCTTCTCCATTGCCGCAGGGCCGTTTGCTCAAAAAGCGTTGCAAAATTACAACTTTTTTTCGAGAAAAGCAAGTGAAAGTCTCTTAACTTGCAATTGCGCAGCGTTTTTCTTTTATTTTTTTCGTTCCGGAGTTTGTTTTGTTACCGGTTTGAGCTTCAGCGAAAACACATAAAAATGGCGGCGAATCACTTCGCCGCCATTTCGCGCTTCAGGATGGGCTTGAACCAACGACCCCCTGATTAACAGTCAGGTGCTCTAACCAACTGAGCTACTGAAGCATACTGATTGGTCTTCTTGTCTCTAAAACTTGATCCTCGCGGACAAGGCGCTTCAGGATGGGCTTGAACCAACGACCCCCTGATTAACAGTCAGGTGCTCTAACCAACTGAGCTACTGAAGCTTGCATTACGTTCAGCCTAAGGGCTTCCCGTTTTGACTCTGCAAAATTACAAAAACTTTACCATTCCACCAAAACATTCGTGATTTTTTTTGATTTTTGTTCAGAAAGACTTGGGAAAGACTTGGCACACATCCTTCGGGGGTGCCTTGTATGCACTTCATATTATCCTACAATCCACCTACATACACCTATATACATTCAGGATTTTGCATTCCGCGATTTTGTTGTTAATTTTGCACTACATCTCAGACCTCCTCATAACTCGTAACCCATTACTTAAATATACCTAATACCTAAATATAGATGAACATCATGATTCTTGCCGCCGCCGCGGCACTCAACATCGCCGGTTCCGGAAGCCTCTCGGTTTCCATCGACACCGTCGGTCCGGCCCCAACCTACAGCGTTATAGTGGATAACGACACGCTTGTGTCGCCGTCGCCGCTCGGTCTCGTTACCGATTACGCCGACCTGGCCACGAATCTCCGGCTTGCAGGCCCTGTCCAGATCAAGGACACAGTGATAGACTACACGCTGGACCGTATCAAGAAGAAAACTGTCAACAAGCGGGCTGTAAAGGCCATGATACCTTTCGTGAATCCGCAGGGCTGGCGTCTCGGCATGGAATTCGTGCTGACCGACAACGATATGGCTTTCCGTTACACGCTGCCGCATCAGAACGACCGGGGCTCCGTCCGCGTCATGCGCGAGGCTACAGGTTTCGCTTTCCCGCAGCAGACCACTCTTTTCCTGACGCCTCAGAGCGATGCCATGATTGGCTGGAAGCGTACCAAGCCGAGCTATGAGGAATATTATATCACTGACGCGCCCATAGACACGAAGTCGCAGTACGGCCATGGGTTTACTTTCCCCGGTCTGTTTCGTGTCGGCGACAAGGGCTGGGTGTTGGTTACCGAGGCCGGCGTGAACCGCGACTACTGCGCCAGCCGCCTCTCCGATTCCGACAACGGCCTGTTCCGCTTAGAATTCCCGATGGCTGAGGAAAACAACGGCAACGGCACCATTGAGCCGGCGTTCGCGCTGCCCGGAGCCACGCCGTGGCGCACCGTGACGGCTGCCAGGACCCTGAAGCCTATAGTGGAGACCACCATCCCCTGGGATGTGGTGTCGCCGATATATGACGGCACACGTCAGTATGACCCCGCACGCGGCACATGGAGCTGGATTCTGTGGCAGGACGACAGCATAAATGACCGCGACCTGCGCGAATATGTGCGGCTGGCCAAGGAAATGGGTTTCGAATATACGCTGGTAGACAACTGGTGGGACAAGAACTTAGGCCGTCGTGGCATGGAGGAACTGATTAAGTACAGCCGCACGCAGGGTGTGGAGCCGATACTGTGGTACAGCAGCAGCGGCTACTGGAACGACATCGTGCAGGGGCCGATCAACAAGATGGAGAATCCGCGCATCCGCCGTCAGGAGATGCAGTGGCTCAAGGACAACGGCGTCAAGGCCATCAAGGTGGACTTCTTCGGCGGCGACAAGCAGGAGACCATGCGCCTGTACGAAGCCATACTGACCGATGCCAACGATTTCGGCATCATGGTGATATTCCACGGCTGCACCATGCCCCGCGGCTGGGAGCGTATGTTCCCCAACTACATCGGTTCCGAGGCCGTGCTTGCCTCCGAGAATATGATTTTCTCGCAGGAATTCTGCGACCGCGAGGCCGTGTCCAGTTCGTTGCATCCCTTCATCCGCAACGCCGCAGGGTCCATGGAATATGGCGGCACGTTCCTCAACAAGCGCATGCACCGCAGCGACGACAAGGGCAACGAACGGCGCACCAGCGACGCCTTCCAGATTGCGACCGCCGTATTGTTCCAGAGCCCGCAGCAGAACTTCGCCCTTTCCCCCGACAACCTGACCGATGAGAACAAGACCGCGCTCGACTTCATGCGCGGCGTGCCGACGCGCTGGGACGACACCGAGTTTTTCGAGGGTTATCCCGGCAAGTATGTGGTGCTGACACGTACAGCCGGCGACAAGACCTATACCGCCGGCATCAACGCCGAAGATGAAACGCGTACCGTCACGTTCGACAAGCTCGACCCCGCCATGAAGTACACCCTGATCACAGACAGCCACGCTAAGAAAGGCGACCGCCTCAAGAGTCAGGAAATCAAGGGTAAGAAAGCCATCAAAATCAAACTCGCCAAGGGCGAAGGCTTCGTCCTGACAGGCAGCAGATAGAATCAGTGCAGCCGACGCTTCAGGCGTTTGATGAAATGACGGGCCCGTGCCACAAGAGGACTGGAGACGCGGATAGATCTCGTTCCCGAATATTCGGTAATCTTGTCGGAAATAGCCATGGCGAGTTTGTAATAGACACTGCGACTGAAATGGTTAGTGCAGTTTCTGAAGTCCGATTGTCCCGATATCAGTTCGGTGACGTTGATGAACTTTACGTCTTTCCGGTCTGAAAACGCGGCCTTGAGGGCATCGTTTACAGTCTTATGCCGCGGCGCATGATGGCTGAATTCGTCAGACGACGGATTATCGCATTCGACCTCTGATCCCAGTATCAGCACCAGTTGAGTGGCGGGTGTCATAATATTGTCGCGGATATATCGTATGTTTTCCACGATGTTCTCCGCCGGCAACGGCCCCGCAAACTCGAACCGGTCGCTGAACCGTTGCAGTTCTTCGTGGGTGAAGGGGTAGTTGTGATTGGTGATTTCTCCGTTGACAATCCTGTCCCAAAGGCGAATATCCGTAAAATCATAATTGCATGAACTGAATGATATCATTCCGCCATTGCCTTTATGACGGTACACTCCTTCGTGACAGTCGGGCAGCATGGACATGAACACAATGTCATATTCAGGATTCGACATGCGAGTCTTGAACACTTCGCGGTGAAGAAAAGGTGCATCATGCAGCAGTGAGTCCTTTTCATTATCATTGAGCGAATATCCTTCGACAATCATCTGTGAATGGTTCATGGCGGTGACGGCTACGCCCCGCGCGTCTGCGAAATTGAATTCAGTATCGATGGCGCAATTGCCGTTGCCTGACAGGTAAGGAAGTATGGAATCCATGTCGCACGGACCTTTTAGCATTATCTTGAGTTGGTTGCATCTCGCTGACGAAGTTTTCGATTCCTCGGCGTGACATGATTCGGATGCAGTGTTGATCCACTTGACCTTATGAACTTTCTCGAGAGAACCGGACACTTCGCCGTTGATGTTAACCGCCGGGAAATCAAGACGCTCGTATATGTACTGTTCGATGCCCATGCCCATGGTGCGGCACGAGAACAGGAAGTGGAGCAGGGAATGATTCCGTGTGTCAAGAGCATAAAAGCCAACCATACCGTAATCGCCGTATATGTCTCTGACCGAGACTGTGCCACAGAGATATGCAGAATCACTCAGAATCTGTTTTAGTTCGTCGGTGTTGCTGCGCAGCTTGGTAAAGTTCAACTGATTGGTGCGCTGCACCATCTCCGCGATGCGTTCCAGATGTTGCATGCAGTTATGGTCGACGGTCACCTGAATCCGGGACTGTACCAGAAATTCATCGGCAGTGTCGAAATGCGAGCTGGCCTCCACTTTTTTCTCAAGCTGACGGTATTGACTCAGGCGTTTATGCTGTCTGTCGTCCTTGCCGGCGGTCTCGGCCTGTGCCAGTAAGTCGTCAATATCGTCCGCGTGCATTATGTTGAGGTCGGGAATGTAGAATTTCGCTTCATTCAGGTTCAGGGGATTGTCATCGATAAACAGCACATTGACAGGGCGAAGTGACATGTTGTGAATTATATCGGCTATGCGTTTGGCTTTCGGACTCCAGTCAATGGAAGGAAATACGAAGAAATCCCACATTCCTTCGGATTCAAGACGAGTGCGTACGGTATCGAAGTCGTTTTTCGAGCAAATGGAGTTCATGATTCCCCGGTCGGTCAGCCGGCGTACCAATGCGCAATGTTCAGGAATCATGCTAATTTCTCCCTCGGAAATTGTGCCATGCCAGAATGTGTCATCCAGATCCCAGACAATAAGTTTTATTTTATTCAAATCCATGGTTGTGTTTTTGACCACAAAAATAATGAATTATTTATAACTAAGAAGAAATTCTTTAAAATTATATAAGTCGGGATATTCAGTTAATCCCCCAAACCAAGGCTGACGGAACGCTACGCTACGCTCTCTCCAGCCATCGTGTGGTTATAGATAGACAGCCACTTTGAGCCGCGCCTTAAAGTCGAGCTTAAGTCCTGATATATATTTGACAGTTGAACAGGAGCGGGCGCATCTTTTGATTTTTGACAAGGAATGATTAACTTTGCGGCACAAACCTGAATCAATCATGAAAAAGACATTGTTAATCGTTGCGCTCGGGCTGATGTCGCTGACGGCGACGGCTCAGCAGGCACTGTGGGGAGTCCCCACCATCATATCTCCCGAAGTTCATCCCGACAAGACCGTCACCTTCCGGCTTATGGCCCCGACGGCCGACCGTGTGCAGGTAACCGGCGACTTCCTACCCACTGAGAAAATCAAGACGCCCTACGGGGAGTTTGACGGCCCCGGCTATGCCGACCTGAAAAAGAACGACAAAGGACTGTGGGAGTTCACCACTCCCGCCGCTCTGGCCCCTGAACTGTACAGCTACACGTTCGTGGTGGACTCGCTGAAAATCAACGACCCCGCAAATGTGTATCTGCTGCGCGACGTGGCTACGGTGAGCAATATCTTCATCATTCCGGGCGAGCGCGCCGACCTGTACAGCGTCAGCAGCGTGCCTCACGGGACGGTGTCGAAGGTATGGTACGAAAGCCCTGAACTTGGCCTGAACCGACGTCTCACGGTCTATACGCCTGCCGGTTATGAAAAGAGCAAGAAACGTTATCCGGTGTTCTATCTGCTGCATGGCATGGGCGGTGACGAGAACGCCTGGACCGAGCTGGGCCGCGCCGCACAGATTCTTGACAATCTCATTGCGCAGGGCAAAGCCGAGCCGATGATCGTGGTGATGACCAACGGCAACGCCTCGCAGGAGGCCGCGCCGGGCGAGACATCCGCAGGCCTGAAGCCTCCTACGACACAGCTGCCCAAGACAATGGACGGGTCGTTCGAGACGGCGTTCCCCGAGGTGGTGAAGTTCATCGATTCCAACTACCGCACAATACCCCGGAAGAATGCCCGTGCCATAGCCGGACTGTCGATGGGCGGTTTCCATTCGCTCAACATCTCGAAGCAATATCCCGACATGTTCGACTACATCGGCCTGTTCTCGGCTGCCATCAAGCCGCGCGAGGGAGTGAAATCGCCGGTATACGACGACCTCGAGGGCAAACTGAAGATTCAGTTCGAGAAGAAGCCCGCGCTGTATTACATAGCCATCGGCAACAAGGATTTCCTGTACGATGCCAACAAGCAGTTCCGCGCGTTGCTTGACAAGAACGCTTATCCTTACGAATACTTCGAGACCGGCGACGGCCATATCTGGAAGAACTGGCGTATCTACCTTACGGAGTTCGTCCCGAAACTATTCAAGCAGAAATGAAAAAAAAAGCGGCGCCAACAATTCAGTTGACGCCGTTTTTTAATGCGTATTACTTAGTGGCACGGAGTGCCCACGCCGCTATGCTATGGCAATAGCCGCTTCAGGTCCTCGCTGCGGCTACGGTCGGAGACAAGGATGCCGTCGGGTGAGGCTACGACCACCAGGTCCTTCGCTCCGATGCAGATAACGGGAATGCCCATTTCGTTGATTACGTACGACGTCTCCGAACTGTCGGTCACTACGTTGCCGTATGTGCGCTCCTCCAGCTCGTCGGTCAGCGTGTTCCACGTGCCCAGGTCTTTCCACTTGCCCGCGTAGGCTATTACGGCCACCGAGTCGGCGTTCTCCACCACGGCGTAGTCGAAGCTGATTTTGGGCAGCTCGGCGTAGCCGTCGCGCAGCGACGCGAAGGCGTAGCCCGGCCGCACGTTCTCGGTGATGGCCGACAGGTAGCCTAAGCGGAAGGCGAACACGCCGCCGTTCCACAGCGCGCCCTCCTGCAGCAGACGCTCGGCCTTGGCTACGTCGGGTTTCTCGGTGAAGCACTTCACCGGCATCACGCCGTCAGGCTGCACGGCCACACGGTCAGGCACGATATAGCCGTACTTGGCCGACGGATATGTCGGCTCCACGCCCATCAGCACCATGTCCGCGGCGCCACGGCCCGCGGACTCAGCCATGCGGCGTATAACCTCGAAATATTCGGGGTCGGTGTACGAGTCGCAGGGCATCACCACCACCGGCTCATCGGCCGTGGCTCCCTGACTCTTAAGGTATGCGCAGGCCAGCATAATGGCCGGGAACGTGTCGCGGCGACAAGGCTCCGTCACCACGTCGATGGCGTCGCCAAGCTGGTCGCGTATCAGTTTCTCCTGGGCCGCGCCCGTGGCTATGACTATGTCATTGCCCGGTACCGCCTCGCGTATCATGCGCACCACGCGCTGTATCATTGACTCCTTCGAGCCGTCGGGGGCGGTCAGCAGTTTAAGGAACTGCTTCGACCGTACGTCGTTCGACAGCGGCCACAGCCGCTTGCCCGACCCTCCGGACAACAGTATTATCTTCATATTCTACGTCTTATTTTAATTGGAATCATGTCGGGCGTCAGCTCCGCATCGTCGGGTAGTACGAGCGCCAGGTGGCCTCCACCACCGGCGCCGAGCATCTTCCAGGCCAGCGCCTTGTCGCGAATGGCGTCGATGCACTCCGCCACGCCAGGCTGCATCATGGCCGGGAACATGGCTGTCTGTGCCCGGAACGAGTCGCGGAACGCCTCGGCGAAATCGCCGAGGTCCCGGCGCATTATGGCGTCCCAGCAGCGGTCGGCCGCCTCGGTCAACGCCCGTACCTTGTCGGGCGTGATGTCCTTGCCCTCCACCACCGAGCAGCCCGGTCTGCGCGGGAACATAGGCACCAGTACGATGTGCCGCTCCAGCCACGCCAGCGTCTCCTCGTCGTGGCACGACTCGATGCGGTCCGGCCAGTACCGGCCGTCGTAATGATGGCGCGTAAGTCCTGACATACAGATGCCTATGGCGTCCTGCGCGCCCGATACGTGTCCCTTGTTTTCCGGGTCGTTCTCGAAGCAGAACAGCAGCCGCGCCAGCATCTCCTCGTTATAGTCCGGCAGTTCGTACGGCCAGATTCTTTTCGCCGCATTGCGCGTGGAGGTCGACATGCCGCCGCGCTCCATGAACTCGTGCGTCGGCTCGATGGAGGCGGTGATGGCCCAGCCGGCGCCGTGCTGCGACACGTATGGCTGGTCGATCCACGTGCCGGCGATGTCGATGCGGTAGGGGAGGTGCGACTTCACCTCGCTGCGCAGCGAGGTGGTGGAACGCGCCTTCAGACCCGCGTCCGGCACACGGTTCAGCTCCACGTACTCAATGCCGCGCTCCGCGCACAGGCGGCGCTTCTCGTCGCTGCCGCCGTCGGAGTTCACCACGAACACGTCAGGACGCACGGCATCCATCGTGTCCACGAAGTCGAGCATGCCGCTGCCCGTGTTGATGAAGGCATCCGTCACATAGCGGATGGCCTTGACCATATACAGGCGTTCCTTTTCAGAATATACTGTCTTGCGGTGCTTCAGCTCCTCGATGGTCTTGTCAGAGCCGATGCCCACATACAGGTCGCCGTAACGCGACGCCTCTTTAAAGAACGCCACGTGCCCCGAATGGAGCATGTCGTAGCATCCGGAGACGAATACTTTCTTATTCATACTTGTATTAACGGGAATTTCGCATTGAAGCGTATGCCAATACACACACGAAGCACACCACGGGCACCCAGAATGATGTGCCGATGCCGGCTGTGTCCGACACCATAGCCTGCAGCGGCGTGATGAGCGCGCCGCCAAGGATGGCCATGATCAGTCCGGACGCCGCAAGTTTGGCGTCGTCGCCTGTCACACCCTCCAGGGCTATGCCGTAGATGGTGGGGAACATCAGCGACATGCACGCCGAAATGCCAACCAGCGCCCATACCGACGCCCAGCCCGTGCCGTATATTACGCCCAACGTGCAGCCGATGGCCGCCACTGCCGCCACGCGGAGCAGCGTGACCGGCCTGACGTAGCCCATAAGCCACGTGAACAGGAAGCGGAACAGCGTGAACGCCACGATGGAATACAGGAAGATCAGCGAAGCGTCCTTCTCCGCCATGCCTAAACGGTCCATTGCCAGACGGATGGTGAACGACCACACGCCCGTCTGCACGCCGACGTAGAAGAACTGCGCCACAACGCCGTATCGCCAGCGCTTGTTGTGCCACAGCCTGCCGAACGTCCTGCGGATGTAGAACTTGCCCGAGTCGCGGTCCTTCGGCATCTTTACCGCAGCAATGATGGCTAACAGCACGAGGAGCACCACGCCTATCAGCATATAGGTGCCAGACACCGCGTTGAGTTCATGTTGCTGGATAGCGGTCAGGGCCTGAGAGTCCATGCCCGCCCGCTCGGCGGCATCAGCTGCGTTCAGTTCCGACAGGATGAAATGCCGGCTCAGCAATATGCCGCATATCGCCCCGACCGGGTTGAGGGTCTGGGCTATGTTGAGGCGGCGCGTGGCCGTCTCGGGGCTACCCATCGACAGGATGTATGGATTGGCGGTGGTTTCCAGCACAGCGCATCCCCCGGCCATCACGTAGATGGCGAACAGGAAGAACCCGTACGACGCCGCCTGCCCCGCGGGGTAGAACAGCATGGTGCCAGCCGCGTATAGAGCCAGACCTAACAGGATGCCCGCCTTATAGGAATGCCGGCTGATGAAAATGGCTGCAGGCAGCGCGAAGCAGAAGTAGGCGCCATAGAACGCGAACTGTACCAGCGACGTCTGCAGGTCGCTCATGGACATGATGCGCCTGAACGCCGCCAACAGCGTGTCGTTCATGTTGTTGGCCATTCCCCACAGCAGGAACAGCAACGACACGAGTATGAAAGCCAGCCGTTTCATAGCTATTCTCCGAGCATTGGAGAAAGGAAGATAGTGAATATTTATTTCACGATTCCCTTTTCCAGATATTCAGCCAGGTTGGTCTTGACCTGTTCGCCGGCGCGCTCCACGGCCACCTTGGCCATGTCGGCGTCTACCATCAGGTTCACCAGTTGCTCGAAGCTGGTGCGCTTCTTCGGGTCCCAGCCCAATTCATTCTTGGCCTTCGTCGGGTCGCCCCACAGGTTCACCACGTCAGTCGGACGGTAGAAGTCAGGCGAAACCTCTATCAACACCTTGCCTGTCTTAGAGTCGATACCCTTCTCGTTCTCGCCTTCGCCTTCGAATATAAGTTCGATGCCCGCGCGGCGGAATGCCAACTGGCAGAATTCACGTACCGAATGCTGCTCGCCCGTAGCTATCACGAAGTCTTCCGGCTTGTCGTTCTGCAGGATCAGCCACATGCACTCCACATAGTCGCGTGCATAGCCCCAGTCGCGCAACGACGACAGATTGCCTAAGTACAGTTTCTCCTGCTTGCCCTGCGCTATACGGGCTGCCGCCAAGGTGATCTTGCGCGTGACGAACGTCTCGCCGCGACGCTCAGACTCATGGTTGAACAGGATGCCCGAGCAGGCGAACATGTTGTACGCCTCGCGATACTCCTTCACAATCCAGAAGCCGTAGAGCTTGGCCACCGCGTAGGGGCTGTAGGGGTGGAACGGAGTCTTCTCGTTCTGAGGCACTTCCTCTACCTTGCCGTACAGCTCCGAGGTCGATGCCTGATAGAAGCGACAGGTGTCGGCAAGTCCGCACTGGCGGATGCCCTCCAGGATACGCAGCACGCCCGTGGCGTCGACGTCGGCGGTAAACTCCGGCGAGTCGAAGCTGACCTGCACGTGGCTCTGTGCCGCCAGGTTGTACACCTCGTCCGGACGCACCTTGTTAAGCACCTGTATTATAGACATCGAGTCGCCCAGGTCGGCGTAATGCAGATGGAAGTTGGGGTGACCTTCCAGATGAGCGATACGTTCGCGGAAATCCACCGACGAGCGACGGATGGTGCCATGCACGTCATAGCCCTTGTCAAGCAGAAACTCGGCCAGAAACGACCCGTCCTGACCCGTAATACCGGTTATTAAAGCTGTCTTCATATACGTTGTATTTAATGCCCGATGCGCGATGCCGGCAAAGCGTTGTTTTGCAATGCGTAATATATGATGCGCAATAGGCTGGCCCCAAGGCCGATTTTTAATTATTTAATTAACGGTGAGCACGCCGCCTTCATTGCATAGTGGCGTGGACACTCCGGGCCGCGCTTAAGGCACGGACCGAAGGACTGTTGAAATCTTAAATAAGGACGTTTATAATTATTATGTTCGGTTGGGAAAATTCAGGCAATCAACGCTACTTGTTACGAGTTTTTTTGCGTTTGCGTTCAGCCAGCAGCAGACCCGGCAGGGTAGCCACGATGTGGTAACAGCGGCGGAACTGTTTTTTCGGATCGCGGCTCAGGCGATACACGAACTCCAGATGATGGTCCACCATCCACTTAGGCGCCCGCTTCTCGTCCACCCCGCTGTAGAACTTGAACGCCGCTCCCACGGCTAACATAACGCCATGATGCAGGTGCGGCTTCAATCGCGACATGAAATATTCCTGCTTCGGCGCTCCCAACGCCACCCACACGATGTCGGCACCGTCAGCCTCGATCATACGCGCTATCGACTCATAGTCAAACTCCTCCACCGTACAGAATGGCAGTTCTACGAACTGCATGTCGCACACCGCCGGATTCATTTCCATGAGATTCCTCTGCAGTGAGTCCAGGATTTTCTGCTGAGTGCCAAGGAATATCATGCGATATTTGCGTTGCGACACTATGTCCTTGAATATCTGGCTGCCGCAATACTGCTGATACTGATGCCCATAAATCCATTTGATGTACAGCGGCACATAGCTGCTGTCGCAGATGGAGAACATGCCGCCGTTCACCACCTGACGATACTCCGGCACACGGTTAACGGTGTTGAGTATCACGCCGTCGGCCACGCAGATATAGTCCGCGCCAGGCTCGGCCAGGCGTCGCGCGATGGCCTGATGCACTTGACCGCGGTCAAATTCATAATTTATATTGAAATAAGTATTCATGCTTTCGAATGTAAGATGGTAACAATGGGGACTACGAGCCACGCAAAGGAAATGGATAAATGCCTGATGTGAATTATTATAAGGACTTAGGTTTTCAGCTATGTGCGGCTGGGACAGGCCGTGCCACTATTGGCACATGGAATGGATAAGTGATTCCCACTGCCGGGCAATCACGTCGGTGCTGTATCTGGCCTTCAGTTTCTCGTTGGCTTTCAGGCCAAGCGAGCGGGTCAATGTTTCATCGTTCCAGAGCCTGATGACCGCCGCCTCTAATGCCTCGGCATTGCCCGGTTCAAAAAGAAGACCGATGGCATCGTCCCCCGTGCCGATTATCTCCGTGAAGCCACCGTGATCCGGTGCAATCATCGGTTTGGAATAGGCTGCACCCTCCAGGATTGCCATCGCGAATCCCTCATAGCATCTCGACGCCATCACGAAGAACCGCGCGTTGTTGTAGAACTCCTGTAGGTCATTACCGCTCAGATAACCCATCAATTCCACATTCTCCGGCAGATTTTCAATCAATTCAATGTCTCTTGCGGCACCCGCCAGCTTGAAAGGTATCTCCGGATGCCGACGGGCCACTTCGATGATCAGGTCTATGCCCTTTTCGCGGCTCAGGCGCCCGCAAAAAGCCACATAATCGCCCGTTTTCGGCTCCTCAGCCACCTCTGCGTCCATCGAATTCGGTATGACGGTGATTTTTTCGGCTGGAAAACCAGCCTCAATCAATTTTCGGCGTTGAAAATCGGTGATGCACGCGAATTTGTCGACGCAATCGATGTAATGTCGCTTCAGACGCGCCACCGCGTTGCGTGCCGCATAGCCCACCGACTTCAATAGCGAGTTTTCGCAGTTGAACTTGACGCAACCCCACTCATTGCCTTTTGTGAGGCAATACTCGCACGGACCTCCATCGCGCATGAACAACCCCGTAGGGCATATCAGCCGGAAATTATGTACCGTCATGATGACGGGCACTCCTGCGCGTCTGCACTCGCGCAGTGCCGCCGGCGAGATGAAGGGGTATAGGTTGTGCACGTTGACCACGTCCGGCTTCTCGCGCTTCAACGCCTCGCGCATTGCGCGCACGCCCGCCGGCGAATGGATGCCAGCCACGAAACCTTTTATTTTGCCGACGGCCGAGTCGCGCAGCCCCTCCGTGGACATTCGCAACTGCATCACCTCGTGACCGAGGCCCTGAAGCATCGTCGCCATCTTGTCGACAACCGCCTCCTCGCCCGAATATTTACCGTAATTATTATGAACAAGAAGAATCTTCATAAGGTCCAGATTCAATGTGTATTGCAATTAAATCAGACGTCGCACGCCATCTTTGATTGCTGCTGCGATAAAGGAGAGGAGGAAGACGGTGGCCACGATGGCCACGTAATATAGCAGGATTAGCCACGACTGCATGTCGGGCATCCATGCCCGCGTCAGCGGGTACAGCGAGCTGTCGAATATCCAGCTGAACAGATACATATCGAGCGACAATACCGACACCTTTGCTAATACCGATTTCACTCCTTTGTTCTTCCAATCTGTTCTGTACGCCGCGATGAAGAACAGCGTAGCCAGCGGCACACCGAATATCCCGTTGCCGTCACCTATCAGGTGCATCATGGGCCGATGGCCGAACAATACGATGTTGATTACTGGATTTATCAGACATATACAGATGATGCCTGCTATGCAAAGCGTCGCAACGCTTAATGACTTTCGCCCGATGCGAACCGAGTCGTTTAATTTCGGCTGATACTCCTTGATGTACGCCCCGAGATAGAAGAATGTCACCGGATATAGCGCTTCCCAATATGCCGGAACCAGCGTCAGGCCGCATCGGTTGAAGAAATCCGGCAACGCCGTCAGCAGATACAGCGAAAGCAGCAGGACATGCTTATGACGGCGTGAGCCGATGTTTTTCCACAGGATGTTCAGGAACGGAGTGAGCAGAAACAGCCCAATCCACATCTCGATGTACCATGCGTATGGAATTGCACTGAAATCCAATATTTTTCTGACCCATATCCCCCACGACTCCATGTCGCCGAGATAGTATTTTCGGTAAAGAATAGTGATTATGGATATTACCACGTATGACACAACGACATGTATGCCGTTACGGTAATACTTCCTGTTTACTTGCTTGTTCAGGTTCAGGTAACCGGTCAGCATCAGGAAGATGGGCACGTTAATCAGCATAAGCGACTGAAGCATGCCCAGGATGAACATCGACCCGGAGTTGAACGGCGTATTGTTGAACGGCGTATTCAGAAAGAAATGCCCGGCGACGACAAACAGTATAGCGCAGCATCTTACTACATCCAGCCCGCACGATCGCTGACGTGATGCCTTATTTCTGCATTCGGGGGGGTAATTGGCTCATACATAATGTATTAAGATAGTATTTGATGCAAAAACTTATGCTTTGAAAATTTTGGAGTTGAGGTAGGTTTGGAAGCTTTTAAGTAGCCACGCGACAGGGAGGGTGACTGCAAGACACAATAGAAGTATAAGGATTGGTTCCTTTGGCGAATAGATGAACGGCTGCAGAAAATTCTTGCCGGTAAAGAAGATGCCATGTAGGAACCAGAGATACATACTGAGACCGCCAAACAGAAGGAAGAAGTTTTTGAAGCGACGGCTACGTATGCGGTGAAACAATTCGACCGAGAAAAGAATAATCAATGCTGCTTCAATCGAGAAGAATGATTTCTTGAAGAAATCCCAATTGATACCACCTAATGGGTTTAGTTTCTCAAGCTCAAACTGACATATTATTATCAGAGCAACGGCAATTACATCCAAACGCTGAATGTAAACGGCCTGTTAACAATTAGTGTAATTTGTTGAATATCCTATATTTTGCAATGATGATTCCAAGTACCGTGAACAGTAAAGGAGAAGAATATAATGTCACTTCAAAAAGAATTCTTCGGCATATATATGCAATAATGATAACAGAGAGAGTCATCGCGTAGTCCATATTTTCTTGTTTGAACTGAATCCCGATATCAGTATTGGAGTAAGCAATACGAATTCAATATAGTAGCAGACATACCATGCAAAAGGGACGTTAACTCAATTTTTATAGGGAGTTGTTTCCAGTCCGATCATATTGAGAATCAAATTCTTTATGCCAGGCATTGTATCTCCATTCAGATAACCTATGATAATAAATAAGACATTGACTGTCCAATATGCCAACAGAAATTTAAAGAGTCGACTAAATCGTTTCTGCCATGAGCTATACGCTTTGGGATTTATCATCAGTGCGTAGCCGCTTGTCAATGCGAAAACCTGAACGCATATCCCCCGGACGCCCAATATTTCAGCTGATGTTTTTCCAATATAACCCAAAGAAGTATGCCATCCAATGCCATAATTCAGCCAATTTGAAAAACCAAAAAGATGGTGACTCATCATTAGAAGAATGGCAAATCCTGCCATCATCGTAGACATCTCTTTAGAAAAGAAGTCTTCTTTAAGTGATATTTTTGGAAGGGTAACGGTCTTAATATCAGGTATATATCAGTATAATAAGGCGGTGATGGTAAAAGGAGTTAGTGTCAATTACGTGGTTAATCAAACGATTTATAAATTGTACACTATGTTTTTGTTACATTAAGACAATTAGCGGTTGCCGTACATATCGTCGTAGTATTTCTCGTATTCGCCCGAGGTGATGTTGTCGATCCAGTCCTGATTGTCCAGGTACCATTTCACGGTCTTCTCGATGCCTTCCTCAAACTGTAAAGAAGGCTCCCAGCCTAGTTCCTTCTGCAGCTTGCGGCTGTCGATGGCGTATCGCATGTCATGGCCGGGACGGTCGGTGACG
>CABQXY010000029.1:0-77865 GCA_902468245.1 uncultured Porphyromonadaceae bacterium | reverse complement strand
GGAGATGGGTTTATGACCCAGAGCCAAAACGAGCTTGACATTGCGTGAGCAAAGTTACATTAATCAACTGAATATGCGAATGTGATGGTCGATTTTTTTTGCGATTCGTTGCATTCGCATGTTCTCTTTTTTTATGCGACAGCCTCCTTTCGGATTACTCGGAGAGGCTGTTTCTCATTAACCCCGCGATGGCTGGAGGGCGCGCAGCGTCCGACAGCCTTCGTGGGGTGGGAGACGGGTACGGACCGCTTGGTCGGAGACCATGCCGCTCGTCTATACCGGCAGTAAAGAGACATGGTCTCCGACCAAGCTACCCTACGCCATGTCAATCCCCACGAAGGACGGTGTCAGCTGTCGCTGACCCGGCCCATCGTGGGGTTAATGAGAAACAGCCTCTCCGAGGCAGGGACGGTTTTATATGAAGAACAAGATTACCAGCTGGGCGGCTACCACACGCATGAACATGGTGAGGGGGTAGACGGTGGAGTAGCTGACGGCGGGAGCGTCGTTGTTCGCAATCTTGTTACCGTAGGCCAGTGCTGGCGGGTCGGTATATGAACCGGAAATCATACCGCAGATGGTGAAATAGTTCATCTTGTATCTGGCGCGGGCCACGATGCCCATCACCAGCAGGGGTATCATCGTGATGGCGAAACCATAAAGCACCCAGGTGGCGCCTTCGGGTGTGAAGACGGTGGCGGCGAAGTTCTTGCCGGCGGCTATGCCCACGGAGGCAAGGAACAGGCAGATACCTAACTCACGCAGCAACAGGTTGGCCGACGAGTTGGTGTATGTGACCAGGTGTATCTTATGACCATACGCGCTGAGCAGGATGGCCACGATAAGCGGGCCTCCGGCCAGACCTAACTTCATGGGCACCGTCATGCCGGGGAACTGCAACGGGATGCAACCCACCACGATGCCGAGGAAGATGCCGATGAACATGGTGATGAGGTTGGGCTCGTTCAGTCGCTTCATGGAGTTGCCAAGTTTGGCAGCCAGGTTGTCGATGTCGGTGAGCTTGCCCACCACGGTGAGGCGGTCGCCCATCTGCAGACGCAGACCGGGAGAGGCCACCAGATCCATGCCGGCACGGTTGACGCGAGTGACGTTAAGCTGATAACCGTCGTGGAGGTGAAGCGAGCCGAGTTTGACGCCGTTGTATTCGGTACGGGTCACCAGCACACGGCGCGAAACGACGGGACCCTGTTCCATCTCCCATTTCTTCTCGACGCTGGGGCCGATGAAACGGTTGAATATTTCCTCGTCCTGAGCCTGGCAGACTATGAGGCAGAGGTCGCCGAGATGTACTTCGGTCTTGGACGTGGGGATGATGACATGGCCGTCGGGCTGCTCGATACGCGACACGACATAGTCGGTCGAAATCAGAGTGTGCAGCTTCAGCATGTTCAGCCCGTCGATCAGGTCGTTGGTGACGCGCAGCGTCATCATGTGGGGCGCGAGCTCGCTATTGTTGGACTCGGCCTCCAGCTCGGCGGTCTCCTTGGCGCTGTCGATCTTGAAGATGACCTTGATCAGAATCATGGTGAGGATGATGCCTATCACACCGAGGGGATAGGCCGCGGCATATCCCATGGACATCTGCTGGCTGACGTTGCCGCCGTCGGGCACTACCTGCAGGAAGGTCTGCTGTGCGGCACCGAGACCGGGGGTGTTGGTCACGGCACCCTGCATGATACCAACCATCTGCGAGATCGAGGTGCTTCCTTCCGCACCGCCCTGGATGTAATAGATGGCCAGCATCACCGCCACGTTGAGGCTGATGCCCAACAGGGCAAGCAGGTTCATGCGGATGCCGCCTTCCTTGAACGACGAGAAGAAACCGGGGCCGACCTGCATACCGATGGAGAAGATAAACAGAATCAGACCGAAGTCACGCAGGAAGTTAAGCACTTCCGGGCTGGTGGTATATCCGAAGTGGCCGAGCAGCAGGCCGACGAACAGCACGAACGTCACGCCGAGGGACACTCCGAAAATCTTGATTTTCCCGAGGTAGATACCCGTGAAAATCACTACCGAGTAGAGTATGATGGTACTCGGCAGGGAGAGGTTGTTTGGTTCAAATAGCTCTAATAACCAATCCATTGTATAGCTTATAGTATTTAATGAAGTTTACAAAGTTAAGAGAGTTGAAAAAGTTAAGATAATTGTGATGAACCTCCTATGACAGCACTATTCTCTTAACTTTTTAAACTTTTTACACTTTTTCAACTCTGAGCGTCAGCTCAGTTTGCGGTATCGGATTCGGTGCGGGGTGCTGTCGGCACCGTCTCGGCGCTTCTTGAACTCCTCGTATTCCGAATAGTTGCCTTCGAAGAAGGTTACCTTGCTGTCGCCCTCGAACGCCAGGATATGCGTCGAGATACGGTCCAGGAACCAGCGGTCGTGGCTCACGACGACGGCGCATCCGGCGAAGTTCTCCAGACCCTCCTCCAACGCACGCAACGTATTGACATCGATGTCGTTGGTAGGCTCGTCAAGCAGCAGCACGTTGCCCTCGCTCTTAAGGGCCATGGCTAAGTGCAAACGGTTGCGCTCACCGCCCGAAAGGACACCGATTTTCTTTTCCTGGTCGGCTCCGGTGAAATTGAAGCGCGACAGATAGGCGCGGGCATTGACGTCGCGGCCTCCCATACGGAACGATTCGACGCCCTGCGAGATAACCTCGTAAACGCTCTTGTCGGGGCTAAGATCCTTGTGGTTCTGGTCCACGTATGCTATCTTGACGGTATCGCCCACGTCGAACGTACCCTTGTCAGCCTTCTCCATCCCCATGATGAGACGGAACAGGGTGGTCTTGCCGGCGCCGTTGGGACCGATCACGCCCACGATGCCGTTGCTGGGCAGCATGAAGTTGAGGTCGGAGAACAGCACCTTGTCATCGTAGGCCTTGGCCACGCCGTTGGCCTCGATCACCTTGTTGCCCAGACGTGGACCGTTGGGAATGTAAATCTCCAGTTTCTCCTCGCGCTCCTTCTGGTCCTCGTTCAGCAGTCGGTCGTAGCTTGACAGACGCGCCTTCCCCTTGGCCTGACGCGCCTTGGGCGCCATGTGTATCCATTCCAGCTCGCGTTCCAGGGTCTTGCGTCGCTTGGAAGCCTGCTTTTCCTCCTGAGCCATGCGCTGTGTCTTCTGCTCAAGCCACGAGGAATAGTTGCCCTTCCATGGAATGCCCTCGCCACGGTCCAGTTCCAGGATCCAGCCGGCCACATGGTCGAGGAAGTAGCGGTCGTGGGTCACGGCTATCAGAGTGCCGGGATACTGCGCAAGGTGCTGTTCCAGCCATTCCACCGACTCGGCGTCGAGGTGGTTGGTGGGCTCGTCGAGCAGCAGGATGTCGGGCTGTTGCAGCAGCAGGCGGCACAGAGCTACACGACGGCGCTCGCCTCCGGACAGGTACTTGATCTGCTGGTCGTCCGGCGGACAACGCAGCGCGTCCATGGCGCGGTCCAGACGGTTGTCGATGTTCCAGGCATCGGCCGCATCCAGTTTGTCCTGAAGTTCGGCCTGACGCTCTATCAGCTTGTTCATCTTGTTCTCGTCTTCCAGGACTTCGGGGTCGCCGAACGCGTTGTTGACCTCGTCATATTCCTTAAGCAGATCCATGACGTGCTGCACACCTTCCTCCACAACCTGGCGAACTGTCTTGTCAGGGTCGAGCTTCGGGTCCTGTTCCAGATAGCCGATGCTGTAACCGGGCGAGAACACCACGTTGCCCTGATAGGACTTGTCGATGCCGGCTATGATCTTGAGGAGCGTCGATTTTCCCGATCCGTTCAGACCGATGATGCCTATCTTGGCGCCGTAGAAAAACGACAGGTAAATGTCTTTGAGAATCTGTTTCTGCGGGGGCACGATCTTGGAGACGCCCACCATCGAGAAAATAACTTTTTTATCGTCAGCCATGTGTCAGGTTATTTGGTAACGGTGCGGTAGTCGCATTTCACTTTGCCGCGTTCGAAGGCATTGAGCTTGGAGCGTATCATCTGCTTGCGGATAGGTGCGATATGGTCGGTGAACACTTCTCCAAGCAGATGGTCGTACTCATGCTGGATGATGCGTGCCAGAAAACCGGAGAACTCCTGCTTATGGGGCTTGAAATTCTCGTCGACCCATTCGAGCGATACGTGCTCCACACGTTTCACGTTCTCGGAGAGGCCCGGCAGGGACAGACATCCCTCGCTGCGTGACACGGGGGCCTGGTCCTCGATAATCTCTAACTGAGGATTGATCAGCACCATCTTGGAATCGGCGCATTCGGGGAATTCGGAAGCGAGCACGGATCCGTCGATGACGATGACGGCGATGCTGCGCCCGATCTGCGGCGCGGCGAGACCGATGCCTTCGGTGGCATACATCGTGTCGAACATGTCTTTGACAAGTTTCTGCAATTCAGGGTAATCGGGCTCTATATCCTCAGCCTCCCGGCGCAATACGGGGTGTCCGTATACATATACTGGTAATACCATCGTGAAAGTCTGTTTAATTAAAGCCGCTATCCTTTAATAAAGGCGAAAACGGCCTCGTTGCATGTCGCTCTAATTTTAAAGTGCAAAATTACCAAATTTTTCGCACCCCTGCAAATAAGAAGCGTTATGAGCCATTTAAGTTGCCGACGTGGACGTCGTCATTCCAGTATCGCTGCGACTGGAGGGGCGGTGTCCTCACCGCCCGTTGGTTATTTTTGACAGGAGAACAGGAGAAACAGGAGATTGATATTTTGGCGGTGTGGACACCGCCATTCCAGTTCTTGCTCCTGTTTCTCCTGTTCTCCTGTCAACATATACGCCGGCTCGGAGAGTCCACGCCACTAAAGGAAGAGGGCATGGCGGAACGGATTCCGACATGCCCTCTTTGGGTCTGTGATGACGAAGAATTACTTCTTGGAGCGGTTGCCGTAGCGGCTGCGGAACTTGTCCACACGACCGGCGGTGTCGACCAGCTTCTGCTTGCCCGTGAAGAAGGGGTGCGAGGAACTGGTGATCTCAAGCTTTACCAGAGGATACTCCTTGCCGTCAATTTCTATTGTTTCGCGCGAAGCCACAGTGGAACGTGTGATGAACGTCTCGTCGTTCGACATGTCCTTGAAACATACCTCGCGGTACTCCTTGGGATGAAGATCTTTTTTCATTTCAGTTTGTACGTACTTAATGTTTAAAAGTTGGTTTAGCAGGTCGCGATCCCACTAATTGGCCTGCAAAGTTACAAAAAAAATTGAAACCGTGCAAATAAGGGCGGATTTATCGGGATTAATCGAGATAATCGGGATTAATCCGGATAAATCGAGAATCTCGAAATAAAAACGGCCCCGTCCTGGGAGAGGGCGGGGCCTGTGGGTATTATCGGGGTTTATTTCCCGGTTGTAATCTTGATCGAGATTCCGCCGTCGGGGTTGATGTCGATCTGGAGTGTCGTGCCGTTGGCGAGCTTCAGAGCCGGGGCGTTGTCGGCGTGATGCTCCGGGACGGGGTTGCTGCCGGCCGTGCCGCCTTCAACCGAAGGCAATGCGCGGTTGATGTCCACTTTCTTCACCACAGCCGCGGGCTTGGGAGCCTCGGCCTTAGGCGCGGGCTTAGGCGCAGCCACGGGTTTCGGAGCAGCCACGGGCTTTGGAGCGGGAGCGGGTTTGGCAGCGGCGGCTGCGCCTGCTCCGGCGAACTGGAACAGAGGCTGGTCGGTGCTCATCACGTCGCCGTCTTCGATCATGACCTTGGCGATGACGCCGTCACGGTCGCTGGCCAGGTTGTTCTCCATCTTCATTGCCTCGTACACCAGCAGGGTGTCACCGGCCTTGACAGCGTCGCCGGGCTTAACCTTGACTTCGAGTACGGTACCGCCCATCGGAGCGTTGAATACCGGACCGTCGGCCGCGGGTGCGGGTGCCGGAGCTGCGGGAGCCGCAGCAGGCGCGGGAGCGGCCGCTACGGGAGCGCCGGTGCCCTCGAACTCGATCAGAGGCTGGTCGGTGGACATGACGTCGCCGTCGGCCACGAGCACACGCTTAACCTTGCCTCCCTTGTCGCAGGCCAGGTCGTTCTCCATCTTCATGGCCTCGTAAACCAGCACCACGTCGCCGGGTTTGACCACGTCGCCGGGTTTTACGCGGATCTCCATGATGTTTCCTCCCATCGGAGCGCAGAACACCTCGCCGGCGGGAGCCTGGGCCGCGGGAGCAGCCTGAGCCGCTGCTGCGGCAGGAGCCTCGGCGGGCTTGTTGGCCTCATATTCGGCTTTGCGCTTGTTGGTCAGGAACGTCTTGGCCACGGCCGGGAGAAGTTCGAGAAGCAGATATTCCTCCTCGTTGGCTGCCAGAGGCATACCACCGAACTTGTCGAGGTTCGGGTTCTCAGGTTTCTTGTATGATGTCACGTCGTAGGGTTTCTCCTCGGCGCTGCCTGTGATCTGCTCGCGGAACTTGGGATCGACGGGCACGGGAGTCGTGCCGTATTCGCCCTTCACGAGCGAGATGAACTGATTGTTCTTCTGCGTATAGTCGGCGTTGCCCTTGCGGCGGTCCATGGCGAGGTTCACGGCCTGCGAACCCACGATCTGGCTTGTAGGCGTGACGAGAGGCACGAGGCCAGCATCGCGACGTACCTTAGGAATCAGTGCCATGGCGTCCTCCAGAACGTCCTCGGCACCGAGAGCACGCAGGTTTGCCACCATATTGGAGTACATACCGCCGGGCACCTCGGCGTTCTTCACCAGCTCGTTGGGCTTGGGAAGTCCGAAGTAAGCCTCGATCTTGTGGCATGCGTCGAGCAGTTCCTCCTCCTTGTTGTTCTTTGCGGCCTCGATGGCGCGGTCGAATTCGGCGTCAATCTCCTTGGGCATGGCGGCGAAGGCCTCGTCGAAGTCCTTGGGCCATTTGTCCTTGTTGAGGTCGAAGTCAGCCAGTGCCTTGCGGGCGTTCTTGAGCTCGTGGCGAATCTTGGCCACTGCCTCCATGTTGGCGTCA
This sequence comes from uncultured Porphyromonadaceae bacterium, assembly GCA_902468245.1. Taxonomy (GTDB): domain Bacteria; phylum Bacteroidota; class Bacteroidia; order Bacteroidales; family Muribaculaceae; genus Lepagella. The sequence goes on along the minus strand of CABQXY010000029.1, from coordinate 70,886 downwards.
ACCTCTACGCCGAGTTTGTCGCAGAATATCTTTATAAGCTCGATGGAAGGAGCCGCGGAGCCGCCGCCGAACCACCAGATGTTGGTGTCGACGATGTCCACGCCCTGTATGATGGCCGTCAGCACTGAAGCCAGACCGTAGCCGGGAGTACAGTGGGTGTGGAAGTCGACGGGTACCTTCAGAGCCTTCTTCAGCTTGGGCATCAGCGTATAGATGCGCGAGGGGCTTACCAGACCGGCCATGTCCTTGACGGTGATCATCTTGGCACCCAGTTTCTCCATTTCCAGAGCCAGGTTGACGAAGTAGTCGTCTGTGAATATCTTCTCGTTTTCGGGCGTTCCCTTGGGATCGACGGTATAGCAGACGGCGGTGTCGGAGATGCCGCCCAGCTCGTTGATCATGCGGATGGAGCCCTTGATGTTGTTGATGTCGTTGAGCGCGTCGAAGATACGCATCACGTTCAGACCGTTCTCAATGGCTTTCTTGTAGAAGCCTTCGAGCACGCTGTCGGGATAGGGAACGTATCCGAACAGGTTGCGGCCGCGCGACAGGGCGGACAGAAGGGATATGCCCTTCATTTCCTTGGAGCATGCGCGCAGACGGTCCCAGGGGGACTCGCCTAAGTAGCGCATCACGGAGTCGGGCACTGCGCCTCCCCACACTTCCATGATATAGAACTTAGCCTCCCGGTACAGAGGGAGCAGCTTGTCAACGTTTTCCTGTTTCAGGCGCGTAGCGAACAGTGACTGCTGTCCGTCGCGAAGAGTCAGGTCTCGAATTTGAAGCTTCTTTGCCATAATATTCTCGGTTTGGTGTTTTTTGTCTTAATTTATATGGTATTGAAAATTAAGGTGCATTGTCTAATGAGCAGATGCTTAGTCGAACACTCCCTCGGCGGTGTCCTCGGGAACGGAGTCGTCGCTGACATGGACAAACGGCGATTCGCCGTCGCCGCAGGGCGAGAACGCGTCGGGGAATTCAAACTTGGTATCCTGCGAATAGGGGAGTCTCCGGTCGCCGTACACCTTCTTCATGTACAGTCCGTAGATAGGTAGCGCGGCGCGTGCACCCTGTCCGAATGCCATGGAGTTGAAGTGGATATAGCGTTCCTCGCCTCCGACCCACACGCCGGTGACCAGGTCGGGGGTGAATCCCATGAACCAGGAGTCGGAGTTGGAGTTGGTGGTACCGGTCTTGCCGCCCATCTGCGCGCGTATTCCGTATCGGCTGCGTAGGCTGGCGCCCGTACCGGAGTCGACCACATTCAGCAATATGGACACTATCTTATAATAGGCGTCCTCGCTCATCACCTCGGTGCGGTGAGGCACGGCGGAGTATATCAGGTTGCCCTGGTTGTCCTCTATGCGGGTGACGAACACCGGATCAACGCGGATGCCCTGGTTGGAGAATGCCGTGAAGGCACCTACCATCTGACCCACGGGGACGTCGACCGTGCCGAGGCACAGCGGAAGCACCGGGTCGATGTATCCGGTGATGCCGAACAGACGCATCTTGCTGGCCAATGCCGCAGGGGTGAGTTCATGTACCAGACGGGCCGAGATCCAGTTGTTGGAGTTGGTCAGCGCCCAGCGCAGGTCGACCATCTGGCCCACACGCGCACGGCTGGAGTTACGGGGCGCCCAGCCGCCGAACACAGGCTGCGTGTTGGAGAACATGGAGCAGGGGCTGTAGTCCTGTTCCATGGCCAGCGTGTACAGGAACGGCTTGGCCGTAGAACCGATCTGGCGCTTTCCGCGAGACACCATATCGTACTGGAAATGCGTGAAATCGGGCCCTCCCACGTATGCCTTGACATAACCTGAGTGCGGATCCATGCTCATGACGCCGGTACGCAGCACCGTCTTCATATACAGCAGGGAGTCGTACGGAGTCATTTTCACCGTCTTGGATCCTGGCACGATGCGTGTCACCGAGCGGCCGTTCTCCTTCACCGTCTTCTTGACGTAGGAGAATATGTCCATGGTGTAGGGGGTGTGGAAAGCCCTGTCTATCTCCTCCTGCGAGGCACCGGCCTGCTTCATGACGCGGTAGCGCTCGGTCTGGCGTATTGCGTTCTTGATGAGCCGCTGCACGCCGGCACGGCTCAGTTCGTTTGGATTGGTGGTGTATGGTCCCGTGGGCGATCCATGTTTCTCGCGCTCGAAAGCCGGCTGGAGGTATCCGCCAAGATGCTCGTACACTGCCTCCTCGGCATAACGCTGCATGGTCGGGTCGATGGTGGTGTGTATGCGCAGACCGTCGGTATACAGGTTGTAATACGATCCGTCGGGCTTGGGGTTCTTGAGAATCCATCCGTACAGCGGATTCTGTTCCCATGCGGTGGAGTCGGTGTTGTAAGCGCCGAGGGCTATGAGATAAGAGGATTTGTCGGCATAATCGCCGCGTTTGGGGCGTACGGGCTTCTTGGCCGTCATGAGACGGCGGATCTCCTCTCGCAGATACGGTGAGCCTCCCTCCTTGTGATCCACCTTATGATAATCGAGGCCGAGGGGAAGGGCCGCGAGCGAATCGCGCTGAGACTGAGTCAGAAATCCCGCTTTGACCATCTGGTCGAACACCACGTTGCGACGCTGCTGCGTGCGCTCCTCGTGGCGCAGGGGATTGTAATAGCTCGGATTCTTAAGCATGCCTATAAGCATGGCCGCCTCCTGAATCTCCAGGTCGCGGGGCTCCTTGCCGAAATATACGTTGGCCGCCGTCTTGATTCCCACGGCATTGTTGAGGAAGTCAAAACGGTTGAGATACATGTTTATGATCTCGTCCTTGGTGTAGAAACGTTCCAGCTTGACGGCTATCATCCATTCGATGGGTTTCTGCAGGGCGCGTTTCAGCAGGTTTGAGCTTGGCTCGGAATATAACTGTTTGGCCAGCTGCTGGGTGATGGTGGATGCGCCGCCCGACGACTTGTCGCCCATCAGGAATGTCTTGATGGCCGTACGTCCCAATGCCTTGAAGTCGATGCCGGAATGCTCGCGGAAGCGCACGTCCTCGGTGGCCACCAAGGCGTTGATTACGTGGGGCGAGATGCCGTTGTAGTCGGTATAGACGCGGTTGCCCGAGCCGTAGTAGTAACGTCCCAGTTCCGAATCGTCGCTGGCATAGACCAACGACGCGAGTTTGTCGTGCGGGTCCTCAAGCTCCTCGATGGGAGGCATGTATCCTATCACGCCGTTGTATATGAGCAGCATAAGGAACAGGATGAGGAATCCCAAGGACAGAAAAGATATCCACAACCATTTCACCACGGTGCGGTTGCGGCGGTGCTTGCGGCCGTTGCGGGGCGCAAACTGTTCGTCAATGTCGTATAGATTGTCGCTGTTGTCCTGTTTTGCCATATCAATCGCCGGGCCGGAGTCTCAACAAAAGTTCGCATACTCCAATCCGTTTAGCAAAGTTACGATAAATTTTTCAATATACAAAAGGAGTCGTTAACAATGTTAACAATTGTCTCGGCGTCGGTTGTCTCAATGCCTCATGGATAATCTGTACAATCGTCGACAAAGCAAAGGCTCCATCCCTTAAAACGGAACGGAGCCTGAATTATTCGTTAGCTTCGGCGGCCTTATTTCTTTTTCTTCTTTGTCGTTTCCGGCTTTTTCTTCTGGACGGAGAAGCCGAATTTGCCTATTATGTCGCCCAAAGCGTAATAGTGGCCGTGGACGTAAGCGAGCAGATTGGCCTTTTCGAGCATGAAGCGGCCTGTCTCGGGGTCCATATACCTGCTGTCGGCGCGCACGTTGACCACCTCGGCAAGAAACATGGTGTGCGTTCCGAGGTCGGTCCTGGACCGCACCACACACTCGATGCTGAGCGGACTCTGTTCCACGGTGGGAGACTTTACCTTCTCACCGGGAATCGGGACAAGGCCCGTCTCCTTCCATTTGTCGTACTGCGCGCCGCTGCGTACGCCGCACCAGTCCACGCTGCGGGCCATGTCAACGGTGGTGAGGTTCACGGTGAACTCACCCGTCTTCTCAATCAGCGGAAACGAGTGGCGTTCCGGCCGCACCGAAATGGAAAGCATTGCCGGATCGGAACAGACCGTGCCTATCCACGCCACCGTCAGCAGGTTCCATTCATCGGGCGTGGCGCCTACGGAAACAAGCGCCGCCGGAACGGGATAAACCATCGTTCCGGGGCGCCATGAGATTTTAGACATATAGTGTCGGTGAGGTTGTTTACACCTTATTTAACACCAAGGTCTTCCAGTACCTGGTCGATATGCTTCTCGGCCTTGAGGACGGTAGCCTCGTAATCGGCCTTGTCCTTCATGTCCTCGCGCACCTCGACATAGAACTTGATCTTGGGCTCCGTGCCCGAAGGACGTACGGAAACCTTGTCGCCGGCCTCGGTGAAGAACTGCAGCACGTTGGACGTGGTGGGGAACTCCAGCTTTGTAACCTCGCCGGTGATGAGGTTGCGGCAGTTGAGGTCGCTGTAGTCCTTGATGGCCGTAACCTTGCTTCCTGCCAGGGTCTTGGGAGGATTCTCGCGGAAGTTCTTCATCATGGCCACGATTTCCTCGGCGCCGGTCTTGCCGGGGCGAACCACGCTGACGCCGCGCTCGCGCGAGAAACCATACTTGGCGTAGATGTCAACCAGCACTTCGTACAGGTTCATGCCCTTGTCGGCAGCCCAGGCTGCGCATTCGGCCACCAGCGAGTTGGCTGAGATGGAATCCTTGTCGCGTACGAATGTCTCGGCCAGGAAGCCATAGCTCTCCTCGCCGCCGCCAAGGTAACGGCCCTGGGTCTCCATGTCGCGCATCACGTTGGCAATCCACTTGAAGCCGGTGAAGCAGTCGAAGCACTTCACGCCGTTGGCCTCGGCTATGCGCTTGATTGTCTCGGTGGTCACGATGGTCTTCACCACATATTCAGTGCCGTTGAGCAGATTGCTCTCCACATTCTTGGTGATGATGTAATATATAAGGAGCATGCAGATCTGATTACCATTCACGAGCTGGTAATTGCCTTCCTTGTCGCGGACCACCAGACCTACGCGGTCAGCGTCGGGGTCGGAAGCCATCACGAGGCTTGCGCCTGTCTCCTTTGCTTTCTCCACGGCCATGTGCATAGCCTCCGAGTTCTCGGGGTTAGGCGATACGACAGTGGGGAAGTCGCCGTCCTGGATGTCCTGTGCCGGAACGTGGATCACATTCTCGAAGCCCCAGAGCTTCAGCGAGTCGTACATCAGACGCAGGCCGGTGCCGTGGATCGGGGTGTAGACAATCTTCATGTCCTTGTGGCGCTTGTCGGCCTCGGGATCAAGGCTCAGAGTGTGGATGTCGGCCAGGAACTGCTCGTCGATATCCTTGCCTATGGACTGAATCAGATCCTTGTTCGGAGCCCACTTGATCTGGTCGTTGCTCTTGATCTGATTGACATACTCGATGGTCTTGACGTCGTGGGGCGAGATCATCTGTGCGCCGTCGCTCCAGTATGCCTTATAGCCGTTGTACTCCTTGGGGTTGTGGCTTGCGGTGACCATGACGCCGCTCTGGCATCCTAACTTGCGGATGGCGTAGCTGACCTCCGGAGTGGGGCATGGACCGTCGAACAGATAAACCTTGATGCCGTTGGCGCTGAAGATGTCGGCTGTAAGCTCGGCGAACTCGCGGCTGTGGTGGCGCACGTCATGGCCTACGGCTACCGAAATCTGAGGCAGCTCCTTGAAGCAGTCCTTCAGATAGTTGGCCAGTCCCTGGGTGGCTGCGCCTACGGTGTAGCGGTTCATGCGGTTGGAGCCGGCACCCATAATGCCGCGCAGACCGCCCGTGCCGAATTCCAGATCCTTGTAGAATGCCTCGATAAGAGGGGTCTTGTCCTCGGCGTCAAGAAGCGCCTGTACTTCCTTACGGGTATTCTCGTCGTACTCCGGGCTAAGCCATGCCTGGGCTTTCGCCGTAACTTCTTTCAATAATGTCTCGTTACTCATGGGTTATATATTATTCTTTTCTATTTGTCTTTTTATCAATGGCGCGTAGCGCTGTGCCGGCGGCTACGGAGGAGGCTGCGCCTCCGGCGCAGAACGGAACGGCTCCGCGACATGGGCATACTATTCCTTCATTTATGCATTATATATAAGCATTACGCATTATATACGCATTTACGCATTATATGTGCGCCATATATACGCCATATATACGTCTTTCTGTCAATACAAACACAAAGATAACGAATAAAGTCGATATTTTAATATTTTTTTGAAAAATGTTCATTTTATTTTGCAGATTCGTGAAAAAGATATAACTTTGTGGTGTAGTTGAATACACCACTACATTACTACACTACCTGTTATGATAGAATTAAAGAACCTTTCATACTATTACGGCAAATCGACCGTGGCGGCACTGGACAATGTCTCGGCCCGTATCGGAAGCGGTGTGCATCTGATGTTGGGCGAGAACGGCGCCGGCAAGACCACGATGCTGAAGTGTGTGGCCGGACTGCTGCTGCCCACAGGAGGCGAATGCCTGGTTGACGGGGTGTCCGTCACCAAGAGACTACCTTCGGAGTTAAGCCGGGTATTTTACCTTGGCGTGGACGACGGCGCTTTCATGCGCGACATAGACACTATGGCGAAGCGTCACGCGCCGTTTTATCCCCGCTTCGATGCCGGGGAACTGAAACGGAACCTGGATGCGTTCGGCTTAAGCTCAAGTCAGAAACTGTCGTCCATGTCGTTAGGTATGCGGCATAAGGCTATGCTGGCGTACGCGTTGAACCTCAACACCGAAGTGCTGTTGCTCGACGAGCCGGCCAACGGGCTGGATATAGAGAGCAAGATGGCGTTGCTGCGCATGATAGCGGGCAAATGCGACGACGAACATACGGTGCTTGTGGCCACGCACACCATCAGCGACATGGAGACGCTGTACGACGGACTTATAGTGATGCAGGCCAACCACATACGACTCACGGCAATGACCGAGGAGATAGCCGAACGGTTCGCCTTCGTCCGTACGCTGTCCAAGGTGGATGACAGCCTCTATTCCGAATGGCGCGGCGGTAAGATGTGCAGCATCCTGCCGGTGGACATGGCCGATGAACTCGGACTGGAGTCCGGGCCGGTGGATTATGCGGTGCTGTATGGCGCGCTTCACAGCCCGGCCGCCCACGAGGTGATCAAATATATGACGGGACCCGGCCGGTCCGATTACAAACCATTTAGCAACGGAGTGGATTATGAATAACGAGATGACAATGCAGGTGACAGGCATGCGGAACCGTGACCGGTTTTCATGGAGCGGAGTTCTGGACGTGGCGAAATTCTGGTGGCCGGTGCTGAAATGGGAGTTCTGGATTCTGTTAGGCTATACGGCATTGGTGTCCGTGCTGGCGGTAACGGTTGAAATGCACATATTGATCATGTTGTGGTCGCTGGCCGTCACGCCGATAACATACATGGTGATGTGCGCCTCGTCGCTGTTCGGACTCAAGAGCATGCGCGAAAGGTTCATTACGTTGCCGGCACTGAACAGCGAGAAGCTGGTGTTCACGCTCCTGTGGACGTTCGTGGTGGTTCCGGGCATCTCGGAGCTGATACTCAATTCCGTATTCTACCTGCATTGGGGCGAAGCGGCCTATAACGTGTTGTTGAGCACGATCGAGATACAGGATAACGTGGCGGCTATATCGGAAGGACATCTGACTGCCTTCAAGATGTGGAGTATAGCCATGATGGCGGGGGGCATGATAACCTGTCTTTATTGTGCCGAAATGTCGCGCAGCCACAACATAATAAAGGGGATCGGCTTTTCGATACTGGTGTACTGCATACCGAGTTTCCTGATTGGATTAATGGCCGGATTGACAGGCTACAGATTAGGTAAGGAGGGAGCATTCGATGGAGGCGTCAGTGTGGAGCAAGCCATGACGAGCCTGTTTGATACCATTGTAATATACGTCAACATACTCGGAGTGGTGATGCTGGTGTATTTCGTGGTGATGCTGACTCTGTACATAAGAAAATTTGCGAAACGTCAGGGATGAATTTCAATGACAACATACCGATATCGCGTCAGCTGGTAGAATACTGCTATACGCAGGTGATGACCGGCGGCTGGCCATGCGGCGAACGCATACCCTCCACCAAGGATATGGCCGTGATGTTGGGCGTGAACCCGCGCACCGTGATGAAGGCGTACGACGAACTGGCCGAGGCCGGCATCATATACCAAAGGCGTGGAATGGGATACTACACCGCCGACGACGCGAGAGAAACCATAATAAAGAAACGGCGCGAGTCATTCGTGCGCAACACCATTCCGGAGTTGCGGCGCACTATGGATGAGCTCGGATATACGCCGCAGGACATTCTGAATCTGCTAAACGATTAGAACGTAAGAAATTAATCATAAATAAAACTTCATAAGACTATGAAAGCAAAAGCATTACTGGTTATGGCCCTGACGGCTGTAATCGCAACCGCCGCACACTCGCAGCTGCTGTGGAAAGTGGCCGACAACAACACCGGCAAGACATCGTATGTATTCGGTACGCATCATTTTGCGCCGCTGTCGTTGCTTGACTCAATCAAGGGACTGGACGCTGCGCTTCAGAATGCCGACAAGGTATATGGAGAGCTTGACATGCAGGCCGCAATGGACCCCTCGGCCCTGATGGGAATGCAGCAGATGATGATGGCGCCGGCAGACAGCACCATCGACAAGGTGCTGACCACCAAGCAGCTGGCCGATCTGAACATGGCATGGGCGAAATACGGTACAGACCAGATACCTCTGAACGCCCTGTATGTACTGAAACCTGCCGGACTCAGCACGCAGTTGGCGGCTCTGATGTCGGCCAAGGTGCTGCCTGACATCAATGTCGGCCAGGGCATCGACAACGAACTGCAGGTGCGCGCCCGTAAGGCCGGCAAACAGGTGGCAGGACTCGAGACAATGGAATTCCAGACCAACATGTTGCTTGGCGACCCCATCTCGAAGCAGGCCGAGGACCTGGTGGAGACCATAGAGGACATTGATGCCGAGGCCGGCAAACTGGTGCGTCTCACCAACGCATACTTGGCACAGAACTATAAGGATATCGAGACCATCTGCGCAGAATCCGTACTGAAGAATCCGGAATCGGCCGAAAAGATGATCATCTCGCGCAACAACAACTGGATGAAGCAGCTTGCGCCCGAGATTAAGAACACCAATCTGCTTGTAGTGGTAGGCGCCGGTCATTTAGTAGGCGACAAGGGCATCCTCAACCAGCTGAAGCAGGCCGGTTACACCGTGACACCCGTAAAGTGACAGTCCAAGTAATATAAACATGAAGTAGAGATAGACTATTTTAACACGATTCATACCTTGATACAGGGTCGCAAACCGAAATTTGCGGCCCTGTTGTTTGTATTTTGAAATAAAAGATGTAAATTTGCAAGATAAGAGTCCGTTATATAAAAATTGTTAATATCGCGGCAAGTATATTGGAACGGTTTGTGGGCAGCGAGGGAACCGTTTGTGGTTAAGTAATCAGATCAAGTAAAATTAGATCGAGCCATGATAATGTCTATGACCGGTTTTGGCCGGGGCACCGTCAGCAGTCCTGCGCGCGCAGTGACGGTGGAGTTGAAATCGTTGAACAGCAAACAACTGGATTTGCAGGCCCGGATGCCGCAAGTGATGCGGGAGATGGAGCTTGATATGCGCAACCGCATAGCGGTGCGTCTGGAGCGCGGAAAGGTGGAACTGAACGTGACCGAGGAAATGATCGGTGCGGAGGCTCCCGCGCGTCTTGACCCCACGGTGATAAGCGAATACAAGAGCCAGATAGAGGAAATAGCAAAGCAATGCGGCTTGCCCGAGCCGGCAGACTGGTATTCGGTGCTGCTGCGTATGCCCGACGCCATGAAACCGGCAACTGTGGAATTCGGAGACGAAGACCGGAAGGCACTCGGCGAGGCTCTTGAACTCGCACTCGACGCCATAGACGCATTCAGACTCACTGAAGGCAGGAAACTATATAAATTCTTCGTCAGCAAGATTCAGGCCATCTCCGGACTGTTGGAGGAAGTGGTGAAATACGAGGAGGAACGTGTGCCCAAGATCAAGGCAAGACTGATGGAGCAGTTGTCCCGCCTTGATTCGATAGAATACGACAAGGGACGGCTGGAGCAGGAGATGATATTCTACATCGAGAAACTCGATGTGACCGAAGAAAAGATACGCCTGCGCTCGCACCTGAACTATTTCTTAGAGACCATGGGAGGCGAGGACGATCATGTCGGCAAAGGCCAGGGCAAGAAACTCGGTTTCATAGCCCAGGAGATGGGTCGCGAAATCAACACCTTAGGTTCGAAGTCGAACAACGCCGAGATGCAGAAGGTGGTGGTGAGGATGAAGGACGAACTGGAACAGATCAAAGAGCAGGTACTAAATGTGTTGTAACAATAACAACGGAAAAATCATAGTGCTGTCCGCACCTTCGGGAACGGGCAAGAGCACCATTATAGGCGAACTGATGAAGATGCCCGACCTGAATCTTGGATTTTCGGTGTCGGCAACAAGTCGCGCGCCCCGAGGCACGGAACAGGACGGCGTGCAATACTATTTCCTGAGTCCGGATGAATTTGCCGCCCGCATAGAGCGCGGCGAGTTCGTGGAGTGGGCCGAGGTGTATTCCGGCACACGTTACGGCACGTTGGTATCGGAAGTGGAGCGCGTCACCGGCCGGGGTATGAATCTGATAATGGACATAGACGTGGAGGGGGCGCTGAACGTCAAGAAGCGTTACGGCGACCTTGCGCTGCTGATATTCATAGAGCCGCCGACACTGCAATCGCTCGAGGAGCGTCTGCGTTCCCGCGCCACCGACGATGGCGAATCGATACGCCGACGTCTCGACAAGGCCGAGTACGAGATGAGTTTCGCCGACAGATACGACAAGGTGGTTGTGAACGACGACCTGGACACAGCCGTGTCGGAAGTTGCCGACAATATACGCGCCTTCACGGAATGAAGATAGGGATATTAGGCGGGAGCTTCGACCCGATACACACAGGACATGCAGTCGTGGCCAACGAACTGGTGCAGCGAGGCGTGTTCGACCGGGTATGGCTCGTGCCCGCCCGTATCAATCCCTTCAAGACAGGTGAGGAAAGACCCGCCGACGGAGTCATGCGCACCGAGATGTGCCGTCTTGTGGCCGACAGGTGCAAGGGCGTGGAAGTTAACGATATAGAACAGAGTCTGCCCGAACCGTCATATACCTACCGCACGCTTTGTGCGCTGAGTCGGGAATATCCGGAGCATTCGTTTCGCGTGATAATAGGCTCGGACAACTGGGAGGCTTTCGGACGGTGGCGTGACGCAGACAGGATATTGGCGGAGTATGGCGTAACGATATATCCGCGGCCGGGCTATGAACTTCCCGCCGAAATGCCCGCGAACGTGGAGGTAGCCGGAGAGGTGCCGCAGGTGTTCGTGTCATCGACTTATATCCGTCAGGCATTGAAGCGGGGAGAGGACGTGACCTTTTTGGTGCCCTGTAATGTTCTGAATTATATAGAGGAAAAACAACTGTACAGATAATGGATGAAAGCGCACTGAACCGGAAGATGCTCAACATCACCGCGTATGCCTCGCAATACTGCGAAGCCGTGGAGAACGCGCGCGAGATGGAGAAGGACGAGTTTGTGGAACGGATGACCGAGCTGCTGCCGCAGATATACGGCGAGTTCGCCAGCCTGAGTCCGGAGGACGTGGGGGTGTTGGATTACGGCTACTATCAGACGTATGTCGACGAGCAATGGTACGACACCATACGCCGCAATGTCGAGATGGTGCTTGGGCCGGACGATGTGTTTCTCGAGACTTTCGAGGAGGATATGAAATACAGCGACACGCCGATAGCGGCGTCGATAGCCGAGAGCCTGGCCGACATCTTCCAGGCGCTGTATAATTTTATAATGGTAGTAAAGGAAACGGATGGTCAGGAGCTGGCCGGCGCGTATGTGGAGTGTCGCGAGAATTTCGCTTCGTACTGGAGCCAGACGCTGTGCAACGTGCTGCGGGCGCTGAACCACCTGCGGTTCAATCAATAATAAAGGAGCCGGAGCTGGAAGCCCCGGGCCCGAACTAACCAGCCTGATAATACAGACAAGACTGATAAGACAGCCTGATAAAACAGACAAGACTGATAAAAGACAAATATGGCTACGGAATATGTAATGGGGAGGTTGTTGGAGTGGATGGATAAGTCCACGTGTAATTTCACGGCGGTGCGCAATATGCGCGAGGAACTTGACACAGCCGGCTTCAAACGCCTTGACGAGCGCGACGCGTGGCAACTGGAACGCGGCGGCCGGTACTATATGACCAAGAACGGCAGCGCGCTGTTCGCTTTCATAGTGGGAGAGGGAGATGTGGCCGAGAATGGCTTCCGTATCATCTCAGCCCACAGTGATTCGCCCTGCTTCAAGATCAAGCCCAATGCCGAGATATACGGCGACGGCGGCATAGTGAAACTGAACGTGGAAAAATATGGTGGCGGCATACTCTATACATGGTTCGACCGTCCGCTGTCGATAGCCGGCCGTGTGGCCGTGCGCGGCAACGACTGGGAACATCCCCGCGAATATGTGGTGGACCTTCACGAGCCGGTATGCACCATTCCGCATCTGGCCATACACTTCAACCGTGCCGTAAACGAGGGCAATCCGCTGTCCGTACAGAAGGATATGCTGCCTGTGTTGGGATACTTCAGTGACGAAGAAATAACCGAACATAAGAGCCGTGGCGGTTTGGTACGCATCATGGTGGCGCGCGAACTCGGCATACAGCCTGAAGATATAGTGGATTACGAGCTGTGTCTCTATCCTGTGGAGAAGGCCCGCATTATCGGCGTTAATGGACAGTTCTTCCAGTCGGGACGCATCGACGACCTGTCGATGGCTTACGCCGGACTGCAGGCCATGCTCGACGAGCGCGAGAACAAGACAACCGCCACACGCGTGTTGGCCGTGTTTGACAACGAGGAGACCGGCTCAGGCACAAAGCAGGGAGCCGCTTCGCCCGTGCTGCGCAACATACTGGAGCGCATCTGCCTTCAACTGAGCGGCAACCGCGAGGATTATTACCGCGCCATCGCCTCCAGCTTCATGATCTCGGCCGACGACGCACACGCATGGCACCCCAACTACGACGGCAAATACGACCCGACAAACCACGCCGTGATGGGCGGGGGGCCGGTGATAAAGATAAACGCCAACTGCAAGTATATGAGCGACAGCCGAGGCGCCGCCGTGTTCAATGAGCTGTGCCGCGAAGCCGGGGTAAAGGCCCAGTACTTCGTGAACCACAGCGATTCGGCCGGCGGCTCGACACTCGGCAATATCGCCACGTCGCAATTCGACATCGAGGGCGTGGACGTGGGTAACGCCATCTGGGCCATGCACTCCGCCGCCGAAACGGCCAGCGTCGATGACCAGTTAGCTATGGTGAAGGCCATGCGCCTATTCTTCAGATAAAGTGAGCGGAGCAAAGCCGATCACGGGCCGTAATTAGGCGATTAACATATTTTATTAAGAGGTATCTCAACATAATTCAGAAAAATTTGTTAATTTTGCGGGCTGATAGTGGCGCATAGCCATAATAGTATTGTGGAAAATTATAAAAACAGATAGAATATAATGAACGTAGAATTCCAAAAGGTCGATGATGTACACGGCATTATAACCGTGACCGTCGGACAGGCAGACTATGCCGACACAGTAAAGAAGGAACTTAAGAATATCGGCAAGACACATGCCGAGCCAGGGTTCCGCGCCGGTCATGTTCCCGCGGGAGTGCTTGAGAAGAAATACGGCAAGAGCGTAAAATATGATGTGGTCAGCAAGCTGGTGGGCCAGGAGCTGTACAAATATATAGAGGACAATCACCTGGCAGTGCTGGGCCAGCCCATTCCCTTCAAGGAGAATGACCTGAATCCTAACGAGACCGACTTCACCCTGAAGTTCAACGTGGGCTTGGCACCCGTCATGGACATCAAGGCCGACAAGGAAATGCACATACCCTACTACAAGATCAAGATCTCGGACGAGATGATCGACGAGCAGGACAAGCAGCTTCGTCGTCGTTTCGGCAAGCAGGAGCCTGGCGAGACCGTAGACGAGACCGCACTGGTGAAGGGCGTGATCCGCGAGCTTGACGCCGACGGCAACGACGAGGGCGGACTGGTTATCGAGAACGGTATCGTGGCTCCCCAGTACTTCAAGGACCGCGCACAGGCCGAGCTGTTCATGGGCAAGCATGTAGGCGACAAGGTGGTGTTCAATCCCTGGGCCACATGCGACGGCAATCCCAGCGAGATGTCGTCGATGCTGAACATCGACAAGAAGGACGTGGAGAACTACAAGGGTGACTTCGAGATGGATATCAAGGAGATCATCGTTCTGAAGCCCGCTGAACTCGGCGAGGAATACTATAAGGAAGTGTTCGGCGCCGACGGTACGGTGAAGGACGAGGCAAGCTACCGCGCCGCAGTTAAGGTCATGATCGAGAACAGCCTGTCGGGCGAGGAGAACTTCCGCTTCACCATCGATGCCCGCAACGTGATCATGGACAAGGTGAAGGACACCAAGCTGCCCGACGACATCCTGAAGGAATACCTGATAATCAACAACAAGGACATCAACGAGAGCAACGTAGACGAGGTGTACGAAAGCTCGAAGGGCTCGCTGCTGTGGGATCTGGCCAAGGACACGCTGATGACCCAGATGGGCATCGAGATAAACGAGGAGGATGTGAAGCAGACCGCCAAGATGATGGCACGCCAGCAGTTCGCCCAGTACGGCATGGCCAATCCTCCGGAGGAGGCCATCGACCGCTTTGCCGACGACATACTGAAGGACAAGAAGACCATAGACCGTATCCGTCAGAACACGGTTGACATGAAGTTCTTCACCGGACTCCGCGAGGCCGTGACCGTTGACGAGAAGGAAGTGACTCCCGAGGAGTTCAACGCCCTGTTCAAGAACGAGCAGGGGGAAGAAGGAGCCGAGTGATCAAAGAACTCTAAACAAATTGCGTCAGGTCAGATTTGAGTATTTGAGAATATTGGCGCGTAATTTGTTATAGATACCAGGACTGCGCGGGAGCCGGGTCGCCGGTTCCCGCGATGTCTTAGTATAACCAGACCGAATGGATGGCGATGCAGACGCCGTCCGTTGAATAAGAAAGGAACAGACTATGCAGAATGATTTTAGAAACTATGCCGTGAACCATCTCGGCATGAGCGGCAACACCATAGACTCCTACATGCGCAAGGCCGGTGCGGGCGTCAAAAGCCCGATGGCCGACTACATGAATCCGTACATACTGGAGGAACGTCAGCTGAACGTGACGCAGATGGACGTGTTCTCGCGTCTGATGATGGACCGCATCATATTCCTTGGCACACAGGTGTCGGACCAGAGCGCCAACATAATCCAGGCCCAGCTGCTGTATCTTGACTCGGTGGATCCCGACAAGGACATCAGCCTGTACATCAACAGCCCCGGCGGCTCGGTATATGCCGGACTGGGCATATACGACACCATGCAGTACATCAACTCCGACGTGTCCACCATCTGTACCGGCATGGCCGCGTCGATGGCCGCCGTACTGCTTGTGGCCGGCGAGAAGGGGAAGCGTTACGCGCTGCCTCACAGCCGCGTGATGATTCATCAGCCCATGGGCGGCATCCAGGGCCAGGCATCGGATATCGAGATCACGGCACGCGAAATCCTCAAACTCAAGGAGGAACTGTACCGCATCATCTCCGACCACTCCGGTCAGCCCTTCTCCAAGGTAGAGGCCGATTCCGACCGCGACTACTGGATGATAGCCAAGGAGGCTCAGGAATACGGCATGATTGACAAGGTATTGGTTAATCCGTCGAAAAAGTAAAACATGGCAAAAAAGAGCGATCTGAGGTGCGGCATGTGCGGCAAGTTCGATTCCGCCGAAAGCCCTGTGGTTCCGGTGATTCAGGACCTGTGCCTGTGCACGGACTGCATACAGTTTATCGACGACCAGCGCGATACGGAGCTTCGTAAGCGCAAGGGACGGGCGCAGGACAAGAAAAGCGCTCCCAAGCCGATACCCACGCCTCATGAAATCAAGGAATTTCTGGATCAGTACGTGATAGGCCAGGACGAGGCCAAGAAGTATCTGTCCGTGGCTGTGTACAATCACTACAAGCGCATCAACCAGAGCAAGAAGGAGGATGACGACGATGTGGACATCGAGAAGTCGAACGTAGTGTTGGTTGGTCCCACCGGTACCGGCAAGACCTTGCTGGCCAAGTCTATCGCCAAGCTTCTGGACGTGCCGTTCACCATCGTTGACGCCACGGTACTGACCGAGGCAGGTTATGTGGGCGAGGATATCGAATCGTTGCTGACGCGGCTGCTTCAGGCCTGCGACTACGATGTGGAGAAGGCCGAGCGCGGCATCATTTTTATCGATGAGATAGACAAGATAGCGCGTAAGAGCGACAACCCGTCCATCACGCGCGACGTGAGCGGCGAGGGCGTGCAGCAGGGACTTCTGAAACTGCTGGAAGGTACCGTCGCGCTTGTTCCGCCGCAGGGGGGCCGCAAGCATCCCGAGCAGAAGATGATACCGGTGAACACGAAGAACATCCTGTTTGTATGCGGCGGCGCGTTCGACGGCATCGAGCGCAAGATTGCGGCGCGACTCAACACCCATATCGTGGGTTACGGTCATGACGAGAAGAACCGCAAGCGTCAGCGTGACAATCTGATGCGTTACGTGATGCCCCAGGACCTAAAGTCGTTCGGTATGATACCAGAGATTATCGGCCGTCTGCCGATTCTCACCAGCCTCGATCCGCTGGACAAGGAGGCGTTGCGCCGCATCCTGACCGAGCCGAAGAATGCCATCATACGTCAGTATGCACGACTGATGGAGCTGGACGGCGTGAAGCTGGAGTTCACCGAGGATGCCCTGGACACCATCGTGGACAAGGCCGTGGAATACAAGCTCGGCGCCCGCGGACTCCGTTCCATCGTTGAGACCGTGATGGTGGACGCCATGTACGACGTGCCGTCGCTGAAGACCAAGACCTTCACCGTCGACGCTGACTACGTCAACAAGCAGTTGAACAAAGCCCACTTCGGCGACCTGCTCGAAGCCGGCAACTGATTCCGTCTCGGGATTGAAATATACAGGCAAGGGAATGTCCGGATGAAAATTCGGACATTCCCTTGCCTTATTTTTTGGAAAATGTGAAAAATTAGTTAACTTTGCGGTGCATGCCGAAGGGCATGCGGACATATTTTATTGTAAAGTAGCGTTTCGGACTTTATTCTTTACAGGAAATCGCCAATTTCAAATCAGGGAAGAATGAAGCAGTCGAAGGACGCTCATGCTTGTCGTATATCCACTCCCGACAAGGGGTATCGATATATCGATAAGGCGTGGGAGTGGACTGTTTATTTCTCTGATGGCGTTTGGCGATGCCCCTGTAAGATAAACACGAACATCATTCCACGCTATTTTTATATCCATCTGTAAGACTTGCCTTTGGGAATACGGCACATAAAACAACGATATATTAACTTAAAAATCAGACGAATGAAAAAACTTGCTTATTGGGCTTGCATGATCTTGTTGCTTGCCGGAGTGACATCGTGCGGACAGGACGGCCCGCTGTCCAAGTCATCGGCCAAGAAGGCCCTGGAACGTGAGGCATTCTTTGCCAAGGATTCACAGGTACAGGAATTTATGACGGGCTTCTACGAGGCCAGTCCCGAAGTGATGGATCAGTTAGCACGGCTGAAAGCCGCAGGCGTAGTGGCATATACAGCCGAGGGTGTGATGGAGATTGTCAAGGACCGCAAATGGGTGCCCCATTACAGCTATTTCTACGGAATGCGTTACCAGAGCGGCGGCCATTATTCCTATACCGACCGTGAAGTCCCGCATGTGTTCGTGAACGTCAGCCTGACGGAGGAAGGCAAGAAGTTTGTGATAGAGCATCCCACGGAGATGCGTAAGGATTATGCCGAGCTTCTGA
This sequence comes from uncultured Porphyromonadaceae bacterium, assembly GCA_902468245.1. GTDB lineage: Bacteria > Bacteroidota > Bacteroidia > Bacteroidales > Muribaculaceae > Lepagella. Next base: position 52,833 of record CABQXY010000029.1, on the reverse strand, counting down.
AGCATAACGAAGACTATAAGGAGAATCTGCCGGAATACATGAACGTGACCGACAACACGTATAACACCCTGACCGGAAAGAAAGAGGAACCGAAACAGGAGCAGCCCGAGGCCGTAGAGGAAGTGGCGGTAGACAGCGATACGGTCGTGGCAGTGGAAGAAGTCGTTGAGGAAGAACCGGCAGAGGAGGCTCCGGCTGTCGATCCGAAAGACAAGAACGCCAAGTACAAGAGTCTGCTTAACCGCGTCAAGAGCACGACCGTCAAGGTGTTGCTTGGCCGATACAAGGTGGTGAAAGTGATGGATGTATGCTGCACGGAGGATATGTACAAGGCGGGTGCGGCCACATGTACGGTGATATACACGTTTACCGACGCCACGCCGTTCGGCTACGTGCTGGGCGACAACAAGCCGGATTACTACCTGGTGAGGAACTGCGCGTTCCGTCTGTATCAGGACACCGGCTGGACACTGTCTGAGGCTTCGGAAGATTGAATATAAAGGAATTGGGTCCACTTTTTAAAGTGGACCCAATAGCTTATAACATACATTAGGGTGAGGAATTCGTTAAATTCCATCATATTTGAAAAAACATCTAACAAATTGAAATTATGAGATTTCTAAAAGAATGTTTGATAGTACTGCTGATGACGGCATTCTCAATGACTGTGTCGGCAAAGGAGCCTGTTACATACAATGGCTATACGTTGGCCGAAGTGACCGGGAATAATATCAATATCCGTTCGGGTGCGGGTACTGAGTATCCAAAAGCTCATTATTACGTCAGCTATGGAGATGACTACACGCAAAAGCAGGAGGTGTCACCGGCCACGAAAGGTGAGCGATATTGGGTAAAGGATGCCGGCGACTGGTGGGAGATATATTCACCGGGAGGACCCCAAGACTCGAAGCGGTTTATATCAAAGCAGTATTGCAAGGCTTTAGAGACTGATCTGTTCGACATAGATTCCATTACTGAGCCTCAGGTATATGTGTATTCAAAAAAGGAGGAGGGATATGAAGCTGGTGAATGGATAACCAGCACCACGGTAATGACTATATATCCCAGCGGTGATGTCGTGACACAATATATGGATGATTTCGGCAATAATATCGCATTAGGTGAGATCAATAAGGAAAGAACTGCAATTCAGAATCTGATCCAGACCATGGGCGGATTTGATTCAATGGATGTGGCACCAAATGCGCCACTCACCATTGAAATTAATACTGAATCCAATCCTCCGATGTTTCATGGCAGCATAGGGGAAAAGAACATGAGTTCATTTAAATGGAAAGGAGAAAAAATAGAATATGCTGACATTTCCGGCGTATCGCTTGACGAATGGTTGTCAATTATAAAGAAGTTGGTGACTTCTCCGAATTTCGAGCAAATACACAACGATCCGTATAATCCGGAAGTTTGGATTACCCGAGACGATATGAACAAATCCGTGCGGATAAAATAAATAATGAATCATATTCATAAAGCCAGCTTCCGCTAATAAGCCAACCATCGCTAACAAGCCGACAGCGGCAAAAGCCGGAACGGCCAAAAAGCCCTGCCTCCAGACCCCGGAGGTAATTAAAAAGCCGCTGCTGTACAAGGTAAGAAGTCTTATTACTAAAAGTTTTTTTACTTAGAAAGCATCGCTCCTACAATAAATTTTAAGGAGCGATGCTTCAATTATTATTGGATTTTATTGTAATGTTGTTATTATTGGTTCAACTTTAGCGTGTTAGAATTATAAAGATTTCAAGGCATGGAACCGACGGCAAAAGCAGATTGATACCTCGGAGAGGTTGTTTCTCAATAACCCCACGATGGCTGGAGGGCTCGCCCCGACAGCTTTCGTGGGGAGATCAGACGGGTATCCCGCCGCTTGGTCGGAGACCATGCCGCTCGCCTTGGTGTCGTAATATCGGGCAGTACAGAGACATGGTCTCCGACCAAGCTGCCTCGACATGCCAATCCCCACGAAGGCCGGGTGTCAGCAACTGCTGTCACCGCCCATCATGGGGTTATCGAGAAACAGCCTCTCCGAGGCAACATATTCCTATATGGGAATATGTTATACGCACTGCCTTTCTTAATTATTGGCGTAATTGTTTGCGGATTGAGAAAAAATTATTAAATTTGTATTCGGAGCAGTCAGACATTGGATATGATATCTCTCCGAACGAGGGGTTGGCATCGGGTGACGCTCCGAGACTTCTCAAACCTCAAATTCAATCATGGGAAACAAGAATCAGCAGGACAACAAGGCAAGGATATACGAGACGCTGAAATATTACTTCGGATTCGACGCCTTCAAGGAGGGTCAGTACGATGTGATCAACAATCTTGTGTCGGGTCGGGATGTGTTCGTGCTGATGCCTACGGGCGGCGGTAAGTCGCTGTGCTATCAGCTTCCGGCGCTGATGCTGGAAGGCACCGCGATAGTAATCTCGCCGCTGATAGCCCTGATGAAGAATCAGGTGGACGCAATCCGCGGTTATGTGGACCATGAGCGCGTGGCGCATTTCCTTAACTCCACATTGTCGAAAAGCGCGGCCGAGAAAGTGCGCGAGGACGTGCGCTCGGGCAAGACCAAGCTGCTGTACGTTGCCCCCGAGTCACTGGCCAAGGAGGAAAACGTCGAGTTCCTGAAAAGCATAAAGATTTCATTCTTTGCCGTGGACGAGGCGCACTGTATCTCTGAATGGGGTCATGATTTCCGGCCCGAGTACCGCAAGATACGTCCCATGATCAACGAGATAGGGCAGTTCCCCATCATAGCCCTCACCGCCACCGCCACGCCGAAGGTGCAGCACGACATACAGAAGAACCTCGGAATACTGAAGGCCAGGGTGTTCAAGTCGAGCTTCAACCGCAAGAACCTGTATTACGAGGTGCGCCCCAAGACCAAGGACATAGACAAGGACATAATAAAATACATCCGGCAGCATCCGGGCGAATCGGGAATAGTGTACTGCCTGAGCCGCAAGAAGGTGGAGGAATTCGCCGAGATGCTGAACATCAACGGCATCACCGCGTTGCCGTATCATGCCGGCATGGACACCAACCAGCGCGCTCAGAACCAGGATGCGTTTCTTAGCGAGGAAGTGGACGTGATAGTGGCCACCATAGCATTCGGCATGGGCATAGACAAGCCCGACGTGCGCTTTGTGATACACTACGACATGCCTAAGAGCCTGGAGGGATATTACCAGGAGACGGGGCGTGCCGGCCGCGACGGCGGCGTGGGCAACTGCATCACCTTCTACAGCCGCAAGGACCTGCAGAAACTGGACAAGCTGATGCAGAGCAAGTCGGTGCAGGAGCAGGAGATAGGCCACCAGCTGCTGCTGGAGACTGCCAACTATGCCGAATCGTCGGTGTGCCGCCGCAAGATACTGCTGCACTATTTCGGCGAGAACTATAACGAGGAAAACTGCGGCCAGTGCGACAACTGCCGCCACCCGAAGAAGAAGATAGAGGCCACCGACGGCCTGCTGGCCGTGCTGGAGACAGTGTCGGCCGTGGAACAGCATTTCAAGTCGGAATACGTGGTGAATATGCTGATAGGGCGCGCTACGGACGAGATAAAGCGCAACGGCCACGACCAGCTGGAGGAATTCGGGGCACTCGCCGACATGGACGAGAAACTGGTGAACACACTGGTGCGTCAGGCCGTGGTGGGCGGATACCTGGAGCGCGACCTGGAGAACTACGGCATACTGAAACTGACCGGACAGGCCTATAAGTTCATAATGAAGCCCGATAAGTTCGAGATTGTGGAGGATACGGACTATTCGGAAGTGGACAATGACGTGCCGCAGGGGCGCGGAAGCTCGGCGTCCGACCAGGAACTGTATGCCATCCTGTCGGGGCTGAACAAGGACGTGGCCCGCAAGCACAAGATAAAGCCATACTTAGTGTTCCGCGACCAGAGCCTTGAGGCCATGGCCACTACTTATCCGCTGACCGACAAGGAACTGCAGGCCATCCCCGGTGTGGGTGCCGGCAAGGCAATGAAGTACGGCAAGGCATTCCTGGAGGTGATACAGCGGTATGTGGAGGAGAACGACATAGAGCGTCCCGACGACATACAGGTGCGCAGCGTGGCCCAGCGCAGCAACACCAAGATACAGATAATCCAGGCCATAGACCGGCGCGTGGACCTTGACGAGCTGGCCGACAGCCTCGGGCTGGAGTTCGATGAATTCCTGACTGAACTGGAATCGATAGTGGAGGCCGGCACCAAGATTGACATCCGGTACTTCATAGACGAAATCCTGGACGAAGACCAGCAGGAAGACCTCAAGAGCTACTTCATGGAACTTGAGGAGGACGACATAGAGCTGGCCATACAGGAATTAGGGGCTGATTACGACGAGGAGACCATCCGCCTGGCCCGTGTCAAGTTCATCTCCGACATGGGAAATTAGTTCATCTTCGATATGGAAAATTAGTTCATTTCCGACATGGGAAATTAAGGAACAGATTCTGATAAATGGGCCAACAGGGCCAATACGGTATTTTACAAATGTTCCCCGATCGCGGTTTACGGTCGGGGAACACTTATTATATGAATATTGGCCAATATGGAGCAATGTTGGTTGAAAATGCACAGCTCGATGGAAGAATTTGTTAAAAATTTGTAAAGAAAATTAAGGTAACTTATCTTTGTAACCATAAAAGTCCTATGGATATAGAAGTTGTTTAACCAACTTCATACGTAACTGAACATTTACTGAACCGAATTAAGACACACCAACATAAACCTAATCTAAAAAGTATGAGAAAGCGTATTCTTACTCGATCAATGATGATCGCTACGCTGCTTGGGATGGCCACGGTCGTAACTCCGACCATTACGGGCCAGACCGTGGATGTAGGTGCTGCTTCGCGCGACCATTCCACTGAATGGAGCGGAGGCAAGGCCAGGCCTCAACGCAACGTATTCGAGCAAACCAACGCCAAGGCATCGGAAACCGAAGGTGTCCGGCTCGGCGGCCGCCTCCTCTCGGAAGTGTACGGAGGACGGACCCTCATGACAGGCAAACTTCCGAACGGCAATCCGGGCAACATGCAGAAGGCCCAGGGCAGACCGGATTTCGTAGCCATGTCCAAGGTGGGTTACGCCGCCGTGCAGTTCGAAGGCACCATAGGCACTGCATTTCAGACCAAGAACTATGTGGCCAAACTCCCGATGACCACCGCCCCCGGCGAGCAGCTTGAGCGGGCGCTGGGATATATCAACAACGACTATTACGGATGCTTCAACGTGGGCAACAGCTATATCGTCAACGGTGTGAACGGCAATGCCGACGCCACGCAGGTATGGGGTGTGAACTGGCAGATGTACGACGCCGCCACCTGGACGTCATGGGGTTACAGCCGTCTCGATGCGTCCAAAGCCATGGTGATGTACGATACGGCGTACGACCCGACGCAGGATAATGTGGTGTACGGCTGGATGGCCAGGCTGCCCGCCAACAACGACAACACCGGCTGGTACAAGCTCGACATGACGGAGCCTTCGTTCACGTTGATAGCGCAGCCTCAGATAGCGGTGCGCGGCGTGGCCTGCTCCGACCAGGGACAGTACTATGCCATTGACGCCGACGGCAAGCTGTACAAGGTGGCCAAGACCACCGGCGAGTTCACCGAGGTGGGCAATACCGGCGCCAAGTCGGAATTCCGCACCACAGCCGCCTACGACGAGCTGTCGGGAATGATATTCTACGTCACTGTCAATGAGGAGGGCTCGTCGCTCTACCGCATCGATCCCGCTACGGCAGCCGGAACGAAAGTCTACGACTTCCCCCAGCTCCTGCAGCTCACCAACCTTTATTTCCCGCCGCGCGAGGCCAGGGACAAGGCTCCGGCCATGCCCGAGAACCTGACGGTTAACTTTCCGCAGTGCTCGCTTACCGGTGCCGTGGAATTTGACATTCCGGCAATGACATACGACGACGAGCCGGCCGAGGGACGCGTGGCCTATAAGGTGATGTTTACCTGGACAGCCAACAGTCAGACCGGCGAAAAGGAGTCCAGGGAATTCACCGGTTCTGCGGCTTACGGCGAACATGTGACCGAGACCGTCACCCTGCCGGCAGCAGCAAGATATGACATAAAGGTGTGCTGTACCAACGAGACAGGCACCGGTCCCTGGACCAAGACGATAACGAAGTATCTCGGCCCGGATGCTCCCGACACACCATATAGTTTCAAGGGCGTCTACGAGGACGGCAAATGGAAGCTGAGCTGGGGCGCACATTCGGCGACCGGCTCCAACGGCGGCGACATCGACCCCAACACGGTGCAGTATATCCTTACGTTTATGCCCGAGGGACGACAGGTAATCACCGAACCCGGCGCCACATCGTACGAGGAAGAAATGGCCGAACCCAAGGAGTTCGCCAAGTATTACTGGACCTGTCAGGCTCTGTTGGGAGAAGTAAAGGCATCCAACATCCGTTCGACAGACAAGGTGGGTCTCGGCAGCATCTATCCGTACTGGGCTGACGATCTTACTTCATATACAAACTCCACGAAGAAGGACGCTCTTGCCGGCTTCCGGGTGCTGGATCTGGCCGAGAAACATGGCGACTGGTCATGGGTATCTCCCCAATGGATCAATCACGGGCACTGGCGCGCTGTGGACGAAGACAGCTATCTGGTGTTACCCAGGGTGTACCTTTATGGAGGTCGTTACTACACCTTCAACTTTACGGCCGGAAAATACGGCAGTGCCTACGGCAATCCCGAAATCCGTGTCGTGATGGGTACGGCTCCCACCGAAGAAGGCCTGAACGAGAAGGTGCTGATGGAGAATACCGCTCTGACCAAGGTGGCAAGTTATGTGAACCGTGGCGAGACAGGCGAGAAATATTCCGTATCGTTCATGCCCGAGCATGACGGTGTATATTACCTTGCCATCCATCACTGCAACAAGGACGATGGATCGGTGAAGGGAAATGCAGGTCTCTACAACCTCCGCGTGGGAGGATTCGAGATCACGTCTCCGATTATTCCGGGCGCCCCGCAGGAAGTGATCAACCTTACGGCCACTCCCGACGTGGACGGCGGCAAGTCGGTGACCCTGTCATTCACGTGTCCGCGTGAAAACATGGGCGGCACGGCCCTGATGGGCATGACGCGCGCAGAAATCAAGCGCGGCGACCTGATGGTGGCCGACGTGCCTCTGACCGGCTCCACATTCAAGTGGCTTGATTCCGAACCTGCTATGGGCGACAACTCATATACCGTGACGCCGTACAACAATGACGGCGCAGGCAATCCCTCGACGGTCAGCTGCTATGTAGGCATGACGGTTCCGGCCGACGTGGCCGAGCTGAAGGCCGAGGAGACCGAGACCAAGGGTACGGTCAAGCTGACCTGGACCGCGGTTGAAAAGGATAAGAACGGCAAGAACGCCCAGAACGTGCGTTATGCCATAGTCCGGAACATCGGCGGCTAAAACGAGATCGTGGCCGAGAACCTGAAAACTACCGAATATACCGACAAGGTCACCAATGGCGAGCAGACCATGGCCGTATATGGCGTGAAGGCAGTCACGGCCGAAGGTGTCAGCGACAACTGGGCCGCCTCCAAGACACTGCTTCTCGGCAACGCCTACAACACTCCGTATGTGGAGAGCATCAACCAGGGCGAGCCTTCGTCGCTGCTGATAGCCGAGGCCTCGAGCAGCTACGGCCGCTGGGAACTGTTCTACGACGATGATCTGGCCGGAGTTGAATCCGTGGACCATGACAACGGTTTCATCGGCTTCAATTCGCAGATTTCCGGCACGCAGGGTGCGTTGACCACAGGACGCATCGCCGTGCCCAAGGAACTGGATAACCCCGTGTTTACGTTCTATTACTTCCTGATGCCGCAGGGGCGCAACACCATCGACGTGCTTATACGCACCGACGACAATCCGGAGTATCAGCATCTATATACCTTCACGGCCGGTCCCGACGGACCCGGATGGCAGGTATGCGCCGTCGACATGAAGCCGTTCCTGGGCAAAACGGTAAGGATGACCCTGCTGGTCAGCACCGTATCGCACACCTTTACCCTGATAGACCGTCTGGCCCTGCAGCGCATGGCTGACGTGGACATGAACAACGTTACCATAGCGGCTTCGGCCAAATCCGGTCTGAACGAGGAGGTGAAAGTGACCGTAGGATTCATGAACGCCGCCCTCAAGCCCGCCAAGGACTATACCGTAGAGCTGATGCGTAACGGAGAGAAGATCGACGAAATCGCAGGCGAGGAGTTAGGCATCTGCGAGCGTGGCAGCGTCACCTTCACGGATGTGATTCCGCAGACAGCCGGCGATATCGTGGAATACGAAGCAAAGGTTGTGATTGCAGGCGATGAGAACGAAGCCGACAACCGCAGCCGCAAGGCCGCCGTGGTGACGGTGATCAAGCCTGAACTGCCAGTTGCCACCGCCTTGAAGGCCGACCGTACTTCCGAGACCGAGGTAAGTCTGCAGTGGACCGCTCCCGATATGGATACCCGTCCGCTCGAGACCGTGACCGAAGGATTCGAAGGCCACAAGACCGGCGACAAGGACATAGCCGGCTGGATAAATCTGGACCGCGACGGCCGTGCCATCGGATTCGGCGGTTCGTCCAACATCGAGTTCCCCGGTCTGGTCAAGGACGAAAGCCCGGCACCCTGGCTGGCCGTGAACGACACGGAGAACAACTGCGACCCCGCTCATGGCGGCAACGTATTCATGGGCGCATGTTATCTGACCGACCGGAGCACCAACGACGACTGGCTGATCTCGCCCGAACTGTCGGGCAAGGCACAGACCATCTCGCTGTGGGCTAAGTCCTACACCAATTTCTACGGCGGCGACCGTATCGAGGTGCTCTATTCCATGAGCGGCACTGATCCCAAGGATTTCGAGGAGGCATTCAGCTATCCATACGTGCCCGTGAGCTGGACGGAGTGCAAGGTGGACCTTCCGGAAGGCGCCAGGCATTTCGCCATCCGCTGCAGCTCGATCTATCAGATCATGCTTTGCGTGGACGACGTGACTTACAGCCCCAAGGGAGCTGCTCTGGTGGCTATGGACCTGTTGGGCTATAACATCTGGCGTGACGGCAAGCGTGTCAACGAGCAGCCGGTGACCGACACCAACTTCAAGGACAACGTGCCTGCCAACGAAGTGTACAAATACCAGGTGACGGCAGTGTACGACCGTGGCGAGTCCGCAGCCTGCCAGGCGGTGAGCGCCGGCAAGTACTCGTCGGTCGGCAATATCGGCGTGGACGGCGCATCGGTGTATGTAAGTGACGGCGCCATCGTGGTGGAGAATGCCGGCGACAGCCCGGTAAGCATCAGCCGCGTGGACGGAAGCGTGGTTTACACAGGCCGTGGCGATGCCCGTGTCGATGTGTCCGGCGCAGTCTACATCGTCACCGTCGGAACGAAAGCCGTCAAGGTGATGGTGCGTTGATTCCTCCTGATTAATTTGTTTAATAAAGCGCGTTCGCAAATTTGCGGGCGCGCTTTAAAAATAAATTAATATAGAATACGTTTAAGAAAAGTGGGGAACCACAACCCTGTGCTTAATATACATACCGCACACAAAGAAACAACATTCTTAACAACTAAGATGAAAAAACCGATATTGACCGGAGTGGGCCTGGCAGCCGTATTGGCAGCGTTTGCGGCCAAGGACCCGGTAATCATGACCATCAACGGCGAGGACGTGACCAAGTCGGAGTTCGAGTATCTGTACAATAAGAACAGTCAGCAGCAGATCAATCCGCAGACGCTTGACGAATATGTGGAGATGTTCAAACTGTACAAGATGAAGGTGGCCGACGCCAAGGCAGCGGGACTTGATACCGTAGCCTCGTTCCGCAAGGAGACCGAGCAGTACAGGCACGACCTGGCCCAGCCGTATCTGGCGGATTCAGTGTATCTGAACAAGCTTGTGGACGAAGCGTACGCGCGTTCGCTCAAGGAGGCCGAGGCCAGGCATATAATGTTTTTCAAGAGTCCGAAGCCTGAACACAACGTGCAGATGAAGGCCAAGGCCGACAGCCTGAAGCAGGTGCTGGACAACGGCGGCGACTTCGAGGCGCTGGCCCGACAGTATTCGCAGGACAAGCGCAGCGCCGTGAAGGGAGGCTCGATGGGCTATATCATTGCCGGTCAGTATCCCTACGCGTTCGAGGTGACGGCGTTCGGCACACCGGAAGGAGAAATATCCGATGTCATTGAGAGTCCTCAGGGCTACCATATCCTGAAGGGGGGTCACAAGCGCGACGCACGCGGAAAGGTAAAGGTGTCGCACATCCTGAAACTGGCCCGTCAGGAATCCGACCGGGCCCGTGCCAAGGAACAGATCGACAGCCTGTATCAGGTGGTCACGGCCAATCCCGGAAAGTTTAACGAAATAGCCTCGGCCAACAGCGAGGATCCGGGCAGTGCCCGTCAGGGCGGCCAGCTTCCCTGGTTCGGTGCCGGCGAGATGGTAGAGGAATTCGACTCCGCCTCGTTTGCTCTGAAGAAGGGCGAGATCAGCAAGCCCGTGCGTACGGCATACGGCTATCATATCATCATGAAGCAGGACGAGCGCGGCCCACAGTCCAAGGAGGCCATCAAGAAGCAGACTCTGGCACGCATGAGCAGTCCGCAGGACGAACGTTACAAGCTGATACAGAAACATCAGACCGAGCGTTTCGCCGCCAAGCACAAGGCTCAGGTGAATCAGGCCGGCCTAAAGGTGTTGAACGATTACGTAGCCGAGAACGGTATCGACTCCCTGTTCTATGCAAAATGGCTGGGCAATGACGGCAACATCACCCTGATGACCGCCGACGGCAACAAATACAGCGTGTCTGATTTCGTAGCCAAGTTTAACGGTGCCAAGCAGTCGAATCCCACTGTCGCCAAGGAAATAATCGACGCCAATCTGGATTCCTGGATGAACGGTGTGCTCACCGGCCTGGAGGAGGACGCTCTGGCCAGGACCGAACCCGACTACCGCAATCTGTTGAAGGAATATGTGGACGGAAGCCTGCTGTACGAGGTCAGCGTTCAGAAAGTGTGGGACAAGGCCGCAAAGGACATTCCCGGACTGGAGAAGTATTTTGCTGAGAATCGTTTCAAATATAAGTGGGACAAACCTCATGCCAAGGGCATCTTCGTGCAGGCGGCCAATGATTCGGTAGCAGAGGCCATAAAGGAATTTGCAAAAAATCTGAAAGAGGATGACATCGCGCCGGCGCTCCGCATGAAATTCAAAGGCCAGATAGTCACGGAGAAGATACTGGTTCCCAAAGGAAGCAACGCGATGGTGGATTACGTAGCTTTCGACGGCCCTGTCGCCAAAAGCTCGATTGAGAAGTATCCGGTGATTTTTATGCTCAACAAGCGTATACTGAACGTGCCCGAAGAAATGAACGATGTAAAGGGTCAGGTCACAAGCGACTACCAGAATATGTTCCAGGAGCAATGGGAGAATGACCTTCGCAAGAAATACGATGTGAAGGTAAACCGGAAGGTGCTTAAATCCGTAAACCGCAAATAAGTCAGAGTGACGAGTGACAAGTTATAAGCGACGAGTGACAAGTGACGAGTTATGAGTGACAAAAAATAGGATAACAGCAGGGGCGTGCCGCAGGGTGTGCCTCTGTTATTTTTTTACAAATATGTTGTAAAACATAAAAATAAATTTGGAATGGAGATAAATGAGTGTTAATTTTACACTCATAAAACAACTAACACATTTTTTTCAGCCATGAAAAACTTACTGATTACAGTGTCATTGCTGGCCGGAGCGGTTGTAAGCTCCTGTGTAAGCGGCACTTCCAAGGATGTCAGGACGGCATCCGGACTGGATCCTCAGAACTTCGTGAGCGTATATGACGGCGACAGCACGGCGCTGTACACGTTGAAGAATGCCAACGGCATGGAAGTGTGCATCACCAATTTCGGAGGCCGCATCGTGTCGATAATGGTGCCTGACAAGGCCGGCAAGATGCAGGACGTGGTGCTTGGTTTCGACAGCGTGCAGTCCTACTTCCCCGAGAACAATCAGACGGACTTCGGCGCAGCCATCGGCCGTTACGCCAATCGTATCAATCAGGGCAAGTTCACTCTTGACGGCACGGAATATCAGCTGCCCCGCAACAACTTCGGCCACTGTCTGCACGGAGGCACGGACATGGGTACCAAAGGATGGCAGTACCGCGTGTACAGGATGATGGAGTGCAACGACTCGACGCTGGTGTTGGGCATCGAATCGAAGGATGGCGACAACGGCTTCCCCGGCACCGTGAAGGCTCAGGTGAAGTACACTGTCAAGTCAGACAACAGTCTGGACATAACCTACGCCGCAACGACCGACAAGCCGACCATCATCAACATGACAAACCATAGCTACTTCAATCTGTCGGGCGATCCGAACAAGCCTATTACCGATCAGCAGCTGACCATCAACGCCAGCCGTTACACCCCGGTGGACAGCACATACATGACCACAGGCGAGATTCTGCCGGTAGCCGGCACTCCGATGGATTTCACCAACGCCAAACTTGTGGGTGCCGAGATCGAGAAGCGTGACTTCGAACAGATCAAGAACGGCAACGGTTACGACCACAACTGGGTGCTCGACACCAACGGCGACGACACCAAGGAGGCCGTGAACCTGTTCTGTCCCGCCAGCGGCATCCGTCTGCAGGTCTACACCAACGAACCCGGCATACAGGTCTACACCGGCAACTTCCTGGACGGCACAGTCAAGGGCAAGGGAGGCATAGTATATCAGCAGCGCACGGGCATCTGCCTGGAGACACAGAAATATCCTGACACTCCAAACAAACCCGAATGGCCGTCGGCTGTGCTGCGTCCCGGCGAGATGTACCACTCGCACTGCATCTTCAAGTTCTCGGTGCAGAAATAAAGCTATATACCACGGAAAATATCTAACCAACAATAACACGATTTCTATATGGCATTTTTGGACTGGCTGGTCATAGGGCTGTTCTTCATCGCCCTGGTCGGCATTGTGGTATGGGTGGCCCGGCAGAAGCAGGGCGATGCCAAGGACTACTTCCTTGGAGGCAAGGATGCGACATGGATAGCCATCGGCGCGTCTATCTTCGCCTCCAACATCGGCTCGGAGCACCTGATAGGACTTGCAGGCTCCGGAGCGTCGTCGGGCATGGCTATGGCCCACTGGGAAATCCAGGGATGGATGATCCTTATATTGGGCTGGGTGTTCGTTCCGTTCTACAGCCGCTCGATGGTATATACGATGCCCGAGTTCCTGGAGCGTCGTTTCAATCCCGCGTCGCGCACCATCCTGTCGCTGATCTCCCTTATCAGCTATGTGCTGACCAAGGTGGCCGTGACCGTTTACGCCGGCGGACTTGTGTTCCAGCAGGTGTTCGGCATCGACTCGCTCTGGGGCATTGATTTCTTCTGGATCGCGGCCATTGGTCTTGTATTGATAACAGCCGTATACACCATATTCGGCGGCATGAAATCCGTGCTGTACACTTCGGTGCTTCAGACGCCTATCCTGTTGCTCGGATCGCTCGTGATCCTGGTGCTTGGTCTTAAGGAACTCGGAGGCTGGGACGAGATGATGCGTATTTGCTCGGCCGTAGAGGTGAACGAATACGGCGACACGATGACCAACCTGATTCGCGACAATCGCGATGCGCAATATCCATGGCTCGGCACCCTTATCGGTTCGGCCGTGATCGGTTTCTGGTACTGGTGTACCGACCAGTTTATCGTTCAGCGCGTGCTGTCGGGCAAGAACGAGAAGGAAGCCCGCCGAGGCACCATATTCGGTGCTTACCTCAAGCTGCTGCCCGTGTTCCTGTTCCTGATACCCGGAATGATTGCCTTCGCGCTGCATCAGACCCAGGGCTCGTTCCTGCCTCTGCTGCCCAACGGCAATCCCAACTCCGACGCCGCATTCCCCACACTCGTGGCCAAACTGCTGCCCGCCGGTTTCAAGGGGTTGATTGTCTGCGGTATCCTTGCCGCGTTGATGAGCTCATTAGCATCGCTGTTCAACTCCAGCTCCGCTCTGTTCACCATCGACTTCTACAAGCGCTTCAAACCCAATACGGATCCTAAGAAACTGGTACGTATCGGCCAGGCCGCTACGGTAGTGATCGTGGTTTTAGGTATTCTCTGGATTCCCATCATGCGTTCGGTGGGAGATGTGCTCTATCTGTATCTGCAGGATGTGCAGTCGGTGCTGGCACCCGGTATCGCGGCCGCGTTCCTGTTGGGTATCCTGTGGAAACGCTGTACGGCTCAGGGCGGTATGTGGGCGCTGATCACCGGTCTGCTGATAGGTATGACGCGACTGAGCGCCAAGGTATGGTACAGCAACGCCGATCCGAGCAACAGCATATTCCGCTATGTATTCTTCGAGACGAACTGGCTGTTCTTCTGCGGATGGATGCTGGTGATATGCTGCGCCGTCGGCATCATCGTGTCGCTGTGTACCAAAGCCCCGGATCCCAAGCAGATTCAGGGACTGGTGTTCGGAACTTCGACAGCCGAACAGCGGGCCCTCACTCGCCAGAGCTGGAACGCATGGGATGTGATACATTCGGTTATAATCTTAGGTATCACGGTGGCATTCTATATCTATTTCTGGTAAAGCAACCGCAGAGGTCGCTTTGCATAACACAAAGGTAGACAACGAATAGGAAATGAGTTCATATTACGGATCGCATAGCCGCTTCTATGTAAGTGTGGACTGTATCATCTTCGGCCTGAAGGAGGGTAAGCTGAGCATATTGCTCACGCGCCGCGCCTTCGAGCCGGAGAAGGGTAAATGGTCGCTTATGGGCGGATTCGTGAGACCCGACGAAAGTGTTGACGCCGCGGCGGAGCGCGTGCTGTTCGAGCTTACAGGCCTACATGACGTGTACATGCGTCAGGTGGGAGCCTTCGGAAGCATAGACCGCGATCCGGGCGAGAGGGTGGTGTCGGTGGCGTATTTCGCATTGCTTGATACCTCGCGGCTGTCCAACGACCTGATAGCCGAGCATGGAGCGGTGTGGGTGAATCTTGACTCGCTGCCCGAATTAGGTTTCGATCATCCCGAGATGATAGCCAGGGGCAGGGAGGTGATGCGACGCATGTTCCTGACCGAACCGTTGGCGTTCCGCCTGCTACCCGAGCTGTTCACCCTTACCCAGATGCAGTCGCTTTACGAGCTGGTGTTGGGACAGTCAGTGGACAAACGGAACTTCAGGAAAAGCATCCTCGATTCCGGGCGCGTGGAGCAGACCGACATCATCGACAAGACCAGCTCGCGGCGCGGCGCAAGAATGTACAGAAGAAAAATTAACGGACTAACAGAAGATTAAGACATAATGCTTGAGAAACTGAAGGAAGAAGTGCTGCAGGCCAATCTGGACCTGGTGAGACACGGACTCGTGATATTCACGTGGGGCAATGTTTCGGGCATAGACCGCGAGAAGGGACTTGTTGTAATCAAGCCGAGCGGCGTGAGCTACGACGACATGAAGGCCGGGGATATGGTTGTGGTTGACCTTAACGACGGCCATGTGGTGGAGGGAGACCTCCGTCCGTCGTCCGACACTCCGACACACTTAGCCATATACCGTGCGTTCCCCGAAGTGGGCGGCGTAGTGCATACGCACAGCACATACGCCACGGCATGGGCGCAGGCCGGCATAGACCTGCCCAACATCGGCACAACGCATGCCGATTATTTCCACAACGCAGTGCCCTGCACCGCCGACATGACCGCCGTGGAAGTGGAAGGCGACTACGAGCTGGAGACCGGCAACGTGATTGTGAAGCGCTTCGATGGAATCAACCCGATGCACACCCCCGGCGTGCTGGTCAAGAACCACGGCCCCTTCACATGGGGCAAGACACCAGCCGAAGCCGTGCACAACGCCGTGGTATTAGAGCAGGTGGCCAAGATGGCCTTCGTGGCTTTCCAGGTGAATCCGAACCTGACAATGAATCCGCTGCTGGTTGAGAAACACTTCAACCGCAAGCATGGACCCAACGCATATTACGGACAGAAAAAATAACAATAATAAGAAAACTTTAAAAATAAGATACTATGTTTGAGAATCTTGAGATATGGTGGGTTACAGGCGCCCAGCTGCTGTACGGAGGCGATGCAGTCATCGCAGTCGACGCACATTCCAAAGAGATGGTCGATGGTCTGAACAAGTCGGGCAACCTCCCCATCAAGGTGGTGTACAAGGGTACGGCCAACTCGTCGAAGGAAGTCGAGGCTGTGATGAAGGCCGCCAACAACGACGAGAAGTGCGTAGGCGTCATCACATGGATGCACACCTTCTCGCCCGCCAAGATGTGGATACACGGACTGCAGGCACTGCGCAAACCGCTGCTGCATCTGCACACACAGTATAACGCAGAGATTCCATGGGACACTATGGACATGGACTTCATGAACCTGAACCAGTCGGCGCACGGTGACCGTGAGTTCGGCCACATCTGCGCCCGTCTGAACGTGCGCCGCAAGGTAGTGGTAGGCCACTGGACCGATACGGAGACCCAGAAGCACATAGCCGTATGGAGCCGCGTGGCAGCCGCATGGGCCGACGCTCAGGACATGACCATCGTACGTTTCGGCGATCAGATGAACAACGTGGCCGTGACCGACGGCGACAAGGTGGACGCCGAAATCCGCATGGGCTATCATGTGGATTATGTGCCTGTAAGCGAGCTGATGGAATTCCAGAAGAAAGTGACCGATGACGAGGTTGAGAAGTTGTACAAGGAATACGTAGCCGAGTATGACTGCGCACCCGAGATTCTGGAAGCCGGAAGTGATGCCTGTAAGTCGGTTCATAACGCCGCCCGTGCAGAATTGGCTATCCGCGCCTGTCTGAAGGCACACAACGCCAAGGGATTCACCACCAACTTCGACGACCTCGGAACCGACGACATCAACGATCCGATGTTCGTGGGCTTCGACCAGATACCCGGCCTGGCCTCGCAGCGTCTGATGGCCGAGGGCTACGGCTTCGGCGCCGAGGGCGACTGGAAGTCGGCCGCTCTGTACCGCACGCTGTGGTATATGACTCAGGGCATGGAAGGCGGCTGCTCGTTCCTGGAGGACTATACGCTGAACTTCGACGGCAAGCAGAGCGCAATCCTGCAGGCCCACATGCTCGAGGTATGCCCCATGATTGCCGAGCAGAAACCGCGTCTGGAGGTTCACTTCCTCGGCATCGGCATCCGCAAGGCTCAGACCGCCCGCTTGGTATTCACATCCAAGCCCGGCAACGGCCTGACCGCTACGGTGATAGACCTGGGCAACCGCTTCCGCCTGATAGTGAACGATGTGGAGTGCATCAAGTCGAAGCCTCTGCCCAAGCTGCCCGTGGCATCCGCACTCTGGATTCCGATGCCCGACTTCGAGACCGGAGCCGCAGCATGGATACTGGCCGGAGGTACACACCACTCATGCTTCAGCTATGCCGTGACCCCTGAATTCTGGGAGGATTACGCCGAGATGGCCGGCATCGAGATGGTGCGCATCGACAAGAACACCACCATCCAGGAGTTCAAGCGCGAACTGCGTTACAACGACGTCTATTATATGCTTAACAAATAAGCGGGATGGACGCTAAATCGACGATACAACAGGGTAAGGCCGTGCTCGGAATCGAGTTCGGCTCTACCCGCATCAAGGCCGTGCTGATCGACGGCGAATGCAAGCCGATAGCCCAGGGCAGCCATGAATGGGAAAACCGCCTGGAGAACGGACTGTGGACCTATTCGTTAGAGGATATATGGAGCGGAGTGCAGGCTTGTTACGCCGACCTCGCCGCCAATGTCCGCAATGAATATGGCGTGGAGATCGAGACTCTCGGAGCCATAGGCATAAGCGCGATGATGCACGGATACATGGCCTTTGACAAGGAGGGCGATATGCTGGCACCTTTCCGCACGTGGCGCAACACCAACACCGGAGCCGCAGCTAAGGAACTGTCGGAGCTGTTCAACTTCAACATGCCGCTGCGCTGGAGCCTGTCGCATTTGTATCAGGTGATTCTCGACGATGAGCCGCACGTCAAGGATGTGGCGTTCATTACCACTTTGGCCGGCTACATACACTGGCAGCTGACTGGCCGCAAGGTAATAGGAATAGGCGATGCCTCAGGTATAATGCCGGTGGATTCGAATACCAAGAACTATGACGCCGCGATGGTGGCCAGGTTCGACGAACTGGCGGCCGGCAAAGGCTTCGGCAGGAAACTCGCCGAGATTCTTCCCGAGGTATTGGTGGCAGGTGTCGAGGCCGGTGTGCTCACCGCCGAGGGCGCATCCCGTCTGGATGTCAGCGGCAAGCTGAAGGCCGGCATACCGATGTGTCCGCCGGAAGGCGACGCAGGTACCGGAATGGTGGCCACAAACTCCGTGCGTCAGCGCACCGGCAACGTCTCGGCCGGAACATCGTCGTTCTCGATGATAGTGCTTGAGAAGGAGCTGAGCCGGCCTTACGAGGCAATCGACATGGTGACGACTCCCGACGGAAGTCCCGTGGCAATGGTGCATTGCAACAACTGTACCTCCGACCTGAACGCCTGGGTGGGCATATTCCGCGAGTTCGCCGAGCTGATGGGCGTGAAGTGCGACATCGGCGAGATATACGGCAAGCTGTACAACAACGCCCTGGCAGGCGACAAGGACTGCGGCGGCCTGATAAGCTACAACCTTTTCTCAGGCGAGCCGGTGATCGGACTCACGGAGGGCTCGCCCCTGTTCGTGCGCGGCGTGAGCGACAGGTTCTCGCTGGCCAACTTCATGCGCGCCAACCTGAACGCCTCGGTGGCCGTGCTGAAGATCGGCAACGACATCCTGTTCCACGACGAGCATGTGAAGGTAGACCGCATCACCGGACACGGCGGTCTGTTCAAGACTCCCGGCGTGGGCCAGCGCATTCTGTCGTCGGCCCTGAACGCCCCCATCTCGGTGATGGAGACAGCCGGCGAGGGCGGAGCCTGGGGCATGGCGCTGCTGGCTTCGTATCAGGTGAACAACAGTGCCGAAAAGCCTTTGGACGAATGGCTGGACAGCGAGGTGTTCGCCGGCAACAAGGGAACCGAAATCATGGCCACACCCGATGAGGTGGAAGGATTTGACCGATACCTGAAGACATATCTTAAGAAACTGCCTGTGGAGAAGACCGCTGTGGAAGTGGGCTGACACTTCAGACAGACATATACCTGATAATAGTTCCGGATATGTGTGTTTCATCTTGAGATGAAGCAGGCAGGTCCGGAACTTTCATTTTGTGGAGTTACAAAAAAATCGTAAATTTGTAGCTTGATATGGATTTACGGAACAGATGGTGGCTTATGTTACCGCTTGCGGCGGTGCTGGCGATCGCGACGAGCGGTTGCCGGAAGAATGCCGCGCGTTCTGAAGTCAGTGACGTGGAGGTGGTTGCGGTGGGCGATACGAGCCTGATGCTTCAGACCGTGTTGCGTCAGATTCCCCGTGGCCTGGAGCCGGCCGACAGCATAGCCATGTTCCGCAGCATCGTCGAGACCTGGCTGCGGCGGCAGGTGCTCACGGAGTTTGCCGAGCGCAACATTCCCGACATGGAGGATGTTGACAGAATGGTGGAGCAATATCGGAATGACCTGATACTTAGCAAGTATCTGAGCATGATGGACCGCACCGGCGATCAGGGCGTAAGCAACCGACGCGTGGACAGGTATCTGAACCAGCGACGCGACTCCATGATACTTGAGGAGCCGGTGGTGAAGGGAATATTCGTCAAGGTGCCCGAGGACGACTCCAATCTGCCGGCCATCAGGGAATGGATGAAGACCCCCGGCGACCACTCGCTGGACCGGATGGAGAAGAAAGGGCTGCGCGGCGCCACACAGTACGAATATTTCCTGGACAGATGGCATGACTGGCACGAAGTCGCCGACCTGGTGCCGTACCGGTTCTTCGATGCCGACGCCTTTCTGCAGGACAACAAGGATTTCGAGACCAGCTATGGCGGCTCGGTCTATATCATACACATATCGGAATATGTGGGAAGCGGCGAGAAGATGCCTCAGGACTATGCCCGCGAACGTATACGCGAGACTCTGCGTCAGGCCGACATCGCCAGTCGTCGCGACAACATGATTTCCGACATATACAGACACGAGATCAAGGAAGGACGCCTTCGCAAAGGATTGTATGACCCTGCGACCGGAAAGATCTCGGAACTGCAAACAGAAAAAAGATAAACATTATGAATAAGTTGAAACTGGCCACAGGAGCCGTGATGACAGCGATGGTCGTGGTGACCGCAGCCGCGGCGATACAGAAGAACGTGGTGGACGAAGTGGCGTGGATAGTAGGCGACGAGGCTATCTTCAAGTCGGACGTCGAGGAACAGTATTCGCAGTTGCGCTCGGAAGGCGTGAATCTGGGCGGCGACCCGTATTGCGTAATTCCCGAACGTATGGCTGTGGACAAGCTGTTTCTGCACCAGGCCAAGATAGACACCGTGGAGGCCCCCGAGAACCAGGTGGCCTCGCAGGTTGACAAGCGTTTAGATTATTTCGTGGCCAATCTCGGCTCGAGGGAAAAGGTTGAGGAATATTTCCACAAGAGCATGCCGGCGCTGCGCACGCAGCTGATGGACATGATGCGCAACAACTACATCATCGAGCAGGTGCAGAACTCGCTGACCAAGAACGTGAAGGGTACGCCCAACGAGGTGAAGAAATATTACGCCTCGCTGCCAGAGGATAGTATCCCCTACGTGCCGATGCAGGTGGAGGCTCAGATCATCACCATCAACCCCGAGATTCCGCAGCAGGAGATAGACGACATCAAGGCCCGTCTGCGCGAATATTCCGACCGAATCAACAAGGGGGAGGCCGAATTCTCGACCCTGGCCATCGCATACAGCGAGGACGGATCGGCCATGCAGGGTGGCGAGCTGGGCTATCACGGGCGTGCCGACTTCGTGCCTGAGTTCTCGGCCGTGGCATTCAACCTGAATGACCCGAAGAAGGTGTCGCGTATCGTGGAGACCGAGTATGGCTATCACATCATCCAGCTGATAGACAAGCGAGGCGACCAGGTGAACGTGCGCCACATACTTCTCACCCCTAAGGTGGCCGCCAAGGACCTGAACACCGCCGTGGTGCGTCTTGATTCGCTGCGCAAGGAGATAGTGGGAGGCGTGTTCTCGTTCGAGGAGGCAGCCCGCTTTGTGTCGCAGGACAAGGAGACGAAGAACAATAAGGGAATCATGATCAATCCCAAGACGGGCAGCAACCGCTTCGAGATGCAGGATCTTCCCGCCGAGGCCGCCGAGAAACTGGAGCTGATGCAACCCGGCGACATATCGGAAGCGTTTATAATGAAGGATCCTCGCAAGAACCGCGACGTGGTGTCGATAGTGCGCCTCACCAAACGCATTCCGGGCCACAAGGCTACGCTGGCCGATGACTTCAACATGATCAAGAATATGTATGAAGGCCACGAGAAGCAACGAATCCTGAAGGACTGGATCGAGAAGAAGATAAAGAATACATACACCAAGATTTCAGACGGTTGGGAGGGCTGCGAGTTCCAGTACGAAGGCTGGATAAAGTGAGCGTGACGGATAAAACAATCTGAAGATGCTGAAGGGTAGACAGGCGATAGTATTGATGGTGGCGCTGGCGCTGCTGAGTCTGGCGTGGAGCTGGATCGGCGACGCCCGGGCGCAGTCTGCCAAAAAGACACCCAAGACCGAGACCTATACCCGTCCCAAACCCCGCGAGCCGATCAAGCCGCAGATTCCAGACGTCAACAGGTTTCAGGATGACAAGGTGTTTCTGGAACACGCCGATTCGCTGTTCCGTCCGGCCAACGAATACGAGGAGTTCCAGATTGTGAAGGGAACGGTCAAGTTCCGTCAGGGCGGCATGTGGATGTTCTGCGACTCGGCCTACTACTATCCGGAGAAAAACTCGATGGACGCCTTCGGACATGTGGAAATGCGCCAGGGCGATACACTGTTCGTATATGCCGACAAGCTGTATTACGACGGCCTGGAGAAACATGCCACGCTGGTGCGCGGCCCCTCGCGCGACAAGGTGGAGCTGAAGAACCGCACCGTGAACCTGAAGACCGATTCGCTGGACTATGACGTGATGAACGAGCGCGGATGGTACACCACCGGCGGCGTGCTGCAGGACGACGTCAACACGCTTACCTCGATTTACGGCGAATACAGCCCGAACACCAAGCAGGCCAAATTCCGCGACGACGTAAAACTGGTGAACAACAAGGACGGCTACAAGCTGCGCACCAGCGAGCTGGACTACAACACCGACACGCACATAGCCGACATCAACACCCATACGGTGATAGAGGGTGCCAACGACACTATCGTGACCACCAAGGGATGGTACGACACGCAGACCGACCATGCGCAGCTCACGTCGCGATCCACCATCACGCACCGCGACAGCGTGAACAACGTGACATGGCTTGAGGGCGACTCCATCATCTATGACAAGTTGACTCGGCTGAGCCGCGCGTATATGTTCCGCGACAAGAGAAAGCATCAGCAGCCCATGGTGCTGACCGACACCGCGCGCAAGGTGCAGCTGATAGGCGGCTACGGCGAATACAACGATTCGACACGCACGGCCATGGCCACGGAATATCCGCTGTTGATAGAATATTCGCGCCCCGACTCGCTGTTTCTGCGAGCCGACACCATACTGTCGTACATAGTGCAGGAGATGGTGTGGCCCGATTCGCTCGACAACATGCTGTCGGCCGCCACACGCGCACGACTGGCTCGCTTCGAATCGCTGCAGCAGATAGCCGACTCGATGCCCGTGGTGCTGTCGCTGCTGCCGTACAAGTTCCAATTGCCCGGCTGGGGCATACAGCCGGCGCAGCCGGCGTCGGAATCAGAGTCGGAATCAGAGCCATCAGAAAGCCCCGACAGCGTCTATACTTCCGAAGACTTTAAGGACCTTAAAGACTCTAAGGACCTTAAAGACCTTAAAGACCTTACCACCCCTTCAGACTCGGCTTCCCATAACGCTGTCGCCGACACGGTGCCTCCGGCACCGCCCGGACCCAGGCTCGACAAGCTGGGCCGCGACTCGGCCTTCATGATACCCAAGGCCTTTCACGTGGCCAAGGCCATCGGTAAGGCGCGTTTCTTCAACAAGGACGCGCAGGGTGTGGCCGACACCATGATATACGTGCAGCACGACTCGATGATGTATATGCTGCGCAAGCCTCTAGTATGGAGCGGCGAGCGTCAGGTGATGGGCAACCGCATCGACCTGCACCTCAATGACTCGACCGTGGACTGGGCATACCTGCCCGAATCGGGCATACTTGGCGAGCATGTGGACGAGGACTTCTACCAGCAGCTGTCGGGAACGAAGATGAAGGCCTTTATCGACAACGAGATGATAAAGCGTCTGGAGGTGGAAGGCAATGTGCAGACCATCGTGTTGCCGCAGGAATCGGATTCGACCGTCAACAAGCTGGTGAACGCCGAAAGCTCGTATCTGACCATCGACTTCGTGGACGGCAAGCTGGACCATCTCAAGATGTGGCCCGAAGTGTCAGGAACGGTTACGCCGATAGGACAGGTGAAGCAGTCGCAGAAATTCCTGCAGGGCTTCCGTTGGCTTGATATGCTCCGGCCGCAGCGCGGCTGGTATGGCGACAGAGTGCGCTGGATAGACGAGCTCGGCGAGGTGCCTGAGGAATTGGAGCAATGGTTCCGAGAGGCGTCGCCCATCAAGGCCGCGCCGCCCAAGCCGTCGGAGTACAAGGGAATGGTGCGCACGGCCAAAAAGCAGGGGAAATAGTCTATGAGCGATATAATCAAGCTGCTGCCGGATTCGGTGGCCAACCAGATAGCGGCCGGCGAGGTGATACAGCGGCCGGCGTCGGTGATCAAGGAACTTGTAGAGAACTCCGTAGATGCCGGCGCCACCGAGATCAGCATCGTGATACGCGATGCCGGCAAGACTCTGATACAGGTGCAGGACAACGGCATGGGTATGTCGGAGACGGACGCCCGCATGGCGTTCGAGCGTCACGCCACATCCAAGATACGTCAGGCCGGCGACCTCTTTACACTTCACAGCATGGGCTTCCGCGGCGAGGCATTGCCCTCCATCTGCGCCATATCGGAAGTGGAGCTGAAAACGCGCAAGAGCGGTGAACAGTTAGGCACGCACTTAGTCATAGAGGCGTCGAAGGTAAAGAGTCAGCAGCCCATAGCCACCGACCAGGGTACGGTGATAGCTGTGAAGCGCCTGTTCTTCAACGTGCCGGCGCGGCGAAAGTTTCTGAAAAGCGACAGCGTGGAGTTGAGCAACATAATGCGCGAGTTCGAGCGGCTGGCACTGGTGAACCACAGGCTGCGCCTCAGTATCGACACCGGATCGCGTACGATTGAGCTGCGGCCCGGCACGTTGCGCCAGCGCATAGAGGATATATGGAAAAACACGCTTAAGAGCGACCATCTGCTGCCGGTGGACATCGACACGCCGATAGTGAAGATAGAGGGCTTCATATCGCGGCCGGAATTCGCACGCCGGCGCAATCCGCTGCAGTATCTGATAGTGAACGGACGCAACATGCGCCATCCGTATTTCCACAAGGCCTTAACGGCTTGCTACGAGAATCTGATAGCGCCCGGCACGCAGCCATGTTACTTCATAGTGTTCACGGTGAGCCCGGACACTATCGACGTGAACATCCATCCCACCAAGAACGAGATAAAGTTCGAGAACGAGAATGCGATATGGCCTATACTGACGCAGGCCGTCAAGACATCGTTGGGTAAGTTTTCGGCCGTGCCGAGCATCGACTTCAACTCCGACGAGCTGGACGTGCGTCCGTTGCAGCAGGGCGAGATGCCAAAGGCCCCGGACATGGGATTCCGGCCCGACTACAACCCCTTCGAGGAGGTGAAGCGACACACGATAGGGCAGAACTACCGGCCCACGCAGGTGACGCGCAACTGGAGCGACATATATCCCGATCCCGCACCCCGGAGCCGGATGGAAACGCCCGAGCCGGCGTCCGCGCCTGCTCAGACCATAGCGGGTCTCGACACGCCCGGCATGGCGTCCGGAATGGGAGCGATATGCATTCAGTTCAATCAGAAATACATCATCACCACGCAGGGGGAGAGTCTGTTGGTGATAGACCAGCACCGCGCGCATGTCAAGATTCTGTACGAGGAATACCTGCAGCGCACGGGCCATCAGGATGTGGTGTCCCAGCCGCTGATGTTTCCCGAGAAGGTGACACTGGACGAAAGCCAGCAGATGGCGTTGGCCGGTGTGCTCGGCAACATGGAGAGCCTCGGTTTCTCGCTTGAATATCTCAGCGACAGCGACTGGCAGATCAACGCCGTGCCGTCGATGGTCAAGGCGCACGAAGCAAAGGATGTGCTGCTGCGCGTGCTTGACTCCGTAACCGAGGATTCGGTAAACTACGGCAACGAGTATCAGCCCGGCGCCACGTTGCGTCAGAAGGTGGCCCTGGTCATGGCCCGTTCCGGCGCCATACGCCGTGGCGTAAAACTATCCAACCGCGAGATGGAGGACATCATCGCCCGCCTGTTCGCGCTGCCCGACCCGTCGCTGACGCCCAACGGCAACAAGGTCTACACCCTGATCAGCGAGTCCGGCATCGCCTCGCTGCTGTAACGGTTATAACACTATTCAAGAATTATAAGGAGGATGATAATATGGAGAATGAAATGGTGAGCGGGCCGGAATGCGGATTTCCGTGGGCGGAGGCGATGAACTGCGCCGTGACCGTGTGCGATAAGGAGGGAGTGATAGTGTACATGAACCGGAAATCGCGCGAGACGTTCTGCAAGGACGGCGGGTCGTTGATAGGCACGAATCTGTTCGGTTGTCATCCGGAACATGCTCGCGAGAAGATACGCAGGATGCTGTCAACAGGCGAAAGCAATTCCTATACCATCCTGAAGCATGGCATCCGGAAGATGATATACCAGACACCGTGGCGCGACGCGACTGGAGCCATAGCCGGCATGGTGGAAATCTCCATGGTGATACCCGCCGAGATGCCGCATTACAACCGCGACTAACGCATTACAACCGCGACTAACTCTACAACGGTGATTAGTCTATAACTGCTTCAGGAGCTTGCGGATATAAATGCCAAGGTTGGTCTGATGCTCGTCTATGCCTAATTTCTTACGGATGTCACTACTGATGTGATAATATCTCGAGTGTTTTGTATAGCTTCCTACATCCTTGCCTCTCAGCCCGATAGCGTAGAGGCATGCGTGATTGATTTCATCGTTTGACAAACCATGTTTCTCAAGATAATCAATAAACATGGGATGTGTCGCCTTATATGCCAGTCTCGTGGAGTTCATGAATTCTTCTTTGTGTTCTAATAACTGATCTCTCCATTCTTCGTATTGTTTTGAGTAATTCGCATTGTCTGCAATACTGGTTGCCAACAGTTTGTTAAGCATATCCAGCCTGATTTGGATTGCGTTCTGAACCGGCTGGTCCAGGTCTTGCGGGGCATTCAGAATGTTCTTAAGAGATACGCTTTCTTCTTTCAATTGTTGCAGTTGGTATTCCAGATTCTCAGCCTTTAAGGCATTTGCATCAGATTCCAACTTTAGTTTTTCATTCTCCTGTATTGCCAGCAACCGTTGTGTTTTGCCAAGCCGATAGCGATAATAAATCAACACGGTAACAATAAGGCATACCAATATAATGCCGATGCTAAGCCATATAATTCTATTCTTTTTCTGAATTTCAATAAGGTTGGCCTTCTCTATTTCGTGACGTTTTTCTACAAAAAGCAGGTCATGCGAAAATATGTTCTGATGGATGGAATCAATTTCTGCGTAATAAGATTTATATGCATTAATGGCTTGCTCAAAGTCACCATTGTGTTCCAGAATATCTGATTTTATGGCAAGATATTTAAGAGATTTAATGTATTGGGAATCGGGACTTATTGAATTGATATATTGGAGAGCTTTCTGTTTATCTCCTATTTTAAAATATGCATAGGCTAAGTCAATCTTGTCCAATTCATCAAGATTCTTATGTTCGATAATATTGTTAATTATATCTCGTATCTCTTCATTACTTCCGAACTGCATAACATAGCTTAATAAATATGGCTCTATGATTGGAGTTAGATTTTCGTGATGAGCAATCTTATTATTGGCAACGATATATATACTGTCAGCTAAAGATTTATTTTCCATTAATATGCATCCATCCAGAATGTTTCCAAGAGTTTTTAATTCATTCTCGGACTTACCCGTTGATTCATATAATTTAGAGGCTGACATATTGTTTTCTATAAATTCTTTGAATTTGTATGTAGTATAGAAAAGCGTGCCCTGTGCAACCAATAAGTTTGCCATTGTTATTGAATCGGAACATTGGATAAATAGTTCTTTACCCCTTACAAAAGATTGCATGGCAGAATCATTTTCATTTCGATTCTGGTATATTCTGCCCTGATAATAGTATGTTTTTAGCTTTTCATCAGGAGTGCCTTTCTTTAGATAATAATCTATAGCCGGTTGCAAAATTTCTGATGTTGTGGTATCGATATAATTTTTATCTAAAGCTATTGAATACAAGAGGGCGTATCTCGCTTTTGTATTTTTGCCATTTATCGTTTCAGGTTTAATACTATCAAGTATTGACAAAGCCAAATCAGGTCTTGAATTTATTATATTTTCAGCGACATCCATGTGACTGGTTGACTCATGCTCCTTGTGGCAACATGTCAACCCAAATGAAAATATGACAGTAATGAGAATTGATGTTATACGTAATAGAGTACTCATTTCGGATTTAGATTGTATTGTTTGCAATCGTATTGAGAAATATGGTGGTTATTGTAAGACAAAGATAACGATAATAATTCGTCTAAAAAAATTGCTATTTTTTCGATCTGTCAAACTTTAGTATTATAAGAATTGAATATTAAAATTTTAATATTGCTAACTCTTTGAATAATAGTAAAATAAAAATCAAATTGTCAAACTTTTTTTATTTGTACGAAAACTTTGAGAATGTTAATTTTGCTTTGTAAAAATTTATCTTATGAAAAAATTCGTATTGCTAATTGGAGTAATAATCTCCGTAGTTTGCCAGATGAACGTTATGGCAAAGACTGTGAGTATAACAGTCCACCGAAAAGGTAATGTTGACAGATCTACAACAGTATGTCGTAGCCCTATCAACCTTCCTATCGACGTGGTGTATGACAATGATGCACGTCAGATAACCGTATCGGGAGATGAGGATATGGTAGCTCAGGTATATCTGTGCGACCTGTCCGGGAACACATTGGATTATTCCTCATGCTTGAATACCGTGTTCGACGTGCCGGAAGTGTGTACAGAAACTCTAATAATTCGCATAGAAGCAGAGGACTGGATTGCAGAAGGCGAAGTGCCTTTGAATTAACAAATCACTAAACATATCTAACTATACGAGGAGAAATTATGAAAAAGCTAAGTATTATTGCGGCGCTGGTTATGGCCGGCTGTTGTCTGGCGGGATGTGTCAGCAACCAGGATATGCCCGCTGCACCTGTCGCTGAGACGAACACAGACAGTGGTACCAATCCCTACCGAATCTCGGAAGAAGAAGCGCTTGCCAATCTGGATGCGTTCTTCGCCGCCAACAGCAGTGGAAACACAAGGACATCATCACCCGCTCCGCGCGTAAAGAATCTGATTGGTATCAGAAATCATGAAAAGGCCACCCGAGGCGAAGCCGAGGATACAACGATGCTGTTGTATGTGGCGAATTTCGAAAACCAGCAGGGATTTGCTCTACTGGCTGCCGATAAACGAGTAGACACCCCGGTAATAGGAGTGTCTGAGCAAGGAGAAATAAGCGAAGATGCTATAGCCCGCTATGAAGCAACATACGGCAACCGGCCATTGTATAAAGGATTCCCCCTGGACGGCCCCGGTTTCTTTACTGATACCGTTCCGGGCGGAGGTACAGAAACTTTTATCAATCCCAATACGGTCGATTTCTATATTGAGGAAGAAGGAGAGTACCTCATAGGAGATTTCGATACTTCAGGATATGAACCGCTTAATACTATGAGTAACTCAAAGACTCCAAGTGATGAACTTGAAACATACATTGTAGGTTGTTCAATAGATTATGCACGGAACAACATTAATGACAACAAGGTCAATGATAATCACATGCGAGATCCGCGGGGCTTGGATGGAGTGGAGATTGGTGAAGGAGGTTCTGGTCCCACAGACCAAATCGAAGAAACAGATGTGGTAATTGTAGGTCCGCTTCTCTCAAAATTCGTGCTATGGGAACAGTATCCATATTTAAATGTAAAGTTTCCACCCGTTGGAAATTTAAAACATGCCTTAACAGGATGCTATCCTCTTGCAGTTGCAAAAGTTCTGGCGCATAACCGCAAACCGGAGATTTATACTTATCACGACCATACTTTTGATTGGGACGATATCAATAATTATAGATGGGGGCATTCCGAAGAAGCAGCTTTATTTTTACGTGCAGTAGCAGATGGATGCAATCCGTGGTATTTTGCCCAAGGAACTTTTGTATTTCCCAAAAGAGCGGAGCGATTCATGCGCAGATGTGGATATTCCAATGTCCATAATAAGAAGTATTCGTTCGACCGCATAAAGAACATGATAGAAAATAATCACCCTTTGGCCATCTGTGGAATGCCTGATCTTGATGTAAAGCGAGCTCATGCCTGGAATATTGACGGATACAGAACATCTAAGTACGGATCAAAGGAAGTGAAAATGATACATTGCGATTTCGGATGGGGAGGAAATTACAATGGATATTATGTGGATAATTGTTTCAATCTTGGAAGTGACGATAATATCTATGATGGTCGGCACGAAAATGATGACAGAACACTTAACAGTTATAACAGATTATTAATGTACGAATAAACAGACACTAAAAATATCTGAGCTAATTGGTGAGTTATTTACCTGTTAGCTCAGATATTAAGGAATATTATTGTTCCATTTTGCCTAATTCATTATTAGTCATTATGATTTGAGAAATAAATTAAAATAAAACTCGTTACGTTGAAAAACGATTTCTTATGATTCACAAACGCAATTTACAACTGATCGGGGTATTCGTATCATTGATCCTGTCAATGACTGTATTGTCCGGTTGCGACTTTAATCTTCGGGATAAGAGATTTCCGCGTAAAATAACGTTTCCAAGCGAGGGTGATACCATTACTTCGAATTTGGATTTCCGAGGTTACTATGTTGAACCACAGCGATCGACCAAGCATGAAGATATATTCTGTATATATAAATATGACACTATATTCACACATAATTGGCTCAAAGTAGAAGTGTCATCTAAAGACAGGACTACCCGTTTTATGGTCGAGCCTAATAAGACAGGCCAAAAACGCAAGATAGAACTCCATCATTACGGGCCGGACGACACGTATGTCAACATAATCCAAAACCGATAATCGGGTTATAAGTCAGAGTGACAAGAGATTATGAAATAATAGCGCAGGTTGTCCCGGGCACGAATATAGTAGCGCAGGCACTCCGTGCCGCGCACAAACAGCTGCTACTGTTCTACTGTTCTCCTGTCAAGATGCGAGCGCGGCCCGGAGTGCCTCCGCCACTGCCACGCTACGATTCCACTACTATCGGGAGATTATGAATATTTTTTGTCTTAGGATAGGACCTTTCGGGAATATTTGCGTCACAGATATAAACAACACTTATAAACAATTTCATAAATTCTATGAACCACAAACGCAATTTACAACTGATCGGGGTATTCGTATCATTGATCCTGTCAATGACTGTATTGACCGGTTGTGACTTTTTTGACCGAAACAACAAATACCCGGTTAAAATAGAATTCCCGGCAGAGGGAGGCACCGTTACATCGAGTTTGAATTATATACTCTTTAATGTTGTGCCTGATGAATCCAATACTGACGATACATTTAACATATACGATTATGACACTGTCTACGGTTCAGACTGGCTTAAGGTCGAGGTGTCGTCCAGTGCCAAAACCACTCGTTTTATGGTAGAACCTAACACTACAGGCAGGAAACGTCGTATTCGATTGAACCACTTTGGACCGGACAATACCGATGTAGATATAATCCAGAACCCTTAATATAGGTCATGCGCCTGAGTGGCAGGGGATTATGGAATAGTAGCGCCGGTTGTTCCCGGACGCCACTATTCTACTAATGTCCTGGCGTTTATGAATATTTTTTGATTTAAATAGGACCTTTCGGAAATATTTGAGTCATATAGAAAACAACAAAACACATAAGTATGAACGCATCATTGAAACGTGTCGCAATAACGTTGGTGGCAATACTGTCATTTCTGACTGCATCTGCCCAGACGGAACAAACTCAGCCGGAATCGAACCGTGTCCGGTTTATGGAGAAACCGGAAAGGGTTTGGCCTTTCGAGGCCGAGATATTCTTCGGACTCGGAACTGGATTCAAGTATCATGGAGTCTGGGCGGATGGTGCCACGGCCTGGGGCCTTGAACTTCGCGGCAATATTAAGAATACTGGATGGGATGTGGGCGCGTTCCTGCGTTTTGACGGCACGGGTTATGACTTCAAGAGTAAGATACCCCCAATAGACCCGGATATAGACGCCGTGTATGATTACTCCCAGTCAAACAGCGCCTTTACCATCGGTGTCGTATCAGACTATAATTTCCGTCAGGGCCGAAAAGTGAATCCTTTTGCCGGATTAGGCGTAGGATGCACAGTTTACTCTACGCCGGATTGGCGTCCATACGAAACAGACGGTTGCACGATTAGCTTGATGCCTCGGTTCGGCGTCGAGCTGCTCAGCTGGATTCGTTTCACGGGGTATGCATTCATCGTGCGCAAAGGGTACAACACTGTGGGTATATCCTTAGGTCTCACCATCGGCGGATGGCACCGTAAATCAAAACAATCTCCGCAGGCACCCGACTGACAATATCCAGGATCGGTGCAAAATGATGCATGATCCGGTTCCGGATATGGTCGTTCAGATTATGGTCGTTCAGATTATGGTCGTTCAGATTATGGCCGGTCAGATGGCTGCGAACGGACGGCCTGTTCTATGGCGAGTCGCTGAGGCGTGGAGAAGGTGCAGGGGTAACTTTCCATTCCCCGCACGGCTTTGAGACCTTTCCGGTTGTAACGCCAGACGGAGAGTCGTTCCAGCGGGGCCAGGATGCGGTGGCGTCCCAGAAAATAGACTACCCGGCGTTTGAATGTGACGGGAGCCGTGTCGGCAGGAGTGTCTTCGAGTCTGGCAATCAGCGCCAGTGCTTCCGTGAATGACATCGGGTTGCGGTCGGCAAGCAACGAGGCAAGGGCTGTGAGATAGCCGTCGTACTGACAACGCTGTTCGGGCGATGACTTGATGACGGAGATTGGGGTGGTGAATGATGTAGCCGATCCGTGGATTTGTTCACGGGCGCTGAAGAAGCATGGAAGCGTGGCATATTTACCCATTATTAGCATGGCGTTGTTGAAGAACTCCTCGGCCAGAAACAGATTCTCGAAACGCAGCTTGCCGTCGCCGTCGAAACAGTAGGAATAGATGGTGCGGAAAGCGTCGGTGCGTGCCACGCCATACAGTAGCGGCGCGTAGATGCCGTGGCGTTTCTCCTCCAGTCGTACAGCAGGGTCGTCGGATGTGACGCGGCTGTCGAAATAGCGTATATATCGGGGACGGAACGTGATTTTTTTCGGCGTCGGTATGAATGTAAGGTAATGCCCCTGTGCGATTGAATAGCCGGGGTTATGGTCCAGGAAGTCGGTGATTTGTTCAATGGCTTCGGGGACTGCAAAGTCATCGTCGGCACAATACAGCACGTAAGGAGTAGAAATCATAGGCAGGACTTCTTTGATTTTCAGCAGGAAGTGCAACCCCGGGCGATGCAGGTAAGTGGTGGTGTCCGGGTCATAATGCCCTATGAATTTTTCTGTAGAGGAATCGGGCACGATGATTCTGATGCCGGAGCCGGCATAATAATCCAGCAGACGCTGGAGACGTTGCGGACGGTTGTGTGCCGGTATGATGACTGTGGTATTGCTGTTCATAATCAGATGAGTTTAAGGCATATATAGGGGATGGGATGATTCTGGATTTCTTTATTCTGAATTTGTAATTCTAAATTTCTTTATGACGGAAGAAACGGACGGCTTCGTTCAGCATGTCCGATCCGGCCGCCCACATCATCAACACGTACAGGGCTGCGGCTATGAATATCTTGGCAATGAGCGAAAGGTAGACATTACCGATACCTGACGTCAGGAAAAGGGTGACGGCCATAACGGCGGCTGTGGCGAGGAAAAGAGGGATGGTGTCTGCCAGGACCCGGCGGCTCCTGAGTCCTGTGGCGCAGCGTGCGAAGAATTGCCACAGACCGAGCCAGGCGATGTTGATTGCCACATATACGGTCAGCATTACGGAGAGTCCGTAGGAATAGGACAGTAGTACGGCGGCGGTCTGTGTCAGGCCGATGGCTATGGTGTTCCACATATATGTTCCGGGACGGCCGATGCTGTTGAACAGATTGCCGTAAAGTGTGGTGATGGGCATGAATGCGCCGCCGATGCAAAGAATCTGCATCACCGGGACGGCGGGAAGCCATTTGTCGGTGACGGTTATCACTATCAGCTCGCGGGACACGATGGCCAGCCCCAGCATGGCCGGGAAACTTACGAAGGCCGTGAATCTAAGTAGCTTGCGGAACACGCGGATCAGGCGCTCCCCGTCGTCCAGAGTCTGCCGGATTACAGGTTGTCCCACGCTGTTGATCATTCCCGATATGGTGGAGAATCCCATGGTGGTCCACTTGCTGCCCTGGGTGTAGTAACCTGTGGGCTTCATGCCGTAGAACCTTCCCAGCAGGGCTGCGAAGAAATTGTTGTTGAAATGATTGAACAGCGACACTATCACCTGCTTGATGCTGAATGGAATCATCGAGACGATGACTGACCAGGAGAACCGGAACGAAGGGCGTATTGCCGCGTATCGCCACATCATCACGCTGACCATCAGCGAATATGTGACGGTCTGCACGGCGATGCCCCAGTAGGCCATTCCGGCCAGCGCGCATACGATACCTGCCGTTCCTGACACAGCCACCGCGATGATGAGCGATTTGCTGCGCTGTTTCACCATCAGGTTGCGCAACAGATAGCCGGATGGCGCGGTGCCGAGAGCGCCGATGAAAAAGCTGAGAAACAGGAATCTGGCCAGAGGCACCATGTCCGGCGTACGGTAGAAGGCCGCGATGGGCACGGCCAGGAAGAAAAGGGCGATGTATAGTACGGCGCCGGTGACAAGATTGAACCAGAACACCGAGCTGTATTCGCGTTGTCCCGCTTCTTTGATGTTGACTATGGCCAGAGTGAACCCGCTTTCCGTAAAGATGCCTGCCACGGCGGAGAATATCGTCAGGGCACCGATCATGCCGTAATCGCCCGGAGACAGCAGCCTTGACAGAAATATGCCGAAAGCAAGGTTCAGCAGCTGCATGCCGCCGCTGCCGATGCCGCCCCAGATGAGGCCCTTGGCCGTCTTTTTCTTCAGATTGCTGTCGCTCATGGATGATGGGTGTCTTTTTATTGCTCTGTCGGTTGTCAAATGATGTTTTACGGTGCAAAGTTAGCCAAAAATTTCCAAACATTATCCAAACGGGGGTCAGAAGTCAAATCAGAAATCTAATTCTAATCATGCATCAAAGCCCCGGCTCGGCGAGTCGGGGTTTTGCCATGGGTATGGTCCGGATGATTAGCGGCCGGAGTTCCTGATCTGATCTTTCGATGGTATAAAACAACGATTTGTTCCTTAGAAGGAACGGAATGATGATTTGTTCTTTGGAAAGAACAAAACGGATATTAGTTCCTTCGATGGTTTATTTTGGAAAAGTGTTCCGATAATGGAACATTTTTATTATATTTGCGGAAAATATGAATGAGTATGGAGATACTGAAACGCAGATATAAAAAACTTCTGTCAGAAGTTACGACTGATATTCATAGGTTCCTGTATTATGAAATAGACTGGAGTCAGCCATTGATAGGCATCAAGGGACAACGGGGAGTGGGGAAAACCACCCTGATGTTGCAACGCATAAAGGAGACGGATCCGACCGGAGAAGCGTCATTCTATGCGTCGCTCGACAACCTATGGTTTTCCGAACATAGCCTCATAGAGTTGGCGGAACTTCTGATTGAGCAGGGAGTGTCCAATCTGTATCTTGACGAGGTGCATCGCTTCCCCGGTTGGGAAAGGCAGGTTAAAAACCTGTATGATTCATATCCTGAACTCCATGTGGTATTCACGGGGTCATCGTTGCTGGTGATTGACAACTCGATCGGAGATTTATCGAGACGGGCGTCTATGTATCGATTGCCGGGACTGTCATTCAGGGAGTATCTGATGTTTGAAGGGATAGGTTCCATGAATCGGTTATCTCTGAGTGACATATTGTATTCGCATGAGACAATTGCCCCGTCTATATCCTCCGGGATAGATGTCCTGTCGCATTTCAGGACGTACATGAAGAAAGGTTATTATCCCTTTTATAAGTCAATGCGCATGGAGGATTATTATTCGCGATTGGAACAGACCGTGTCGACGGTGGTGGAATCAGATATTCCTGCCGTAGAGAAAAGAATCGATTACGAGACATTGATTAAGGCCAAACGACTTGTCGGCATAGTGGCCGGGTCACAGCCGTACCAGCCCAATATGAACACTCTTGCCGGAGTGATGGGCACCAATCGTGCCCAGTTGCTGAAGCTGTTCGATCTTTTGGACCGAGCAGGTATCATTCGGCAGATATTCTCCGTTTCAAACAGTCCGGCGGGGATGGCGAAACCGCAGAAAGTGCTTCTTGACAACGCGTCGTTGATGTGCGCGCTGGAATCTCCAAAAATCGGAGCCGAGCGGGAATGCACGTTTGCATCCCTGCTAAGTCCGGGACACCGTATTGGGTATGCCAGAAACGGCGATTTCATAATCGACAGCCGCTATCTGTTCGAAATAGGAGGAAAGGGGAAGGGGTTCGCTCAGATCAAGGATATTCCGGACAGTTATGTCGTCGCGGACGACATTGAGTTTGGATTCGGCAACAAGATACCATTGTGGCTGTTCGGCTTGATATATTGATATAATCAAAGCCCCGGCTCGGCGAGTCGGGGCCTTGCTATGAATGTGAGCCGGATGGTTAACGGCCCGATTTGGTCCGGATGATTAGCGCCCGGAGTTTCGGATCTGTTCTTTGAGGGTGTTGTTGAAGTCGTGCTCGGCGAGAAGGCGGCCGACGTTGAGGTGCATGCGGTAGCGCCAGTAGTGGCGCGGGTTAGCCGGCACGTTGATGATTTCGTCCTTGGGATTCTCTCGACGCAGTCCGCCATCGGTCGACAGCCAGTCCTGCAACGGCAGGATGCAGAGCATCGACGGACTCTTCAGCTGCAGTTCCACAATCTTTGAGCATATCCACGGCTCGGCGAAGTACGGTGCCTCGCCCCCTTCGTGCAGCACGTTGTTGTAGAAACGCTGGGCCATTTCATGGTCGCTTTCCCACCATTCGCGGATGCCACCCATGTCGTGGGTCGACGTGGTGCAGACGGAATAATAGGGATAGTGCCAGGTGTCGCCGAACTGCAGGGCCGGATCCTTGGGCATGCGCTGAATCTCGAGCGACAGAATCTCCATCTTGTGCATCACGGCGGGCACGCAGTCGGGAATCATGCCGAGGTCTTCGCCACAGGCCAGCATCGAGGTGGAATCAAGCAACGGCGGCAGCTTCCACATCGCCTTGCCATACCAGAAGTCGTTGTGACGGTGATAGAAGAAGTCGTTGTACAGGCGGTTGAAGTTCCACTTGGCATAGTCGGACAGCACGCGGAACTGATAGGTGTACTGCGCTGCGATGCGCGGATGGTAATGGCCCGGCTGGTAGGGATCTTCGATGAACAGGACGTCGTCGATGATGCCCAACAGCGCGTTCTTGATGCGCTGATGCTTCTCGTCGTCGGGTTTGTCGGCGAAGTATTCCACCACCTTCTTCTGCGTGTTGACGAAGTGGCGCAAGGCGTAACGGTCGCCGCTTATGCGGTCCAGGAACGTGTCTACGACCTCGCTGCGGTACGGGCCGAAGAAGTCGTCAAGCATCCAGTCCAGGATGAGGGGATGCGTCATGACGTCGGCGTCAATCCAGAAGTCGTAACGGTCGCGCAGCTCGTCGGCGCTGAAGGGCAACGCCGGGTTGAAATAGCCCAACAGGCCATGCTCGGCATCCAGGGGAATCTGCCATATACGGAAGAAACCTAAGATATGGTCGATACGGAACACGTCGAAGTATTCCGACATCTTGCGGAACCTGTCTTTCCACCACTGGAAGCCGTCGCGGGCCATCATCTCCCAGTTGTAGGTGGGGAATCCCCAGTTCTGGCCCAGGACGGAGAAATCGTCCGGCGGCGCACCCGCCGAGGTGTCCATGTTGAACAGCTCCGGATTGCACCATGCGTCGACGCTGTGGCGCGAGATGCCGATTGGAATGTCGCCCTTAAGCACCACGCCCGCCGAATGGGCGTAGTCGCGCGCTATGTGCAGCTGGCGGTCCAGATGATACTGCAGGAAGCAGTAATAGTCCGTCTCCGCCTTGTGCGACATGATGAACTCGTTGACACGCTCCGGGTCATAGACCGAATACATCCCCCACCGGCTGTGGTCGGGCGTATGGTTCTCGTCGCGCAGCACGCTCCATGCGGAGTAGGGGCGCAGCCAATAATCGTTGTGACGCAGGAAGTCCTGATAGTCGCGTGTGGCGGCCGTCTGTGCGAAGTCCTGTGCGAATATCTCGCGCAGATACTCATGCTTCACTGCATTTACCAGCTCATAGTCAATCTGCTCCAGGGCGTTGAGTTCGGCCTGCTTCTCGTCGAAATATTTCATCCTTTTCGCGCTGTTGAGGCGTCCCACTTCCTGCAGACGCAGGTACATGGGATGCAGCGCGAAGATGGAGTTGGCGCGATAGGGGTAAGAATCCACCCATGTGCCTGTAAGCGTGGTGTCGTTGACCGGCAGCAGCTGCAGTATGTTCTGGTCCGTGGCGCGGCACCAGTCCACCATCTGTTTGATGTCGATGAAATCGCCCACGCCGAAGTCCTCGTCTGTGCGGATGGAGAATACGGGGATGGCCGTACCGGTTCCGCGCCAGCCCGGCTTGGGATTGGCGAAGCGTGTGCCGTCAATCACTATCTGCTGGTCGAAGCTTTCGGGCACGATGCCGAATATGCGGTTGTTGGTCGCCTCCCACTGCACGGAGCCGTCAGTGTCGTTTATAATGATGAACTTATACTCGAACGGAGGACGGAGACGGTCGAAGGGCAGGTTAAGCTCCCATACCGGGAAGTGCGCGTCGTTCAGGCGGATGGCCTGCTTGGGGTCCCAGTTGCCCAACAGGTCGCCCTCGCCGGTGACGGCCAGTACCTCGTCCGGAGCGAGCATCGGCGCCTCAACGCGGATGTTGATGGTGCCGGGCAGAGCCTTGAGGGGCTGGTCGCGATGCGAGCGGTGGAATATGCCCTCGGTGAACGCCGACGAATAGAAAGGCTTGTCGTGCGGCTGCTCGTGCCATGAGTCAAAAATCAGGACCGAGCGGATGCCCGAACCGGCCACATATCTGTGAGGCTTGCCCCATTCGAATCGCCACGCCTTGTCGGGACTCTTGACCACGAACCAATAGCTGAAATCCGACGGGTCGGAGTCCAGGTCCAGGGTCAGCTGCCATGTGTCGGGACTGGTGAGCTTCATCTCCAGCGCCTTGAGGGGGTCGCCGGAGCCCAGCTCCGCCAAGTCACCGCACAGGTAGAGGCTTTCGCCCCATACCGTGTGGTAATTGATGTTGAATACGAGTTTCATACGTATATAGATTTGATTGTTGAAATAATTCTCATTGTGTATTTATCCGCACTTGGATGTGCCGCAGGTGGTGCATATCAGGCAGCCTTCCTGATATACCAGGGTCTCGGCACCGCATTTGGGACATTTCTGACCCTTGGCCACGGTGCCGGTGGGCATATACTTCTTCAGCGCTCGCTCAACGCCCATCTTCCAGGTGTTGATGCTGGTGGAGTCGAGTTCCAGACCGCCTACCAGCTTGAGAACCTGCTCGATAGGCATTCCGTAGCGCAACACGCCCGAAATCAGTTTGGCGTAGTTCCAGAATTCGGGATTGAACTTCTCGCTCAGCCCCTCGATGGTGGTCTTGTAGCCGCGCTTGTTGATGAACTGGAAGTCATAGCGCTTGTTGCCGTTCTCGTCCACGGTCTTGATGATCTTGCCGTGGTTCACGCTCTTGGGGCAGAAGATACCGTCCTCGTCGTCGGCCAGACCGGTGAATATCTCGTAAGGCTTGTTGTCGACAAGGCCGATGAACGCTATCCACTTCTCCTTGTTGTTCTGGAAACGCACCACGTCGGCCTCCAGTTCGGCCGGTCGCTTCTGGATGGCCTCGGGGCTTGCCATATAGTGCGAATGCTTGGGTTCCTTCTTGGTTACGGCCGCCAATACGTTGTCGCGGCTTCCGTCGCGGTAAACGGTACATCCCTTGCAGCCGGCCTTCCATGCCTCGACGTAGAGGTGGTTAACCAGCTCCTCCGACACATCGGAGGGCAGATTGATGGTGACGCTGATGCTGTGGTCCACCCATTTCTGGATGGCTCCCTGCATACGCACCTTGGCCATCCAGTCTATATCGTTGGCCGTGGCCTTGTAATACGGAGACTTGGCCACTAACTCGTCTATTTCCTCGGCGGTCATGTTCTTCTTTGGCTCGATGCCGTTGACACGCATCCACTCCAGGAACTTGTGGTGGTAGACAATGTATTCCTCGAACGAATCGCCCGTTTCGTCCACGAAGTCCACGTGTACGTCCACGTCGTTGGGGTTGACCTTGCGGCGGCGCTTGTAGACGGGCAGGAACACCGGCTCGATGCCCGACGACGTCTGCGTCATGATGGAAGTGGTGCCGGTCGGAGCGATTGTGAGGCAGGCGATGTTGCGGCGTCCCACGCGCACCATCTTGTCGTACAGATCCGGATCGGCCTCGCGCAGACGGCCGATGAACGGATTGTTTTCCTCGCGCCTGGCGTCATATACCTCGAACGCCCCGCGTTCCTCGGCCATGTCTACCGAAGCGCGGTAGTAGGCCAGCATCAGTTCGCGGTGCACCTTTACGGAGAATTCGATGGCCTCGTCCGAGCCGTAGCGCAGGCCCATTGCGGCCAGCATGTCGCCCTCGCCTGTGGTGCCGGCGCCCGTGCGGCGTCCCATCAGGGTCTTGGTGCGTATCTTGCGCCACAGGTTCAGCTCGGCGCCCTTGACCTCGGCGGTCTCGGGGTCGGTCTCTATCTTGGCTATGATGGCGTCTATCTTCTCCATCTCAAGGTCGATGATGTCGTCCAGCACGCGCTGAGTCTTGGCCACATGCTTGCGGAACAGGTCGAAGTCGAACTCGGCCTGCGGAGTGAAAGGATTTCTGACGTAGCTGTACAGGTTTATGGCTACCAGGCGGCAGCTGTCGTAGGGACAGAGGGGAATCTCGCCGCAGGGATTGGTGGATACGGTCTCGAAGCCGAGGTCGGCATAGCAGTCGGGCACTGACTCGCGCAACACGGTGTCCCAGAACAATACGCCGGGTTCGGCCGACTTCCAGGCGTTGTGCGTTATCTTGTTCCACAGGGCCGTGGCGTCTATCTCGGTCCGGGTCTCCGGGTTGTCGGAATTGATTGGGAACTGCTGTGTGTAGGGTTTGCCTTCGGTAGCGGCGCGCATGAAGTCGTCGTCAATCTTGACCGACACGTTTGCACCCGTAACCTTGCCGGCTTCCATCTTGGCGTCAATGAATTTCTCGGCATCGGGATGCTTGATGGACACCGTCATCATCAGCGCGCCGCGGCGTCCGTCTTGGGCCACCTCGCGTGTGGAGTTGGAGTAACGCTCCATGAACGGCACGAGACCCGTGGAGGTCAGCGCCGAGTTCTTGACCGGCGTGCCCTTGGGGCGGATGTGCGACAGGTCGTGGCCCACACCTCCACGGCGCTTCATGAGCTGCACCTGCTCCTCGTCTATAAGAATAATGCCGCCGTACGAGTCGGGATGACCGTCCAGCCCGATCACGAAGCAGTTGGACAACGAGCCTACCTGCAGATTGTTGCCGATGCCGGCCATGGGCGATCCCTGGGGCACTACGTAGCGGAAGCGGTCGAGCAGCTCGAACACCTCCTCATGGCTCATGGGGTTGGGATACTTCGCCTCGATGCGGGCTATCTCGCCGGCGATGCGGTGGTGCATGTCGGCCGGGGTGAGTTCGTAGATATTATGCTCGGAGTCCTTCAGGGCATATTTGCTGACCCAGACGCGGGCCGCAAGTTCGTCTCCGTTGAAATAGGCAAGCGAAGCCTCGTAGGCCTCGCTATATGAGTATGTG
Organism: uncultured Porphyromonadaceae bacterium; assembly: GCA_902468245.1. Taxonomy (GTDB): domain Bacteria; phylum Bacteroidota; class Bacteroidia; order Bacteroidales; family Muribaculaceae; genus Lepagella. The sequence continues at coordinate 11,257 of CABQXY010000029.1, read as the reverse complement.
GGTTTTTCCGTCTCCATTTATGTTTTTTATAATTTTATCGCAAATATAGCTAAAAATGGAGATAATTCAAACGCAAAACTGATTATTCTTGCCTTTGCTCCTGCGAAACCGTGTGCGTCCGGATGCGGCGAAACGGCGTCAGTTCTGCGCAATATCCATTTCGGCGGTGCGCGATGAAGCCGGAATTTTCAGGAAATAATTCTTTATATCGTTTATGGCGAGCCGTCGGGCGTTTTCCACTACCTTGTAATATACTATGATGCCGAGGTCGAGTCTGGAGTAGTCGCCATAGCAGTCCTGGCGCGCCACATATATGCCGGTGATGGATTTGGAATTAACCGTGTCGATATACATTTCGGCATCGTCCAGCATGAGGCTTCCGATCTTAAGGCCACGTGAATATACACCGACACATTCCATGCCTCCGTCGGTGTACCGCGACATCTCCAACGGTTCGCCCGGCAGGACGTGATGCAGTTCGTCGACGGCATCCTCATCGGATACGGTCGAGGTGAGGTTTACGCTCAGACAGGCATCGTTGCGGTGGCGGTCCAGGATACGGTCCACCCGGTCAAGCATGGCCACGTATGCCTCGTGGCCGATAAGTTCCTCGGTGTGACGGTCCAGCACCTCGTTATAGTCGGTGACTTTGCCGGGCTTGGTCAGCTTTATGTCGTCTATGCCCAGCAGTAAGGCAAGCAGTATCACGCTGGCTCCTATTCCTATGTATATCAATGCATCCATGGCGGCTAAGGTTTCCTTTGTTTTCAAAGTATAACGTCTGGAATCTTAATGCTGTTCAACCTATAATCGGATTATATAAAATTATATCCAATTTGGTCATATTGTCCCTTTTTGACCATGAAATGCAATAAATTTTGAGTTATTATGTTGGAATAAGAGTAAAAGGGAATAATCGCAATCAGCGTAAAAGAGAATAAGACAGCAATGACAGGATACCACTATAATCTGGATTTACCCGAGGAATTATCGAAAATACTGGAGGAAGACTTCTGGATGCTCGAGGATGTGGACCCGAGCATGTTCAAGTCGCTGACCGAGCCGGTGAAGTTCGAGGCCAGCACATGGATTGTGGTGCAGCGCGGCTCGGCCAAGGGCGAGATCAACCTGATATCACACGACATCAAGGCCCCGAGCCTGGTGATAGTGCGCGGCACGCAGTTCCTGCAGCCCACGTATATCAGCCCCGACTTCAAGGCTACGGTGATAGTGATGTCCAAACGGTTCAGGGAGAATGTGTTCCTGTTCATGAATTCCACGCCGCTCTATTCGCTGTCGATGCGCCATTCCGTGGTGCCTATTCCTGAGGAGACGTTTCCCGAGTATCTGAAATTCAGCAAGGAACTGAGACGTATTCTTCAGATGCGCGACAATCCCTACGCCTCCCAGGCGTTGCTGTTCAAGGTGGTGAGCTTCATATTCGAAACCGCCTACAAGAGTTACGAACCGTTTCACAACGAGATACTGTCGCGTCAGGGGCGCATCTCGGACAAGTTCCTGACCCTGGTGCAGGAGAACTTCAGGTCCGAGCGTTTCCTGGACTTCTACGCGCAGAAGATGGAGGTGACGCCCAAGCACCTGTCGCGCACCGTCAAGGCCCAGACCGGCTACACGGCCGTGGAATGGATAGAGAGGTTCGTGATTCTGGAAGCCAAGGTGCTGTTGAAATCATCGAATCTGAACATACAGCAGATAGCTGACGAACTGAATTTTCCGTCGCAGTCTTTCTTCGGCAAATATTTCAAGAAATTTACGGGCATGTCGCCCAAGGAATTCCGCAACGCCTGAACATGATTGCGGGAATCCGCACGGCGGTTACGGCGAGTCCGTGTTATACGGTTATACGCAACCGGCGCGGTCAGTGCTTTGACTTTCGTACGTCGGGGAATTTATCGGAGATTATCAGACCTCCGATTATCAGCACGCAACCCAAGTACCCGAGCATATATATGTCCTCGCCCAGGACGAAGTATCCTGCTATCATCGTTACGACGGGCTGGATATACAGGTAGTTGTTGCAGGTGACGGGACCCAGGTATTTCATCACCTCGTTCCAAACCAGGTATGCGCCGATGGAGCATAACAGCACCAGGAACAGGAAGTTCATCAGGTAATGAGGATTGTCGAAGTCGAACAGCACCTGCCAGTGCAGCGGGCCGTGCTGGATGAACAGCATCGGCAATGCCGTGATCACTCCGTAGAAGAACAGTTTTCTGGAGATGAACATCGAGGAATAATATGGCAGCAGCCGCTTGATGGCTATGGCATATATGGCCCAGCACAAAGAGGCGGAGAGTGCCAGCAGGTCGCCTGCGGGCCGGATTTCGAACGATGAGCCGTGACTGAATATGATGCATCCCACACCCACGAACGCTATGGCCGAACCTATCAGCACAGGGGCCTTTAGACGCTGGCGGAACACGGCGGCGGCCAGGAATGTGGTGAATATCGGCGATATGGACGCCAGCAGCGACACGTTGGCCGTGGTGGTAAGGGTCAGCGCGTAGTTTTCGGTGATGAAGTAAAGCGAGCCGGAGCAGATGCCGCACAGAGCCATTGTCAGTTCATCGCGCAGACTGTGGCAGAACAGGTGGCGGCATGTGATCAGCAGCAGTATGAGATAGGCGGCGAAGAAACGGTAGAAATAGATTTCCACCGGACTCATCTGGGCCTGGCCCATCAGGATTTTGGTACATAGAAACGAAGTGCCCCAGGCAGTCACGGTCAGAAGCGCGCCTATATGCGCGAACGCAATGATATATTTGCTTTTGGACTGTGTTTTCAACATTGTGGTAGTATCTAAGGCTTGTTGTTCCATGTGTGCGGCTCAGGGAGGAGAGACGAGTGAGCCGGAATCCGTATCTGCAAAATTATAAAATATCCCTAATAAAACAAAACACAAATCAAGGAATTCGCAGTAAAAATTTTCCTGACGTGATGCAGAACAAATTTCACTGTTGGATTGTTGAGACTGATGTATAGATTAATTTTGATTTTGGTTTCATTATAATAACTAAGCAAAGAGATGAAGTACGTATGCGATGTATGTGGCTGGATATATGATCCGGCAATCGGCGATCCTGACAATGGAGTGCCCGCAGGAACGAAGTTCGAGGATGTGCCCGACACATGGGTATGCCCGTTGTGCGGCGTAGGCAAGGACGAGTTCTCGCCCGTAGACTGAGACGAGATAAAACTTTCGATAATTTCAACAACTTAAGAGCGCATCAGCCTTCACCGGCCGACGCGCTTTCTATGTGTATGGATTTCTATGTGTATGGATTTCTATGTGTATGGGATTGAAACGGCTTTACAATGTAATTTGAAAGTTCCGGGAAATTATCTTTTTCTCTAAGTTTTGATAATTCGTCGGAAAGAATTATCTTTGTAGTGCTGAACAAAAACAGTCTGAATATGGCAGTGAAATACCCGATAGGCATCCAGACTTTCGAGAAACTGATCTCGGAAGGTTTTGTGTATGTCGACAAGACTGAGTATATCCAGGAGCTTGTGTCTGTACCGGGATTCTATTTCCTATGCCGACCCCGAAGGTTCGGCAAATCATTGCTTCTCTCGACTATCAGCGCCTTTTTCGAAGGCAAAAAGGAATTGTTCAATGGTCTGGCCATAAGCCGTTACGGGCATGACTGGGTGCCGCATCCTGTTCTGCATTTTGACCTGAATGCCTGGCAATATATAGACGAGGCGAGTCTGGAACAGCAGCTCAACAAGACTTTTGAATATTGGGAAGCCCAATATGGCACGGAGAAACAGAAGCGTAGCTTCTCGGAACGATTCGAATATATAATCAAAAGAGCACATGCACTTACGGGGCAGAAGGTCGTCATATTGGTTGATGAATATGACAAACCACTGCTTGACACGGCTGCGAATCCTTCGTTGCAGGAAAGTTACCGTACACTGCTCAAATCTGTATATGGCAATCTTAAGAGCATGGATGCCCATATAGAGTTCGCCATGCTTACGGGTGTCACCCGGTTTGGCAAACTGAGCATATTCAGCGACTTGAACAATCTCAATGACATCTCAATGACTCCCAGGTATAGTGCAATATGCGGCATTACACTTGAGGAAATTCATGCTTATTTCAGCGAGGGAGTAAAAGAGCTGGCGGAGAAGAAGAACCTGACAGTAGAGGAAACATACATTCAATTGGCTAAATATTACGACGGCTATCATTTCTCGGAGGAATCGCCTGACATCTACAATCCTTTCAGCCTGCTGAACGCTCTTTACGCTTGTAATTTCGGTTCATATTGGTTTGCCACAGGCACTCCTACGTTCCTGATAGAGATGATCAAGCGTGACAAAATGCCTCTGCGCGACTTTAACCGTTATGAAGTCGCCCCCGACCAGTTGCTGTCTGTTACGGGCAGTCTTGACGATCCGGTTCCAGTGCTGTATCAGGCCGGGTATCTCACCATCAAAGGCCATAACGAGGAGTTCGGCACTGTCAAGCTTGGCTATCCCAACCTGGAAGTGGAACGTGGGTTCCTAAGCAATCTTTTTGCGTACTATACCCCTGAGAAACGGTCGGCTACATTCATTCAGCATTTTGTCACCGACTTGCGCCAGGGGAATGTTGACTCGTTCATGGTCAGGCTGCAAAGCCTGTTCAGCGGCTATCATTACAGTCAGGTGGATCTGGGGAACCTTGAGTTGCATTATCGCAATGTGATTTACCTGGTGATGAAACTGATGGGATATTATACTGAAGCCGAAATGCAGACTGCATCGGGTCGCATCGATTTGCTGGTGGGTACGTCAGACTATCTGTACCTGTTCGAGTTCAAACTCAACCACTCGGCTCAGCAGGCTATGGACCAGATCAATCATCGTGATTATCTGCTTCCTTTCCGTGCCGATGGTCGGAAAATATTGAAGATTGGCGCAAACTTCGATGACGGCATTCGTTCCATATCCGACTGGATTGTGGAATGAATGCATCCTGATTAGATAATTACAAACAACAAAACCTAATACCAACGAAAAACTGAAAAGCAATGGCAAAAGTAAAACCGTTCAAAGGCGTTCGCCCTCCGCGTGAGCTGGTGGAGCAGGTGGCAAGCCGTCCATACGACGTGCTGAACAGCGAGGAGGCCCGTGCCGAGGCCGCCGGAAATCCCATGAGCCTGTACCATATCATCAAGCCGGAAATAGACTTCGAGCCGGGTATGGACGAGCATGACGCCCGCGTGTACGACAAGGCTGTGGAGAACTTCCGTATGTTCCAGGACAAGGGCTGGCTCCGTCAGGACGAGAAGGAGAACTATTACATATATGCCCAGACCATGGACGGACGCACTCAGTATGGCTTTGTGGTTGCCGCCTGGGTGCCCGACTACATGGAGGGTCGCATCAAGAAGCATGAGCTGACCCGCCGCGACAAGGAGGAGGACCGTATGAAGCACGTGCGCTGCAACAACGCCAACGTGGAGCCGGTGTTCTTCGCGTTCCCCGACAACGAGGCATTGGAACAGATAATCCGTGACGTGACGGCAGGCGAACCGGAGTATGACTTCACGGCCCCCGACGGCTTCGGCCACACCCTGTGGGTTATATCCGATCCGGCGATGATTGCAAGCGTCACCGAGGAATTCGGCAAAATCCCCAACATGTATATTGCCGACGGACATCACCGTTCGGCGGCTGCAGCACTGGTGGGTGCCGAGAAGGCCAAGAACAACCCCAACCACACCGGCGACGAGGAGTACAACTACTTCATGGCCGTAGCCTTCCCCGCATCGCATCTGCGTGTGATAGACTATAACCGCGTGGTGCGCGACCTGAACGGCATGACCCCAGCCGAGTTCCTGAAACGTCTGGAGGAGAACTTCATCGTGGAGGAAAAGGGCGCCGAAACATATCATCCGACGGGACTGCATAACTTTGCCCTCTATCTTGACGGCAAATGGTATTCGCTGACGGCCAAGCCCGGCACATACAACGACGACGATCCAATCGGCGTACTGGACGTGACCGTGTCGAGCGACCTGATACTGCGCGACCTGTTGGGCATCACCGACCTCCGTTCCGACAAGCGCATAGACTTCGTTGGCGGCATCCGCGGCCTGGAGGAACTGAAGCGCCGCGTGGATTCGGGCGAGATGGCAATGGCCCTGGCTCTGTACCCCGTGACGATGAAGCAGATAATGGACATTGCCGACACCGGCAACATCATGCCGCCCAAAACCACCTGGTTCGAGCCTAAGCTCAGAAGCGGGCTGATAATACACAAACTGGATTGAATATACTGAACTTAAAAAAAGTAAAGAGACTGATAATTGCAGGCATGTTGCTCACGGGGCTGACGGCGCCGCGGGCCATGGCCTGCACGTCCGCTATAATAAGCGCCTCGGCCAACCCGTCGGGTCGTCCTATCCTGTGGAAGCACCGCGACACAAGCAATGTCGACAACAAAGTGGAGTATGTGGCGCCTCATGGTTCTGACTACGGCTATACGGCATTGTTCAACGCCCAGGACCGCGACCTGAAGGAAGCGTGGATGGGGATGAACGATGCCGGATTCGCCGTGATGAACACCGCGTCGTACAACATCAAGGACGACAAGGTGCCGGCCAAAAAGATGGACAAGGAGGGCGTACTGATGACCAAGGCCCTCAGGACCTGCCGCACGGTTGACGATTTCGCACGTCTGCTCGACACATACAGGCGCCCTATGGGCGTGGAGGCTAATTTCGGAGTGATAGATGCATCGGGCAACGGAGCGTATTTCGAGACGAACAACCATTCATACGTGCGTTATGACCTGAAGGATGCTCCGCAGGGCGTGTTGGTCCGCACCAACTACAGCCATTCCGGACGTCCCAACGAGGGGTACGGCCAGATGCGCGAGGCCAACGCAGTGGCACAGCTTGCCCCATACGCCGATGATGGTGCGGTTACACCCGAAGTGCTGACGGAGATTTTGAGCCGGTCGTTCTACCATGACGGCCGCAAGCAGGATGTATTATATGGCACGGAGCTGAAAGTATTGGACGAGGATTTTATTCCCCGTTACAAGTCGACGGCGACTGTAGCCATAGAGGGCTGCAAGCCTATGAACCCCGACAGCGTGACTCCCGAGCTGGTGCGTAAGCAGTATATAATGTGGACCGGACTTGGTTATCCGCCGGTGTCCGTGATAAAGGCCGTGCGCAACTGTCCTGACGGCATTGACGTCGGACTGAGAGGGTCGGGGGAGAATGGACATTCGCCTTTGGCCGACGAGGCAAAACGTAAGCGTGACGACGTGTTTGACCTTACTGTAGTAAAAGGAAAGCCGTACATAGAGATAAGCAAACTTCACAACGCCGAAGGCACCGGCTATATTCAGCAGGTTCGTGAAGTCAACCATCGGACGTATGTCCGGGAATCGGCTGCGAGGGATGCCGAACAATGATATGACTAAGGAAAACGGAAAGATATTCTGCATGGAGCGGGGCCGGTTCGCACGGGCTCTGCTCCGTCGTTTCTGTCCGTGGTGGCTGTGGGTGGCCGTAGGCGCGGCAGTGCTGTGCATGCTGTGGGGATTCATAGTCGATTTGCGATGGGTGCTGGCTGGATTCTTCGTGCTGCTCGTCGCTGTGCCTCACGCATTGGCCGTAAGTTATTACAACCATGCGCTGTGTCGGGAATGCTTTGTGAACGTTTTGCCACATACCATAGACGTGGACGGCAATGCGTTGGTTGTGACGCTGTACGAAAAGGAAAAGCCGGAAGATAGCGCCTATGAACCGCAGGAATACGCGGAGTTGCGTCGTGAGCGGTTTGACGGCAATTGCGTGCGCGACTGGTGGATAAGCGACGGCGATGGATTCATCGGCATAGACGACAAGAAGCCCGGATTCATCTGGGTGCCTAAAGATGCCGATAATTTCCAGGAAATTTCTAACTTTGCAAGAAATAACAAGCCGTTGACACTTCAAAAGGAATGATAGAATGAGAATACTCAAGGACGCCAACAAGAAATACTGCTTCATAATGGATATGGAGGTTCGCGATTACGAGCTGGATTGCGAACAGATAGTGAACAATGCCAACTATCTGCATTACATGGAGCATACACGCCATCGGTTCTGCACGGACGCGGGTCTGTCGTTCATACAGATGCACAACCAGGGCATCGACGCCGTGGTGCGCAAGATAGAGGTGGAATACAAGACCTCGCTGCGAGGCGGCGACACCTTCATCAGCTGTCTGCGGCTTGAGCGCAAGGGACCCCGGTTCATATTCCATCAGGATATAATACGCTCGGACGGCGAGATGTGTGCCGAGGGAGTGGTTACCGTGGTGGTGCTGAAGGACGGCAAGCTGAGCCGAGGCGACGAACTGGCCAAGGTGTTCGGACGGTACATACAGTAAGGCAATGGATTCCGCTGAGCGTCAGGAACTGATTCACAAGGTAGCCATCAGCATGGTGCCAGGCATGAAGGTGGATGTGGTGCGCGCCATGTGTGACGCCGACTATGACTATGCCGACTTTTTCAAGCCGGGCATGGGCGACCTGCCCTCGCGTATCGGAGCTTCGGACACGCTGCGTTTCGACCCCGTCGAGCGGCAGACCGCATTGGAGCGGGCGCGCAAGGAGGTGGAGTTTATGGAGAGGCACGGCATTCGTGGCCTGTTCGTGAACGACGATGAATATCCGCCGTTGCTTCAGGAACTGCACGACGCTCCGATAATGCTGTACGTGCTCGGCAACGTCAATCTGAATCCACGCTTTGCATTGGCAGTGGTGGGTACGCGCAAAGCTACGAAATATGGCTTGCAGTTTACCGACCAATTGATACACGATTTGGCGGTATATTATCCGGACCTTCTGATAGTCAGTGGCCTGGCATACGGCATAGACGCTGCCGGACATCGAGCGGCGTTGGACTCCAAACTGCCGACCGTAGCCGTGGTTGCCCACGGTTTGGATATGGTATACCCTGCGCAGCACCGCGACCTCGCAAAAAAGATAATTCAGTCCGGCGGCGGTATGCTGACGGAATATCCGACAGGTACTACGCCATATCAGCGCAATTTCTTAGAGCGCAACCGCATAGTGGCGGGACTGTGCGACGCAACTTTCGTAGCTGAGTCCGAAATACGGGGCGGCGCCATGAGCACCGCAAACCAGGCTTTCATCAACAACCGCGACGTCATGGCGTTGCCGGGACGGTCCATCGATCCGATCAGTGCGGGTTGCAACCATCTGATACGCTCCCACAAGGCGCAGCTGATCACATGCGCCGCCGATGTGGTGCAGACCACAGGTTGGCCGCCGGGCGTAATGCAGCATGCCCCGCAGCAACGCAACCTGTTTCCTGAACTGCGTGGCGCTCCGGCCGAGATTTACGCCCACATCAAGCACGAAGGGCGTCCGTTAGGCATAGACGAACTGCGGGCCTTGACCGGCATGAACATGAAGGAACTGATGGCAAACCTCACCGATATGGAGTTTGACGGCGTGATAACGCGTCTGCCGGGCGCACGTTTCGAGTTGGGATAGGGGGTATGCGGAATCTGAAGATTCCGGGCCAAGACAAAAGAAAAGGGATGACCGGCGGCCATCCCTTTTGCTATATCGGGTGAATTTTATAACTCCGCGTAACGGTCCAGGACAGTCTGAATCAGGCCGTGGAGGCGCGGTTTGTAATCGGTGTTGGCCTTGTTGGCGCGGCGCTCGGCGATGATACAGCATACGGTCATGGCGCGGTGGCCCAACAGACGGGCCATGCCTTGCAGACAGGCCGATTCCATCTCGAAGTTGGTGACGGGACGTCCGTCATAACGGAAGGACTCGATCTTGGCGTTCAGGTCAGGATCCTTCAACGCGAGGCGTACCTGACGACCCTGCGGAGCGTAGAACCCCACTGCCGCTATGGTATATCCGAGACGCATGTCGTCGCGCGCTATCTTCTCTACCAGACATCGGTCGGCGTCCACTACGTAAGGAGCGGCCCAGGTCGGATCCCAATTGGTGTGGGCGCGGAATTCCTTCTCGAATTCCAGGTCGCATACCTTGTCGCGGTCGGCATAGAAGTTAAGGATGCCGTCGAAGCCGATTCCCTTGTCGGCCACTACGTAATCGCCTATATGCAGGTCTTCCTGCAGGGAGCCGGATGTGCCGATGCGCACTATGTTGAGCGTGCGGTGCTCGGGTTTGACGGTACGCGTGTCGAAGTCGATGTTGGCCAGGGCGTCCAGCTCGGTCATCACTATCTCGATATTGTCCGGACCGATACCGTGGCTGATGCACATTATGGGCGTCCCTCGGTACGTGCCGCCGATGGCGTGGAACTCACGTGACTGCACGTCATAATCCACTGTGTCGAACATCGAGCCAACCATAGTGACGCGGCCCGGATCGCCCACGAAGATGATGTTGTCGCGAAGCTGGTCGGGACGAAGGTGAATGTGGAACGCGCTTCCGTCCCCGTTGATGATCAACTCCGACGGAGGTATGATTCTTGGTGTGTTCATGGTTTTGGTCATTAGTAATTTCTAAAATGGGACCGACAGCAGGGGAGAGGGTCGAATCCTATACAGTTAAAACGCTTCAGGCGCCATAAAGACGCCGGGCGGAACACAAATTTACGAAAAATTTCGGAAAAACTTGGTAAACTCGGAAAAAATCTCTAATTTTGCAATCGCAAATGAGGGGACACCCCGCCTGAAGTACAATCCGGGCAACGCATGGAATGATGTTGGAGAGGGTGTCAACGACCAAAGGAAAGATGCCGGAGTGGTCGATCGGGACGGTCTCGAAAACCGTTGTACCCTTACGGGTACCCAGGGTTCGAATCCCTGTCTTTCCGCAATTGATAAGATTAAAACTCGCTGATATACAGCGAGTATCTTCTGTTTTTAAGGCTTTATATCGGATTATTCGGTCGGCGGATTGTTCAAATGCAAAGACAGTCTATCTTGTTGCGATTGCCATAGACCCGTTGCGTCGATGGATGGTCGACACACCTATGGCGTACAAGTCAGCGACTTGTGGCCTTTTTGGGGTCAGCGGATTTTCCCGGTGGGTGGGGAAGATGTCGGAGAATAGTGTTATCTTTGCAAAATGAAACAAGACCAACTGCTCAGAGCAATCCTGCCCGAAGTCCTGATAGACAATTTCGACATTGAACGATTTGAAAAAAGCGATACCCGCTTCGACATTTGGCTTGATGAGAAGAAAGAGCAACTTCGCGAAGACAAGTACAATAAAGACATAATT
>CABQXY010000028.1:0-527742 GCA_902468245.1 uncultured Porphyromonadaceae bacterium | reverse complement strand
TGTCTTGTGGCAAAATGTCATTGTTCTCCTTGCGGTTCCCGGGGTGTTGCCCCCGAAACGCGAATGCAAAATTAGTACGTTTTTCTCCCCTTGTCAAGTACTTTCACGATATTTTTTCAAATTTCGTTTACTTATCCGTTTAACTCGTTGATATTCCGTGAAATCAATAAATGTTAAAATGTATTGCGTTTTGTTAATATCAGAACTGAAAATAGATGAACGGGGCTACTTCCTCCGACATGAACTCTATTACAAGCTGCACTACCAGTATGAAAGCGATGAGCTTCACAATCCATGGGGACTTGACGAACAACGATTGACATTTGTCAGCAATGCCCTGCGGCACGAAGTGGAATGCTATCAGACACAGCATCATGATACACCACACCATCCTGGCCTGAAAGAATTGCGGGAACTGATTCCACTGAAAGTCCACAAAAATGTTTTGGATAATCAACACGGAGTCCTGGAACGAGGCGGCACGGAAGAATACCCAGAGCAACGACACATATATAAATGTAATCATCCAGCTGACGAAAATAGTGAACCAGTTGTCGGGGATTTTGGCAAGCACCGGCTTGCACATCTTGTGAACGGCGAGTCCGACACCATGCATGGCACCCCAGAACACGAACTTCCATGCTGCTCCATGCCACAGACCGCCTATAAGCATGGTAAGGAAATTGTTGATGTACATACGTACGGTACCTTTTCTGTTTCCGCCCAATGGAATATATACATAATCACGCAACCATGAAGACAGCGAAATGTGCCATCTGCGCCAGAATTCCGTCAGGTTCCGGCTCTGATAGGGAGAATCGAAGTTGATGCCGAGTTTGAAACCCATAATCAGCGCTATACCTATGGCCATATCCGAATATCCTGAGAAGTCGCAGTATATCTGCATGGTGTAGCCTAAAACACCCATCAGGGTCTGCACTCCGGTATAAAGAGTCGGCTCGTTGAATATAAGGTCATTGTATTGCGCGATGTAATCGGCAATCAAGGCCTTTTTAATTACACCGCACATTATAAGCCACAGTCCGGCCCAGATTTCATCGGATGTTGCCCGGCGGTTTTCCTTAAGCTGAGGCAGAAAATAATCGGCCCGTACAATAGGACCGGCAACCAACGCTGGGAAAAATGACAGGAAGAATATATAATCGAGCCATGATTCCGTAGGTTCTATCTTCCGTTTATACACATCCACCACATAGCTGATGGACTGGAACGTGTAGAACGAAATGCCGACAGGCAGAATTATGTCGAGAGGCTGGAAATTCCCCTGCACCATCTGGTTCCAGTTCCACAGAAAGAAATTGGCATACTTGAAATATCCTAATATGGACAAGGAAAGAATGATTGAGAACCACATCAGCGTTTTACGCGCCGATTTGGTTGTCAATTTACCCATCCAGCGCGCCACGGACCAGTCGATCAGCGACGTGGCCATCAACATCAGGAAGAACAGGCCTGACGATTTATAATAGAAATATAATGAGAACAGCACGACAAATATAGTCATGCGCAGCTTGTTCTTCTTCAGCAAGGCATAAACGGGCAGAAACAGGATGAACAGCACCCAGAACAGTCCGCTCGAGAACAGCATCGGAGCCGAAGGGTCGTAGGCGAACACTTGTCCGATATTATTCAGAGCCAGTTCCGCGTTGTCGCGCAGAGCATCCCATGTCATAGTCGAAGCATCTTCCATAACTTACTTGTTCAGAGCTTTAAGGAAAACGATATTGGGATTTGCCTTCCCAATTGAATCAGACGGTACATTCGCAACAAAAGGATGAGCCGATTTAGGCAACCATCTCATTATGGAGTCTATCCATAATGCCGACGACTTGCGTGTGGGATGGATGTGATCGGCCTTACGGTCGAAGTGCATACCCTCTGATCGGAAGAAACTTCCCGGTCTGCACGTGGCCTCAAGCAGGTCGTTGATGCCTGAATCCTTCTGCCAGTTCGGCGGTCCTATCCATACGTACGGAATCGTATCTATCACTTCCAGAATCTTCCTGATATAAGGAAGTCTTGATTTGGGATCCTTGAAATACAATTCATTGCTTCCAAGCGAAATAAAAATCTGCGTAGGCTTATATCTGGCAATCTGATTGGCCAGGGTGTCATAGTCCGCCCAGATTTTCGTATTGCTGGAATCCCAGTTCACTGCATGGATGGTATGTCCGTTCGCCTTGGCATACTGGGCAAGCCGGAGGGCGAGGTTCCACGTCATGGAATCGCCGAATATGAACAATGACTGAGGCAGCGAGTCGGTCTCTACCTTGACTTGCGCCACAGTGTCTCGCGGCACAATCAACGAGTCCACGGGCAAATCCTCGGATTCGCTGGCAAGCAATGTCTTGTCAAACGGGGCCTTCTTTACTGTATAGTCTCCTATGACAATGTCATCGGAAAAGGCCACCACAAAAATAACAGCAAGCGCTGTGGCAAGCAACAGCCACAAACCTGAATAATTCTTAAACATTTACGTTCAGCCCCGACATGGGCTTCATGACAACAGGGTTATTGAAGCGGTGCCGTCCATGTTGCGCACAGGCACCGAGGTTTTCTTTATTGTTACAGCCAGATTCTCAATCCGTGGATATCGCTGGTGCAGATCGTCGGACACAACCTTAGCCACGGATTCAAGCAGCATCCAGGATTGCTTCATTCGACGAGCCACCATGTCATAGACATCGGCGTATGACACCGTAGTAGACAAGTCCTCCGGCCGAAACTGTTCGGCCGGATACCTGATTTCCACATCTACCGTGAATTCGTTTCCCACTGCACGCTCCTGATCCATCACTCCGATTCTGGAATAAAACTTCAGGTCGTTAAGCCGGATTACAAAGCGTTCCATTACATTACGGATACCGGTATCTTCTCTATACGGCGCAGGTGACGTCCTCCTTCAAACTGAGCGTTGAGATAAGCGTCAATAATAGCCTTAGCCTCATCCACGGTCACAAAACGTGCCGGAAGATCCACGAAATTGGCGGCGTTATGCCTGCGCGCCAGTTCAGCTATCTCGGGAAGCCAGCACAGCGCGGCCCGAATGCCCTGATGCTTGTTCAGAGTCATGCTTATGCCGTTGCCGCTGCCGCACAGGGCAATTCCAAAAGCGCATTCCCCACGCTCTACGGCGAATGCCGCCGGATGTGCGTAATCGGGATAATCGCACGATTCCGCGCTGTACGTTCCGAAATCCTCGACTTCATAGCCTTTGGACTTCATATATTCAATCATCCGCAGCTTCATCTCATATCCCGCATGATCACTGCAAAACGCTACTTTCTCCATAACTTATCCGTTTAATATTCGCCTTTAGCGACATTCATATTCTAATTCACAGATTCGCATTCCGACCGCACTTCGCGATTGATGGAGTCTATATAATCCAGCACTTCGTCCCGGCCACGGGGCTTTTCAGACGAAGTAATGAATATCTTGGGCAATTCCTCCCAGCTTAGTTTAAGTTCATTTTTGTATGCCTCCACATTTCGCTCCACGGCTGCGTTGCTCAGTTTGTCAGCCTTGGTGAATATGATGGAAAAGGGCACTCCATGTTCGCCGAGCCAGTCCATGAATTCCATATCTATTTTCTGGGGCTCATGGCGCACGTCTATCAGCACAAACAGATTGGTGAGCTGCCGGCGGTCCAGCACATAACCCTCAATCAGTTTCTGCAACTGGTCACGCTGTACCTTTCCGCGCTGCGCATAGCCGTATCCGGGGAGGTCAACCAGATACCATTCCCCGTCATTGATGCTGAAATGGTTTATCAACAACGTCTTGCCCGGAGTCTGTGACGTCTTGGCCAGACCCTTGCGTCTTACCAGCATATTGATAAGCGACGACTTGCCGACATTCGACCTTCCGATAAAGGCATATTCCGGCGCATGGACCTCCGGACACTTGGAAACATCCGGTGAACTTATCACGAATTTGGGATTCTTAATTTCCATATCTTTCAATTTATGCCGGAATCACCGAATCGTGCACCAGCTTAAGGGCCTGCTCCGCTTTATCGTCGTTCACAACCAAAGCCAGAGTCGAATCCGACGTTCCCTCCGACAGACCGTTCACGGTGATTCCGTTGCGGTTCAGCGTACTGGTCAGCCTGGCGCCCAGCCCCTGCATTCGGCGTATTCCTTCCTTTACAACAGCGATTATGGCCAGATGTTCCGTCAGATATACACTAAGCACGTCACCGGCACCGATTTCAGGAGAGAATTCATTGCGCACGGTTTCCAATGCCTTGCGTGCATCCGCGGCCTTGACCGATATCGTAAATTCCATAGCATCCTCATCGCCGGTAACCAGCAACACGGACACCCCGTTGCGGGCCATGGCGTTGTATGTGCGCGTATTCACCTCCTCGATGTCCCTCACCACCTTTCCGTGTATGGTGACGGTAGCGGTGTCACGCACATACGACACTCCCCTCACCTCGTCGGGCAAGCGTGTGGCATTGTCCGTTATCAACGTTCCGGGCATCTCGGGACGGTGAGTGTTCAATATCTTGATAGGGATGTTTTTGTGAAACACCGGATAAATCGTTGGGGGATAAATAACTTTTGCACCAAAGGAACATAGTTCCATGCTTTCTACGAACGACATATCGGGAATCACCTTCGCGTCCTTGATGATTCTGGGGTCCGATGTCATGAACCCGTCCACATCGGTCCATATCTCAAGCATATCGGCGTCCAGGGCCGCTGCCACCAATGCCGCGGTATAGTCCGAGCCGCCTCGACCCAGGTTGGTTATGGTGCCGTCATTATTATCACGGGAGATAAAGCCACCTATCACGCAATGCTGTTCCAACGGCAACGGGAAGTTGCGTTGTATCAATTTTTCGGTGGCTTTGCGGTCGGCTATGTTCCTGCCCATCCACCGCTCTGTCTTGACAAATTCAAGCGAATCCTTGTGGCAGGCACCGGAAACAATTGCCGCAACTATCACCGAAGACATTCGCTCTCCGTAACTGACGATTCTGTCCAAAGTCCGTTCCGGCAATTCGTTGATCAGCGATACGCCCAGGTAAAGATTGCCGAGTTCCGTCAGCATGGCGTCGACTTTTTCCAGCACTTCACCCTGTTTATCCTGAGGCACGAGCTCATGGATTATGTCATGATGACGCTTGGCGCAGCATTCCATGGCCTCGATACGCGTATTTTTACCATCAGCCGATTCCCGTGCAGTAGCGATAAGCCGGTCGGTCAGCCCCCCCAATGCAGATACGACAACGACGGCCGGCGAATCAAGCGACTCCACTATTCTCTTAACATTCCGCAGGCTTTCTATGGTGCCCACCGATGTGCCGCCGAATTTCAATACTTTCATTTAAAACAGCTTGATCGATATGTAACGCTTTGGATTTTTCTTTACATCGAGCACCAGCGAGTCTATGTCGGCAGCCACTCTGTTGAGACGATTATAAAGTTCAGGGTCCTTGGTGAGAAGTCCCAGAGTTGAATTCTCCTCGTTAAGCTGGGTGCTGAAGCGTGACAGTTCATCCGTGATTTTATACACATTGTCCATCGTGGAATTGATGGGCAGCTGGTTCAGATTGTGCGAAAGCAGCATCAGGTTGTAGCTTACGGAATCCAGTTTATGCGTCAGGTTTCTTGCATTGTGCATCAACGGCGGGACATCGCGCTTCACCGTGCCCTGAAGGTCTCCTGTCATTGTCAACACATTTTCCGTAATGCCGTCCAGACGACGTATGGATGCTATGAGTGCAGGATCCGAAACCAGATCGTTAAGATTGTTGATCAGCGAATCGATATGAGGCACCATCTTGTTTATATTAGGCACCAGGTCATTGGTAACGGCATCCATTATTCCTTTCTCACTGCGCAATGGCACGAGTCCGCCGTTTGGAATAAGGTTAGCGCTCTTGCCTACCACCAGGTTTATATACCCGCCGTTTAACAGCGAGGACGCAAGTTGTGCGTACGAATCCTCGGGCAGATTCAGCTTGTCGTTTACAGCCAGTAATATCTTGATCTTGCCGGGATGGTCGTAATCGTACTTGATGCTTCTGACCTGTCCGACCTTAAAACCGTTGACCGTCACAGGAGCCGACTTTTCAAGGCCGGATACATCCGTAGCCTCGGCATAATAGAAATGGGTGGGGTTCAATAGATTGATACCCTTCAGATAGTCGATGCCGAAAAACAGCACCAGCCCGGCTATTACAACACACAAGCCGATTATAAACTCCTTGTTATATTTTTTCATTTCAATTCGTTATCTTAATTTATTAATCGTGAATTATTTGCCACTGTTCTTCCGACGCTTTGCCAGCGACGTATGGCGTTTATGCTGATTAATCTGAGGTTCCGACTGTTTTGCGTCCACAGCCTTCGCCACAGTCATGCCTGTGGATTCGGCCTGAACATTTGCCTCAGAACCTCGTTTATTACCGCTTTCAGCTTTGGCCATGCGAGTGGAGGAATTTATCACGATGCGCTTCTTCCCCTTCTCACTGTTATTAACATTTTTTGAAGATGATTTCTTTTCTTTTTCCTTCTTATTTTTGTCCTTGCTGTTTTTGGTGTTCTTGTTTTTTACTTCGGGTTGAGGTTCAGGAACGGCTTTCTTTTCGACCACAGGTTCCTCCACCTTGGCCAGATAATCCGTTTCCTTCCTGATCAGAATCTCGCCATTATCTATCTGTCGCTGGTCACTCAGTTTTTTCGATGAGGCCGAACGACGGCGGCGTTGTCCCACAGGAAGCGTACGATTGTGCACCGTGGCATAGTTATAGCTTCTTTCCTCAGACTTGGCGGCAGGTGCCGACTGTCTTTTGGCTCCTGAATTCGAGCCGGCCACATTAAGTACGGGAATCCCCGCTTCGCTTGTATTGACTTCGGGAACCACGGCGGTTTCCGGAGTCTCCGACACGTCGTCTGTCTTCTTATTCCTACGTTTATTGCTTCGTCTTGAAGTGCGCGATTCCTTCTTTGTGCTTGTCTCTTTCGATTCCTTAACATTGTCGGCCGAGGAATCATTCTTTACGCTCAATTGTGGCTTCATGCTCTTGGCATAGCTCTCTATTGCGGCATACAAAGCCGATGCAAGCTGTTCCTGACCTTTGTCGCTGCCCATGAACTTGGCGCTCTCAGGATTACAAATGAAGTCGAGTTCCACCAGTACGGCCGGCATCGAAGTGGCCCACAGCACCCAGAACCCGGCCTGCTTCACTCCCCTGTCCGCGCGCTTGGCATCGGACACCAGGTGTTTCTGCGCCTCGTTGGCAAACTTAAGGCTCTGACCCAGATTCTTTTTCTGAGCCATCTCAAATATGATATATGACTCATCCTTCTTCGGATCGAAGCCTGAATATTTCTGCTCGTAGTTGCTTTCAAGCTCTATCACCGAGTTCTCGCGCTGAGCTACCTTAAGGTTATTGGCGTCTTTGTGCAGACCGAGCGCGTATACGGACGAACCGGCCACCTTGCGGCGATTCGGATTGCTCTTGTCTACAGAGTTGGTATGTATCGAGACAAACAGATTGCCACGGTTGCGGTTCGCGATATTGGCACGCTCCTGCAGGGATATGAAGCTGTCGTCGTCGCGTGTCATCACTACCTTTACGTCCGACATCTTCTTACCGATCAGGGCAGCCAGTTTCTTGGCCACGCCCAGGTTTATGTCCTTTTCACGCACGTTGTTATCGACCGCACCTGTATCGTGACCGCCATGCCCGGCGTCTATCACGACTGTAAATTCCGGCTGTTGCGTAGTCCTGCGGGCACCGGCAGCCACACCGCCGCATATTGCGACGGCAGTTAATGCCAGATATATTGTCTTCTTTATGATATTCACGTAATTATTCGAATTTTTTCCTGATGAACACGAAGTCACGTCCCAGATATTTCTCCCTCACAATTGGATTGGCCACAAGCTCCTCGCTGGTACCCTGGAACAACACCTTGCCTTCGAACAGCATGTATGCACGGTCGGTGATGCCAAGGATTGAATCGGCCTTATGGTCGGTGATCAGCACGCCTATATTGCGTTCTTTCAGGTGATATACCACTGACTGAATATCCTCCACGGCAATCGGGTCGACAGCCGCGAAAGGCTCGTCAAGCATGATGAATTTAGGGTTGATGGCCAGACATCTGGCAATCTCCGTGCGTCGGCGCTCGCCGCCGGACAGATTGCTACCCTTGTTGCGGCGCACGTGCTCAAGCTTGAATTCCCTGATGAGCTGTTCCAGCTTCTCTTTCTGGTATTCCTTGCTGGTGCCGGACATCTCAAGAATAGCGCGGATATTGTTCTCCACGCTTAGCGTACGGAACACCGATGCTTCCTGAGGCAGATAGCCGATGCCCATCTTGGCACGCTTGTATACAGGATATTCCGTTATGTCGTGACCGTCGAGGTAAACTCGTCCGCTATTCGGACTGATCAGGCCCACAGTCATATAGAACGTGGTGGTCTTACCTGCCCCGTTAGGACCTAACAGACCGACAATCTCACCCTGCTTCACTTCTATCGACACCTTGTTGGCCACGGTACGTTTACCGTATTTCTTAACAAGATCCTGGGTCCTTAATATACCCGGAGCCGGTTCCTCCGTGTCAGTCTCCACTACCTCTGTGCCTTCCGGTGTGGTCACTTCCGTTGCAGACGCCACCGTCACGGTCTCCTGATCCGGGACGCGGCCTTCCAGGTCTGCCTCCTCGTCGGGTGTGAGCTTATCGGGACGTTCCTCAACGTTCCTGTTCAACTTCTTATGTCCGAACCCGAATATCCTCATTTCAGCAAAGATCTGATGTAATCCGTCAGCAACTTGATAGCCACCATATTATGACCGCCTTGTGGCACGATAAGGTCCGCATAACGCTTTGACGGTTCTATGTATAGTTCATGCATGGGCTTAAGCGTCTCGCGGTAGCGGTCTATCACCATTTGCGGAGTGCGGTTGCGCTCTATGCAGTCGCGGCTTATGACGCGAATCAGGCGCTCGTCAGCCTCGGCGTCTACAAACACCTTCACATCCGTCATGTCGCGCAGGGTCTTGTCCGTCAGCACCAGTATACCTTCCACCACCACTACTTCCGTGGGGCGCAGCGTGATGGTTTCCTTCATGCGCGAACACGTGATGAAATCGTACGTAGGCATCTGCACGGTCTTGCCTTCCTTCAGTTCCTGCAAGTGCTTGGTCAGCAAAGTCCATTCTATCGAGGCCGGCTCGTCATAGTTCATCTTCAGACGTTCCTCCAACGGTATATGGGCATTGTCCCTGTAGTAACAATCCTGAGGAATCACGCTCACTTCACCCGGAGGAAGCGCTTCCATGATTTTCCTGACCACTGTGGTCTTGCCCGAGCCTGTGCCGCCCGCTATACCTATTACCAACATCTTTGTTCTATGTTTCGAAAGTTGTGAAGATTTAGCTACAAAATTACAAAATTATACCCTTAACCCCAAATTTTTTACTAACTTTGCATAAATTTTGGACAGATCACAATGTTTGCATCATCAATAAAGACTCTTGGGAAATACTGCCTCTTTCTGACGCAGGTATTCCGCATTCCCGACAAATGGAGGGAGTTTTTCAAAAGCCTGGTCAAGGAGATATATAAGCTGGGTGTGGACTCCATTCCCCTGGTCATCATCATTTCCATATTCATCGGTGCCGTGATATGCATTCAGATGACCATCAATATCGTATCGCCGTTGATTCCCACATACGCCACAGGACTGGCCACCCGCGAGATTCTGATTCTGGAATTCTCGTCCACCATGATGTGTCTGATCCTGGCCGGTAAGGTCGGCAGCAATATTTCGTCGGAAATCGGCACAATGCGTGTCACCGAACAGATCGACGCCATGGAAATCATGGGAATCAATTCGGCCAACTTCATAGTGTTGCCTAAGATAATCGGATTCATCCTGTTCATACCCGTACTCGGCATCCTCTCGATGTTCTTCGGGATCTTAGGAGGTATCATAATCGCTGAATTTACCGATATGATCAGTTACGAGCATTTCGTATACGGTCTGCAGTCATTCTTCAACGAATGGTACATCTGGTATTCGCTGATCAAATGTCTGGTATTCGCGTTCATCATCACCTCGGTGGCCGCCTTCTATGGTTATTATGTCAAGGGAGGCTCGCTCGAAGTGGGTCAGTCCAGCACCAAGGCCGTGGTGTCGAGTTCAATCTTGATTCTGCTGGCCGATGTGATTCTCACTAAACTTCTGTTGCAATGATCGAAGCTCACAACATATCCAAATGGTTTGACGGTCAGCAGATCCTGTTTGACGTATCGGCCAGGTTCGAGACCGGCAAGACCAATCTGATAATCGGACAGTCAGGCTCCGGCAAGACTGTGTTCATGAAGTGTCTTATCGGATTGCTGACACCCGAAGAAGGCGAGATACTCTACGACGGCCGTAAGTTCCGGTCGCTCGACATAGAGCAGAAGCGTCAGCTGCGCACGGAAATCGGCGTGCTGTTCCAGGGTTCGGCCCTGTTCGACAACGAGACCGTACTTGGCAACGTGATGTTTCCCTTGAAGATGTTCAGTCCCCTGAGCCATTCCGAGCAGCTGGAACGTGCCCGGTTCTGCATCAACCGCGTAGGTCTGAAAAACGCCGATGACAAATACCCGAGCGAAATTTCCGGAGGCATGCAGAAGCGTGTGGCCATCGCACGAGCAATCGCACTGAATCCCAAATATCTGTTCTGCGACGAGCCAAACTCCGGACTCGACCCCAAGACCTCTATCCTGATTGACGAGCTTCTAAGCGACATCACGCACGAATACGAAATCACTACAATAATCAATACCCACGACATGAACTCTGTGCTGGGAATCGGCGAGAACATCGTGTTCATCAATCAAGGCCGATGCGACTGGACCGGCAATGACAAGACCATATTCCGGTCCAAGAGCAAGTCGCTGAATGACTTTGTGTTCGCATCCCAGCTCTTTAAAGAGGTCAAACTTTTCCTTGAGCGCCAGTACGAAAGCGAATCCAAGGCTGAATACAAAGGCTGATCCAGACCTTTTCTCGGGTCGAAATCACAGGAAACAATATCAGTTTTTATTTGTTGATACAGTAAAGGCTGACGGATGTCGGCAAACCGATATCCGTCTGTCACAAAACGTGTAATCTATTTATAAAAACAAACTGATATGTCAGACACAAAGAAAAGCGTAAAGGGAACCAAGACCGAAGCCAATCTGGTCATCTCCTATCTTGCCGAATCATCGGCATACACCCGCTACATGTTCTATGCACAGCAGGCCGACAAAGAGGGATATTTCCCCATCGGCGAGATATTCCGTGCTACGGCCGAGAACGAGATGCGTCACGCCAAAGTATATTTCAAATATCTGGAGGGAGGCTCGGTAACCGTGCCTATGGCAGCTGACGCAGGGGTGATCGGCACTACTGCCGAAAACCTGGCCATCGCCGCGAAGGAGGAGAAATTCGAGGGCGTGGAACTATATGAAGGATTCGCCAAAACCGCCAAAGAAGAGGGATTCGACGAAATAGCCGATCATTTCAGTGCCATCGCCACAATCGAACAGCGTCACGAAGACCGCTTCAACCACTACCTGAAACAGGTTCAGGACGGTACGGTCTGGAAACGCGACACTCCCATCAAGTGGCAGTGTCTGGTATGCGGATACGTGTACGAAGGTCTGACACCACCGAAGGTATGCCCCGCATGCGACCATCCGTATCAGCATTACATCGGTCTGGATTACGATGTAATCTGATTAACGATTATAGAAATAATACACACATCCTCAGCTCCGGTCGCACAGCCTCCGGAGCTTCTTTATTTTATCCTCCGCCGTGCATCTCACGGCATTTTCGAGACGCCGTCTGGCTACAGTATTGTCCATTGGATCTTGTGCGGTATCCTGTCCGGCATTGATGTCTACCACTTTCCCGAATCCGGCCTTTAACAACGCATCCTTGTTCTCGACTTTTCCGGAAAAAAGCCATACCGGCACACCCTGGTTCCGGGCATGACTCAGGATTCCGGCCGACACCTTTCCCTGCAATGTCTGGCTGTCGGCTTTCCCCTCTCCTGTCAATACTATGGCTATTTCATCAAGTATTGCATCGAAATCTGAAAGCGACAGCATATATTCTATACCGGATTCCATCTTAGCTCCCGCTATAGCCGCCAGACCATACCCTGCGCCACCTGCCGCTCCGGCGCCTTTCACCGATGCGGTTTTTATGCCTGTTTTCCGTTCAACCACTTCACGCACATTCTTCATGCCTCGTTCCAGCCCATCCAGATCCTCTGCCTTGACTCCTTTCTGAGGAGCATAGAGCCTCACAGCACCCATCGGCCCGCAGAACGGTATATCGGCGTCATAAAGCACCGTTATGTCGCATTGTATCTTCAGTGAATCCAACTCGGTTGCATCTATGTCAGTAATGTCAATCAGGTCGGTTCCGGTTACGGGTCGATTTAAAATTCCATCCCTCGTATATACCTTCAGTCCGAGTGCCTGAAGCGCTCCAAGCGCCGCATCGTTTGTGGCACTTCCGCCAAGACATATTGTGATATGCTTCGCCCCTGCTTCTATTGCCTTTGCCATAGCCATACCCAATCCGTACGAGCTTGTGCGCATGGCATCGCGTTCATCGGGAGTCAGCATGGTCAATCCTGCACATTGCGCCATTTCAATATAGGCCGTCTCGCCGTCACAATCCATTACATATTCAGACTCACGTTCGCGCAACAACGGATCAAGCACCCGAATTGGCACCTCACGCCCACCTGTCATGCTGCGTATCGCATCGATTGTGCCTTCTCCTCCGTCTGCCATAGGCATAACGGACACCATGCAACCGGGCATAGCACCCATGACACCCTTCTTGGCTGCCTCTCCGGCTTCCAAACTGGTCATACAACCCTTAAACGAATCGAATGCACATATCACTTTCATAACATTGCAAAAGTAATATTTTTTGACCGTAAAACAATAATTACAATCAATACTGACTTATTAGATTAGAACATACTTGACATGATTATAGAGATAACTGACATCAGCGACTCCCGCATCGCGCCGTATGTCGGACTGACGGAAGCCCAGTTACGTAACAGACTGCATGCCGACCGGGGCATTTTCATAGCGGAAAGTCCCAAAGTAATCCGTGTGGCATTGAGCGCAGGCTATGAACCGATTTCAATGCTCTGCGAGGAACGTCACATCACCGGCGACGCCATCGACATAATTCAGTCGTGTCCTGACATCGACATATACACCGGTTCCCGCGACTTGCTGACCACTATAACGGGATATAAGCTGACTCGCGGCGTGCTTTGCGCCATGCGGCGCAAGCCGTTGCCGTCAGTCGCACGGATTTGTGCGGACGGACATCGCGTCGCGGTAATTCATGGGGTGACCGATACCACAAATATCGGTTCGATTTTCCGTTCAGCCGCCGCGTTGGGAATTGATGCCGTAGTGCTGTCGTCCGATTCCTGCGACCCTCTGAACCGACGCGCCGTCCGCGTGTCGATGGGCACCGTTTTCCTGGTGCCCTGGACTTTTTCCGACCATCCCCTTCAGGAACTGAACGGCCTCGGATACAAAACCGCCGCTTTAGCACTTTCGGACAACTCTGTCAGCATCGACAATCCGATTCTTAGCGATATTGACAAGCTCGCCATGGTACTCGGCACGGAAGGCGACGGTCTTCCCGCCTCTACGATAGCTGAGGCGGACTATACGGTCCGCATTCCCATGCATCATCAGGTAGATTCCCTCAATGTGGGAGCGGCAGCCGCCGTTGCGTTCTGGCAGTTACGCTATGCAGGCGTCAAATAACGGCATCTGACGGTTTTATTCAGGCTTTAATGCAACCCATGTATGGTCATGACCTGTGGCGGGTATAACTTTCTCAAGCAAATCATTGAGTGTCATCACTATGCTTGAGGTATTGACGCAGGGATGACATGCGTATGTGGTGCATTCCTTCAGGTCCCCGTCGATTATCAGCCTGACCTTATGGTCCTTGTCATGAATCAGTCCCATAGGCGATACGGCTCCCGGATGAATATGCAGGTACCGGTCCATCTGTTCGGCTCCTGCAAACGACAGCCGGGCGCATCCCAACTGCGAGCTGAGATATTTGGTCTTGAACGGCTTGTCGGCGGGAATCATAAGCAGATAGAAGTCGGTCTGCTGTCTGTTGGTCAGGAACAGGTTCTTGAACACCGGCGCACCGGCATCCTTGCGCACCATCTCGCACTCCTCCATTGTGAAGGCCGCCGGATGACACAAGGTGGTGTAGCTCACGCCTAACTTGTCCAGAAAATCGTATACTCCCAGTTCCGCTTCCGTTCGCAACTCATTCCCTTCCGTGGGACGTCCGTCATATTTTACTGTCTTGAAATCCATGTCATATATTTTCTACCGGTGCAAAATTACTGCTTTTATTCCTTATTTTTTAGTAATTTTGCTGACAAAATAGAACTTTTACATAATCATGAAACAGGCGGTATTACGGTATATTGTTACATTTCTGATGTTTATGGCGGTTTTCATCATTGAAAAGCCCATATTCATGCTCGTTTATTCATCGCTATATCCGGGCATCGACATCGGAGACGTTCTCTCCGTGATATGGCATGGCCTATTGATCGACGCATCCGTTTCAGGATACCTTACCGTCATTCCGGCTCTGCTCATTCTGATTATGCTTTTGGTTCGTTCGCAAGTAACAGATATAATTGCACGCATTTACTTCATAATCGTGTCACTGTTGCTCGCCGCCATATTCGTGGGCGACACCGTACTTTACGGTTACTGGGGTTTCAAGCTCGACGCCACTCCCCTGTTTTACTTCGCCTCGTCGCCATCGGCAGCTATGGCCAGCGTATCTACATGGCAGGTAATCGGAGGGGTTATACTATGGCTCGTTGTCGCCGCTCTGTTTTATACCGCATTTTATTTCACATCCTTACGTATCAAAGTCTGTCCGTTATCTAAAAAGCGCAAACCGTGGGGCGTGATTCTCGGACTCTTTATGACAGCCCTCCTGTTTCTCCCCATACGCGGTGGCGTCACAGTTTCTACAATGAACGTCAGCTACGCATATTTCAGCCAGAACCAGCGTCTGAATCATGCAGCCGTCAATCCTGCATTCTCGTTGCTCTATTCGCTAAACCAGCAGAAGGATTTCAGCAAGCAGTTCCGTTATTTTGACAATGACGTGGCCACACGCTTGGCTGCTGAATTGACCGACACCAGACTCACCGGCGACACCACTTTGCTCAATACCGACCGGCCCGACGTATGGATCATAATCGCCGAAAGTTTTTCGGCACACCTCATGCCGTCGCTCGGGGGCGAACCCATTGCTATAAAACTCGATTCCATCTCACGTTCCGGGCTGCTGTTCACCAACTTTTATGCATCCAGCTTCCGCACGGATCGCTCCCTGCCCGCTATTCTCAGCGGATTTCCCGGACAGCCCAACACCTCGGTGATGAAGTATGTAAAGAAAGCCGAACATCTGCCTTCCATCCCGCAGTCTTTACGTAAGGCGGGGTACGATTGCGCATACTATTATGGCGGAGACGTCAATTTCACCAACATGCTGGCTTATCTGGTAAACTGCGGATTCAGCCACATAGTCAGTGACAAGGATTTCAGCATAAGCGAAAAGGCCAGCAAATGGGGTGCGCACGACCATACCCTGTTCGCTCACGTCATTGCGGAGAATGCCGCTGACACCGTCGCCGGACCCCGTTTCCGCGTGGTGCAGACATCCAGCAGCCACGAGCCTTTCGAGGTACCATTCCATAGCAATTTTACGGACAAACGCCTCAATGCTTTCGCATACGCCGACAATGCGATTGCCTCGTTTGTCAATAACCTTGCCTCGTCACCCCGCTGGAACAGGACGCTTGTCGTGATTGTGCCGGACCATTACGGCGTGTATCCCGACAATCTCACCGATCCGCAGGCACGTCACCGCGTGCCGTTGATCATGACCGGAGGCGCCCTGAAGCGCCGTGGCACTATTGCCACTGTCGGCGATCAGACTGACATTGCAGCCACCTTGCTTGACGCGCTGGTCATTCAGCATCAGGATTTCAAGTTCAGTACAAACCTGATGGATTCCGTAGCACCACACTACGCGTTCTTTACATCACCCTCGGACTTCGGATTAATTTCGGCTACCGACACTGTGACATACAGCATAGAATCCGACAAACCAATCAAAATGCAGGGGCAGAATTCCGATAAGGCTCTTGACCGGGCGAAGGCTTATCTACAGAAAATTTACGACGCCATGTCCGACCTCTGATTCCTTTTGCATTTACGCACCGATTTCCGGATTACAACTACTACAACTACGATTACCGCTAACAACAACAGCACCCATCCGGCCATAACATGCACGTATGGCACGTTCAGACTGATGTTGTCGTGCAGCGGGCTTATGTACAGGTCTGCCAACGGAGCAATAACAGCGTACTGATTGCCGAGGATGTCGCTTTCGACTTTCAGGGTATCTCCTATTACCATAGTTTTGCGTGTGGAATCGTTATATTCCGGCCAGATATGACCATCGATGCTCGGATCACCGGTGCGGGCGAAATTGGTCCACATTTGTTGCACGGTGGCCGCAAGTTTCGGATTGACGTTGTTTCCCGTGTACCTGTTCTCGCTCAGATTGCCGAAAACATACGGCAACTCTACCGTATGGCACGCACCATGATATGGCAAAGCCGACGCCTTGGTCCAGTAATAATTATATGTCCGTCCTCCCGATTCTGAGTGACACCGGGCTGTGAATGTAGAAGGAATGCGAAACATCAGATCCGTTATGAATTCCACACGGCCCCAGGTTCTGCCTTTGGAATAGTCATCGGTAAAACGGTTGCAAGCCTCGCGTTCCGACGAGGGAAGCTCCTGCATTATATTCTCATACCACACATTTATCGCTATCTTGAACGGCACGATGCCTCCCATGCCCCCTATCCAGTAGTTTGCCTCATCACTGTTTGTTCCTGTCATGAAGTCAATGTCACGGGCTTTACCATCACGATAAGCCCTGTATGGATCCAACGGTATCAGTTTACCGTCACGCATCGGGAATCGGTTATGGGCCTCCACTTTCCTGCTTAGCTCAGCCAACTGTTCCTGACTCAGTTCCATCAGGCCTTCCACATTGTCTATACCGGTTTCCTTTACCACCAGATCTGTAAGTTCCTCGGCCTGCTTGCGGCTGCTGGTCAATGCCACCGAACCGCTTTCGGCTATCACACGCCGGAACAATCCCTTGGACCGGTCTATCAACGGCAACAACGACACACTGCCACCACCCGCAGACTCGCCGAAGATGGTTACGTTATCCGGATTGCCACCGAAAGCCGCAATGTTCTTACGCACCCACTTCAATGCCTCTATCTGATCCAAAAGGCCAAGATTCGCACTCTCCTCATAGTCCTCTCCTCCCTTCAGCGTCGATAGATCCAGGAATCCGAATATGCCGAGCCTGTAATTGATTGTCACCAGAATTATATCCGGATGCGCTTTCACCAGGTTATGTCCGTCAAACATCGGGTCCGAAGATCCTCCCCAGCCGTAACTGCCGCCATGTATGTAAACCATCACCGGTCTATTGCCAAGGGAAGCGCTGTCGTTCTGTGCGGTCCATACGTTCAGTGTCAGGCAATCCTCGCTCTGCGGATATAATGACCCCAGACAACCTAAGTCCTTGCTCTGTATGGCCGATTTGCCGAAATAATATGCCTGCCACACATCGTTGCTTGCCGGTGCAGGCTCCGGTGCATGCCAGCGGAGCCTTCCCACCGGAGGCTGAGCGTATGGAATACCCTTGTAGCTCAGCACGCTGTCCGTCGCTTTGCCTATGTAATAACCGTTATATGTCTTGACTGAATATGATGCCGTGGAATCCCGAGCCGGTAACGGCAGATTCTCGCCGTACATAGACATCATCCTTGCGGACTCCTTCTCTAATTCTTTGTTCCCGCAACTCGCCATAACACAAGATGCGAGAATTATTAAAAATCCTAATTGTTTCTTCATCTATAAACGTATTCGCATTATTCGCCGTTATTATAACAAACGCTCGTTCCGTCGAGATTGATATTATAACAGAATTACTCACCATGAAAGTTTTATTGATCAACGGCTCGCCCCACAAGGAGGGAAATACGCACATAGCACTTGACGAAGTGGCTAAGACGCTGAATGCCGAAGGCATCGAGACAGAAATTTATTGGATCGGCAATCATCCGATTCCAGGTTGCATTGCCTGCTATAAATGTTATGAGACCGGTGTGTGCGTGTTCAACACCGGAGCTTACGCCGACCTTTACACCAAAGTCCAGGAAGCGGACGGATATGTCATCGGTTCTCCGGTATATTACGCCGGTCCTGCCGGCAGCCTCTGCGCTCTGCTCGACCGTCTGTTCTATTCCGCCGGACGTTTCATGGCCTATAAGCCTGCGGCAAGCGTCAACGTGTGCCGCCGAGGAGGTGCCGCCACTTCATTCGACCGTCTGAACAAATATTTCACCATCAACAACATGCCCGTAGTACCGTCGCAGTACTGGAACATTGTATATGGCCGCGACCCGGGCGAGGCAAGTCTGGATGCCGAAGGCCTTCAGACCATGCGCACGTTAGGCCGCAATATGGCATGGATGCTGAAATGCCTGAACGGTGAGTATGTACCACACCCTGCGCCCGAACCGCGCCAGGCCACAAACTTCATACGATGAGATTCACACCGGATAATATCAAGGAACTGGCTCCTGACGAGATATTCGTGTTCGGGAGCAATCTTGCCGGCCATCATGGTGGCGGAGCGGCCCGCGTGGCTCTGGACCGCTTCGGCGCTCAGTGGGGACAAGGCGAAGGCATCCAGGGTCAGAGTTACGCCATTCCCACAATGCAGGGCGGCGTGGAGACAATCAAGCCATACGTCGATCGATTCCTTGACTTGGCGTATGAATGGGATCAGAACACGTTTCTGGTCACTCGCATAGGCTGTGGCATAGCCGGATTCACGCCGGAGCAGATTGCTCCGCTGTTCGACCGTGCCCTCGATATGTACAATGTCGTGTTGCCCCGGGATTTCTACGACATCCTCATAGCGCACCGTAAGCGTCTCGGCATCCCCTTGCCTCCTGGCATCACTGACTGATTACATTACTTTACAAACTCTTATGCTAACGGCGGGGACTGGAATGACGGCGTCCTCGCCGTCAACTTTTTATTTGATTTTCTATCAAAAAATGTTAACTTTGCGGTAACTAAACGCAAGAGCAACATGAATATCAGATCGATTTTAATTGCCGGCACCGTCACACTCGCCGCATCCTTGACTGTAAAGGCTCAGGAACTGACCGAAGGTTCGTATCGTGCATTGGTCGGTATCAGAACGGCTTGTGCGCAGATTGACTTCTCCAAGGCCACTGTCGATGGAATACCATTCATAGAATTTGCCGAATATGACGGATACAGGTCCAGAAAGGATTTTCGCGAGGATTACGAGGAAGACATACTGGACTTGCTCGGCGATTTCATCGAGGAATTCAACGACGTTGAGAGTCCTATACGTCTCACAGTGAACCGCCGCGTGGAGACCCGTCTTGACATCAACGTACGCAAGGTCGTGACCAACGGCAGTCAGTTCTGGGCCGATTTCGTGTTCTGGGACAAGGAATCGGGCGACGTGTTGGCCGCCTTCGAGATGGAAGCTGAAGACGGCCGTGCCGGTTCGTTCATGAACCTGCTTGGAGACGCCATGGAGGAAGCCGGCGAAAAACTTGCCCGACACCTGAAAAAGAACATCAGGCGCGAAATCAAACAGATGGAGAAATCCCGATAATTACTCCCCCCCATCAAGATACTATGAATCCCGACACTCGACTGAAGTGCCGGGATTAGTTATTTATTATGAGGCTTATATGTTCTTTGCAAACTTCTCGAAACGCCTCAGGCCTTCGATCATACGGGCGCGAGGACAGGCTATATTCCAGCGCATGAATCCCTCGCCGTCCTGACCATACATAGTGCCGGCGTTCAGCCATAATCCGGCCTCATCTATCAGTCGTTTTTCAAGTTCGGCCGACGACAATCCGAATTTGCGACAGTCCATCCATACCAGATACGTTCCCTCTAATTTTGTAATCGGGAAATCGGGCAGATGCTCCTCGCAGAAGCTACGCATATACTCATAATTGCCACGTATGTACTCCAAGAGTTGGTCCAGCCATTCCGCACCTTCGTTATATGCGGCCTGCAACGCTATAACGCCAAAGGGATTGACGTCGCATACCTCGTTGATGTTTATGGCACGGTCTATCTCGGCACGACGCCCGGCATCGGCACACACGATGTTGGCTATCTGCAGTCCGGCGATATTGAACGCCTTGCTCGGAGACACGCAGCTGACTGAATGCTGACTGAATTCCTCGGATAGCGAAGCGAACGGCGTATACTCATAACCCGGCATCACAAGCTCGCAATGTATCTCGTCGGCAATCACGACAACGTCATGACGGATGCAAATCTCTCCTATTCTGATCAGTTCATCGCGGCTCCATACCCTTCCGGCGGGATTGTGAGGATTGCACAGAATCATCACCTTCACTTTCTGATCCGATGCCTTGCGTTCCAGATCCCCGAAATCTATCGAATATGTATTGTCGGCATATACTAATGGCGACTCTACTATCTCGCATCCGTTGTTGCGGATTGACGAGAAGAAGCAGTTGTAGACCGGTGTCTGAATCAGCACCTTTTCGCCGGGCACAGTCAACGCCTTTATGATGGCCGAAAGAGCCGGTACCACTCCCGAAGTATAGATAATCCAGTCCTTGTCGATGTTCCATCCATGACGGCGTGAGAACCATCCCGCAACGGCGTCATAGTAACTTTGCGGCACCCTGGTATAACCGAACACTCCGTGGTCTACCCTGCGACGCAATGCCTCTATAATTGCCGGAGCGGTACGGAAATCCATGTCAGCCACCCACATGGGAAGCACATCCGGATTTTCCGCGCCGTCCCACTTGACGCAATTCGTCCCGCGCCTGTCTATAATCTCGTCAAAATCGTATTTCATACTTGCTGTTTTTATCTCGTCACTATGACTTATGACCTAACACTTATCTTGCAGTCTGCCGGGGCCTTGATATTCTCGTCTATCGTTATTGAACCGATTTCGTCGGCCACTATGCGCCCCGTACGGGGATTCTTGATGTTGGTGATGGCTCCGCGTATGTCTGCTTCAAGCTCGCTGTATTCAAACGCGCGGTCACAGGCCGGATCGAACGTGCAGTTCTCCAATATCAGATTATGCGCATAGCACAGAGGCTGTTCGCCGGAGATATGGCAGTTGACGAGACGCAGATTCCGTGAATGCCATCCCAAGTACTCGCCGTTAAGCTCCGAATCGTAGATAGTCACGTTCTCCACCTCCCAGAAAGCATCCTTAGTAGTGATCCTGGCATTATGTATCTCGGCGTTCTTAACATACTGGAACACATATTTGCTGTCGCTTTCCAGGCCGTCAACATATATGTCGTTGCTGAACATGAACGGATATGTGCCGCCGTGCAGTTTCAGATTTTTAATCCGTATGTTTTTGCAACGCCAGAACACCTCGTCGGCATCGTTCATAGTCACGTTCTCGATGTCTATGTCGCTCATCTCGCGGAACATTTTCGGAGCGTCTATCACCGTGTCGGTCATCTTCAGACGGTCGCAGTACCACAGTGCCGAGCGACCTCCGACATCGAAGTAACAGCGGTCTATCTTGAATCCGTGCACATGCCAGAAGGGATAGTTGCCCTCAAACCGACAGTTGACGGCCTCAATGTTGCTGCATTCCTTTATGGCCGACTCACCCTCGCGTATGGTCACATTCTCCAGACGAAGGTCGTGCGACTCGAACAGCGGTCGCTCGCCTCCGAATTCCGTATCTTTAATCGTTTTCATATCCTGATGTATAGTTCAATTTAAGGCTTAGTTGTACCTTCAAGGCACGTTGCAAAATTACAAATAAATCGGCTGTATTTGATATACGGATTTATGAAATAATTACCATTATCCCATATCGGGTTGGCTCTTAGAGTGTGTTTACTTTTAAATCAAATTAAGATTGAGAGGATTTTTTGAGATGATTTTGCAAGCCAAGGAGGGAGCGGTGCGGGCACCGTGACCGACGAGGCTTGGCAAAATCAGCCAAAAAAGACCTCAATATTAATTTGAAGTTTAAATAATCACTCTATTCATTTGTTAAAACGGTTTAAAAGTAAACACACTCTTAGGCTTTACTTTCCGCATCCACCGTTCCCATTTAAGGTATATCAGGAAGATAAGTCCTCTGAAGCAAAGCTCGATGCACATAGCCACCCACACACCTTTCAGACCCATTGTCGGAGCCAACAGTGCAGCTAACGTCAGACGCACCGCCCAGATGCTGAACAGGTTCATCACGCAAGGCACCAGCGTGTCGGCGGCGCCGACGAATACTCCGTATGCCACTATGGATGCTGCGAACATCGGCTCGGCGAAAGCCTCTACCCTCAAAGCCATTACGCCAAGATCCCTGATTTCTGTCACCGGAGACATCAATCCGATTATCTCAGGTGCAAATATGTACATCAGCACGCCCATTACGCCCATCACCACCATACCCATTCCGACTGTAATACGGGCGAAGCTGCGTGTCAGGGTTCTGTTTTTCGCTCCGATGCTTTGCCCCACCAACGTAGTGGCGGCATCGGCAATTCCGTAGCCCGGCATATAGCAAAGACTCTCGGCCGTGACGGCAAATGAATTGGCTGCGATGGCAAATACTCCCAACGGCGCCACTATGACAGTGGTCAGTATCTGCGCTCCGCATATCAACACATGCTCCACGCCCATTGGCAATCCGATGTTCAGTGCCTTGCGTATAGTCTCCCGTCTTGGCAGGAACCGGCCATGCTCGCCCGTGAGTTTCAACTCCGTGGAACGCGCCGACAGATACCATATCAGTATTGCCGCCACCACGGTTTCGGCTGCAGCCGTACCCAATGCCGCACCTTTCACTCCCATTCCGGCGCCGGGTATTGTCAACGATAGGAAGCCTATGTCCCAGTGATGGGACGGAAAAATCAGCAGGAAATTGAATACCACATCAAGGGCGCACATGGTCACTCCCAACATGCTCGGCACCTTCATGTTGCCGCTGCATCTAAGCATACTGCTCGCAAGAAAATTCAGCTGCATCGCCGGCAGAAACGCTGCGTAAATCATGAAATACAGCGATGAATCACCGCATATCGACGTGTCACCGCCCAGCCATACAGGCAGCATGTCGCTGATCGCAACACCAATCAATGCCAGCATCAGGCTGAATGCAAATGTGGCTATGAGTGACTGTCTCAGCACAGCGCGGGCGCCCTGCATATCGCCGGCACCGATTCTGTGCGCCACCTGCACCGAAAAACCTGTGGCCGCAGCTCCGCACATGCCCGAGAACAGCCATGTGCTGGTTGATACCAGTCCGATGGAGGCCGATGCCTCGGCGCCGAGGTGTCCGACCATTGCGGCGTCTATATACTGCATCACGATGGACGACAGCTGGGCAATCACGGCAGGAACACTGAGCAGCATCGCCAGGCGTAGCTTCTGCCCTGTCGTCATCGCGGCTCCCTGCCTTATCCGGGCAAGCAGCGCGTCCGTCCCTTCGCCTCTCATCGATGATATCAACTATACACTATACACTATTTATTATTCAGCACTTTGCGGCACCGCTGTGTGTTCCGCCGCTATACGGTTGGCAACCACCACAGCGCTCGATATATGGTTACAGATGTGTTCATTACCTATCAGGCCATCGACACCTGCCGTATGAAGCGATGCACGGACGTTGTCTCGCACACCCGACAATACTATCAGAATTCCCTCGGAATGCGATGACTCAATAAGCAGCTTCAGGTTGTGGATGCCTGTCGAATCGATAAACGGAACCTTGCGCATTCGTATTATACGCACTATTGGTTTCTCCTGCGGCGTGATACGCATCATCTCATCGAATTTCGTAGCGGCACCGAAGAAGAACGGGCCGTCAATCTCATAGACCGACACTCCGGGATTCAGATTCAATACTTCATGCTTCGACAGGTCGGTGTCCTCGGCGGCGTCGAGCTGCTCGCCGTAAACCTTGATGGTGGTGTTCTCGGTGACTCGGCGCAGGAACATCACCACAGCTAACAGCAGGCCGATCTCGATGGCGATGGTCAGGTTGAATACTACGGTCAGCAGGAACGTGACCAGCATTACCGACAGGTCTCCCTTGGGATTATGCACCATGTCAACGACCGTACGCCAGCCGCTCATATTGTAGCTTACCATGATCAGCACTGCGGCCAGACACGACATCGGAACCATATTGATCAAAGGCATAGCGAACATGAACACGCCTAACAAAACCAAGGCATGGACTATACCGGCCACAGGTGTCTTGCCGCCGTTGGTTATGTTTGTCATGGTGCGGGCTATGGCTCCTGTCACGGGTATGCCCCCGAATATGGGCACTATCACGTTGGCCAGACCTTGCCCCATCAGCTCGGTGTTACAGTTGGTGCGGTCGCCGGTACGACCGTCGGCCACCGTTGCGCTCAGCAGACTCTCGATGGCTCCCAACATCGCTATGGTAAAGGCCGATGGCAACAGGAGATTGACAGTCTGCATGTTGAATCCGAGATTCGCCACCTGCGGCATTGACGGCGACAGATTGCCGAAACGGTCGCCGATGGTCTCGATACCGCTTACTCCCATAAACTCGCGCATTATCCATGTCGCCAGCGTCACCAATACAATTGCCGTCAATGCACCCGGTAACTTTGATGAAATCTTAGGAGTGACAATATTAATCAGCAACGCCAACAATCCCACCGCGAGAGTCGCTATGTCTATTGTATTGAAATTAGCGATGTACACACGCCATTTGCCTATGAAATCGCCCGGCACCTGCTCGGTAATATGCAGTCCGAAGAAATCGGGCATCTGCGTGGAGAATATCGTCAGCGCGATACCGGCCGTGAAGCCCACCACGATAGGATACGGTATGAACTTGATGACCGTGCCGAGATGGAACAGCCCCATCAGCAACAGGATACATCCGGCCATGAACGTGGCCATTGCCAGGCCCGTCAGACCGTAAACCTGAATGATGTTGTAGATAATTACGATGAATGCGCCTGTAGGGCCACCTATCTGTACGGTGTTACCGCCGAAGGCACTTACGATGAAGCCGCCTATGACAGCCGTCACAAGTCCGACTGTCGGGCTAACGCCGCTTGCTATGGCGAAGGCGATTGCCAACGGCAACGCCACAATTCCTACTACGATACCCGCAACCAGATCCTTGCGGAACTTTTCCATGCTGTAATCACGGCATGCCGCTATCAGCGCGGGATGAAAATCCAAACGTCCTACTGCTTTCATAAAACATCGATAGGAAGCCAATCAATCACTTTCGCAGCATCGGCTTCCTTTAATTTAACCTAAATCTTTATAACCTCAATTATTAACCTTAATCTTTTCAGACTGCAAAATTATAAAAATATGTTAAAACCACCAAAATTTGCGCACAAAACGGCCCGAACCGGCATTCACAAACCGGCCCGTTCAGCACTTATGTGCCGTCCTGTTTTGTTTCAGTCCGGAGCTTTAGCGACGGCTCCATTTCTTTCCCGTCACTCCGTCTTATCACCGGCTTTCCACCTGTCCTTATAATATTCGGCATTGACGCGATAAACCAATATCCCTGTCAATATAAAAAAGATAAGACCGAATACCCCGGCAAAACCGCGCAACCACAAAAGAACAGTATACTTCCTGTAGTCCATCGGATCCAGGAAAAAGAACTGAAGCACAAGCAGTATCATACATATCCCGATTGACGCATACATGGCATACTTCAACCGTTTGTTAACTTTATTACGGTAGTATGGCTCAAGTCTCCGCTCAGTCCTCTCCTTCCACTGCATGTATTTAAAGAAATCCAACATAACATTTACAGTATTTTCATGGCGATGGCGGCGCATGCCTCGGCGTCGGCCAGGGCGTGATGATGGTTCTCCATGTCGTAACCGCAGGCGGCTGCCGACAGATGCAGCTGATGGCTGCGTAGTTTCAGACAACGGCGCGATGCCGCGAGCGTACAGTAGAATTCATATCCGGGATACTCCATATCATACTCGGCAAAGACGGCCTTAAGACAGCTCTCGTCGAACGGCTTGTTGTGCGCCACCAGCGGCAGTCCCTGTATCCGAGGCTCTATCTGTGCCCACACTTCAGGGAAAGTAGGCTGACCGTCTGTATCGCGACGTGTCAGGCCATGCACCTCAGTGGTCCAGTATGTATAATAATTCGGCTTCGGTTGTATCAGGCTGTAAAACTTGTCTACAATCTCTCCGCCGCGCACCACGACAATCCCGACGCTGCATACGCTTGAACGCCGTCCGTTTGCCGTTTCAAAATCTATAGCTACAAAATCTTGCATATATCATACCCTTTGGAGGGTTCCTATTCATTGTTTTATGTACAAAATTAATCAAATCGACTTTTGTATGCAAAAGTATTTCAATATAGATAGGGAGGATATGATAATTATTATGTAAATTCGCAAGATAATGGAGGATTTAAAAGAAACGATAGATAAATACATACACGAGCTGCCGGTTGGAGAAGTAGCAGCCGAGGTTAACGCGGCCCTGAGACATAAGCCGCGCGTGGTGGTCACGGCACCGCCGGGTGCGGGAAAGTCCACGTTGCTGCCGTTGACAATACTGACCGACACGCCCGATGGCCGTATCCTGATGCTGGAACCGCGGCGGCTTGCCGCGCGGCAGGTTGCACAGCGTATGGCCGACATGCTCGGCGAACGTGTCGGACAGACCGTAGGCTACACCATCCGGTTTGAATCCCGCGTATCACCCAGGACCCGCATCGAGGTCGTGACCGAAGGCATCCTACAGCGGATGCTGGTAGACGATCCCACGCTTGACGGCATTTCTGTTGTGATCTTCGATGAGTTTCACGAACGAAGCCTCTACTCCGACATCGCATACGCCCTGACCCTCGAAGCCCAGCGACTGATACGTCAGGACCTGAAAATCGTCATCATGTCGGCCACAATCGATACCGACTATATATGCCGGCGTTTTGACGCGCAGCTGATTGAAAGCGAAGGACGAGCATACGATGTAGAGATAATCCGCGCGGCCGAGTCCGACGTCAATACCTGCGTGGCCGACACCGCAGCAGCTATCCGCCGAGCACTGCGCGAACAGTCAGGCAACATCCTCGCTTTCCTCCCCGGACAGGGTGAGATAATGAAATGCCGGGACATTCTCGCCAATCTGCCGTCGGATATCCACATCTGCACTCTTTACGGAATGCTGCCGTTTGAGGAGCAACGGCGTACCCTCGCTCCCTCCCCTGCCGGCACACGCAAGATTGTGCTTTCCACTCCCATTGCCGAGACTTCGCTGACCATCGAAGGAATCCGCACTGTGGTAGATTCCGGATTCTACAAAGGAATGGTGTTTGATGCCCGCAGCGGTCTCAGCCATCTGGAAACGATGCGCATATCGCTCGACATGGCCCGGCAACGAAGCGGACGTGCCGGACGACTGTCGGAGGGGGTGTGCTATCGCCTGTGGTCCAACCCTGTGGAACTGCGCATGAAAGAAAGCCGCGTGCCGGAAATCGAAGAAGCCGATTTATCGTCAATGGGGCTGGATATAGCCGCATGGGGCGAAAGCGATGTCTTCGCTTTACCCTGGCTCACGCCTCCGCCTCGTGACAAGGTGTTCAAGGCCCGTCAGCTGTTATGCAGCCTCGGTGCCGTCAATGACAAAGGCGAGATTACACCCCACGGCAGAAAATTGGCCCGTATCCCATGTCATCCTCGCATAGCGCAGATGCTGACCGTAGCCGATGACAATGCCACGAAAGCGTTGGGTGCCGACATAGCGGCAATTCTGGATGAGAAGGATCCGATAAACGATGAGAACGACTGCGACATAACCACGCGCATAATATTGCTGCGCGAGGTGCGTCGCCGTGGCAATGGCGGAAGATTCGGCCACATCATAAAGATTGCTGAGCAGTATCGCCGACTGGTCAACGCCAAGGAAGATAACGCAATCCCCGATTCTGAAGCAATCGGCGCGCTCGTAGCCCTGGCATATCCCGAACGAACGGCCATGATGGTGGCCGATTGTCGTTACAGGTTGGCAAACGGCGACGAGGTGCGCATAAATGCCGAAGATGCATTGTCATCCAAGAAATTCCTGGCGATTGCTTTATTAGGAAAGAGAATATTTCTGGCCGCCCCTGTTGACGAGACGGTGCTGAGGGATATGGGCACATGGAATGAAAAACTGCATTGGGACAACAAGCAGGGTCGCGTGGTGGCACGCCGCGAACTACGCTTAGGCGCGTTGTTGCTTGACACGGCCGTTTCGGATTCCATCGACCGTGCTCAGATTACCGAGGCGATATGCGCGGCTACCGTAAAGGATGGCCGCAGTATGTTCGATTTCACCGATGACGTGACGCGCCTAATCCAGCGGATAGAAACCGTGGCAGCATGGCATCCGGAACTGGATTTGCCTGATGTTTCGGTCGACAGACTATTGGAAACAGCCGGCGAGTGGCTACCTTTATATATTGGTGATGCCATGACTGTCCGAGAACTGAAACGCATAGACATCTGTCAGGTTATATGGGGATTGCTTACATACGACCGGCAACAGTCGGTGGATGCCATCGCTCCGTCGCATTATCGGTTACCGAATGGACGCAACGTGCGTCTGGACTATCGTGTCGGTGCCGACTCACCGGTTCTGAGTGCACGTCTTGAGGATTGCTTCGGCATCAGGGAGACACCGTGCGTGGACGGCGGCACGCGTCCTATGCTGATGGAACTGCTTTCGCCTGGCTATAAGCCGGTGCAGCTCACCAAGGACATCGCAAGTTTCTGGAGCACCACCTACCACGAAGTCCGCAAGGAACTGCGCCGCCGCTACCCTAAACACCCGTGGCCGGAAAATCCATGATTTTGTCAATCCGAAGATTTTTCGTAATTTTAGGGTTAATACTTTGACGTTATGACAGAAATCAATCAAAAGAACAATAATATCGTAGAATGCGACGCCAACCGTGAGCGGCAGATATATCGCG
Organism: uncultured Porphyromonadaceae bacterium; assembly: GCA_902468245.1. Lineage (GTDB taxonomy): Bacteria > Bacteroidota > Bacteroidia > Bacteroidales > Muribaculaceae > Lepagella. The sequence continues at coordinate 498,487 of CABQXY010000028.1, read as the reverse complement.
TCTCGCTGATGGGCAGCGTCATCAACGCAGTGCTCGTGGTGTTCAAGTTCGTGGCCGGTATCCTGGGCCATTCGGCGGCCATGATTGCCGATGCGGTGCATTCGCTCTCCGACTTCCTTACCGACATAGTCGTGATTGTGTTTGTCCGCATCGCGGGCAAACCGGCCGACAAGGACCACGATTACGGTCACGGCAAGTATGAGACGCTGGCCACGGCCATCATCGGCCTGGGCCTGCTTGGCGTCGGCATCGCCATTTGCTGCAACGGTGTCTGCAAGATATATCAGGCCATCATAGGCAATCCTCTGCCTCGCCCGGGTTTCATCGCGTTTGCCGCCGCTATCCTCAGCATCATCCTTAAGGAATGGGCATACCGCTTCACCGTCAAGGCTGGCAAAGAGGCCGGTTCGCAGGCAGTTGTGGCGAATGCCTGGCATCACCGCTCGGATGCATTCTCATCGCTCGGCACTGCTTTGGGCGTAGGCGGCGCATTGTTTCTCGGCGCAAAGTGGACGGTGCTCGACCCCATCGCTGCTGTGATAGTCAGCTTCTTTATCGTCGGCACGGCACTGAAGCTGCTGAAACAGGCGCTTGACGAACTGTTGGAGCACAGCCTTCCCGATGACGTGGAGAACGAGATAATGCAGATTGTACAGCAGGAACCATGCGTGACCAACATCCACCATCTGCGCACCCGCCGCATCGGCAACAACATAGCCATGACCATGCACCTGCGTCTGCCGGGTGACATCAGCCTGTATCATGCCCACGAGCATGCTTCGAATATCGAGCGCAAACTTCGCGAGCGCTTCGGCGACAAGACCTTCATCGGCCTCCACATCGAGCCGGTCAAGGTAGACGGCAAATATAAGGAACCAGACCACACTACATCTGACCACAATCCGTAAAAGTGATAATTTATTCCGTATTCGGGATACTGACATCTTGACAATTACTTTGTAATTTTGCATCGTAGATAATAAAACTACCACATACCGCAATATTGTCACACGATATGAAGAAACTTTTTTCAGCATTATTACTCGGTATCTTAACATTCAATGTTATGGCACAACAGAAAATTATACAGACTGCCGGACACGATGCGCTCGGCGACTTCGCTCCCAAATTCGCGGAACTTAACGATAACGTTCTTTTCGGCGAGGCTGTATGGAATGATTCAACCCTCTCTCTGCACGACCACAGCATGGTCACCATCTCCATCCTGCTCGGCAAGGGGATGATTGATTCTTCTTTCCGCTCGCATCTGTTGATGGGCAAGAAGCACGGCATCACGCGTAAGGAGATAGCCGCACTGCTCACACAGGCCGCTTTCTACGCCGGATGGCCCAACGCATGGGCGGGCTTCCGCATCGCCAAAGAGGTGTGGGCCGACGATGACGCCGAGACCGAAAAAGAGCGTTTCCAGCAGGAGATGATATTCCCCGTCGGCGAACCCAACACCGCTTACGCCAAATACTTTATCGGCAACAGCTATCTGGCTCCCCTGTCCAACGAGCAGGTCAACGTGTCCAATGTCACGTTCGAGCCCCGCTGCCGCAACAACTGGCACATACATAAGGCCACCAAGGGCGGCGGTCAGATGCTGATAGGTGTGGCCGGCCGCGGCTGGTATCAAGAGGAAGGCAAGCCCGCACAGGAGATTCTACCCGGCACCGTCATCCATATTCCCGCCAATGTAAAGCACTGGCATGGTGCCACGGCCAACAGCTGGTTCGCACACCTCGCTTTCGGCGTTCCCGGTGAGAATACCGAAAATGTATGGCTTGAACCCGTCAGCGACGCCGAGTACGACAAACTACCGTAAGAATTACAATTAGGACCCTTTCATAACGCGAAACACCCCGTTGCCGGACAGCAGCGGGGTGTTTTATGTGCGGTAAGGACGCACCATAGCGCGTCCACACCGTCTATGGTATTATTTGCGTTTGCGGAATGGCCAGGTCACGAGGATGTACAGCTCGCGTACCCAAACCACCGCCGACGATGCCAGGATTATGATGCCCAAGTCCTCGGCGCCTGAAGGATTCCATTTCCAGTCGGCAGTGTGCAGCATCGGCTCCACGTTGAAGAAGTTCGGCACCAGTTCGGTGATGAACAGCTGTCCGATCACTATAATCAATACTATGGTCCAGAATCCCTGGCTCATCTTAAGCCGGAACAGGCTCTTGGATGTCTCGAACGCGCGGGCGTCGAACATGTACCAGAAATGCGTCCATACGAATATCGAGAACAGCAAAGTCATGTCGTAAACCGACATGGGAGCCTCAGGACCCCACGTAAAGTGTCGCAGATCCTTCAGCGACTTGATGTCAACGTGGTTGAACAGGATGTAGAATCCGAACGTCAACGCGAAGAATATCACTCCGACGCCAATCAGCTCGAACAGCATCGGCCTGGTTATTATGAAGGCGTTGCGGTTGCGCGGCTTGTTCTTCATCACACCGGGCGACGGCGGCAGCGAGGCGAGAGCCATGGCGCCGAAGGTGTCCATAATAAGGTTCACCCACAGCATCTGCGTCACGGTCAGCGGCGACTCCTTGCCGAAGAACGAACCGAACATCACCAACAGGCAAGCGGCCACGTTCACCGTGAGCTGGAACAACAGGAAGCGCTGTATGTTCTGATACAATGACCGGCCCCACATCACGGCGCGTCCTATGGACGAGAACGAATTATCGATAATCGTTATGTCGCTGGCCTCTTTGGCAACAGACGTGCCGTCGCCCATAGAAAGGCCCACATGCGCGGCACGCAGAGCCGGAGCGTCGTTGGTGCCGTCGCCGGTCACGGCCACGACCTCGTTGTTGGCCTGCAGGGCCTCTACGAGTCGCTTCTTGTCCAAGGGTCGCGCGCGTGCTATTATCTTGAGTTCACCCACGCGGTCGCGCAGTTCCTCGTCGCTCATCTCTGCCACTTCCGGCCCGGTGATGATGTTGACGTCGGAATCCACGGCATCGTCCCACAGCCCCACCTGACGACCGATCTCCTTGGCAGTGCCGGGAGTGTCGCCGGTCACTATCTTTACCTTGATACCTGCGTTGAGAACCTCACGCACGGCGTCGGGCACATCGGCGCGCACCGGATCGGATATGGCCACGATACCAAGGAATATCAGGCTGCCGGACTCTATCCTGCCGTTATTGAGCACCTCCTTGCCGTCAGCGGGCAGTTCACAGTATGCAAAGCCTAATGTACGCATGGCCATGCCCTGGTATTCCAGCAGTTGGGCGTCAATCTCCTCCTTGGTCACGCCGGCCGTATCGCCGCACATGCCGAACACTATCTCCGGAGCGCCCTTCACGTACAGTATCCGTCTGCCATCAGGGGACTTTACCACTGTGGCCATGTATTTGCGCTCGGTGCTGAATGGCAGTTCCTCAAGGTGCGCTGCATTTTCGCGCAGAGTGGTGTAGTCCACTCCCCTTTCGCGCAGCCATAGCAACAGGGCTCCTTCCGTCGGATTGCCGAGTACCACCGGCTTCTCTTTGGAGACATCGAGTTGCGCGGTGGAGTTAGCGGCTATGCCTTCATATATCACCTGATCCGATGGATGGCCGAAGAAATCGGCCTTGTACACCTGCATCTGGTTCTGCGTCAGCGTACCAGTCTTGTCGGTACATATCACGGTGGTTGCGCCCATGGTCTCGCAAGCATGCATCTTGCGCACCAGGTTGTTGGTCTTCAGCATGCGACGCATTGAGTACGCCAACGACAGCGTCACCGCCATAGGCAGACCTTCGGGCACTGCTACGACTATCAGCGTCACAGCTATCATCAGTGTCTTCAATACGTGTGCAAGTATCTGCGGCAGGCTCATATCGCCCATCTGAGGAGCCAGATGTATCAGTTGTCCTACAACAACCAGGCCTGCAATTATATAGCTGACATTCGATATCCATTTGGCCAGCCGGTCCAACTGCTCGTTGAGGGGCGTCTTGACCGACTTGTCTATCTGGGCTTCCTGGAATACACCGCCCATTTCGGTGGCATCGCCCACCTTCAGCACGCGCATCACACCATGACCTTCCATCACCTTGCTACCTCGCATCACGTGGTTGGACGGGTATGTGGCATCTTTATCGAAATGTTCAGGATCCGTTGTCTTGCGCGCCGACGGCTCACCGGTTAATGACGATTCGTCCACACTCAGCGTGATACAGTCCAGCAACTCGCCGTCGGCCGGTATCTCGTCGCCGGTGTTCAGCATCACGATGTCGCCCACCACAACGTCCTTACGCGGTATGGTGGTCACCATCTTGTTGCGCACCACTTCCACAAGCTCGTCATCGTTCACCTGGTTAAGTATCTTGAACGCCTTGTTGGCCCGGGCCTCGAATATATACGACAGTCCCGTAGCCAGCGCGATGGCCATAAAGATGCCCACCGGCTCGAAGAATACCTCCGGACCTTGGCCCAGCTGCATGTATTCGTATACCGCTATGCCGATGGACAGAGCGCCTGCTATAAGCAGGATGATGATAAGAGGATCGGAAAACTTCTCGAGTAATAACTTCCACCACTTGGCCTGGGGCGGTGGTGTCAGGATGTTATTGCCATGTATCTTACGGCTCTCGGCTACCTGCGAGTCCGTCAATCCGGCATAATGTCTGTTTGGTGTCATATAGCCACGTTTCCTGTTTCGTACTTGATTATTATCTTGTGGTTGTTGATTCACTTTTTGTATAACAACCCAACGCCCCCTTTCTACCTAAACTCAAAAAATAATATTTTATTGAAGCGTTGCCCCAACTTCAATATGTACATTTGCACAATTGCTAATTAATATCGAAAATAATGGCATCAGTTAAAGTAAAATTTCGGCCCTCGACAGTATTGGGACACGAAGGCATAGTCTACTATCAGATTATCCACGAGCGCAAGGTGCGTCAGCTTCGCACGGAGTATAAGGTGCTTGCATCCGAATGGAATGAGAACCGCTCTACCGTCACCACAACCCTGCACAGCGAACGCAAAGGATATATTCTCTCCATCCGCGAGAAAATCCGTCTCGACATAGAACGGCTCACCAAAATAGTCCACCGCCTTGATGCCGGTGGGCTTATTTATACCGCCGATGATGTCATCGACGAGTTCAGCCGCTACGAACTGGAATACTCCCTGTTCAGTTTCATGGAAGCCATCATAGTCAGGATGCAGCAGAACGGCAGACACCGCACATCCGAGACTTACAGGTCCACTCTCAACAGCTTCAAGCGCTTCCGCAACAACGAGGATATAATGCTTGATTGCATCACATCCGGTACTATGGAGGACTACGAGGCATGGAACAAGAGCCGAGGCGTGATTCCTAATTCCACGTCATTCTATATGCGCATTCTCCGTGCCGTATACAACCGCGCCGTCGAAAACGACATTATTGAGAACCGGAAGCCTTTCCGCCGGGTATATACCGGAATAGACAAGACAATAAAACGGGCGCTTCCTCTCAGGGATATCAAGAAGATTCAGGCGTTGAACCTATCGACGACGCCATGCCTTGATTTCGCCCGTGATATGTTCATGATGAGTTTCTATCTGCGCGGTATGAGCCTGATAGACATGGCGTTTCTTAAGAAAACCGATCTCAGGTACGGTTATGTCTCCTATCGCCGTCAGAAGACCGGTCAGCGACTGCTAATCGCCTGGACTAAGGAAATGCAGAAGACACTTGACAAATATCCCGAAAACACCAGCCAGTACCTTCTGCCCATCATCCGTAATCCCGGCACCAACGAACGGTACACCTACCGTAACGTCGGCTACAATATCAACCACAATCTGAAACGCGTAGCCATGATGGTCGGACTTGACTTCCCGCTTACCCTTTATGTGGCACGCCATAGCTGGGCGTCCGCCGCCAAAGCCAAAGGCATTCCTCTTTCGGTGATTTCGGAAGGACTTGGACACGACAGCGAAACCACCACCCGCATCTATCTCGACAGCCTCGACACCGCCGTCATCGACCGCGCCAATTCCCTGATCCTTAAGAGCCTGAAATAATCAATGTTTATAATCAGCAAGTATTATAATAATTTTATTTGAAGTAACCGATTTTTTTATTAATTTTGCGCCACGATGGGTCTCTGCCATTGTGGCGCGACTCGCACAGGCAGCCTGACACTGCCATTCATACAGTTTTAAAACTTCATCTACAGCTATGAAGCAACTACATCTCGACAACAGCAAGTTCGGCGGTGTCGCCCCTCCCGGCGACGCGGAGATATGGTGCGCATAGTGAAATTCACCCAACGTTTTCCAACCGCAGAAATGCCCTGACAGCCCGTGGTGCGTCCATACGTATCCTCAGGCCATCGGGACAGGAGCACCATGACGTATTGGGAACGGCTCCGGAGGAAGGCCTCCGGTATTTTCGCAAGGATTTCCTTGCGAAAATAGTAGTGAAAGTATTGTAGTTTAAAAAGTTAAGATAATAGTCAGTCTTTCGCAAGTCTTGGTATTCTCTTAACTTTATCAACTTTTTAACTATCTAAACTAATAAAAACTGTATGAACAAAAAATCACCGATTTATGTAGGTCAGATTCAGTTCTATACCTACAATCAGGACCAGGTCGACGAGCTGGCTCTTATCAATCAGTTTCCTTTCGACGACCGCAGCGATTTTATCGCTGAACCTTCCCTGGCAGGCATCGCCGTCAAGATCGCTGCCACAAACGAGCGCTTCGACAGCGGCGTACGCCGCAATGTCTCGCTGACCCTGGTGGATGTCACCTCACGCTGCGAGGTAGCCTCCCAATCCCTAAAAATAATCCTGCGCCGACAGGAATGCTTCAAGGATTACTATGCCCACTTCCCCGCCGACGGCATAATACCGGGCCATACCTTCAAACTAATTATAGACGACCCGATTGCCTCGCATACCATAGACCAGCGTGTATTCCGGCTGATTGACGCCAACCCTCTGCCGCATCCCGCGGAATGGTATGGCGTCTGCGACGGCGGTATCCGTCCCGCTTGGGAAAGCAATCTGTATAAATCTATCGGCACCGAAGACGGCCAAAGCTATTATGTTCGGTTCAACATCGAGCAGAAACTTGGGTATAGATTGCCGTCGGTTTTGCCTGAACTTGAGCTACGGCTTTACGTGCCCGACGAGGAGCTGCCTCTGGTCATGTTCGCCGAACCGCGTTGCACGAACAGCGATGATTTCAAGGACAATATCTGGTGTGTGGAATATCCATTCACCACTGCTTACGACCGTAACGGTGTGTTCTATGCCGAGTTGCTGTGCATGGAATATCCCATCGCCGGATTCGTATTCGCCACTGATGAGGAAACCGAAAGCGGCAAATGGTTCGGTACGGACATCGAACCTCTGGACGAGTACTCGGCTAATGCGGTCATGGACCGATGGATTGCCATCCGGCATCCGGAATCGCACTCCCCGCAGGCAGAGACAATGGATTTCGACAAGCTGCTTGATGATTTCATCAACGTACAGAAGGAGAAAGCAGGGTCAGACTCAGAGATCGATGAATCCGATAGGGATTCTGAAAATGAACTAGAACACGACGAGTCACTGTTATCGGCACTGGACCATCTGACCGGTCTGCGGTCAGTGAAAGAGAAGCTCACCGTCTACGAGCGTGTAGTGCGCTTCAACAAAATGCGTTCGGAGCGAGGACTTCCCTCTACCACTTCCCCACTTCACGCCATGTTCCTCGGCTCACCGGGAACCGGCAAGACCACGGTAGCCAAGATGATGGGCATAATGCTGCATCGAGCCGGTATGCTGTCCAAGGGCCATGTGGTGGTGCGTGAGCGTGCCACGCTGCTCGGACAGAACTACAATTCCGAAGCCGAGAAAACAATTGAGGCCATCGAGAAAGCCCAGGGCGGCATACTGTTCATAGACGAGGCATATCAGCTTTATCAGCCCAGCGACCCTCGCGATCCGGGCAAGTTCGTGATCGAGACGCTTCTGACGGCCTTGGCCGACGACTCAAACTGCGACTGGATGTTAGTGCTGGCCGGGTATTCCGACCAGATGAAACGGATGTTCGACATGAATCCAGGCTTCAAGTCACGCATTCCCGATTCCAACATTTACGTATTTGACGATTTCACGGAATCGGAGTTGATGGAAATTGCTGAAAAATACCTGAAACGCAACAATTACACACTCTCCGATGATGCGCGCCTGGCATTGACCGCACGCCTCAACACCGATTACGCACGACGCGACAAGACTTTCGGCAACGCCCGTCATGTCATCAACATGATCCAGACCGAAATCCTCCCGTCCATGGCCGTCCGTGTCATCACCGCCGGCCTCGACGACGATATCTCCCTCACCGAGATCCAGGCCTCCGACATCCCGGCCCCGACTCCACTCGGGCTCCTCCCCTCCGCACGTCCCCGCATCGGTTTTGTCGCCTGACAAAACCGATGTCCAACCCTTTGATACCGTTTTACTTGAACAGGGTGAAGCGGAGGTCTGTGTCGAAGGTGTCGAGGGATTCAAGACGCTTGAGGCGGCGTACGGTATAGATGGTGACGGGAAGCACCAGGATCTCATAGACGGTCTTGAGTAGGGTCTGGGCCACTATCAGCCCGATTACGACGCTCCAGGACAATATACCGCCGAAGGCTATCGGGAAGAATATCAAGGAATCGAGTCCCTCTCCCACTACCGTGCTGACTATGGCGCGCAGCGAGAACCGTTTTCCGCCTGAGGCGAGTTTCATGCGGCTCATCACCCAGGCGTTAGCCAGCGATCCGGTCACGAACGCAACGAACGAGGCGAACAGTATGCGCGGCACACCGCCGTAGACGGCCTCCATCGCCTCCTGCGACGTCCAGTCGGCTGAGCCGGGCAATATTATAGCTAATTGTAAAGCCAGCGTCACGAACAGGTTCATGGCGAAGCCGAGCCAGATGACGATGCGCGCCTTGCGGAAGCCGTAGACCTCCACCAGACAGTCGTTGATGATGTAACTCAGCGGGAAAATTATCATGCCGGCCGTCAGCGTGACGCCGGCCACATCAATGGTCTTGATCTCGATCAGATTGGCTACGATGATGCAGACGCAAAAAGTTACGGACAGAAGGAGAAAGGAAAGGGTAAACTGGAGTTTGCCTTTGCGGGGCGTAGATTGGTTGTCGATCATGTTTCTTGTTTTTAACGAGGTAGCAAGCACTCGGGGTTGTCGCATAATTAAACGAGAGTCGATGCGGGATTATTATATTTGGGAATTTTATAGTAATTTTGCAGATAAATCGCATATTCCGCGATAACAGCAAATCAAACTATGGGAAGAAAAAAGAAACCGCTGCCACTGCTAGAGGGCATCGAGATAACAGGCATCGCCGCCGAAGGGAAGTCAGTCGCCAAGGTGAAATGGCGTCCCGAGGACGAAGGCAACATCGTGGTGTTCATACCATACGGTGCGCCGGGCGACATAGCCGACATACAGATAGACCGCAAGAAACACAGTTATGCCGAAGGACATATCGCGAACATGATACATCCATCGGAATCGCGCGTCGAGCCAAAGTGCGCGCATTTCGGACTGTGTGGCGGCTGCAAATGGCAGCATCTCCCCTACGCCGAACAGTTGCGCTGGAAACAGCAGCAGGTGGAGGATTGCCTTCTGCGCATCGCTAAAGTAGAGATTCCGCCTATATCGCCTATACTCGGCTCGGAAAACATCTGGTGCTACCGCAACAAGATGGAATACACCTTCAGCTCCAAGAAATGGCGCAGCTGGGAGGACATAAAGTCAGGCCGGGAGTTTACCGACCGCCCCGACGCATTGGGCTTCCATATACCCGGAGCATTCGACAAAGTGCTGCACATAGACTCCTGCCACCTGCAGGAGGATTTCGGCAACGAAGTGCGCAATTTCATCTATGACGAAGCAGGAAAACAAGGTTGGAGCTTCTATAATATCCGCGAGAACCACGGACTGTTGCGTACGCTGATGATACGCACAGCCTCGACGGGCGAGAAGATGATAGTCGTGACTTTCGGCGAGGACAATCCCGAAAAAATAGCCGAAGTAATGACTTCGCTTCAGCAACGTTTCCCCGACGTAACCTCATTGCTGTATGTGATCAACCTTAAGGTGAACGACACCATCGCCGACCAGGAAGTGGTTGTCTGGAACGGCCGCGATTACATCCTCGAGGAGATGGAGGGTCTGAAATTCCGCGTCAACGCCAAGTCTTTCTATCAGACCAACTCACACCAGGCATACGAACTATATAAGGTAGCGCGCCGTTTCGCCGGTCTTGACAAGGAGATTCCCGGAACTGAAAAGCCGCTGGTCTACGACCTTTACACCGGCACCGGCACCATCGCAAACTTTGTGGCGCGTCAGGCCCGCAAGGTTATCGGAATCGAATATGTGGAGGCCGCCGTGGCCGACGCCCGCGTCAATGCCGAAGTCAACGGACTGGACAACACCGAGTTTTTCGCCGGTGACATGAAGGACATCCTGACCGACGACTTCATCGCCGCTCACGGCCGTCCAGACATCATGATCATCGACCCTCCACGCGCCGGTATGCATCAGGATGTGGTGGACGTGATACTGCGTGCCAAGCCATCGGTACTGGTCTATGTCAGCTGCAATCCGGCCACTCAGGCCCGCGACCTCGCGTTGCTGGACCACGACTACAAGGTAACCGACATACAACCCGTCGATATGTTCCCCCACACACATCATGTGGAGAACGTGGTGCGCCTGCAATTACGAGATTTTTAAATCAGGATTAATCACGATAAATCAGGATTAATCACTATAATTAAACACACATAACCCCATTGAATTGAATATGAACTTAGCAAGCATATTAAGTTTTCTGTCGGCACAGGCCGACCAGATTCCCACGCCGCAGATACCGGTGCCCGAAGTATCAGAGCAATCATTCTGGAAAGGATTGGAAGGCCTCAGCTTAGACGAACTGATACAGAAAATGGTGAACGGACTGATTTCTTTCGGTCTGAAAGTACTGTTAGCCATTCTGGTGTTCTACGTCGGACGCTACATTATCCGCAAGCTATACAAGGTGGTGTACAACATCATGACACACCGCCATATAGACCAGTCGCTGACAACATTCGTACTGTCACTCATCAGGATGGTGCTGTACTTCATATTGGTCATAAGCATCATCGGCATCCTGGGGCTGGAGACCAGCAGTTTCCTGGCCATCTTTGCCTCGGCCGGCGTCGCCATCGGTATGGCGCTGAGCGGCACGCTCCAGAACTTTGCCGGCGGAGTCCTGATTCTGCTGCTCAAACCCTATAAGGTAGGAGACTTCATCGAGGTAAACGGATACACCGGTACCGTCAAGTCCATCCAGCTGTTCAACACCGTCATCAACACCGTTGACAACAAGGCCATAATCCTGCCGAACGGCGCCCTATCCACCGGCTCGATCAACAATTACTCGCTCGAATCGTACCGTCGCGTGGACTGGACCGTATGCCTGGCTTACGGCACCGATTTGGACAAAGCGAAGGAGGCACTGATGGAGATAGTTCAGAGCGACCCGCGTGTGGTGAAGAAATACATCGAGGACGACGAGATGTACAAGCAGCAGAACCTGATAGACAAGCGTGTGGTGAGCGTACAGAATAAAGTAGAGCGTCCGCCCTTCGTCGGTCTGAACGAAATGGCGGACAGCTCAATCAATTTCGTGGTCCGTGCATGGACTCATGCTTCCAACTATTGGCCGCTCTATTTCGACATAAACGAGCGGATTTACAAGGAGCTTCCCGAGAAAGGCTTCAGTTTCCCGTTCCCGCAGATGGACGTGCATCTGGATCACAACGTCTGAAACTCCAACGAATCACGGAGGCTTACAGCTTGATTTTGTCCATAGCCTCCTCGAAAGCCGCGGCCATTGAGGCTGCGGCTTTTCTGCCGTCGCCCATCGCCAGAATAACGGTGGCCGGCCCGCGTACGATGTCACCACCGGCATACACGCCATTGGACGATGACTTCAGCGTCTCGTCGTCCACCTCGATCTGGCCACCCTTGCGGGTTATCATATTGGGTATCGATGCCGGAGGATTAGGCAGGTAGCCCACACTGACCACTACAATATCCACCGGCACCTCTACGATGTCGCCTTCTACGGGCACCGGCGAGCGACGTCCCGATTCGTCAGGCTCACCAAGCTCCATGCGTTGCAACAGCATCTTGCACAGACGGCCGTTTTCGTCGGCTATGTATTCCACGGGATTGTGCAGGGTGAAGAACTTGATGCCCTCCTCCTTGGCGTGGCGAATCTCCTCTTCGCGCGCAGGAATCTCCTCCATGCTGCGGCGATAAACTATCATGGCCTCCTCGGCACCGTTGCGCACTGCGAAACGCACCGCGTCGATTGCGGTGTTTCCGCCTCCGATCACTGCCACACGCTTGCCGTTGACAGCCACGGAATTCTTACCGAACATGGCGTTGCCAAGCAGGTTGAGGCGAATCAGATACTCGTTGGCGGTCATCACGCCCGGTATGTTTTCTCCTTTGATACCCATGAACCGGGGCTTGCCGGCCCCTGTAGCCAGATACAGACCCTTATAACCAAGCTTGTGAAGGTCCTCGTAGCTAAGCGTGCGGCCGATGAAACAATCCTTTATGAACTCCACGCCCATGTCGCGCAGTTTCTGGATCTCTCGGTCTACAATCTTGTTGGGAAGGCAGAACTCCGGTATGCCGTATTTAAGCACACCGCCAAACTGGCTCAACGCCTCGAACACTGTAACTTTGTAGCCTCTGCGGGCCATGTCGCCGGCGAAAGCCAGGCCCGACGGACCGGAACCTACCACTGCCACCTTGATTGGATACGTGGGACGCTTCTTGACATCGTCCGTGGAAGTTGGCTGCGGGATGAAGCGGTCGAACGTACGGTTTATGTCCGCCGTAAAACGTTCCAACGCGCCGATTGACACGGCTTTCTTGCCCATTTTCAGATATGTGCAGTTGCCCTCGCACTGCTTCTCCTGCGGACACACGCGTCCACACACGGCGGGGAGCACCGTGGTGCGGTGCAGCACGTTGATGGCCTCGCGGAAATTACGCCGCTCCAGATTCTTGATGAAACCGGGAATGTCATTATGCACAGGACATCCCTTGACGCATCCCGGGTTGGCGCAGTCCAGGCAACGAGTGGCCTCCAGTACGGCCTGCTCCACGCTCAGTCCCTCGCCCACCTCGCGATTGTTGCTGATACGGAACGTCGGATCCAGCTCCGGCATCCTGACGCGCGGTATGGCCGTGCGCTGTTTCGGCGTCATGGTCTGGCGCAGATCCACGCGCCACTGCTCGTCGCGGCCGCGGTCAAATATCTCCTCTATATCCGAATTCATACGAATGATCTTTGACGGTTCAATATATAATCAAAATCCACATCCCAGGCGTTGAAGACAGGACCGTCAATGCAAGTCTGCTTCTGCACCCCTCCTATCATTACACGGCACACTCCGCAGATACCTATGCCGTCTATCATCAGCATGTTCAGCACGCAGTCGGCAGGGATATTATGCTCACGGGCAATTGCCGTAAGATTCTTCATCAGCATCGTGGGGCCTGAGAACACCATCTTGTCGGGCTTGTACATCTCTATCCACTTCCTGACAATCTCGGGCACGGTGTCCTCGCTGGCCACTGTCAGGTCGTTGCAGGCGCTGTTGATGTCGCCGAGCAGACATTTGGTCTGCGACGACTGCTCGGACACGATGGCATGCACCTGACACCCCTTCCTGCGGGCCTCGTGTATCAACGGCAGCAACGGCACGAATCCAGCACCGTCGCCGATGAACAGCATCGCCTTGTTCTCGTCTATCACCGCCGGCATTCCGAGAGGACCGAGCAGGTCTGGCAACACCCCGCCCTCCTGTATCAGGCCGAGTATCTCGTCCAACCCGTCGGCGCGGTGTATGATGATGTCAAGTTCTCCTGTCTCTCCGTCGCATTCCACCACCGGGAATGGAATGCGCTGGCCGGTTTCTGAAAATTTGATTATCACAAACTGACCGGGCTGCACCTTGGAGGCAACCACACGGTTCGCAATCTTTACTCTTGCGGATTTCTCCGAGTAATGCGATATGCTTATTATTTCGTTCACCTTTCTGTGATTTAAATACTTAATACATTCACTGTCATGTCAAGCAGGTTCATGGTCAGCAACCTGTCGGTCAGGGGCATTCCGGTGCCCACAATCAGTTTCACAGCTTCGGCGCATTGCAGACTCGCCGCCACGCCGGCCGCAGGGCCGAGCACGCCCCCGATACTGCAAGGCGTGAAGCCGCTGCAGGCGGCATCCTCGCCGAACACGTCGGCATACCGCACCGTTCCCGGAGCACATGTCATAATCTGGCATTCAAATCCACGCACACCGGCTATGACGCACGGCACGCCGGAATCGGCGCCCAGACAGTCGGTCAGCAGCTTGGTGTGCGGATTGTCGCTGCCATCTATTATTACGTCGTATTCGGTTATGTCACCTAAATCCCGGGGCGAGCGTATCAGTTTTTCAAGAACCGTCACCTCGGTATCGGAATTGAGCGCGTTGATTCTTGATGCTAGTACCTGTGCCTTCGACTTACCCAAATCCTGTTCGGTGAAGAAAAGCTGACGCTGCAGATTGGAGATATCGACAGTATCGAAATCGGCTATCGTGATATGTCCCACACCTGAGGCGGCAAGGTACATGGCGCACATCGAGCCCAACGCCCCGCAGCCTATCATCAGGACATGCGACGCATTGAGTTTCCTCACGCCCTCATCGCCTATCTCCGGTATGGACACAAGACGCGAATATCTCTGTTTTTGATTTTCCATAGGCAATATGGATGTTTAAACCACTGCAAATTTACTCCTTATTGGTTATATATACAAATATTTGCATATTTCTGAAATTGTGACTACATTTGTGAATCCAATGAAAAACCAAAACAACAACCTATGAAAAAAATATCATTGATTATTGCCGCTACCGCTGTGGCAGCTGTGCCGGCCATGTCCAAGGACCGCATCACGGTCAATCCAAATGCAACCAACGAGGATGTTATTTTGCACGTATGGTCGTGGAACTTTCCAGAGATAGCGCGCAGTATGCACGAGATAGCAGATGCCGGTTACACTATGATCCAGACCTCCCCTGTCCAGCCCCATTACGCTCCCGAGGGATCGTGCGTCGAGATCTTCGACCCAAAGGTTAAGAAGGGCAACTGGTATTACTATTACCAGCCCACCGACTGGAAGGTAGGCAACAAGATCCTGGGCAGCAAGGAGCAGATGCAGGCCATGCTCGACTCCGCCTCTAAGTACAATGTCCGCGTCATAGTGGACGTATTGCCCAACCATACTGCGTTTGACATCGATGCCGTGTCGCCGGAGTTCTACAAGGCCGTGGGTGGCCGTGACAAGATGTTTCACAGCAACGGTCTGCGTCCCATCTCCGACTATCAGGACCGTACGGAATGCACGTTGATGGGCGTGGGCGGTCTGCCTGACGTCAACACCGAGAATCCCGATTTCCAGAAATATTACATGCAGTTTGTCAATGAATTGCTCCGCATGGGCGTGCGCGGTTTCCGTTATGACACGGCCAAGCACATAGGCGTTCACTCCGACCCCAAGGACAAGGGCGTGAAGGAAAACGATTTCTGGGACGTGGCTCTGGGCCGCAAGGCTGTGAAGGGAGTCCGCATGGCATTGCCCGAGGACTCGCTGTTCATCTATGGCGAGGTGCTGCAGGACAAGGGTGTGCCCGAGTCTGAATATGCCGACTATATGGGCCAGACGGCTTCGTCATACGGTCACGTACTGCGTGAGGCTCTGGACAAACGTTCGGCTAACGGCGTCGACCTGAAGAACTGGCACCATGAGGCAGCGCCTGAATATCTGACTACGTGGGTGGAGAGCCATGACACATACTGCAACGCCAACGAATCTGCGCACCTCACCGACGACCAGATACGCACGGCATGGGTGTTCCTGACCGCCCGTCAGAACGGTACTCCCCTGTTCTTCTCTCGGCCCGCCGGCTCGACCCGAGACAATTATTTCGGCAATAATGTATTGGGCGCACGTGGCAACGACGAGTTCAAGCACCCGGAAGTTGCGGCTGTCAACAAATTCCGTCACGCCATGCGCGGGCAGAAGGAAGACCTGCAGTTCTCCGAAGACGGCCAGGTATGGCTTGTGAACCGTGGCAAGAAAGGAGCAGCCGTGGTGAATGTCGGCAGTTTTGCCAATTTTGTCAATCTGCCCACCGGCCTGCCCGACGGCACATACCGCGACAAGGTCTACGGCCAGGAGTTCAAGGTGAAGAAAGGCCGCCTCACAGGCGCCCTTTCCCCCGACCGCTCCTACATCCTGACAAAATAAGCATGGCATAGCCCCATTACTGTGGGCATATCCCGCGGATATGCCTGTATTAGCTGCTATGCCTTTATTCGCTGCAATGCCCATATTAAAGAGTCTTAATGCGTGCCTATGGATTTGAACCATTTGGCACGCATTTTGTACATACAGTAGCAACCGAAAGATTCCGTCCCCGACAGCGGAAACATTATGAAATTATTAAATATATATAATATGAATATCAAACCTCTTGCCGATCGCGTTCTAATCGAGCCGACGGCAGCAGAAGAAAAGACCCTCAGCGGTATCATCATTCCCGACACAGCAAAAGAGAAACCGCTTCGCGGCAAAGTATTGGCCGTAGGACAGGGCACCAAGGACGATCCCATGATTCTCAAGGCAGGCGACGAAGTATTGTACGGCAAATATGCCGGAACAGAAATCGAACTCGAGGGCACCAAATATCTCATCATGCGACAGAGCGATGTGCTCGCAGTCATCGACTAAAAAAACGAATCCCGATTATTCCCGATTATTCCCGATTATTCCCGATTATTCCCGATTATTCTCGGTTAATCCCGATTATTCTCGGTTAATCCCGGTTAAATTTAATACAATCATGGCAAAAGAAATAAAATTCAACATCAAGGCTCGTGAAGAGCTTAAGAACGGCGTTGACGCTCTGGCCGACGCAGTGAAGGTCACACTCGGTCCCAAAGGCCGCAACGTTATTATCGAAAAGAAATTCGGTGCACCCCACATCACCAAGGACGGTGTGACCGTGGCACGCGAGATAGAACTGGAGGATCCGTTCCAGAACATGGGCGCCCAGCTCGTGAAAGAGGTAGCCTCCAAGACCGGCGACCAGGCAGGTGACGGTACAACCACGGCTACCGTATTGGCACAGGCCATTGTTAACGTAGGTCTCAAGAACGTTGCAGCCGGCGCCAATCCCATGGATCTGAAGCGCGGTATCGACAAGGCCGTGTCCAAGGTTGTGGAGGGCATCAAGGCCCAGAGCGTCGAGGTTGACGACGACATCAAGAAGATTCAGGACGTGGCCCGCGTATCAGCCAACAACGACGAGGAGATAGGCCGTCTCATCGCCGAGGCCATGAAGAAGGTAAAGAAGGAAGGTGTCATCACCGTAGAGGAGGCCAAGGGTACCGAGACTTCGGTAGAAGTTGTAGAGGGTATGCAGTTCGACCGCGGTTACATCAGCCCCTACTTCGTGACCAACTCCGACAAGATGGAGTGCGAGATGGAGAATCCCTATATCCTGCTCTATGATAAGAAGATTTCCAATCTGAAGGATATGCTTCCCGTTCTGGAGGCTGTCGCTCAGTCGGGCCGTCCGATGCTGATTATCGCCGAGGATGTAGACAACGAGGCACTGGCCACATTGGTTGTGAACCGTCTGCGTGGCTCGCTGAAGATCTGCGCCGTCAAGGCTCCGGGCTTCGGCGACCGCCGCAAGGAGATGCTGGAGGATATCGCCATCCTTACCAACGGCACAGTCATCAGCGAGGTAAAGGGCATGCAGCTGTCGCAGGCCACCGTACAGGATCTTGGCACAGCCGAGAAGGTGACCGTAAACAAGGACAACACCACCATCGTGAACGGCGGCGGCAACAGCGACGCCATCGCGGCACGCGTCAACCAGATCAAGGCCCAGATCGAGACCACCACATCCAACTACGACAAGGAGAAGCTGCAGGAGCGTCTGGCCAAGCTGGCCGGCGGTGTGGCAGTGCTCTATATCGGCGCTCCCTCCGAGGTGGAAATGAAGGAGAAGAAGGACCGCGTGGACGACGCCCTGAGCGCAACCCGCGCAGCCATCGCCGAGGGTATCGTGCCCGGCGGCGGCGTGGCTTACATCCGCTGCCTCCCCGCTCTGGACGAGCTGAAGGGTGACAACGACGACGAGAACACCGGTATCGCCATCATCCGTCGCGCCATCGAGGAACCGATGCGCCAGATTGTGGCCAACGCCGGAGTCGAGGGTGCCGTTATCCTGCAGAAGGTTCGCGAAGGACAGGGAGACTACGGCTACAACGCCCGCACCGACACGTTCGAGAACTTCTTCGAGACCGGCGTGATCGATCCCGCCAAGGTTACACGCGTGGCTCTGGAGAACGCCGCCAGCATCGCCGGCATGTTCCTCACCACAGAGTGTGTCATAGCCGACAAGAAGGAGGACACACCCGCCATGCCCGCTCCCGCTCCCGGTATGGGTGGTATGGGCGGCATGATGTAAAAAACAATCAGCTGACATGATTTTCTGATTAAAGCCTAAATAGCTTAATCATAGCATATTAAAATCACCTTCGGAAACGGAGGTGATTTTTTTGTGTCTTTTTTTTGAAAATTTTTGCAGAAAATTTTGCAGTTCCAAAATATTGTACTAATTTTGCGGTGTACTAATACACTAATACACTATGATAGCTTTTAAAGATGTATGTTTTTCATACCGCCGCAATGTTCCGGTGCTGTCCAATCTGTCGCTTCAGATAGAGCCGGGTACTGTCTGCGGACTTCTCGGCCGCAACGGCGTAGGCAAAAGCACCATGCTTTACCTCACGGCCGGTCTGCTCCGTCCCCGTTCCGGGCAGGTGCTCTGCAACGACTACATCCCTTCCGACCGTCAGGTGAATTTCCTCAACGACATATTTATCGTACCCGAAGAATTTGACCTCCCTCCCATCACCCTCGATGAATATGTACGCATCAACAGCGTGTTCTATCCCAAGTTCAACCTCGACCTGATGCACAGCATTCTGGAAATATTCGCCCTGCCGGGCAGTATCAATCTCGGCGCTCTCTCCCTGGGTCAGAAAAAGAAGGCGTTCCTGAGCTTCGCACTGGCATGCAACACATCCATACTGCTTCTGGACGAGCCTACCAACGGATTGGACATCACGGCCAAGCGCATGTTCCGCGCGGCAATTACCGCGGCTATGACCGATGACAAGACCATCATCATATCCACCCACCAGGTATATGATGTGGAGAACATCCTGGACCATGTCGTGATAGCCGACAACAACCGCATCCTGCTGAACCGGCCCATGATTGACATACAGACCAAACTGCGTTTCGGATACACACAGGATCCCGAGCAGGCCAAACGCGCCCTGTTCTCCATTCCGATGCCGGGAGGCTTCAACGTAGTGGAATTCCTCGATGACCCCGACCGCGAGACTGAAGTCAACCTCGAGACTCTGTTCGAGCTTACCAACAGCAATCCCGACCTTATCAACCAATTATTCGTAGAAAAATCATGAACAAGCATATAACATACCTGGCTGTCGCAGCCATCGCAGTGAGTTCAGTGCCTTTCCTCTCCTCATGCCGAATTGTAAAGGTCAAGAAAAACGTAGAGACAATGACCCGCCGGCTCGACCTTAAGGACTTCAACAAGATTGAAGTGAACGGCGCATGTGACCTGGAATACACCCAGGGTCCCTATTCGGTCATAGTGACAATGCCTAAAGAGATAGGCGAAAACGTGATCACAAGCGTCAACGACAGTCTGCTTAAGATAGAGGATGATCATCATGGATCGTTCAGTGCGCGCAACCGCAAGATTACTGTAATTGTAAGTGCACCGGACATATCGTTGCTTCGGGTCAACGGAGCCGGCGACGTGGACATCAAGAACATAGACACACCTGTATTATACATGGAATCCAACGGAGCCGGCGACATCGATATCGACGACAGCAAAATTGCAAACAACACCGTTACCATCAACGGTGCGGGGAAGGTCGATATGGACAAGATTCAGGGCGGGACTCTGACTATAAACGTTAACGGTGCCGGCAAGGTAGACGTCAAGGGAGAATATGAACACGCATTCATAAATCTGGCCGGAGCCTCATTTGCCGATATATCTGAGCTGAAGTGCAATGACATGCACACCCAGAGCAGCGGAGCATCTAAAATCGAAAAATAAACTTAGATCAGTAAATTATGGAAACTACAGTACAATATAAGGAAATGGATGGCTTAAGCCGCTTCATGGCTCTGGCGCGAAAACAGTTCTGCGAAAACAGGAAGGCCATTGTGATGCGCACGCTCATATTCTGGGGCGCGTGGATGGGAATCGGACTGATTAACGGATTGTTCAGTTCCGGCGATCCGTATGCCGTCATCGGTATGTATATCGGATTCGGCATGATTACATGGATAGTGGTCGCATCAATGGTATTCTCGTCAATGAAAAGTAAGGGAGGACGCCTCAACACCCTGATGACTCCGGCCTCAAATACCGACAAATACTGGGTAGCGTTTTTTAGCGTATTCGTGGGAGGCTTCCTGCTCATCGCCATAGCTTACCCGATGATCGAGATAGGACGCAACATTGGTTCGCTGATCATGTTCCATGAGTTCGCCGGGTTCTACTGGCCGCAGGATGAACTTTTCTCCTCCTCATGGTCCGCTTTCATCAGGAATGCTGTGATTATGTCGTTCATCCTTTCCACGTACTTCTACGGAGCCATACAATGGCCGCGCCTGTCGTTCCTGAAGACTTCCGGCATCTGGGTGGCATTGATATTCGTATTCGCCATGTTGTTGGGAGGTGCGGTAAGTTATATGATCACTCATGGATACGAGGTAGAATGGCTCGTGTCGTACACCGTACGCTTCTGGATCATAATAGGCGCTGTATTCGCCGGCACGGTATTTTTCTGCTGGCTGACGTATTACACATTTAAGAAACAGTATGTGATAGGCCGATGAATTTCAACGACAACAAACCGATATATCTGCAGATAGCGGATTCTCTGATGGATTCCATAGTCCGCGGGGAGCTGCCGGACGAAAGCCGGCTCCCCTCCGTGCGCGACTACGCCATCGAAGCGGGCGTGAATCCGAACACCGTGATGCGCACCTTCGTCTGGCTGCAGCAGCAGGAACTCATCTATATGAAAAGGGGTATCGGATACTTTGTCGCTTCCAATGCCGCCGACAGGATACTGCAGATGCGCAAGGAGTATTTCTTCGACCACGAGGCTAACTACTTCTTCGACCGACTCTCATCGTTCGGCATCTCGCCCGAACAGTTGATGAACGCTTATACCGATTTCCTCGCAAACTCCACTAAATAACTGAACTGAAATGAAAAGCAAATATTTGTTACCGGCATTGCTGATGTCGGCAGGCACCCTCACTACCCTGGCACAGGAGCATGCGGACACGGTTCCGGAACCGGAAGTTTCCATCAACCTCGACGATTTCGTGGTCACTGCCCAAAAAGAGGTGATAAAGTCCGACGGCGCCAAGCTGACCTACGATGTAAGCGAAGACGAGTCGACCAAAGGCCAGACTCTGCTCGACGCATTGAAGAAGGTGCCTATGGTCACTGTCGATGCCCAGGACAACATACAGATCAACGGCAATTCCGGCTTCAAGATCTACGTCAACGGCAAGGAAGACGTGATGATGGAGGCCAACTACCAGAAGATTTTCAAGGCCATGCCTGCTGAATCTGTACAGAAGATAGAGGTGCTGACCGAGCCCGGCGCCAAATACGATGCCGAGGGATTCGGAGGAATCCTGAACCTCGTGACCGAGACTCAGCAGCGCCGCGACGGCTACTCCGGCACCCTGGCGGCAGGATACGGCACGAAGCAGGCCTATCTCAGCGCTTACGGCACCGTCAAGGCCGACAAGGTGATGATAAGCCTCAACGCCACCGGCGCGATGGATGGTATCATGCCGAACAAGAACATCAACGAAACTTCAACTACATATCTGAACTCCGAAACCGACCGACTTCTGAAAAGCAAAATGAAACAGAAATTCGGCTTCGGTTATGAACAGGCCGGACTCAACATGAGCTGGGAACCGTCGGCCCGTCACCTTTTCACGATGGGCGGAAGCTTCAACAACGTCAACGCACGCATCAAGCAGTTCTCCGGCACCAGCACCATGTACGATGCCTCGGGAGCCAAACGGTGGAGCTATGATACCGATATGACTCGCGGCAGTGTCCTGAACCAGGGTGCATCGGCCAACGCATCCTACCGCATCGGATTCAACGACATGTCCTCGCACCGCATCATCTTCGCGTATATGTTCGATTTCGGCAAGAACTTCCTGGACTTCACTAACCACGATTTCAACGGCGACAACTATACAATCCTCACCCCCTGGCGGGAAAACATCAATCACGAATATACACGCCAGCATACCGTACAGGCCGATTACTCCAATCCGTTCGGCAACGGCACCCATACGCTCGACGCGGGATTCAAGGGAATATTCCGCCGCAACTCAGCCATTTCGCAATTTAACGTCGGCGACAGCATGGAGACTATGCGGCCAGCCTCGGACGATAGCGACGACATCCGTCAGAACATGGACATATATGCCGGCTATGCGGCCTATAACGGCTCGTTCGGCGGCAAGGTGGGACTTACGGCCGGTATCAGGTACGAACATACCGTAATGAATCTGGAATATCATGACGCCGCAAAGACAGGCTTTACCTCGCATCTCAACGACTGGGTGCCCAATGCTGCCGTCACCTATATCTTCGGACCGGCCACCAACCTGCGTCTGGCTTACCAGATGCGCATATCGCGTCCCTCGCTGTCGCAGGTAAACCCGCATGTTACCAAGATCTCTGACCAGATGACCCAGACCGGTAATCCGGACCTGACCAGCGAGCACAACAATGTGGTGTCCCTCACATACACCAACTTCGGACGCCTCTTGGGCGGCAACGTCAAGCTGAGCTACGAACAGACCGACAATTCCATCATAAACTATACGCGATACGAAGGCATCACTGCGATAGAGACGTACGGCAACTATGGCCGGCGCCGCATAACGAGCCTCAGCGGTTTTCTGAACTGGAACATCACCAACTCCATGTCGCTCTCGGTCAACGGCGACATCAGATACACCGACATCAACGCCCGCAAGATCAATCAGCGTTCGCACGGCTGGGGCGGCAACTACGGCATCAACTGGAACTACAGTGCCCCGAAGGGATTCCGGTTCAATGTAGGCGGCGGCCAGACCATACATCAGATAACCTCGCAGGGATACAGCACCGGATACTACTACTACGGACTCGGCGTCAACAAGAGCTTCCTGAAGGACAACGCGCTGACCGTAGGCTTGAGCGCCTGGAACTTCCTGCGCGCATACCAGGGCGGCACATGGCACACCAACACACCGGACACCCGAAGCGCGGCATCCTGGTCCAACTGGAGTCCGAGCGTAGCCCTGACGCTGAGCTGGAACTTCGGACACCTCAAGGAGAAGGTCAAGGAGTCCGGCCTGAACATCAACCCCGACGACACCTCCTCAGCCAAAGCCCAGGGCGGAATATCGATGTAATCCTCCCTCGCGGAGCCGTTCTGTTCAGGAGCGAAGCTCCTACGCAATCCCGAATTTACCTTTATTTTGATATGTTGTCTCTTTTAATTAATTTTGTAGATTAAAAGCCCTGTAATAATCGGCACGGACCGAAGCGGACCTTCGGCCTCGGCCGGTTATTCGGCAACATACCCTTATTTAAATATTATGGGATTCAAAGATTTTTTTTCGCGTAAGAAGAAAGACCAGGAGCAGATCCGCCAGGAGCAGGAAACCTTGGACAGCGGTCTGACCAAGACCAAGGAAAGCGTATGGAGCAAGATCTCGCACGCCATCGCCGGCAAGAGCTCGGTGGACGACGAGGTCCTTGACAATCTTGAGGAAGCGTTTGTGACCAGCGACGTCGGCACCGACACAACTCTGGAGATAATAGACCGTCTGCAGAAACGTGTAGCCCAGGACAAGTACGTGGGCAGCGAAGAACTCCGCACTCTCCTGGCCGACGAGATAACCCGCATGTTGGAAAAGCCGGAGAATTCCGGTCGTCTCGAGGACTTCGAAATTCCGGACACCAACGGCGAGCCTTACGTTATAATGGTGGTAGGCGTCAACGGCGCAGGCAAGACCACGACCATCGGCAAATTGGCTTACCAGTACAAGCAAGCCGGCTACAAGGTGGTGCTTGGCGCAGCCGATACATTCCGCGCAGCCGCTATAGAGCAGCTTGACATCTGGGGCGAGCGCGTGGGCGTGCCGGTCGTGAAGCAGAAGATGGGCAGCGACCCTGCCGCCGTGGCTTTCGACACTGTCAGCTCGGCCAAAGCACAGGGCGCCGACGTGGTTATAATCGACACCGCAGGCCGTCTGCACAACAAGGTCGGCCTGATGAACGAGCTCACCAAGATCAAGAACGTAATGAAGCGCGTGGTGCCCGACGCTCCGCAGGAAATCCTATTGGTGCTGGACGGCTCCACCGGACAGAACGCATTCGAACAGGCCCGTCAGTTTGTAGCAGCCACCGAAGTCAACAACCTGGCCATCACAAAGCTGGACGGCACATCCAAGGGTGGTGTCGTGATTGGCATCAGCCATCAGTTCAAGATTCCGGTGAAATACATCGGTCTCGGCGAGAAAATTCAGGACCTGCAGATATTCCATCCGGACGAATTCGTACGCTCACTTTTCGGCAACGCTATCTGATACTGAATGTACAAGAAGAACAAGATAGACATAGTGACAATGGGATGCTCCAAGAATCTGATAGATTCGGAGCGTCTGCTGCGCCGTCTGGCCGCGAAGGGCTATGAGACGGAACACGATCCCGATACCCCGAACGGCGAGTATGTGGTGGTGAACACCTGCGGCTTCATCGGTGATGCCAAGGAGGAGTCGGTGATGATGCTGCTGGAGTTGGCCGAGCTTAAGAAGAAGCACAAGATAGGCCACATCGTGGTGATGGGATGCCTCTCCGAGCGTTACCGCGACTCACTGCCGGCCGAGATGCCGGAAGTGGACACCTGGTACGGCAAGTTTGACTGGACGGGATTCATCGACTCGCTCCCTGACCTTTCCGGGCAGCAGACTCCCAAGATATGGGAACGCGACCTCACCACCCCTCCGCACAGCGCCTATCTCAAGATTTCGGAGGGATGCAACCGTTTCTGCGCCTTCTGCGCCATACCTCTAATAACGGGACGACACAAGTCACGCCCTGCCGACGAGATTATCGACGAAGTCCGCGATCTTGTGTCAAAAGGTGTGAAGGAATTCAACGTCATTGCCCAGGACCTGTCGTCGTACGGCATGGACATTGACGGCAAGCATCATCTTGCGGAACTGATCGACCGCATGGCCGAAGTGCCGGGCGTGGAATGGATTCGACTGCATTACGCCTATCCCGCCGACTTCCCCATGGACATCCTTGACGTTATGGCGCGTCGCGACAACGTATGTAAGTACCTTGACATCGCGTTGCAGCATATATCAGACAACGTACTTACGGCCATGCGCCGACACATAGATAAGGAGAAGACGCTGGAGCTCCTGAAGCAGATTCGCGAGCGTGTGCCCGGTATCAAGATCCGCACCACGCTGATGGTCGGATTCCCCGGTGAGACCGAAGCGGACTTCGACGAGCTGATGGAATTCGTGCGCACGCAGAAATTCGACCGCATGGGTGCATTCGCCTATTCGGAGGAGGAAGACACCTACGCCCAGCTGCATTACGAGGACAGCATTCCCGAAGAAACGAAGCAGCTGCGACTGGACCGTCTGATGGAGCTTCAGGAAAACATCAGCGATGAACTCACTTCCGAAATGGTCGGTCAAAAGGTTCGCCTACTTGTAGACGAACGTGAAGGCGACAAACTGATATGCCGTTCACAATGGGACAGTCCCGAGGTTGACATGACCTATACGGTATATGGTTCCGACGCGCAGCCCGGCGACTTCATCGAGGCTGAAATCACCGAGGCATATCCATTCGACTTCGTGGCTAAAGAAATTAAAAAGTAATGACAAAACACATCTACGCGTTCAAATACAGGCTCCCCGGTGCAACGGAATGTTGCGGCGGGATGTCGGACCATTGCCTGGAACAGCCCGAAGGTCGCGGCTTTGTCATTGCTCCCTTCCTGCCGCACTCTCCCATGATATTCATACCGGCCGACCGCGAATGCGAGTCCAACACCTTCAGTGAGGCACTACGCCTTAACGGACATGGCCTCTGCGCACCGTTCCCCGAGGCATCCACCACACCCGGTCAATTGGCCGACGAGGTGGAAACCATCAAGACACTGGAACGTGAAGGCAAGCTCACAAAAGCTGTGGCTGCAAGGTGTCTGCTTCAGGACGCACCCGCCGACATCAACGCGCTGTTCGATTCCCTGTGCCGGAATTATCCAGATGCGTTCGTTTATCTTTTTACGTCGCCGGAATCGGGCAGCTGGATTGGTGCCACTCCCGAAGTGTTGCTGGAGAATGACGGCAAGGAATTGCACACCATGGCCCTGGCCGGCACGCACCGCGACAACGACACCGACGACTGGGACACCAAGAACCGTCGGGAACATGATGTGGTGACGAAATACATAATGGACTGTTTCACGAATTCGGGACTCCGGCCGGTTGCCGACAAGCCTGTCACCAAGATGGCGGGTCCCGTGGAGCATCTGATGACGCGCATCAGCGTCCCGGCCTCTGACACTCTCGATGTGCTTCAGCTGATAGACACATTAGCGCCCACTCCCGCTCTATGCGGTATGCCGCGCGAACTCGCCGCCGAGACGATAGCGCAACAGGAGCATTTCGAGCGCTCCTTCTTTGGCGGCTACTGTGGCCCGTGGAATGGCTATGACAGCTTCAGCCTGTTCGTAACCCTCCGCTGCGCCCATATCGCGCCTGACCGCGCCGTGCTGTACGCCGGCGCCGGCATCATGCCCGAGTCCGACCCCGCCTCCGAATGGGCCGAGATAGACCGCAAGCTCTCCACCCTTACCTCTCTTTTCCCTCCCCATATCGTCGCGGAGCCGTTTCCTTAAAGAAGCCCGCTCCCTCTTTGATCCTCGCGGAGCCGTTTCCGTAAGGAGCTCCGCTCCCGGCGTCTCCGGCGCCCACCTCATCCGCCTCCGGCGCTTCCCCCTCTCCCCCATTATCAAACACAACACCAAACAACATAACTATGAGAACCAAAGCATTATTGGCACTTGCACTTGCAGCCGCTGCCGTTCCCGGCATGGCACAGGAGCATCTGAAAAGTCTCGACGGCAAAGGCCTCGACCCCAACATCTCGCCTAAGGAGGATTTCTACGGCCACGTGAATTCCAAGTGGATGAAGGATCACCCCCTCAGCCCCGAGTACAGCCGCTACGGCCAGTTCAACATCCTGAACGATTCGAGCAACAACCGTGTGCAGCGCCTGGTGATGGGTCTGGCCGCCACCGACCCCGCCAAGGGCACCAACGCCTACAAGATCGCCAACATCTATGAGCTGGCCATGGACTCCGTGCGCCGCAACCGCGAGGGCGCCGCTCCCATCAAGGCCGACCTGGCCAAGATCGAGAACACCAAGCCCGAGGATATGGAGAACCTGCTGATCTGGATTCACCGCAACTACGGCTCGCCCTTCTTCAACGCCGCTCCGCAGGAGGACCTCGGCAACAGCAATATCTACGCCATGTACGTAGGATCCACCGGCCTCGGTCTGGGCGACCGCGACTATTACCTGCTGAAGGACAAGAAGCACAAGGACATCCTGAACGCTTACGACAAGCTGATCCAGACCGACATGAAGCTGGCCGGCTACAGCGCCAAGGACGCCAAGCGCATCGCCAAGAACGTCATCAAGATCGAGACCCTGCTGGCCGACTCCACATGGACCCGCGAGCAGAGCCGCAACATCCCGGCCATGTACAATATCCGCACTATGGCTCAGCTTCAGGAGATGTACCCCAATATTCCCTGGAACCGCTGGTTCAAGGAGACCATGAACATCGACGCGCCGGAGACGGTGATCGTTACCGAGATCAATACTGTAAAGCAGGCTGACAAGCTGATAAAGACACTGAGCGACCGTGAGAAGAAGGACTACTACCTGTGGGAGTATGTCAGCGGTGCCGCTCCTTACCTGAGCGATGACTTTGCCAACGCAAGCTTCGAGTTCAATAAGGTGATGTCGGGCGTTCAGCAGCAGCGTCCCCGCTGGAAGAAGGCTCTGGGCGCCGTCGAGGGCGTGATGGGCGAAGGCATCGGACAGCTCTATGTCGAGAAATATTTCCCCGAGAGCTCCAAGGAATACATGCTGCAGCTGGTGGAGAACCTGCGCAACGCTCTTGGCAAGCATATCATCAACCTGTCGTGGATGAGCGACGACACCAAGGTGCAGGCCATGAAGAAGCTGAACGCATTCACCGTCAAGATCGGTTATCCCGACAAGTGGAAGGACTACTCTCTGCTGGAGATAGACCCGGCCCTTTCCTACTACGAGAACATGCACAACGCTGCGATGTGGGCACAGGACCGTTATCTGGAGAAGTGGGGCAAGCCCGTGGACAAGTCCGAATGGGGCATGACTCCGCAGACCATCAACGCATACTATAGCCCGCTGGCCAACGAGATCGTATTCCCCGCCGGCATCCTGCAGGCTCCTTTCTTCGATCCCGAGGCCAGCGATGCCGAGAACTACGGTGGTATCGGCGTGGTGATCGGCCACGAAATGACTCACGGATTCGACGACCAGGGCTGTAACTTCGACGCCAAGGGCAACATGGTGAACTGGTGGACTCCCGAGGACGCCGAAAAGTTCCAGAAGCTGACACAGGGTCTGGCCGACCAGTTCAATGAAATCGAGATCTTCCCCGACCTGAAGGCTAACGGCGCATACACCCTGGGCGAGAACATCGCCGACCACGGCGGTCTGCGCGTGGCATACACCGCATGGCTCGACTCGCAGAAGAAGAAAGGCGTGGACATCACATCCGAGGAGGCCAAGATCGACGGTCTGGATCCCACGCAGGTATTCTATATGAACTACGCCAACCTCTGGGCCAACAACATCCGCGACGAAGAGAAGCGCCGTCTCACCATGGCCGATCCCCACTCGCTGGGCGTGAATCGCGTCAACGTATCGCTGCGCAACATCGACCCCTTCTTCAAGGCTTTCGGCATCAAGGCCGGCGACAAGATGTTCCGCCCCGAATCCGAACGAATCACCATCTGGTAATCCTACATTACATACCCATACCTATGGAGGCACCGCAACCCGGTGCCTCTTTTTTTATGCTATATACGTCTATTTTTGCAGTCGGTTGCTTTTAATTTTGAGGAATGAAGAATTTGGACTATATTTGCAATGGAATCGGGGTTGCGAAATAAATGCATCAAGTGACTTCGGTTCGAATCAATGCTTTAATGTAAAACCCATGAAAAACTATGTGGGGAAATCTTAATTAACCCAAAACAGGAAAGCATGAAAAAGCACAATTTTTATGCAGGGCCGAGCATACTGACGCCCTATACCATCCAGAATACAGCGGATGCAGTGATTAATTTTGCAGACACGGGTCTGTCGGTGCTGGAAGTGTCGCATCGCAGCAAGGAATTCCAGGCCGTGGTAGACGAGGCCGTGGCCCTGACCAAGGAGCTTCTTCAGCTTCCGGAAGGTTACCACGTGTTGTTCTTAGGCGGCGGCGCAAGCATGCAGTTCTGCATGGTGCCCTTCAACCTGCTGGAGAAGAAGGCCGCATATCTGAACACCGGCACATGGGCGTCCAACGCCATCAAGGAGGCAAAACTGTTCGGCGAGGTCGACGTAGTGGCCAGCAGCGAGGACACCAAGTTCAACTATATACCCAAGAACTTCGTAATACCCGCCGACGCCGACTATTTCCACTACACCAGCAACAACACCATCTACGGTACGGAACTCCGCAAGGATCCCGACAGCCCGGTGCCCATGGTGTGCGATATGTCGTCCGACATCTTCTCGCGCGTGTTCGATCCCACCAAGTATGAGGTGATCTACGCAGGCGCACAGAAGAACCTGGCCCCCGCCGGCGTCACCATCGTCATCGTCAAGGAATCGGCCTTAGGTCACGTGAGCCGCCCCATTCCCACAATGCTCGACTACCGCACGCACGTGAAGAAAGGCTCGATGTTCAACACTCCCCCAGTACTGCCCATCTACTCGGCGCTGATGACACTGCGCTACTACAAGGAGCAGGGAGGCGTGGCCGAGATGGAACGCCGCGACTTGGAGAAGGCAGCAATCCTCTATGACGAGATTGACCGCAACAAGCTGTTCACTGGCACAGTGGCCGAGGAGGACCGCTCCATAATGAACGTATGCTTCGTCATGAAGCCCGACTACGCCGAGCTGGAGAAGGACTTCCTGGACTTCGCCACAAGCAAGGGAATGGTAGGCATCAAGGGTCACCGTTCGGTTGGCGGATTCCGCGCGTCGCTCTATAACGCACTACCCAAGGAGAGCGTGGAGGCATTGGTAGCCGTAATGAAGGAATTCGAAGCCAAACATTAATGCAGTGATACTATGAAAATACTTGTATTTACCGAAAAGCCGTTTGCCCCGGCCGCTGTCAAAGCCATAGAGAACAGCATCAACGCCTCGGGCAACGAGCTGGAAGTGGTTGAGGGAGGCACACGCGCCGACCTGCTGGAAGCCGTCAGGAACGCCGACGGACTGATTGTCCGCAGCGACAAGATAGACAACGACATCATGGACGCAGCTCCGCAGCTGAAGGTGATAGTGCGCGCCGGTGCCGGCTACGACAACATCGACCTCGAAGCAGCCACCAAGCATGGCATCTGCGTGATGAACACCCCCGGCCAGAACTCAAACGCCGTGGCCGAGCTGGTGTTCGGAATGATAATCATGATGTGCCGCAACCAGTATAACGGCAAGTCTGGAACTGAGCTTAAGGACAAGACACTCGGTCTCTACGCCTTCGGACAGGTAGGCCGCAACGTGGCACGCATAGCCAAGGGATTCGGCATGCATGTATCGGCGCTCGACAAGTTCGTGCCCGACGTGATGATGGAAGGCGAAGGCGTCAAGCCGCTGCATTCGGCCGACGAACTCTTTACTGAAAATCAGTTCGTGTCGCTGCATATCCCGGCTACTGCCGAGACGCGCAAGAGCATCGGCTACGACCTTGTGATGAAGATGCCGAAGAACGGTGTGCTGATCAACACCGCCCGCAAGGAGGTGATAGACGAGGAAGGTCTGATGAAGGCCCTGGAGGAGCGTCCCGACCTGCGCTATGTCAGCGACATCAAGCCCGACACAGCCGAGGAGTTCGAGAAGAAATTCGCCGCACGCGTGTTCTTCACGCCCAAGAAGATGGGAGCTCAGACCACCGAAGCCAACTTCAACGCCGGCGTAGCCGCCGCCGAGCAGGCCGTGGCCTACCTCACCGACGGCTGGGACAAATACCGCGTGAATAAATAATCCCGATTTATCCCGATTTATCTCGATTAATCCCGATTTATCTCGATTAATCCTGATTTAATTCAATAACAAAGGCCCCGGGTCGCAACGACCCGGGGCCTTATATTGTGTCTGGGTGTTTCCGATTACTTCTCGGCTACACCTGTCATTACAAAGTCAAGACGGTTCTTGGAGGGGTCAAGCTGCTTCATGAACTTGTTCAGGCCCTCTACGGTCATGCCGTCGATGGCTGCCTTGTGGCCGGAGATGTTGTCGAAGCCCAGCAGCCAGTCTATCAGATTGTTTTTCCAATAGTTGTTGGTGCGGACATTGATCTCGTACTGCTTTGCCATAGCCTCGCGTACCTTGTTGAAGTGCTCGGCTTTCGCACCGTTCTTCAGCAGGTTTGCAAGCTCGGTGTTGGCGCGGTCAACCAGTTTCTGCTGCACATCGGCATTGGTCTGGAACCAGTAGCCGAGCTGCCAGTGGTTGGTGTACTGGTTGAAGCCTCCGAATCCCTGGGGGCTGTATGTGCCGCCTTCTTCCTCACGCAGAGTCTCGGTGTAAATGATGTCCATGATATCACCTACTGCCGAAATCATGCAGCTGTTGGCTATGGAGTAAGGAATGTCGGTACCGTTGCTGACAACGAACACCTGTGTCGAAGGAGTGGCCATCGGGATGTCGAAGTGGTCCTTCACATCACCCTTGACGTATGGACGGGGCGAGATAACCTTTACCTGCGAAGCCTTGCCCTTGGAGGGAAGCGATGCGATGTATTTCTCAAGCAGCGGCTTCAGAGTCGCAGCGTCGATGTTGCCGACGAACAGGAATGTAAAGTCAGCGGCATTGGCCATGCTCTGCTTGGCCATCTTGAGCATCTCGGAATAGTTTGCCTTCTCCAGAATGCTGACGGAGGGCACGTTGTAATAGAGGTCGTCGTGGCAATTCTGAGCCTGGTCAAGACGGCTGCTGAACACGAACTGCGGACTCTTTTCCTGCTCGCGGAGGAAACCGATGGTCTGCTCAATGTTGGCGCGATAAGCCGCGGTGTCAGGCTGAAGGTCGGTCATGGTCTCGTACAGCACCTCCATGAACACGGGCAGATCCTTGACAGTGGACTGTCCCTTGAGCGACGTCACGGCGTTGCCTACGCTATAGCTCAGTTCTACTTTCTTGCCTGCCAGATATTTCGATACGGTCGATGCCTTGTATTCGCCGAATTTGGAAGCGTCCACAGCGTCCGACATGCACATCACATTTGCAGCCTGGTTCTTGCTGTAGATGTCGCGGCCACCCTTGCGGAAGGCGGTGAACAGAATCTCGTCGGCCTTGAAGTCGGTGGGCTTGATCACAACCTTTGCGCCGTTGCTCAGAGTGAATTCTGTTGTTCCGAACTGACCCGCCTTCTCGCTCTTGATCTTGCCGGCCTTCGGAGCCTTGGCCACCAGTGTGGACGGAAGCTCCTCGTCTACGTATGCCGTGTACTCGGCGTTTATGATCTTGTTGAGGTCGGCTGTCATCACCTCCTCGGACACCATTTCCATACCCTCGCGCTCAGGCTGCGAAACGACTATGACCTGATTGTTGGGCGTCAGTATCTGGGTAGCCATCATGTTAAGTTCCTGAACGGGTATCACCGGAAGAACCTGCTTCATCATCGTGTACTCCTGTTCGGCACCGGGATTGGCGGTATTGTCGATGAACGTGCGGATCAGGCGACGTGCCAGAGTCGAAGTCTTGGTGGACTTACGCTCGTTGTAGGCCTTCTCGTAGGTGGAAAGGAGTTCGTCGCGTGCGCGGACCAGTTCGGACTCCATGAATCCGGTCTTGCATGCACGGGCCACGATGGCCAGAGCGTCGTCGTAAGCATCCTTGATGCCGTCCTTGGCTATGATGGTGATGTCGAACGCATCCTTGGTGGTCGATACATAGAAGTCTCCGAAGCTCACGCCGGCATACGAGTACTTGCAGTTGGGATCCTTGGAATGCTCCTGCAGACGGTTGTTGATCATCATCTCGATCAGAGCCTGTACCACCCTCTCCTGCATATATGCCATGACGGTGTTGCGTTCCTCGAAAGGAATCTTGTCGCTCTTGAACGACACGCTGATCATCTTGTAAGGCATTTCCTTGTCGGTGAAATACGCGAAGATGGGCTTCTCGTTGTCGCTGACCGTGGGATATACGCGGGGAGCGGCATTCTCGGGCATCGGAATCTTGCTGAAAAGGTCCTTCACCTTCTGCTCCATCTCGTTGACGTCGAAGTCACCGACAATCACTATGCCCTGCTGGTCCGGACGATACCATTTGTGATAGTAGTCGCGGATGGCCTGCGGCGGGAAGTTGCGTACAATCTCCATCTTGCCGATAGGCATCTGCTGATACTGGTACTCCTTGTACAATACAGGGAGGATAGCCTCGAACATACGGTTCTGGGCATCGCGGCGGCTGCGCCACTCCTCCTCGATCACGCCACGCTCGGCGTTGATTTCGTCTTCCTCCAGCAGGATGCTGCCGCTCCAGTCGCTCAGCACGAGCAGTACGGAATCCATCAGGGCCTTGTCGGTGGTAGGTACGTTGTCGATGTTGTACACTGTCTCGTCAAAGCCGGTGTAGGCGTTGATGTCCGCGCCGAAGCGGATGCCCTTCGACTGCAGATAGTTCAGCATGTTCTTGCCGGGATAGTGCTTGGTGCCGTTGAAAGCCATGTGCTCCAGGAAGTGGGCCAGACCAAGCTGATTCTCGTTCTCGAGCGTGGAACCGACCTTCTGCGCGATGTAGAAGTTGGCACGCTCCTTCGGCTCCTCGTTGTGCAGGAGGTAGTACGTCAGGCCGTTGTCCAGCTTGCCGTGTCTTACTTCCGGATTCAACGGAATCGCCGGATTCTGTCCGTATGCCATGACACAGGTCATTCCCAGCATGGCCAGACTCGCAATCTTTCTGATCATATTTATATTGTTATTGGTGTGTTTTAATTATTGAGAGGAGTGGTATTATGAGGAGAGATGGGAAAAATGGGAACGTAGCGGTTAGTGTTGTGTCTGTTAATTTGAATTAAAATTAACTGGTAGGTTTAATAGCTTCGGTGCTTTTTAGGCTTGTGGAAACGCATTGTGGTGTGCTGCGTTATGACATAATCCATGGGCACGTCGTGTTCCTCGCATGGAATCTCGTCCATCAGCTGGAAATCGTAACCCACACCTACTGTCGTAGCATTGGTACCCGCCAACAGGCGGTCATAGAACCCCTTGCCGCGGCCCAGCCGGTTACCGCGTCGGTCGAAGGCCACACCCGGCACTACAATCATCTCCAGTTCGCGGGCGTCCACCGTGTCATTGCCCGTAGGCTCCTCGATGTGGAACGAGCCGAGTTCCAGACGTGACTCGTCGTATGGCAGTATCTCCAGGTTCACCCCATTGACACGCGGCAGATAGAAATGCTTGCGGCCGTGCCATTTCTGCAGGAATGCTCGTGTGGACAGTTCGTCGCTCAGCGAGTGGTACATAAGGATGCGGTCAGCCATCATGAACGCGGCCGTGTCTTCCAGACGCGCGAACACCTCCAGTGCCGATGCCTCTTTTTCGGTTTCCAACAGCATCTTGCGCATCGCGCTCACCTTTCTCCTTATGTCTCGCTTATCCATAGCTATTTCTTTTTACTTGGTTTGATGTTTACGGGCGATTGTCCCTGTTCCAGCAGACGCAAAGCCTCCGATACCGTCTTGTCTTCCTGATTCAGTATCTTGATCAGGCCTTCGTAGCCTACCAGGTCGCGCGCAATCACTCCCTTTATCTGATTTAACAACAAACCGCGCGATTGGTTGATGTAATACCACCTTGCGGGCAGCCCTTTGCCGGCGGCATAGCTCACGAAGTTCTGCAGCAGCGTGTTGTCTCGCGGCAGGATGCGCATCATGCTCTCCACACTCTTGTCCTTCATCATCGGGCGGTAGGAGTCCGCCATATATTGCGCGAAAGTATTGATCAGACCCTTGTTCACAGCCTCCAGATAGTAGGAAGTGTAACCCGTGGTGTCTTCGGGCACGAACACATCGGGCATGATGCCGCCGCCTCCGTACACCTCGCGCCCGTTCACGGTGCGGAACAGTTTGCTCTTGTCCAGCTTGATGCTGTCGCGCGAATAGAACTCGCCGTGCGTGTATCGGTCGGCGATGTCCATCTCGTATTTGCCATCCTTGCCACGCTTGTATTCCTTCTGGATGCATCGTCCGGACGGCGTATAATAGCGGGCCACGGTAAGACGTACGGCCGAGCTGTCAGGCAGCGAGAGCTGGTTCTGTACCAATCCCTTGCCGAACGTGCGGCGACCGATAACGAGACCTCGGTCGTTGTCCTGGATGGCTCCGGCAAATATTTCCGACGCGGAGGCAGAGAACTCGTTTGTTATTACGGTCAGCGGCACGTTCTGGAACTGTCCGGTGCCGTCGCTGGTGGCTATGGTCTGGTTTTCGGCTATCCGGCCCTTGGTGAATACTATGCCGCGCCCGGCCGGCAGGAACTCGTTGGCCATATATATGGCCTGGTCCATGAAGCCGCCCGAATTGCCGCGAAGATCTACTATGTACTTCTTGGCTCCCTCCTTCTGCAGTCGGGTCAAAGCTGTGTAGAACTCGCTGTAGGTGGTACGCGCGAACTTGCTGACCTTCACGTATCCGGTATCATCAGTCAGCATATATGCAGCATCCACGCTGTTGGAGGGTATCTCGCCGCGAACTATGTCGAACGTGAGCGGAGTCTTGGAACTGCGGCGCTTCACCAGGGTCTTGACTTTCGTTCCCTCCTTGCCGCGCAGTGTCTTGAACACTTCGTCGCTGGTTATCTTCTCGCCGGTCAGCTTCTTGCCGTTGGCTTCCAGTATAAGGTCACCCGGCAGGATTCCGACTTTCTCGGCAGGGCCGCCGGTTATTACTTCCACCACGGTCACGGTGTCGTTCAGCACCTGGAAAGCCACGCCGATGCCGCCGAACGAGCCCTCAAGGTCATCGTTGGCTATGGTCAGCGATTCGGCCGGAATGTAGGCCGAATGCGGGTCGAGCGATGCCAGCAGGTCGGGTATCGACTCGTTTATCAGGCTGTCTATGTCTATCGGATCCACATATTGCTCCTGTATCATGCCAAGCACAGTGCGAAGTTTCTCCTCGCCCGGGCTCATCCGCTGTTCGCTGGAGTATCTGCCGATGAACAAGCCTCCGATTATGCCCAGACTCAGGAACAGAGGCAACAGTATGTATCCGTAATTTTTCTTTTTCATCAATGTATGGATTGATCCTTACAATCATCACATCCGCACGCACCGGCATCCGTTCCGTCATTGTCCAAGGGGATGTGTACGGTCTCGATGCCTGCTCGTTTCAGCAGGTCGAGACCGTCGGTGATGCGGTACAGGTCGGAGAAAACCACACGTTTTATACCCGCCTGTATTATCAGTTTCGAGCACTCCATGCATGGACTTGCGGTGATATAGAGGGTGCTCCCCTCGCTGCTGTTGTTGCTGCGGGCCACTTTGGTGATGGCGTTGGCTTCGGCATGAAGCACGTACGGGAAAGTGGTGCCCTCCTCGGTCTCACACACGTTGGGGAATCCCGAGGGAGTGCCGTTGTAGCCGTCGGAGATTATCATCTTGTCCTTAACCAACAGGGCGCCGACCTTGCGGCGCTCGCAGTATGAGTTTTCGGCCCATATCGTGGCCATGCGCAGATAGCGGCGATCCAGCATATCCTGTTTATCCATGATTGGAAGTGTGTTACATTATTATAATTAAAGCAATGCTTAAAGGTCGCTGTGATCCACCAGGAAACGCTCCGCGTCCATGGCGGCCCGGCATCCGGTGCCGGCGGCACATACGGCCTGACGGTATATCGGGTCGGCGCAGTCGCCGGCTGCGAACACTCCCTCCACGCTGGTGCGTGTGGTGGGTGACTGCACGCGGATGTATCCCTCGCCGTCCAGATCGAGCTGCCCACGGAATATGTGTGTGGCGGGTATGTGGCCGATTGCCAGGAAGAATCCCTCCAACGGCAGGTCGAAACGCTCCTCCTTCTCCTCGCCTAAGTGACGCACTATGTGTGCGCCCTCCACGCCGTCCTCGCCGTACAGGCCCGTGGCGTTGCACTTGAACAGAATCTCGATGTTCCCCTTGTTGAACACGCGCTGCTGCAGCGTGTGCGATGCGCGCAGATGGTCCTTGCGCACTATCATGTACACCTTGCTTGCCAGTGTGGAAAGGTACAGGGCTTCCTCGCAGGCTGTGTCGCCGCCGCCCACAACGGCCACGGTGCGCTTGCGGTAGAAGAATCCGTCACACGTGGCGCAGGCGCTCACGCCCATACCGCGATACTTCTCCTCGTCCGCCAGTCCAAGGTAACGGGCCTTCGCGCCGGTGCATATTATCACCGTCTCGGCCACTATCACGTCTCCCCTGTCGTCTTGACATACGAAAGGCCGCTTGCTGAAATCCACCTTGTCGATGGTACGCGACACTATCTCCGTGCCGTAACGTTCGCTCTGCTTGCGCAGGTCGTCCATCATCTCCTGACCGAGAATCCCTTCCGGATACCCGGGGAAGTTCTCGATCTCGGTGGTCTGCGTCAGCTGGCCGCCGGGCTGGTCGCCCTCGTAAAGCATCGGCGACAGATTGGCACGCGATGCATATATGCCTGCGGTGTACCCCGCGGGACCCGACCCTATTATCAATACTTTGGTATGTTTTTCCATCTTATCTTATGTCTACTATTTCGTAATCCTTATATTTTGCCGCAGGAAATGTGAATGTGCCTGCCGGCAGCTTGCCGTTAAGGTTAAGGTTCGTGACGTAAACGGTGCTTCGTTGATCATCGTTAGTCCGTACTATAAACCGTTCCGGCAACAGGGTTTTGGTATTTATGGCCACCTCGATGGCCTTGATGTCCGCGTTCTTATTTCTTGGATTCAGCAGTACAAGATACTTGCCGGCCTCCTTGCGCTTGCTGAAGAACAGCCGGTAGCTACTGTTGTATCCGTTAAGATACATCAACGGATTGGCGTCAGCCACATCCACAGGCTCGGGCGTGGATACCGTCACCTCTTTCGTATTTGGATTCAGTGTCCACAGAGTCTTGCCGTCAAACCATTGCTTGCCGAACTGGCCGGACTCTATGTATGTCCGCGTGCCGTCGAACTTGAACGAACCGGCGGCCGACCCTTGGTCACCGCTGACACGGAAGTTGCCGGTGATCCCTTTGGTGCCTTTGATTTTGCCTACGGTCTGCTGCATCACCTCCTGCGGTGTTATCGCGTATGATGTGAACGATACAGCCGCAAGAGCCGTCAGCGTCGATACGATTATTTTTCGCATTTCTCGTTTTGTTTGGGTAATACGCTCTCAAGGAACTGCTGATATTTGTTCCAGTCCTTGATGGGGTTGCGGGCCACTCCCGATTCGTCGGCGGCTTTGGCTACTGCCGGCGATACGGTGAACAGCAGACGCTTGTCCACGGGCTTGGGCAGTATGTAGTCGGGACCGAAGCTCAGTTCCTTCACGCCGTACGCGTCCAGTACCTGCTGCGGCACCGGCTCGTGCGCCAGCTTGGCTATGGCGTATGTGGCGGCTACCTTCATGTCCTCGTTGATGGTCGATGCACGCGAGTCGAGAGCTCCACGGAATATGTAGGGGAAGCCCAATACATTGTTCACCTGATTGGGATAGTCGCTGCGGCCCGTGGCCACGATGATGTCGGGACGTGTGGCCTTGGCCAGCTCGTAGTCTATCTCGGGCGTCGGATTGGCCAGCGCGAACACTATCGCCTTGGGTGCCATCTTCATCAGCATGGCAGGTGTCAGCACGTTGCCGACGCTCACACCCAAGAACACGTCGGCCCCCACGATTGCCTCGTCAAGAGTGTGCAGGTCGCGGTCGGTGGCGAACTCGCGCTTCTGCTCCGTGAGCTTGTCACGGTCCTTGCGTATCACCCCCTTAGAATCGCACATCACGATGTTCTCAGCCTTCACTCCCAGACGCTTGTAGATGCGGCCGCAACTGATGGCTGCCCCGCCGGCTCCGTTTATCACCAGCTTGATGTCGTCCAGTTTCTTGCCCTGTATCTCACAGGCGTTCAGCAATGCGGCACCGGAGATTATCGATGTGCCGTGCTGGTCGTCGTGCATGATGGGTATATCGCACTGCTTACGCAGCTCGCTCTCTATGTAGAAGCTTTCCGGAGCCTTTATGTCCTCTAAGTTGATGCCGCCGAACGTGGGCGTAAGCGAGCGGATTATTTCAACCATCTTCTGCGGGTCGCTCTCGTTGATCTCGATATCGAACGAATCCAGACCTGCGTATATCTTGAACAGAAGCGCTTTGCCTTCCATCACCGGCTTGCCGGCCAAGGCGCCTATGTTGCCGAGACCCAGCACTGCCGTGCCGTTCGAGATCACGGCCACAAGATTTCCCCGGTTGGTATATTTATATGCATCGTCCGGATTCTTATCTATCTCAAGACAGGGATAGGCCACGCCGGGCGAATAGGCCAGCGACAGGTCGCGTGCCGTACAGTATGGCTTGGTGGGCATCACCTCGATCTTGCCGGGGCGTCCATCTTCATGGTATTCCAAAGCCTCTTGCATCATGTCCATATTTCGAGTCTTCTTTTACGGTTGTTTTTCTTTCTTAGCTTGTTTTTACAAGCAATTTCACTCATTCTTTATTAACAAATGAAATCACCTTTCTTAACTTACAAAATTAACAAAAAATGTTGGGATTGACAATTTATTTACTCCTATTAAAGGCTATTAGCGATAAAATTGTTAATTTTGCGGCAAATTTGAATTGACAGAAGCATAATTTCCATGATAAGTATCAACAATCTCGAGGTTGAGTTCTCGGCGCGTCCCCTGTTTCACGATGTGAGTTTTGTGATCAATCCCAACGACCGCATAGCCCTCACGGGCAAGAACGGCGCTGGTAAATCCACATTGCTGAAGATACTGGCGGGTCTGGAGGAGCCGACGCACGGCACGGTGTCCATGCCCAACGGCATCACCGTAGGCTATCTGCCGCAGCAGATGGTACTGGCCGACGACACATCGGTACTGGACGAGGTGAAGAAAGCCTTCTCGGAATTACAGAATCTGAAGGATGAACTTGCCTCAGTGCAGCAGCAGATGACCGAACGCACCGACTACGAATCAGAGTCGTATCACAATCTGCTCGAGAGGTTCGATTACCTGAACCACCGCCTTTCGATCGAGGGAGCCGACAACATGGAAGCCGAAATTGAGTCCACGCTCACGGGCTTAGGCTTCCTGCCGACGGATATGCACCGCCCCACCTCGGAATTCTCCGGAGGCTGGCGTATGCGTATCGAGCTGGCCAAGATACTGTTGCGCCGTCCCGACATACTGCTGCTTGACGAGCCGACCAACCACCTGGACATCGAATCCATCCAGTGGCTGGAGCGCTTTCTGATGAACAAGGGGAATGCGGTGCTTCTGGTTAGCCACGACCGCGCTTTCCTTGACAATGTCACTACCCGCACTTTGGAAATATCGTGCGGAAAAATATATGACTATAAAGTCAATTACTCCAGATTCCTGGAACTGCGCAAAGAGCGCGTGGAACAGCAGATGCGCGCCTACGAGAACCAGCAGAAGATGATAGCCGACACCAGGGAATTCATCGAACGGTTCCGCTACAAGCCCACCAAGGCCGTGCAGGTGCAGAGCCGCATCAAGCAGCTTGAAAAGATAGTGCCCATAGAGGTTGACGAGGTGGACAACTCCCGACTGCGCCTCAAATTTCCCAAGGCCGAACGTTCCGGAGACTTCCCGTTGATAGTCGAGGGCGTTGGCAAGCGTTACGGCGACCATCAGGTGTTTTCGGGTGTGGAGTTTACCATACGTCGCGGCGAGAAAGTCGCGTTCGTGGGGCGCAACGGCGAGGGTAAGTCCACGCTGGTGAAATGCATCATGGAGCAGATACCCTACGACGGCACGCTGAAGGTAGGCCACAACGTCAAGATAGGCTATTTCGCCCAGAACCAGGCTCAGCTGCTCGACGGCGAGCTGACGGTGTTCGAAACCATCGACAATGTGGCCACCGGCGACATGCGCACCAAAGTGCGCGACATCTTAGGCGCCTTCATGTTCGGCGGCGAAGCCATCGACAAGAAAGTGAAGGTGCTGTCCGGAGGTGAAAAGACACGTCTGGCCATGATACGCCTTCTGCTCGAGCCGGTCAATTTCCTGATTCTCGACGAGCCTACCAACCACTTGGACATACCGTCAAAGGATGTGCTGAAGGAGGCCATCGCCGATTTCAACGGCACGGTGATACTGGTGAGCCACGACCGCTACTTTCTGGACGGCCTCGTTGACAAGGTATACGAGTTCGGCGGCGGCAAGGTGCGCGAGCATCTTGGCGGCATCTACGACTTCCTTCGCGCCAAGGACATGACCAACCTGCACGAGCTGGAAAAAAAGGACGCTCCCGCCCCTGCGGCCAAGACCGCTGAACCTAAAGCCAAGGAAGCAGCTCCCACTCAGTCAGCACCACTGACCGAAACGCCTCGCAAACTAAGCTATGCCGAGCAGAAGGAACGTGCCAAGATGGTGTCGAAGGCCGAGAAGAAGGTAAAGCAGGCCGAGGAGACCATAGCAACCCTGGAGCTGGAAGTGAAGGCCCTGGAGGACAAGATAGGAAGCGGCGACGCCAGCCCCGAAACCCTCGAGGCTTATCAGGCTACCTCCAAGAAGCTGGAAAACGAGATGTCCGTCTGGGAGATAGCCCAGCAGGAACTGGACGCCCTCTCCTAACCATCCACACTGTGCCAACAACCCGCACTGTGCCAACAACCCGCAGCACCATCCGCACTGTGGTAAAAGCCCGCGGCTTTTACTCTACCTTATCCCCCCTCATCGGCTCCCCAGCACCAACAGTACCAGCGACAGGAACAGGATCGACAGGTCTATGGCCTTGGCCTTTACATTCTTCTCTTTCAGCACTGTCACTCCATACAGGAACGGTATGATCACGCTGCCGCGTCGCGTCATGGACACAATCGAAATCATAGCTCCGGGGATGGTAAGACAGTAGAAATAGGCAAGGTCGGCCACCGTCAGGAATACGGAGATGGCAAGTATTGACCATCTCCATTTGAATTTGCCGCCGAAGTGCGCGGGCGCGAATCTGTAGAGTATCAGCAC
Source organism: uncultured Porphyromonadaceae bacterium (assembly GCA_902468245.1). Taxonomy (GTDB): domain Bacteria; phylum Bacteroidota; class Bacteroidia; order Bacteroidales; family Muribaculaceae; genus Lepagella. Next base: position 455,650 of record CABQXY010000028.1, on the reverse strand, counting down.
CACCACGCCCATCATCAGCATCTGATAGAACGAATACCAGGCCTGCACCTGCAGCGGCTGGAACCGGCCCATCAGGAATTTGTCGTACAGGGCGCTCACCGCTCCGAGCATGGTGGCTCCTATCGACATCCACAGCCATATCGAGGCCTTGAACGAGAATCCCTCCTTGGCGCCGATGCGCGATATGAAGAACAGCGAGGCGAATCCCAACAGCATGCCACACCATTGCAGCGCGTTGAGTCTTTCGCCGAATATCAGCAACGCCCCCAACAGCACCAGCACGGGCCGCGAGGCGTTGATGGGTCCCTGGATGGTGAGCGGCAGATGCTTGATAGCGAAGTATCCCAGTATCCACGACGACAGCACTATCACTGCCTTCAGCACCACCAACAGGTTCTGCATCAGCGTGACGCCGGGACCGTAATGTCCCTGTACCACGCTCTCTATCAGCACCGGACTCAGCAGCAACGTGCCGAACATAGTGTTGAGCAACAGCACCACCGGAACGTTGTTACCTTTCAACGACACTTTCTTGAATACATCATAGAATCCGAGGCAAAACGCCGACAACAGTCCTAAAAATATCCACATGACTTATGAAAAGTTATATCAACAGGATAAACCTTGTTAATGCCTATTTATATTTTATTCGACAAAATTACAAAAATTTTGTGAATTACTTGGAATTTTGCACTTTATTGCCTAATTTTGCAATGTTAAGATCAGACTAATACCAAAAGCTAATATCGACTAATACCAAAAGCTAATACTTTCGACTGACCGGTTTTATATTATAACGCAATCGGAACAGTCTGAAACTGATAATTGGACTACTGTAATTTTTATCCTTAGTAACTATAACCTAATCATCATGAGTAAACATCCTGAATTACGGTTTGGAATGTTCCTGGTGCCATTAGCCATGTTGGGTCTGGCTTCGTGTTCGGACTCCGACTGGGACGTGGTGGACGGAGCAGATCCGGACTTTGCCGTGAAAGCCGAGCATGTGCAGACAGTCGCCGGCGCATCCATCAAGCTGGCAGGTACCGTAAAAGATGCCGACGGCATCAAGGACATCCGCCTCGAATGTAAGGAAATCGGTCTTAACAAGACCATCGACATCCTCTCCATCTACGGCGAGCCGCTGAAGGAGTATGAACTGGATTTCTCGTACAAGATTCAGCAGGACGTGCAGGGCGACAGCTTCAATGTCGACATCTACATCGATGACGTTGCAGGCAATACCATCAAAAAGACCGTGCTGGTGACTCTGGACGCCGACTTCACCGCACCTGTGTTCACCGCCGCTCCCGACCGTGAGATGACAGTGCTTCTGAAAGCCAACACCACGTTCAATCTGAAGTTTGACGTCGAAGACAACGTAGCCCTCGATTATGTCATGGTAGACATGGAGGGCATCGAAGGCTTCCCGATTCGTCTTGAAGCCAACGGTCAGAAAACGCTTACCTTCTCGCGGGCCATTCCCCTGGAGTCAAAGGTAGCGGACTACAAGCTGACCGTCGAGGCGTTCGACATGGCGGCCCAGGAGGGCGAAGTACGCAACACCAAAATCGAGTCCGTCGTTAAGGTCAGCGAGCTGCCTGACTTCGATGTGCTGTATCTGTGCGACGTGGCCACCGCCGCCGACCTGAACGCAGATGTGTTCGGCGTACCGATGGCAATGGACCATATCGCTCCCTACACCTACACTGTGGCCTACTACAACGAGAACGCCAATACCCAGATCTGCTTCCTGCCCCAGAAAACCGATTTCAGCCCCATCTGCTTCGGTCCCGACCTGCAGACGGAAGGTGTGCTTGGCGACGATCCGGAGACGGTGGGACGCATCGAGCTTACCAAAGCCAATACTTATTATAAGGTTACTGTAAACACGTTCGAGAGATCATACGCATTGGAGACCTACACTCCCGCCGACGCTCCTAACCCCGTGAAGCACATGCGTTACGGACAGAACGACCTGAACACATGGCATGACAAATGGACAGCCGACAACTGGTGGCAGGAATGGTACTTCGGCCCCGCAGGTGGTCCCGGAGACATCAAGAGCCGCATGGAACAGGATCCCAAGAATCCCAACATCTTCTTCATTGACGGCTGGCAGCTTCAGGCCGGAGAGATTAGCTTTATCCTCCACAACTGGCATAGCGATGGCTGGTGGAACTATACCACATGGCGTGTAGACGACAGCACGGATCCCAGCAAGTGCGTTTACTATGGCCTCGTTATGCCTGACAACGACCATTTCAAAGGCAATAAAGAATATTTCGACTGGAAATACGGCAGCCTCACTCCCGAACAGTTCAAGTTCATGTACCCCAACGCCGGCGAGTCGTTCGACATCAATGCATGGGGCGGCGAGGATTACCGCAAGAACTTCATCGGCGACAACTGGATCAAGCCTGTAATTCCCGCCGAAGGCAAGTACAAGCTGATATTCGATGCTCACGCAGAGAGAATCAAACTTCTTCCACAGTAACCTACATCTAAGATTCCAATGAAAAAAGCTATATTGATACTGTGTGCCGTGTTGCTCAGCGTCACGGCATGGGCGCAGAATCTGACCGTAAAGGGACGGGTATTGTCCGCGATGGACAATGAACCCCTGATAGGCGCCACAGTAATGGTCAAAGGATCGACCAACGGAGCCGTCACCGACATCGACGGATATTATACTCTGAACAATGTTCCCTCCAAGGGGACCATCACCTTCTCGTACGTCGGCTTCGTGACCGAGGACGTAAAGGTAAACGGCCAGACCAAGATCGACATCTCGATGAAGGAGACCGAGAACTCGCTCGACGAACTTGTGGTGGTTGGTTACGGCGCCGTGAAGCGCAGCGACCTGACATCCTCCATCTCGACAGTGAAGGGTGACGAAATCACCGAAGTAGTGACCGGCAACGCCATGGATGCCCTGCAGGGCAAGGTCAGCGGCGTGCAGATCGCTTCGGCCGGCGGTCCCGGCGACGCGCCTAAGGTCATAATCCGAGGCATCACCTCAGTCAATGGCTCCAGTCCCCTCTACGTGGTGGACGGTGTGCCTCTGAACACCAGCAACATCAACTTCATCAACAACAACGACATCCAGAGCATGGAGGTGCTGAAGGACGCTTCCGCATCTGCTATCTACGGTACGCGCGCATCGAACGGCGTAATCATCATAACCACCAAGAAGGGCGCGGCCGGCAAGACTTCCGTGGACTTCTCCGCTTCCGTCGGCTTCCAGCACATCCCCAGACCCGGCATCGCCTGGGCCGACGAGTACGAGCAGGTGTTCATGAAACGCTATGAAAACGACGGCCGCGTGGCTCCCTGGAACTCTCCTTACGAGAACTACTCTCCCGTTGACGGCACCGACTGGTGGGACGAGGTGATAAACGACGTGGCCCTGGTACAGAACTATTCATTGGGCGTACGCGGAGGCAACGACAAATTCATCTACTCCTTCTCGCTCGGATATTTCCGCAACAACTCGCAGTACGACGTTGGCTATTGGGACAAGTTGAACCTCCGACTCAACACGGAGTATAACTTCACCGACTGGCTGAAAGTCGGTCTCGACCTGGCTCCCAACATGGAGAACTGGGCCGACACCCCCAACCTGTTCGGCGCGGCCCAGTCCATGGACCCCACCACTCCCGTGTTCCGTCCCGAGGACCAGTGGGATGCCGAAAACCCGATGAACAACTATCAGCGCTCCTACAACAACCAGGAATGGAACCCCGTGGCAAATCTGGCACGTATGGACAACAAGACACGTAAGTTCCAGCTCCTTGCCAATCCCTTTATCGAGATCCGCCCCATCAAGCAGCTGATTCTCCGCACACAGTTCGGTCTGAACTTCTGGATGGAACGCAAAGACTGGTATAACTGCGAGTTCCATATCGCCGACCTCGAGAAGCGCGACAAGGACGAAGTGGGCCGTAAATACAGCGACGGTCTGAACTGGACCTGGAACAACACCATCACATACTCCGATACATACGCCGACACACACAATCTGACCGTAATGGCCGGTTTCACCGCCGAGCGTTACGCCGACTGGTGGCTGGAGGGCTCACGTCAGGATGTGCCCGGCAGCTCCGACCTGCTGCACGAGGTATCCGCCGGTACAGGCGACCAGAAGGCCAGCGGCAGCATGAGCTACCAGACACTGGCATCCTTTTTGGGCCGTGTGATGTACAACTACGACTCGCGCTACTATCTGACTGCATCCATCCGTGCCGACGGTAGCTCGCGCTTCCCCAAAGGCAACAAGTTCGGTTACTTCCCCTCGGTTTCGCTGGCATGGCGCCTGTCGAACGAGAAGTTCATGGAGGCTACGCAGGGCTGGCTCAGCAATGCCAAGATCCGCCTGGGCTGGGGCCGTGTGGGTAACCAAGCCATCGCCAACGGCGCTTACATGACGAAACTCAACAACGGCGTGAACTACGTGTTCGGTCCCGACGGCACCCGCTATCCCGCCACAATCCTCGGAGATATGGGTAACCCGAACCTGAAATGGGAGACCGTCGAGGACCTTGACTTCGGAATTGACCTGGGTTTCTTCAATGACCGCCTGGGCGTCACGTTCGACCTCTATCAGAAGACATCGCACGACATGCTCTACGGCAAGCAGAGCCAGCTCATCATGGGTGTGCCCACGTGGATGGGTGCCATCACGCAGAACATCGGCAAGATGCGCGCACGCGGCTGGGAACTCGCCATCAACTGGAACGACCGCGCGGGTGACTTCCACTACAGCATCGGAGTCCAGATGTCGGGCGTCAGGAACAAGGCGATCAAGTTCACAGGCGACGGTCCCATCTGGGACGGCACCGGCATGAGCGAGTCCATCATCAAGAACGAGGACGGCGGCCTGATCTCGCGCTTCTTCGGTTACACCACGGACGGTCTGTTCCAGACCTGGGAGGAGGTTTACAACCACAGCGACGAACACGGCAACCTGATTCAGCCAGACGCACAGCCCGGCGACATCAAGTTCATCGACCGCAACCATGACGGCAAGCTGACCGACGAGGACAAGGTATATATCGGCAATCCTTACCCGGCTCTGCAGCTCGGCCTGAACATGAACTTCGAGTACAAGGGCTTCGACCTGGCGGCCAACTTCTTCGGAACATTCGGCAACAAGATATTCAACCTGCAGAAGGCACGTTACAGCGGTGCAAGCGGACAGAATGTGTTCAAGGGCACTCTGAACAAGGCATGGCACGGCGAGGGTACGTCCAACGACATACCGCGCCTCAGCTACAACGACCTGAACCAGAACTACACACGCGTCAGCGATTTCTTCGTGGAGGACGGCGACTACTTCCGCTGCAAGCTCCTTACCTTAGGCTATACCCTGCCCGAATCCGTCTTGAAACAGTACAAGCTGCGTTTCTACGTTTCGTTCCAGAACCTGTTCACCATCACGAAGTATTCGGGAATGGATCCTGAACGTCCTTTCTACGACGGCGGTGCAATCGCCACCGGTATAGACTACAGCAACTATCCCACTCCCCGCACCTACGTGATAGGCCTTGACTTTAAATTCTAATCATAGAAGATCATGAAAAAATCATATTTATTATACGGAGCATTGATGGCGCTGGCTGTGTCGACGACATCGTGCGACGACTTCCTGACCGCGGATGTGCGCGGACAGGAGAACCTTGACACCTATTTCCAGAACGAGGAAGAAGTCAACGCCTTCGTGGCAGGCTGCTACTTCGAGCTGACCAAGATGGACTGGTGGCAGATCACTAATGCATGGCTGATGTCTGACATGACCACCGATGACCTGTGGGACGGCAACACCACTCAGGACGACGGCTATCAGGACATCACACACTTCATGCCCAACGCCGCCTCCAACGGTATAATCCAGAACTTCTGGGGCGCACGCTATCAGGGCATCCATACATGCAACGAGGCAATCGCCCGTATTCCCGGTGCTTCGATGAACGAGGAGCTTCGCAACCAGCGTCTGGCCGAGGTGCGTTTCCTCCGCGCTTTCTACTATTTCGATCTGGCCCGCAACTTCGGTGGCGTTCCCCTCATTCTTGAGCCCCTCGACAATACTGCAGGCATAGGCCGCAGCACTCTCGACGAGGTGTATGACTTCTGCGAGAAGGAATTCGCCGATGTCGCCGCAATCCTGCCCCAGCGCAGTGAATATGCGGCCGCCGACCTCGGTCGTGCCACCCGTGGCGCAGCCCTGGGCCTTTTAGGCAAGGTTCAGCTCTATCACGGCAAGATGGCCGAGGCGAAGTCGACTCTCGGCACTGTCATCGACGAGAAGCAGTACGACCTGCTGCCCGAATTCGGTCAGGTGTGGGATATGGCTTACAACAACTCAGTGGAATCTCTGTTCGAGGTGCAGCAGGCATACGGCGGCGACCTCTACAACTTAGGAGGCTCGCTTACCGTAATGACAGGCTGCCGTAACGGCGTCGGAGACGGATGGTCGTGGGGTCAGCCCACTTCCGACCTAGAGAATGCCTACATCGCAGCAGGCGACACCGAGCGTCTCCGCTGGACCATCATCAAGACCGGTTGCACCGAAATCGCAGGTGAGGATCAGTTCGACAAATTCATCCAGAACAATACCACCAAGGACTCCTATCAGGGCGGTGTGACGAATTCCGAGTTCCAGGACTGTAAGAAACTGTTCGGATGGACCGACGATTACATGACAACCCGCTATCTCATCAAGCCGTCGCAGCATAAGTCGGCACGTATCATCCGCAAGTATTTCGTACCTCTGTCACAGCGTCCCGAGGTGTACAACATCTGCAAGATTCCGTTGAACCACCGCATCCTGCGTTTCGCCGACGTGCTCCTGATGTATGCCGAGGCTTGTCAGGCCACGGGCGACGAGGGCAACGCACGCACGGCCCTGAACCGTGTGCGCACCCGCGTCAACCTGCCCGATGTAACATCCAGCGGTAACGCCCTGCGCGACGCCATCCGTCTGGAGCGCCGTCTGGAGCTGGCCTTCGAGCAGTGCCGACTTTACGACATACGCCGCTGGAAGGGCGACAGTGGCAAATCGGTCATGGCCGAACTGTTCGGACCCGACGGCTCGTTCGTGAAGTACAACACCGGCGCCGACGCCGATATGTACGAGAAGAACAACCAGGGCGAACCCTCCGACAAGGGTACCCGCTTCTCGGAAAGCCGCGACCTCCTCTGGCCTATTCCTCAGTATGAAATCCAGCACTCCAACGGTGCTATCGAACAGAACCCAGGATTCTAATATGAGACTAAGTAAGATTCTATTACTGTGCATGGCTGCGGCATGTATGCCTGCACTGATATCATGCGATGAAAAACCCACCGGCGTTTCCACGAAACGCCCGGTGGGCAGTGGCGGCGACGAGCCTGACACTCCCGATCCTACGCCCGGCGGCGACATAGTGTCGCCTAAACCCGGATTCACGTGCACGTCGCAGAACACGGTGGTCAACACCGCCGACACGCGTCAGGTCATGGAGGGCTTCGGTGCCTCCGATTGCTGGCTTCCCAACTGGATTGGCCAATACTGGACGGGCAACCGTCAGCAACTGGCCACATGGCTGTTCTCGCAGCGTATCTCCAAAGGGAAGCCCGACGGCATCGGACTCTCGATGTGGCGCGTCAACCTCGGCGCCGGTACTTTCGAGGCAGGCGATGCTTCTGGCATCAACCAGGACAACGCCAATAACCGTGCCGAAGCATTCCTTGTTAACGGCTCCTACAACTGGGACAAGTGCGCCGGACAGCGCTACTTCATGGACCAGGCCAAGCAGATGGGCGTGGAGAGTTTCGTGCTGTTCAGCAACTCCCCCTTAGTGCAGTGGACACTCAACGGACAGGGACGTTCCGACTCCCGCTGGGAGGCAAACCTGAAGGAGGACTGCTACGACGATTTCGCCGGCTATATGGCCACGGTGGCCGAGCATTTCATCGGCCAGGGATACAACGTGACGCACGTCTCCCCTGTCAACGAACCGCAGTATAACTGGGACGGCAACTCGCAGGAGGGTTCCGGATGGCTCAACCGTCAGATCAAGCAGCTGGCCGTGGAGATGGACAAGGCTTTCAAGGATAAAGGTATCTCCACAAAGATCCTCGTGCCTGAGGCCGCAGCCTGGAACTATCTGTATGAGTACGACAACAACAACCGTGGCCGCACCAGCCAGATCCAGGAACTGTTCGACCCGGCGTCTGAAAACTATATCGGCGACCTGAGTAGCGTCGACAAGGTTGTGGCCGGACATTCATACTGGACGTTCGACAACTGGAACCACATGCGCGACGTACGTAAAAAGGTGGCCGACGCAGCCGCTCCGAAAGGCCTGCGCGTATGGCAGACGGAATGGTCCATGCTCGACAAGGAGCCTTCGGAACTGGGCGGTTCCTATGGCGATGTATCGGAATTCGACATTGCCCAGTACATGAGCCGCGTCATCCACAATGATATCGTTATGGCAGGATGCACGTCGTGGTGCTACTGGACGGCGATGTCTGTGGAGCGTTACGATCAGAAGAACCGCTTCGAGCTGATCAAGACCACACCGAGCGGCGGCAACTATTCCAACGACTTCACCGGCGGCGGCAACGTCGATGCCACGCACAACCTCTGGGTATTGGGCAATTACAGCCGCTTCATCCGCCCGGGCTATATACGCGTCGGTCTGAAGGCCAATGAAAACAAGGACTTCTTCGGCACTGCATACGTATCGCCCGACGGCAAGACCGTCGTGGCCGTATATACCAACTATGACAAGGAGAAAGGCGTGACATTGACCAACAGTTTCGACAACGGCAAGACGCCGGCGACCGTGACACGCTACACAACCACGGCCACGCGCCATCTGGAGGAGGACCGTTTCAACGTAGCCGACAAGGTCTTCCTGGAGCCGGCCTCCGTAACTACCATAGTCTATACCTTTGAGTAAATCCCGACTGATCCTTATATTGACAGAGCGCATCCGCCACCCGGCAGATGCGCTCTAATATTATTTTAATGGCGTAGGCACTCCGCGCTACGCTGCTATTCAAGCAGGTCGCGGAGCCGTTCTGTCAGTAGCTCTGCTACTGCCCCCATCTCCACCTCGCGTCCCAGTTCCCTCTGCATTGACGTGACCGCCTTATCGGTGATACCGCAGGGATTGATCAGCCCGAATGCGCCGAGGTCGGTATTCACGTTCAGAGCCAGGCCGTGCATAGTCGCGCCGTGGCTTATCTTCACGCCTATGGCGCATATCTTACGCGCAGTGGGCTTGCCCCAGTCCAGCCACACCCCTATCTGGTCGTCGTTGCTGGTCGTGGCTATGCCGTACGCCTCCAAAGTCTCGCGTACGGCCCGCTCCAGTATCCCCACATATTGCTTCACGCCAAGATGATGACGCCGCAAGTCTATCAGCGGATACACCACCAACTGGCCGGGACCGTGATATGTGATGTCGCCGCCTCGCTCTATGCGTATCACCTCCACCCCCTCGCGCGGCTTTACCAGCAGGTTGTCCGCATTGCCGTGAAATCCCAACGTGTAGACGGCCGGATGCTCGCACACGGCTATTGTCTCCGCTTCTGCATCACCTTCTATCAGCCGCCGAAACAGTTCCTTCTGTCTCTCCCACGCATCGCGGTAGGGTATCAGGCCCCAGTATTCGATTTTCATCTTATATGTTTCTCAGCGTGGTAACTGCTGCGCACCATAGGAGCCGACTCAATATGGGCGAACCCTTTCTCTATTCCTTTCAGCCGGTATTCCTCGAACTTGTCGGGATGAATATAGTCCTGCACCGGATAATGCAGCTTGGAGGGCTGCAGATACTGGCCGATGGTCATTATCCTGCATCCTACGGCGCGCAGATCATCCATAGCCAGAAGCACCTCCTCCTCGGTCTCGCCCAAGCCAAGCATGATGCCGCTCTTGGTGTTTGCGCCTTTATCGGCCAGATACTTCAGTACCTGCAGCGAACGGTCGTAGGTGGCCACCCGACGCACCTCGGGTGTGAGGCGGCGCACAGTCTCAAGGTTATGAGATATCACGTCGGGATGCTCGTCCAATATTATGTCCAGCAGGTCGGTCCGGCCCTGCATGTCGGGAATCAGAACCTCCATCGTCACGCCGGGACATTCCTCATGCAGACGGCGAATCATCGCGGCCCAGTGACTGGCGCCCCCGTCGGGCAGGTCGTCGCGCGTAACGGACGTGATTACCACATGCTTCAGCTTAAGTTCCTTTACGCTACGCACTATGTCCTCTATCTCCTGCGGGTCAAGGGGACCGGGCTTGCCGCCTGTAACGTTACAGAAACGGCAGTTGCGCGTACACACGGCGCCGCACAACATGAAGGTTGCGGTGCCGTTGCCCCAGCATTCGGCACGGTTCGGACACATGCCGCTGGAACAGATGGTGTGGATATGACGCTCGTTGAGCATTTCCACCACCTGACTGGCCTTGAAGCCCCGCGGCAACTTTATCTTAAGCCATTCCGGTTTGCGCCGGAAACTTACTTCCTCTTTCTTTTCCATGGTATGATTAGGTTAGCAGCCCAACAGCTGTTTCAACGGATTCTCGCCGTGTACGGCCTCGTAGTCCTTGATATAGAACGGCACGGAATACGCCAGGTCAAGAAAATCCTTTTCGCGGAAACTTTTTTCAGCCAAAGCCACCATATCGAACGCCATCGGCAGCACATCGTCCATCCAGTGTGCGTTTGGCAGCTTTATTACATCCTTGGTCTTGGCCGCGCCGTCGCCCATGAACCATATCTGGCGGTCCTGTGGCAGCTCCTTGAACGAATCCTCTGTTATAATCATGGCCTTCGGCGGAATCAGCGCGTCAAGCCTGAAATCGTATGCGGCGGTGTAGACCTCCATGCGGCGGGGGGCGACCATCGGCACCAATATTTCCTCGCCCGTGAAGTTGAGGTTGCGGAACATGGCCTTGACGGCTATCAGCTTCAGTGTCTCCACGCCGATCAGAGGCACGTCGAGACCGAACGCCAGCCCTTTGGCCAGCGACATACCGATGCGCAGGCCGGTATACGAGCCGGGGCCGGTGCTGACCGCCACGGCGTCTATCTTAAGTTCCTTGCGCGTCACTTCCTCCATGGCCTGTGCCACGAATGGCGCCAGGTCCGTGGCCTGATGCATGGCCTCGCGCTCCACCGCGCTCCATTCCACATTGCCGTCAACGCTAAGCGCAACGCTGCTGGCGCTCTGCGATGATTCTATATTGAGTATTGTTGCCATATTTCTTTAAAGTTGATAAAGTTGAAATAGTTGAAAAAGTTAAGAGGAATGTGAAGTCTTGCGAATGTCTGTACCATTATCTTAACTTTTTAAACTTTCTAAACTCTGTAAACTCGGCGCAGCCGCGTACGCAGCCGCGCATTTCATACCATCGAGGGCTGCGGAGACGATGCCTCCGGCATAACCTGCCCCCTCGCCGGCGGGATATACGTTGTCGAGTCCCACGCTATTCAGACGCTCGGGGTCGCGTGTCATGCGTATAGGCGAACTTGTGCGCGATTCCAGACCAATCATCACGCCCTCCGGCGTCATGAAACCCTTGGCCTTGCGGCCGAAATCGCGGAAACCGTCGGCCAACCGCCGGGATATAAATGGAGGCAGGATGGTGTTGAAATCCTTGCTCTGAATGCCGGGCGCGTATGACGTAGCCGGCAATGTGGCCGACACCTTGCCGTCTACAAAGTCCGTCATGCGTTGGGCCGGGGCCACGATGCTGTTGCCTGCGGCTGTAAACATATCATGCTCTAAACGCTCCTGAAGCTCCAGCATCTGCAACGCGCCGGCCTCCTCAAATTCCGGGAAGTCTCCGGGGCGTATTTCCACCACCATTCCGGAATTGGCCAGGCGACCGCTCCGCGCCGATGCCGACATGCCGTTAACCACCAACTCCCCGTCTGCCGTACCGGCCGGAACTATGACGCCGCCGGGACACATACAGAAAGAGTACACGCCGCGACCATCGCTCTGCGTCACAAACGAATATTCGGCAGGAGGCAACCATTTGCCCCTCCCCTTCGGATTGTGGTATTGTATTCGGTCTATCAGTTCCTGCGGATGCTCCAGGCGCACACCTACGGCAATCCCTTTCGGCTCCATAGTCATGCCTTGTGCGTGCAGGGCTCGGAACGTGTCATGGGCCGAATGACCCGTAGCTACCACCACGGCGTCACAGGCTATCTTTCTGCCGTCGGCCAGCTCCACGGCCACAGCTCGGCCCTCCTTTATGTCAAGGCCGGTGGCCTGCGTGCGGAAACGTACATCGCCGCCGTTATTGATTATCGTGTTGCGGATCTCCTTGATGACGTGCGGAAGTTTGTCGCTGCCGATGTGGGCATGAACGTCAATCAGAATATTTTCCGACGCGCCATGCTGCACCAAAAGCTCCAGCACCTGCTGTACGTTGCCGCGCTTCTTGCTGCGCGTGAAAAGCTTGCCGTCGCTGTATGCGCCGGCACCTCCCTCGCCAAAGCAATAGTTAGACTGCGGGTTTATCTTTTTCTGTCTGCTTATCTCGGCCAGGGCCACGCGGCGCGAGTCCACGTCCTCGCCGCGCTCTAATACTACGGGGCGTATGCCGTGACGCAACGCCTCAAGCGCTGCGAACAATCCTGCAGGTCCGGCGCCGATTATCACCATCGTTTTGGCATCTGGCGCGACCGGCTCGAATGTCACGGGTGTATAGGGAGCCTTGACTTCCTTGTCATCGCCCGTGGCCACGCGAACAGTCAGGTTGATCATGACCTGACGTTTGCGTGCGTCGATGCTGCGGCGCACTATCCGGTAGTCGTTCACGCTCCCCTTATTACGCACGTTATCCTGAATCGCTTTCCGAAGCAATCCAGGATTCCCTGCCGTCTCGGGTGTGACCCGCAATTGTATATCTTCTATCATAGCTTCATACCGCCACTCGTTTTATTCCCGACGCCATTCCACTACCTCGCCTGACTCCAGGCTGCGCGCCACGTCTATGATGCGCTGGTTGGAACTGCCCCGGAACAACAGGTCCCTCTCCTTGAGAGCCTGGATGAACGGCCCATCTACTATAACGTCAATTTCCCTTAAAACCTGTGTCAGGACAGGATTTTTTTGCAGTTCGTCCCACGTGAATCCGGTGTAGAGCCATACAGTGTGGCCCATATCGTGCACTTTACGTGCTATTATTTTCACTTCCTCGGAATGATACATGGGGTCGCCGCCGCTGAAGGTGACGTCGAAGTCCTCCTCGCGCACCACGTCCATGATCTGCGCCACTGTCATTTCCTCGCCTCCGTCGAAGCTCCACGACTCGGGATTATGGCAGCCGGGACAGGCGTGTCGGCATCCGGCCAGATAGATACTGGTCCTGAAACCGGGACCGTCGACGGTCGTGCCCCGGACTATGTCCAGGACACGTAGCCGACGTTCGTTATCATTGTCAGTCAGTTCGTTTGTCATATCTGCGCCACGCAGTCGATATGTGCGTGGTCATTAATTTATTTGTGAACCACGCGGTCTTTCAGTTCGGCGAGCTTGCCGCTGTTCCAGCGGTCGGTGGTACCCACCAGGTAGCCGGTGATACGCTGGATGGTCTCGAAACGCGCGCCGCACTTCGGACAGCATGTCTCGTCCTTCTCCGCGTTCTCGTAGCCGCAGTTGGGACAGTGGTTGCGGTTGTGGTTCACCGATCCGTAACCGATATTGTATTGGTCCATCATGTCCACGATCTGCATTATCGACTCCTCGTTGTGTGTGGCATCACCGTCGATCTCAACGTAGAAGATGTGACCTCCTAAAGTCAGCTCGTGATATGGACCCTCGATCTTGGCCTTGTGGCGCGGCGAGCAGTGATAGTACACGGGCACGTGGTTGGAGTTGGTGTAGTAATCCTTGTCCGTCACGCCTGGAATCACGCCGAACGTCTTGCGGTCCTTCTTGGTGAATCGGCCGGAGAGTCCCTCGGCGGGCGTGGCCAGTACGGAATAGTTGTGGCGGTAGTTTTCAGAATAGGTGTTCACTTTCTCGCGCATGTGGCTTACGATGCGGAGGCCGAGTTGCTGAGCCTCGTCGCTCTCGCCGTGATGCTTGCCTGTCAAGGCTATCAGACATTCGGCAAGTCCGATGAATCCGATGCCGAGCGTACCCTGGTTGATGACGCTCTCGATGCTGTCGTTGGGCTTCAGGCCCTCGGTGTGATTCCACAACACGCGCATCAGCAACGGGAACTGCTTGGCGAATGCGGTCTTCTGGAACTGATAGCGCTCGTCAAGCTGACGAGCCGTCAGATCCATCACCTCGTCAAGACGCTCGAAGAATTTGGCGATACGCTCCTCCTTGTCCTCGATACCCATCTGCTCGATGGCGATGCGCACAATGTTGATGGTAGTGAACGACAGGTTGCCACGGCCTATGGAGGTCTTTTCGCCGAAACGGTTCTCGAACACACGTGTGCGGCATCCCATAGTGGCCACCTCGTGCTCGAAGCGGCGCGGGTCGTTGGCATCCCAGGCCTCGTCACGGTTGAAGGTAGCGTCTAAGTTCAGGAAGTTGGGGAAGAAGCGGCGAGCCGACACCTTACATGCCAATTTATACAGGTCGTAGTTGGGATCTTCGGGCAGGTAGCTCACTCCCCTCTTTTTCTTCCATATCTGTATAGGGAAGATTGCGGTGGAACCATGGCCGACGCCCTCGTATGTGGACTTCAGCAACTCGCGGATCACGCAACGGCCCTCGGCCGAGGTATCGGTGCCGTAGTTGATGCTGGAGAACACCACCTGATTGCCGCCGCGCGAATGGATGGTATTCATGTTGTGTATGAACGCCTCCATCGACTGGTGCACGCGGTCCACGGTCTTGTTGATGGCGTGCTGGCGCAGGCGTTCGTCACCCTCCAGGCCGTCAAGTTCCACCTTCAGGTAATCCTTTATCTCGGAATTCTGCAGATGCGACAGGTCGCGGCCCGTCAGTTTCTCCAGATTCTTTATTTCCTCTATATATGAGTTGCGTACGAATGGAGCCAGGTAGAAATCGAATGCCGGGATGGCCTGACCGCCATGCATCTCGTTCTGTGCGGTCTCCAGGCTGATGCAGGCCAATACGGAAGCGGTCTCTATACGTTTGGCGGGACGGGACTCGCCATGACCCACCACGAAACCGCGCTGCAGTATGCGGTCCAGAGGATGCTGCACGCAGGTCAGCGACTTGGTGGGATAATAATCCTTGTCGTGGATATGAATCAGATTGTCGCGCACCGCGTTGCGCACGTCGGGCGACAGCAGGTAGTCGTCGACGAACGGCTTGGTGCTTTCGGAAGCGAACTTCATCATCATGCCGGCGGGAGAATCGGTGTTCATGTTGGCGTTCTCGCGCGTGATGTCGTTGTTCTTGGCCTCGATAATCTCCAGGAACATATCGCGGGTGCGGGCCTTGCGTGCTATTGAACGCTGGTCGCGGTACTGGATATACTTTTTGGCCACGTCCTTTCGGGCCGACTTCATCAGTTCGACCTCTACGCAGTCCTGGATCTCCTCCACGGTCATGCGCTGCTTGCCTGCGATGCCGATGCGGTCGGCTATTTTCTGGATCAGGGCCTCGTCCTCCCCACGCTCGGTGGTGAGCATCGCCTTGCGTATGGCCGCCTTGATCTTTTCCTCGTTATATCCCACTACGCGCCCGTCGCGCTTCTCGACTATCTGTATCATGCTCCTGGGTCTGTTTATATTTTGTTAACTGTGTGTTTTGACTGTCATTAACGGTATGCGTGTTTTGACTGTCATTAACGGCATGCGTGTTTTGACTGTCATTAACGGCATGCGTGTTTTGACTGTCATTAACGGCATCGGAATGATATCGAAATGGTATCTAAACTGAGCACATCCCAATTCCGATACAAAGTTACAAAATTAATTCTTTACGACAACTATAAACGCCTAAAAATTTCAAAAGATTTTCGTTTTGGAAAACTTTTCAACCTTTATAAATTTCCACATATCTTATTTTCAACCACTTACAAAATATTTTGGACAACTCTATTCCAATCCTACCATT
Source organism: uncultured Porphyromonadaceae bacterium (assembly GCA_902468245.1). GTDB lineage: Bacteria > Bacteroidota > Bacteroidia > Bacteroidales > Muribaculaceae > Lepagella. The sequence goes on along the minus strand of CABQXY010000028.1, from coordinate 439,591 downwards.
TATCCGCTTATATTTTGCACATCCACCCGATATCCGCGACACCTATTATTTCCACCATCACCCGCTCTTTTTTTGCTGTGCCATCTGTTTTTGTTCCAGCCCGAAGCTTTAGCGACGGCATCTGTCTCCCATTACCAGCACTTCTTATCAGTCGGGCCCACCCTCTTTATTTTACTGCGTTGAACCGATGCCATATTTGGGCATTACGTCATAATTATATAAGCATCCAACATTAAAAGACAGGAGAGAAATCATTTGATTTCCCTCCTCAGATGTTTTCACAACGGAATAATCCTTATTGTGATTTGCTTTAGTTTATTTTTGCGTCACAAATTTATATCAAAAAAACGAATTATTCAAATAATAGTGCAAAAAATTGTTTTCATGAACTTATTTTATTAGTTTTGTAATCAAAACTGCAATTTATAATTATAAATTATATAGTCATCATGAAAATACTCGGACTTGACCTCGGAACAGCATCAATAGGTTGGAGTGTAATTGATATATCAGACAAAGATTCCAATGTCATTCAACTTTTGGGATTAGGCAGCCGCATTATTCAATACGAAAACAATGAGGCTTCTGATTTTTCAGCCGGAAAGGGTGAGACGCCCTGTTCGCAACGTACCGCAAGAAGAACCGCGCGTAAAATGCTTGATAGATACCAGCAACGTCGGGAATCTCTCAGATCATTCCTTATAGAACTCGGAATGGTGGATAAATCAGAAGTCTTTCCGCCTCTGAATCCACTTGAGACCTGGAAACTCCGGAGCGATGCGTCTACTCCCGGCATACAACTTTCTAAATCAGACATCGCACGTGTTTTGTTGCATCTAAATAAGCGCAGAGGTTATCGCCATGCAAAGTCCGACATGGGTGATTCCAAACAGACAGAATACGTAACACGCGTAAACAATCGATACTCCGAAATCAAAGCCTTAAATCAGACTATCGGTCAATTTTTCTACAACAAGTTGAAAGAATCCGAGGCAGAAAGTAGTCGAGGCAAGAAACAATACACATATAGGATAAAAGAAGAAGTATTCCCTCGAGAGGCGTATGCTCAGGAATTTGATGCCATCATAAATGCTCAGAAGGAATTCTATCCCGAAATCCTTACTGATGAGAATATCACAAAGTTGAAGAATCTCATATTCTTTCAACGTCCGCTTAAATCGTGCAAGCACCTTGTATCCTACTGCGATTTTGAAAAGCGAACCTTTAAAAATTCCGCAGGTAAAGAAGTGGATAGCGGACCGAAGGTAACACCTAAGTCATCGCCATTAGCACAGGTTTGCAAATTGTACGAATCGATTAATAACATTCGTCTGGTAAATCCACGTCTAAAAGGAAGGAAAATTGTGCAACCGTCATTGTTCGACGGGATGGATACAACGCCAACAGACGTGAGAAAGTTACAGTATGAATTCCCGATTAATCCTGAGGAAAGACTGCGGATATTCGATTATCTAAATACCAACGACAGACTATCGGAAAGCAAACTCCTCGGCCTATTAGGTCTGAAGCAGGCTGACGGATTTAAATCAGATCAAGCTCTTGCTAAAGGCATACAAGGGAATAAGACGTATTGCGCCATTGCCAAAGCATTGGCTGATTACCCCGGGAAAGAGGAACTACTGAAGTTCAAGGTCAAGATAACCGATAAGGTCGACAAAAATACAGGTGCTTTAGAACCTGTAATCGATCTGTCGTATCTTGACGAGCCGCTTTATCAGCTATGGCATACACTATACTCCATCAAAGACAAAAAAGAACTGTTTGATTGTCTTTCTCGAAAATTCAATATCTCAGATGCTGAGACTCTTGAGAAGCTGTATGCCATAGACTTCGTAAAAGATGGGTATGCCAATAAATCCGCAAAGTTTATTCGACGTATCCTCCCTCATCTCATGGAGGGTAATGGCTATAGTAAAGCTTGCGAGCTGTGCGGGGTGAATCATTCCGGCTCCATGACTGCAGAGGAGAACAATGCCCGCACACTTAAGCCTCGTCTTGACAGGCTTAACAAAGGAGAACTCCGCCAGCCTATTGTAGAGAAAATCATCAATCAGACCATTAATCTGACTAATGCTGTGACAGACCGTTTTGGCGAAATCGATGAGGTACGCATAGAACTTGCCCGGGAACTGAAACAGAATAAAGAAGATAGAGCGGAAACTACGACAAGAATCAACAAGCAGGAGAAAGAGAATCAGAAATTCGCCGACATGATAGCGGAACTCAACATCTCTCCTACCCGTCGCCGTATACAGAAGATGCGGATGCTTCAGGAGACCGGGAATAAATGTATATATTGCGGTGCTGTGGTTACTCCATCTCAATTTATCGAAGGTCATGGATACGAGATAGAACACATCATACCTCGCTCCCGCTTATTCGATGACAGTTTCTCCAACAAGGTATGCTCATGTCGTGAGTGTAACAAGGCTAAGGGTGCGCTCACCGGTTATGATTTCATGAAAACCAAGAGTGATTCCGAATTCAATGCATATCTCGACCGTGTTGAGGAACTTTATAAGAATGGGAAGATCTCAAAGACTAAGCGCAACAATCTTAAGATGTCTTCCTCGGAAATTCCTTCGGATTTTATAGAGAGGGATCTGCGCGAAAGCCAGTATATCGCCAAGAAAGCACGTGAGATTCTCTCCCAAATGTTCAGAAATGTCTATGCTTCATCCGGGGCTGTAACAAGTTTCTTCCGTCATGTGTGGGGGTATGACAACGTGCTGCATGACCTAAATCTGCCCAAATACCGCAATGCAGATCTTGTTGAAGAAGTTGAATACACTACCCATGCCCAGACACATACGACAGAACGAATCAAGGACTGGACAAAACGAATGGATCATCGCCATCATGCCATAGACGCTCTTGTAATAGCACTTACGCGACAGGGATACATTCAGCGACTTAATACCCTGAATGCAGATTCGGATAAGTCAGCTTCAGATAAGGTGAATCTGGATAAGTGGGCGTCGGCACAACCTCATATATCTGTCAAGGAAGTGCAGGATGCTGTCAATAACATCTCGGTTTCCTTCAAACCCGGTAAAAAACTTGCCACTCCCGGCAAGAGATATGTAAAGCGTAACGGGAAGCGCAAATGTGTCCAAAAAGGCATTCTTGTTCCTCGTGCTGCCCTCACCAAAGATTCCGTTTACGGAAAAATTAAGGTTCCAATCGGTAAGAAGAATCTGAAACATATATTCAACAATCCTGATGCCATAGTGGATAACAATATCAGAACTGCAGTTTTGAATCTACTGAAAGAAAGCGACGGAAATATTAGTAAGATCTTGAAACAACTTAAGAAGTCTCCTTTGGTTGTCAATGGACATACAGTAGAACAGGCTGATTGCTACGGAGAGGAGTTTGTTATCAAATATCCGATTGAAAGCATAAAAAAGCAATCGGATATCAACAGTATTGTTGATTTATCCATCCGCCGTAAGTTCCAGGAGCGTTTTGACGAAGTTGGAGAGAAGGATTTCGTTAAAAGTCTGATTGAAAATTCGATTTGCTCGGATGAGAATGGGAAGTGTGCGATACGTAATGTCAGATGCTTTACAGGACTTAAAGCAGATACGTTGGCATGCGTCAAGAAAACTCTAACCGGAAAAGAAATCGGTTTCTCTCAAACCAGAAACAATCACCATCTTGCATTCTATCAGAATCCGGATGGAAAGATTACTGAGTCTGTTGTATCGTTCTGGGATGGCATCAAGAGGAAACGCTATGGGATTCCTGTAATCATAACCGATCCGGCTTCGGTATGGGATATGATTGCGAATATGGAAGACAATTCCGATATTCAGGAGATTATAACCAAATTGCCGCCACATGACTCTCAGTTTGTCATGAGCCTACAGAGAAATGAGATGATAGTGCTTGGACTGAGTGAAGATGAATGGAACGACGCCATCGCATCTCGGAATCATTCTGCTATCAACAGGCACCTATATCGAGTGTGGAAATTGTCACCAAATAATTATAGTTTCAAGTTCCATACAGATACTACAGCCAAAATCAATGAAGGAGATAAGGAGATGAAAATGTTTTATAATACCCAATCCATAAGCTCTTTCTTAGCCCTTAATCCTCATAAGATCAGCATTTCACAACTCGGAGAGATAGACTTCGACAATATGTCGTAATATGATAAAGAAGACATTGGTATTCTCTAAGAAAGCTTATCTATCTTTAAAATTAAAGCAACTGGTAATAAAGAGGGAGAATGAGCTTACAGGTGAGGAAGAAGTCATAACTCGTCCGATTGAAGATATCGGAATTATGATGATAGAGAGTGGTCAGGTCACTCTCACATCATCTCTTGTTTCGGAACTGATACAGAATAATATAGGAGTCATTTTCTGCGACTCTAAACACATGCCGGCAAATATGATTCTTCCTCTTGAAGCCCATACACTTCAATCGGAGAAGTCTATCGCTCAGATTCAAGCATCACTACCATTGAAGAAGCAATTATGGCAGCAGACAGTATCGGCAAAAATTCTGAATCAAGGGGCTGTTCTACGCCAGGTAACTGGACTGAATATCGGGAATATGATTAAATGGGCGTCAAGTGTAAGAAGTGGAGATCCGGAAAATCTTGAAGGAAGGGCTGCAGCTTATTATTGGCGGAATATGTTCATGGAATCAGGCAGATTCAGGAGAGATAAGGACGGAGAAGATGACATCAACATTTTTCTAAATTATGGATACGCCATATTACGAGCAATCATTGCACGTAGTATCGTGGGGAGTGGTCTGACGCCTTTAATCGGAATCCATCATTCCAATAAATATAATGCCAACTGCCTCGCTGATGATATTATGGAACCATATAGGCCGTATGTCGATTTACTTGTCGCGGATATGGTGTTGAAACAGAATCTGAATAATGGCTTGGACAAAGAAGCCAAGAAAACGTTACTGACAATTCCTAATTTGGATGTGAGTTTCGGAAAAATCCGACGTCCTCTGCTCGTGGCGGCATCCATAACAACATCTTCTCTTGCAAAATGTTTCTCAAAAGAAAGCAGGAAGGTGATCTATCCGAGAATCCCGATTTAATAGTTAATCCATCGCAATATGGCGCATTATGTTTCCTACGACAGAATTAGTTCTTATCAACTCATGTGGATATTAATCATGTTTGACCTCCCTACGGAAACAAAGATGCAACGAAAGGATGCCTCGGATTTTCGTAAATATTTGATCTCCGATGGCTTCACGATGTTTCAGTATTCCATATATGTCAGAAACTGCGCCTCCAGAGAAAATACAGATGTTCATGTAAACAGAATAAAAAAACAGATACCCAATGAGGGTAAGGTATGTATCATTACAATAACCGAACGCCAGTTTAGAGAGATCTTGCTATTTGAAGGAACGAAGAAAAGCACGCCACTTCCGGATGCCATCCAACTTGAACTATTCTGATATAGCAGAGTATGATTTCTAAAAGATAGAAGATATCTCTAATAATGTGGAGAATGCTATTCTCCTACAGAAAATAAAAACGCTCCAATTTAAAGGAGCGTTTTTTTATTCTACGAATCACTATACCACTGTGAATATCAATACAATACACGCATTGTGATGTGATTCGTAGTGCAAAAATAATAAATCTAAAGCAAATCACAACACTCCTCTTGGTCAGTCTAATATTGCTAATGATGTGATTCGTAGTGCAAAAATAATAAATCTAAAGCAAATCACAACCTTATGTCGTCGTCAACGTTACAGGCGCACGATGTGATTCGTAGTGCAAAAATAATAAATCTAAAGCAAATCACAACAGGGGCTGGAGCTGGGAGACGAATTAACAAGATGTGATTCGTAGTGCAAAAATAATAAATCTAAAGCAAATCACAACGAGGAGGTGACGCTGGTCATGCAAAGTCTAGATGTGATTCGTAGTGCAAAAATAATAAATCTAAAGCAAATCACAACGCTGATTCACCAGTACTTTCGTTTGTTGCAGATGTGATTCGTAGTGCAAAAATAATAAATCTAAAGCAAATCACAACCGGGGCCAGCTCTTTAACGGTGGCTATTAAGATGTGATTCGTAGTGCAAAAATAATAAATCTAAAGCAAATCACAACTAATCAGATCCATAGCAAAATGCTACAATAGATGTGATTCGTAGTGCAAAAATAATAAATCTAAAGCAAATCACAACGATGGCGAGGACGGTTTCCACAAAAAGTACGATGTGATTCGTAGTGCAAAAATAATAAATCTAAAGCAAATCACAACTTACGGCATCATACACCAACGACAGCTCCTGATGTGATTCGTAGTGCAAAAATAATAAATCTAAAGCAAATCACAACAAGCACGAGATTCTCAATTTCATAACCAATGATGTGATTCGTAGTGCAAAAATAATAAATCTAAAGCAAATCACAACGGGGACCAACGGATAGATGGCCGTATCGTCGATGTGATTCGTAGTGCATAAATAATAGAACTATTTCCTTGATTCCGTCTTTGCCATGAATCGTAATATAAAAATTGATCTTGTTTACATCTATCAGCTACTTGTGGAATGCGGTGTATTAATTAGCTGTTGTCAAAGTAATAGCCGCTTCTCAAGCATTACTCTTCCACGTTGGCCAAAACCTCGCAGTCGCAGTATCCTCCTTTGGATTGAAGCCACGCCACGGCATTGTCTATATTCCGGACTCCATGATTCCTGAGATAGGATATGGTCAGACGCAAATCATTATTACATTCTTCTATACTTAACGCCTCGTCAAGATAGTCAAACAACTCTTTCAGGACCTTTCTGTCGATGGGTATTAGTTCGGGTTCCGGCTCAATAGGAATATTATTATTAGGATCAGCACCTGTTGCCATTCCGATTTTATCAATGAATTCCGATACCGACACCTCCTTTCCTCGCCTATTTCTCATAGGCGACACAAGTATTATGTTCACCTTACGCTTTTTCAACACCGGATATATCTCCGACATGAAGTCTTCATACGACATTGGAGTCGGGATTGTATCTTCCCAGCCGTCTGTACACTCATACCGAGCATGGATTTCCTCAGCCCAGACACAAAACTTTTTAGGTCTACCCTCGGAAATGGGATAAGACCCGTCGGAAGCCTTCAATACCCATATCGTTTTATTATCCTTTATGGTCTGGACAGAATACTTGAACCGTCCCATCCAGTCAAATTTTTGCAGAAATTCTTCAGGTGTCATATCTTGATGTTTTATAAATGCCTAAATTCTCCGATAAAATTAATGATTGAATTTCATTTATACAAATTCATTTTTGTAAATTCAAGTATTTCGAGATTAGACTTTTGGCTATGTCAATTATTCTTAGTACTTTTGTGTATGAGAAGATTACATAAAATATTAGCAATATGTGCCGTATTGGCATATTGCGGAAACCTCGGTGCTCAAAACAAGTTTCAGTATATAAGAGATCAGTTATTCCAAGATTCGATATATGCAATATGGGAATTATCTGCGAGTAAGGATGATGCCAAATATTTCATTCCGAAAATTAAACAGGATTTAAAATCGGGCAAAGCCAATCTGATGCTGCAGGGAAGCATAGCCCCTGTAGTCTATCCGGGTAAACGAGAAAAGTTCAAAGCCAAATATGGCATAGGATGGATGGATTTCGGATGTGTTGTGGAATGTTCCGAACGGCAGATGGTCAAGGTCAACACTGCCATCATGGATTACCTGACAGGGAGTTTCGGCAATGAATGGAAAAAGGACATCCGTCCAGATATCCCGGGAATTGACAAATACGGCACAAAGGCTTTCAATAATATAATATACGGTAAAACAGGCACCGCGACTGTGGTGGTACCGGCAGTTTTTAAGTCCACCGGAACTGCCGGGACTGCTACCAGGACTCTTGACACCCAGAATGTTTCAGTAGTCAAGAATCTTACAGGTAGTGACCCAACTATATCAATACAATTTTTGTACAGAGGAATCGAATACAGTTTCCCCATATCATGTGATGTGCAAATCACAAAGCAACCAACGGAAAACGAACTCATAGGATTAATCATAGAGATGTTTAATCCCCAAAAGTTCGGATATTCATCCGACATCAGACCCTATCCCTACGGCGTGGTGAAAGCCATATATTTCATGAGATAACTTATTATTAGTTTCGCAAGATTCGTAGTTTATTTGTTCAGGAAAAAGTTGTAACTTTGCAGCATCCTTGGAAGGAGACGCCGAGATAGTCTTGCAGCCCTCGACAGGACAAGTAATGTTCATATATTATTATGAGTTGGATAATCCTAATACTTGCCGGGCTGATGGAGGTTGCCTTCACCTTCTGCCTCGGCAAAACCAGGACGGCCACCGGCCATGAGCTGACGGGCTGGTGGGTCGGTTTCGTAGTGGCGTTGGCACTGAGCATGTTCCTGATGGCCAAGGCCTCGCAAAAGATTCCTATCGGCACGGTCTATCCAGTCTGGACCGGCATCGGAGCCGTAGGCGCGGTGCTGGTCGGCATATTCTTCTTCAACGAGCCGGCCACATTCTGGCGCATATTCTTCATCACCACCCTTATCCTATCCATTATCGGCCTGAAGGTCTTAGGATGATTACAGACACAATGCACAATGGGTAAAAAAAGCTATTAATCAGCTTGCATAATTCAGATTTATTGCGTATATTTGTGTCAAAATATTATCTGTATTATGGCGCAAAATGGAATTAATGATAACATATTATCATTATTAGATAGCTATACACTCGATAATCCTGATGATATTGCAAAGCAGGTAGCCGAGAATTTCCGCAAACGACGTGTAGAAAGGAATATCACACGGCAACATATAGCCGAGCGGTCAGGAGTACCCATTTCTACGGTGGCCCGTTTTGAACGTACCGGTCTTATTGCCTTTGAGTCGCTTATAAAGCTTGCCATGGCATTAGGTTACATAGCCGACATCAGAAATTTGTTCAGCACGGCAAAATTCAACACCATGCAGGAACTTGAGCTGATCCGCCGCAAAAAAGATGACAAACGCGCTTATCCCATTAAGAAATGACACATACCGATAAACTGCAAGTCCTGTTTCGCGGGCGACGTGTCGGAACGTTGTCGCTCACTCCCGACAACCGTCTCAACGTATTTGAATACGACTCCGCATGGATAGCCGATGGATTCAGCATATCTCCACTTGAGCTGCCGTTGCAGCCCGGTGTCTTTGTAGCGAAGCCCCAGCCGTTTAAAGGCAATTTCGGAATTTTCGAAGACAGTCTGCCCGATGGATATGGTCGATATCTGCTGCATAAGACACTTATGCGTCAGGGTATCAACGATTCCGATCTTTCCTCGCTTGACCGGCTCGCCATTGTAGGAGACAACGGAATGGGTGCTCTAACTTACAATCCTGCCATAACTCTGGAAGCAGAAGAATCAATAGCCGATTTCGACAAACTCCAGCAGATGGCCCTTGAAGTACTTAAGGAACAACAGGACAACGATGCCGGATTGTTGCTGTATAACAGCGGCAATAGCGGAGGTGCGCGTCCCAAAGCTGTATTTTCCGACTCGGAGGGACATTGGATTGTAAAATTCCGGCATATCTATGACCCCAAAGACATCGGGAGACAGGAATATCTGTATAATTACACTGCCCGCAGATGCGGCATCATTGTCCCGGACTTTAAGCTAATCAACGACAAGTATTTCGCATCGCGCAGATTTGATATAGATTTAAATACCAACAGGTTACATACAGCCACCGCCGGTGCTCTGCTGGGGCTTTCACTCAGTCAGCCCTTCATGGACTATGCCAATCTGCTTGCCCTCACTGGCTATGTGACCCAACGCCTGGACGATGTTGAGCAGATGTACCGCCGTATGCTATTCAATTACTTCACTGACAATAAAGACGACCATTGTAAGAATTTCAGTTTTTACGTAATTCCGGATGACGATAACTGTAATTGGCAGTGGAGGCTCGCGCCTGCATACGACCTTACATTATGCACCGATGGATATAACGGGGAGCATGCTACCTCCGTCAATGGCACAGGACATCCTAAATTATCCGATTTCATAGCAGTAGGCACTAAAATCCGATTGCCCGAAAAACGCTGTCTTAATATCATCGACGAAGTCCTGTCAGGATGCCGCGATCTACTCCGCTATAAGATATAGTCACTATTACTTATTTGGTGGATTGGCATGAATTTTGTAAATTTGTAGCAACAAGAGTTTGAGGCCCCGGTATGGGGCGACTGGCTCTATAAGACGTCTTATCAATGAAATTTACAAGATTCGCAAAAATCACAAACGTTGCGGGTGTGATGGCGCTGTGCGCTCTCCAGTCGTTCGGCTGGAGTCAGAAAGGACATGACACCGTGGCATTCATAGCCGAAAACCACCTGACACCGGCCGCCAAGGCTGCGGTCGACTCGTTGCTTGACGGTAAATCGATAGTTTACTGGTCCAACTGGCTGGACAATGCGTCGCATACGCCCGAGTATGCCTACAGCAAGACCTGGCATTACAAGAACATCGATGCCGACCAGACGTTCCGCAGCGCTCCCCTGCTGCCGAGCGGTGACATAGTGCGCGCCATCAACGAGCAGGTGGCCGTTTTGGCCGATACCAACATGGATGACAGCCGGCGTGCCCTGGCGCTTAAAATTGTAACCCACCTCCTTGGCGACATCCATCAGCCCATGCACTTAGGCCACGCATCGGACCGTGGCGGCAACTCCTGGACCGTGAAGTACTTCAAACAGCCTACAAATCTGCACTCGCTATGGGATTCGCGCCTGGTGGAGTCCGGCCACAAGTGGAGCTACACCGAGTGGCAGCAGCAGATAGACCGCGCCACTCCCGCAGAGATCGAGGTGATACTCACCGATGCTTATCCCGAACACTGGGCCGAGGAAACGTACGAGATATGCAAGCAGGTGTACGACGCAACGCCCCATGACACCAACGTAAGCTATGACTACATAGCTCAATGGACTCCAACAGTAGAGCAGCAATTTTTGCGTGGCGGCTTGCGTCTGGCCGACATACTCAACACCGTCTTCGACCCCGACTACAAGGGCCACTGGTCACCGTTAAAGAAGTAAAGTCCGGATACAGATAATGGCAGAAAATCACAAGGACTTTCCGACGTTAAACCTTCCCCCGGTCACGCTTAAGCTGCAGATGGGGGCGGACGGCGTGGAGCGTGTATGGGATCCGTTGCGCAAGAAGTACGTGGCGCTCACTCCCGAGGAATGGGTGCGCCAGCACTTCGTCAACTGGCTCATTACCGACCGCAAGTTTCCCGCCTCTCTGCTCGGCAACGAGGTGGGCATTCACCTGAACGGGATGTCGCGTCGCTGCGACACCATCGCCTTCGGTCGCGACACCAAGCCGTTGGTGATAGTGGAATACAAGGCTCCAGACGTCAAGATAACACAGGACGTGTTCGACCAGATTGTGCGCTATAATATGGTGCTGCATGCCCAATACTTAGTGGTGAGCAATGGACTGAACCATTACTGCTGCCGCATGGACTATGCCGGCAACACCTACCATTTCATACCGCGAATCCCGCAGTACGCGGAAATCGCATTACCTTTCAGCGAACAATGACCCAGCAACCGACTCCGGATTACAGATATCTGGACAGACTGAACGACCAGCAGCGCGCCGCCGTGGAATACCTCGACGGCCCTTCGCTGGTGATAGCAGGCGCCGGATCGGGCAAGACCCGCGTGCTGACCTACAAGGTAGTTCACCTTCTGAACTGCGGTTATCAGCCTCACCGCATCCTGGCGCTGACCTTCACCAACAAGGCGGCGCGCGAGATGAAGGACCGAATCTCGGCACTGGTGGGACCTCAGGCCGCCCACCGCATACCGATGGGCACCTTCCATTCCATTTTCCTGCGACTGTTGCGCAATCATGCCGAGCTGTTGGGCTTCAAGCCGTCTTTCAGCATTTACGACACCACCGACTCGCGCAACCTGGTGAAGATGATAATCAAGGACCTGGGCCTGTCGGACAAGGACTATAAGCCGGCCACTATCTTCTCGTGCATCTCCAATGCCAAGAACGCCATGCTCACTCCCGACGAGTACGCGCGTCAGTACGGCGCCCACGACATGAAGGCACGCAGGCCCATGACCGCCAAGATATTCCAGATGTACGTAGACCGCTGCCAAATGGCCAACGCCATGGACTTCGACGACATCATCTTCTTCATGAACAAGCTGTTGTCGGAGCATCCCGAGGTGCGTCAGCGATACGCCGAGCAGTTCCGCTACATACTCGTCGACGAGTATCAGGACACCAACTATGCCCAGCACCTGGTCATCTCGCAGTTGGCCGCTCCCGACAACAAGCTGTGCGTAGTGGGCGACGACGCGCAGAGCATCTACTCGTTCCGTGGCGCCAACATCAACAACATCATCGACCTGGAGCGGTTCTATCCCGGGCTGAAGACATTCAAGCTGGAGCGCAACTACCGTTCCACACAGAATATAGTGAACGCTTCCGGCTCGCTGATAGAGAAGAACACCCGTCAGTTGGCCAAGAACGTGTACAGCGAGAACGCCGAGGGGGCGCCCGTAGACATAGTGCAGACATACAGCGACCTGGAGGAAGCCTCGCTCGTGGCGGCCCGCATCGCGCAGAGCGTGCTCACGGAGCACGACACCTACGAGGACTATGCCGTGCTGTACCGTACCAACGCCCAGAGCCGCGTACTGGAGGAGGCACTTCGCAAACGTTCCATGCCTTACCGCATATACGGCAGCACCGCTTTCTACCAGCGCAAGGAAGTGAAGGATGCCTTGGCTTATTTCCGTCTCATCGTCAATCCCGACGATGACGAGTCGTTGCGACGCATCATCAACTATCCCGCCCGAGGCATCGGCGAAACTACGTTGAAGAAAGTGCGCGATACGGCACTTTCTGGCAAGGTCAGCCTATGGCAGGTATTGGCTAACCCCGACCTCTATCCCCTGCCGGTCAACAGCGGCACGCGTGGAAAACTTGACCGGTTCGTTGAGCTGATGCGACAGTTCATGACCGACAGCACCACGCACAACGCATACGAGGTGGGACAGTTAGTGTACAACCGCACAGGTATGCTGACCATGCTGGCCCACGAGAACACGCCCGAAAGCATCAGCCGCCAGGAAAACCTGACGGAGTTGCTGCGCAGCATGAAGGAGTTCGTGGAATTCCGCATCGAAAGCGGCGAAGGCGATGTGTCTATGACCTCGTTCCTCAGCGAAGTGATGCTGGCCACGGATCAGGATCAGAAAGACGAGCAGGCAGGACCGAAAGTTACGCTGATGACTGCCCACGCCGCCAAGGGACTGGAATTCAAGCACGTCTACATCGTGGGTGTGGAGGAGGAACTGTTTCCCTCGGCAATGGCGCTTGAATCCATGTCTGAGGTTGAGGAGGAACGCCGTCTGCTGTATGTGGCCATGACCCGCGCCAAGGACACGTGTATGCTCAGCTACGCCAAGTCGCGTTTCCGTAACGGCCAGACCGTGATGACGTCGCCAAGCCGGTTCCTGAGCGACATCAATCCGAAGTTCGTCAAGATGGAGACGTCGGGAATAGAGGATGACTTCACCAATCCGGTGATGAACTACCGCAGCAGTTTCGGTGGCTACGGCACTTCATCGCGTAGCCGAAGCTACGGATCGTCGCAATCTTCCGAATCGCTGAATTTCGGCGGATTCGTGTCTGCCGCAAAGCTCAAGGCGCGTAAGAACACGGATGCCAAATCCCTGGACGAGATGCCCACCCACTCGATGCAGGAGCTTAAGAAGGGGATGAAAATCGAACATAAGAAGTTCGGAATAGGTTCTATTAATGACTTCACAAGCGTTTCCGGACTCGAAGGCATTGTCGTGGAATTCGAGAACGTGGGCGTGAAACGACTGTTGTTGCAATTTGCCAAGTTCAATATAATCGATGATTGATACACCATATTACATAGTATATGAAGACAGGCTCCGGGCCAATCTGGAGAAACTGAAACGGGTAGCCGAAGCCGCGGACGTCAAGATCATAATGGCGTTCAAGGCCAACGCGCTGTGGAAGACATTCCCGGTGATAAAAGAATATTTCCACAGCTCCACGGCCAGCTCGCTCAACGAGATGAAGCTGTCGCTGGACTACCTCGGACACGACGTGCATGCCTATTGCCCGGTGTATACCGAGCGGACATTCCCGGAGTTTCTGAAAGGGTGCAGCCACATCACGTTCAATTCGCTGGCCCAGTACGAGAAGTTCCGTCCCCAAATCGAGGCAGCCGACCGAAAGGTCAGCGTAGGACTTCGCGTCAACCCGCACTGCAGCGTCATCGAAACCGACATATACAATCCCTGCGTTCCCGGCTCACGCTTCGGCGAGAATCCGGACAAACTCGCGAACGGACTTCCCGCGGGCATAGAAGGACTGCACTTCCACGCCCTGTGCGAGAGCGACAGCCACGATCTGGAGAAGGTGCTGGACGCGTTCATCGAGCAATACGGACACCTGCTGCCCGGGCTGAAATGGCTGAACATGGGCGGCGGCCACCTCATAACACGCAAGGACTATGACACCGAGCATCTGATTAAGCTTATGAAACGTCTGCACGAGCGGTATCCCAATCTCGAGATAATACTTGAACCCGGCAGCGCATTCACATGGCAGACCGGCGACCTCGTTACCGAAGTGCTGGACGTGGTGGAGGATGCCGGCATCAAGACCGCCATCATCGACGCCTCGTTTGCCTGCCACATGCCCGATTGCCTGGAAATGCCCTATCAGCCGCGCGTGGAGGAGGCCATCGGTACCGTGGCCGACGGCGCAGACTCGCCGTACAGATACCGGCTCGGCGGTAACTCGTGCCTGTCCGGTGACTTCGTCGGAGACTGGTGCTTCGACCGTCCGCTAAAGCCGGGCGACCGTCTGACACTCTGCGACATGAACCATTACACCACGGTAAAGACCAACATGTTCAACGGCATTAAGCATCCCTCCATCTGGTTCCAACCCCGGGATGGAGAACCAGTGCTGCTTCGCGAATTCACCTACACCGACTACCGCGACCGCATGGACTGAGACTCTCCCCTCATCCCAACTCTCCCAAACCCCGATTTACAATGGAATTCAAACTGACATCAGAATACATGCCCACGGGCGACCAGCCCGAAGCCATAGCCGAGCTGGCCGAAGGCGTCCGCAACGGACTCCCCCACCAGACACTGCTTGGCGTCACCGGCTCCGGCAAGACCTTCACCATGGCCAACGTGATACAGCAGGTGAAGCGTCCCACGCTGATATTGTCGCACAACAAGACGCTGGCCGCGCAGCTATACTCCGAGATGAAGTCTTTCTTCCCGGAGAATTCCGTGCAATACTTCGTCTCGTACTATGACTATTACCAGCCCGAAGCCTATATACCCGGCAGCGACAAATACATCGAGAAGGACCTGATGATCAACGAGCAGATCGACAAGTTGCGCCTCTCCACGGCAGCGGCCCTGATGTCGGGACGCCGTGACGTCATCGTGGTGTCGTCGGTGAGCTGCATCTACGGCATGGGCAATCCCGAGGACTTCCGCCAGACGGTCGTGTCGGTCAAGGTGGGCCAGCGCTTGAGTCGCAACCAGTTCCTGCGCGACCTGGTCAGCTCGCTGTACAGCCGCACGGAGACCGACCTGCAGAGCGGTCAGTTCCGTGTGCGAGGCGACACGGTGGACATCATGCTGTCGTTCGAGGAGATCAGGTTGCGCGTGGTGTTCTGGGGCGACGAGATCGAGAAAGTGCAGACCGTGGACCCCGTATCGGGTGCGGTGCTTACCGACCTTGAGGGATTCAACATATATCCTGCCAACATCTTCGTGACAAGCAAGGAGCGCACGGCTAAAGCCGTGGACCAGATAGCCGTGGACCTGGGCAAGCAGGTTGACTTCTTCATGCACGAGGGGAAGATTCTGGAAGCAGAACGGCTCCGTGAGCGCGTGACGTACGACCTGGAGATGATCAAGGAATTAGGACACTGCAGCGGCATCGAGAACTATTCGCGATACTTCGATGGCCGCGAACCGGGCATGCGTCCCTTCTGCCTCCTGGACTATTTCCCTAAGGACTTCCTGACCATCATCGACGAGAGCCACGTGACGCTGCCGCAGATACGGGGCATGAACGGCGGTGACCTGTCGCGCAAGATGAACCTGGTGGAATACGGGTTCCGTCTGCCCGCGGCCATCGACAACCGCCCGCTGAAGTTCGAGGAGTTCGAACGCCTCACTCCACAGACCATCTATGTGAGTGCCACGCCTGGCGACTATGAGCTGCAGCAGACCGAGGGCGTGTTTGTGGAACAGGTGATACGTCCCACGGGACTTCTCGACCCCGAAATCGAGATACGTCCGACGCTGAACCAGATAGACGACCTGATGGAGCAGATTCGCCAGCGCATAGACGCCGACGAGCGCGTATTGGTCACCACCCTCACCAAACGCATGGCCGAGGAACTGAACAAGCACCTTATAAAATGGGGCATCAACTCGGCCTATATCCACAGCGACGTAGACACATTGGAGCGCATCAAGATCCTGGAGGATCTTCGCGAGGGCGTGTACGACGTGCTGATAGGTGTAAACCTGCTGCGCGAGGGTCTCGACCTGCCGCAGGTCAGCCTCGTGGCCATCCTGGACGCCGACAAGGAGGGATTTCTGCGCAACCACCGCAGCCTGACGCAGACCGCAGGACGCGCCGCGCGTAACGTGAACGGCCGCGTCATAATGTATGCCGACAAGATAACCGACTCCATGCGCCAGACCATAGAGGAGACCAACCGGCGCCGCGCCAAGCAGATGCTGTACAACGAGGCGCACGGCATCACTCCCACCCCCATCGCCAAGAAAAGCCACAACGAGCTGGTGGAAATCTACGGCGAGGCTGCAGAGGCCAAGGCGCAGAACCCGACCAAAGGGAAGTCAAGGATTCCGAGTCCTCAGAAACCTCAGAATCCGACCGCACCGCGCAAACCGCGTCCTTATATCGAAGAAGAACACCAGGCTGTATTCGCCGCCGAACCGGTGCTGGAATATATGACGCCGCCCGAGCTGGAGAAACAGATAGAGATAGTGAAACGCGACATGATAGACGCGGCACGCCGTACCGACTTCATCGAGGCGGCTCGACTGCGCGACCAGTTGGTAGGCCTTCAGGATATGCTTGAATCGCGTGCCCAAGCCACAGAAACAGCGAAAGATGCAGCAAAACAGATCTGAGACATACACCTATCCGCGACGCGAGGACTTCCTGCCCACGAGCCGCGACGAGATGAAGGCGCTGGGCTGGGACCAGGCCGACATCATCCTGTTTTCGGGCGACGCCTACGTGGACCATCCGTCGTTCGGCGCGGCGGTCATAGGCCGTGTGCTGCAGAATGCCGGCTATAAGGTGGCCATCGTACCGCAGCCCAACTGGCGCGACGATCTGCGCGACTTCAAGAAACTTGGCAAGCCGCGCCTCTATTTCGGAGTCTCGGCAGGGGCGATGGATTCGATGGTGAACCATTACACGGCCAACCGCCGCCTGCGTCACGACGACGCCTATACGCCCGGTGGACGACATGGAATGCGCCCGGACTATCCCACCATAGTCTATTCCAAGATACTGCGCGAGCTATACCCCGACGTGCCGGTCATAGCCGGCGGCATCGAGGCGTCACTGCGCCGCGTGTCGCATTACGACTACTGGCAGGACCGTCTGCGCCCACCGTTCCTGCTTGACGCACCGGTAGACATGATAGTGTACGGCATGGGCGAGCGCACCATGCTTGAACTGACGCGCCGAATAGAAGCCGGCGAGAAGATACAGAACATCACCGACGTGCCGCAGACCGTGTTCATGACCGACAAGGAACCGGAGCAGGACGCAATCGTACTGTCAAGCTACGAGGAATGCCTGAAGGACAAGCGCAAGCAGTCTCTTAATTTCAGACACGTAGAGGAGGAATCCAACAAATATCATGGCCGCGTGATATATCAGCGTGCACTCGGTAAGACCGTGCGCATCAATCCGATGTATCCGCCCATGACCACCGAGGAGGTTGACGCCACATTCGACCTCCCCTACACCCGTATGCCGCATCCGCGCTACAAGGGAAAGACCATACCTGCATACGAAATGATACGCCATTCGGTGTGTATGCACCGCGGATGTTTCGGAGGCTGCGCCTTCTGTACCATCTCGGCACACCAGGGCAAATTCATCGCCTCGCGGTCGAAGGAATCGATAGTGCGCGAGGTTGAGCAGATCACGCACATGCCCGACTTCAAGGGCTATATCTCGGACCTTGGCGGGCCGTCGGCCAACATGTACGCCATGGGTGGACGCAACCGCGACATCTGCAGCAAGTGTGTGCGACCGTCATGCCTGCACCCAAAGCCTTGTCCCAACCTCAACAACGACCATGCACCGCTGCTTGACGTGTACCATGCCGCCGACAGCGTGCCGGGGGTCAAGAAGTCGTTTATCGGCAGCGGCGTGCGCTACGACCTGGCCATGGCGGACAATCCCGACGACCGTGTGCGCCAGACCAACCGCCGGTATATCGAGGAGCTGATACGGCTGCATGTGTCGGGTCGGCTGAAGGTTGCACCCGAGCATACGTCCGAACGGGTGCTGGACTGCATGCGCAAGCCGAGTTTCGAGCTGTTCAGGAAATTCAAACGCATCTTCGACCGCGTCAATGAGGAAGCGGGAATGAAGCAGCAGCTCATCCCCTACTTCATCTCGTCGCACCCGGCCTGCCACGAGGAAGACATGGCTGAGCTGGCGGCCATAACCAAGGGGCTGAACTTCCAGCTGGAACAAGTGCAGGATTTCACTCCTACGCCCATGACGGTGGCCACGGAGATATATTACACCGGGATTCACCCCTATACGGGGGAGAAAGTCTACACGGCCAAGACACGGGAGCAGAAGCTGGCGCAGAGGCAGTTCTTCTTCTGGTACAAGCCGGAGGAACGGCAAGGCATCATAACGGAGCTGCGCAAGATGCGCAGGCCGGACCTGATACAGATACTGTACCCCGGGAGCAAAGCTCCCTACGGAAACGGCTACGCGACGCGGGGAGGCGCAGCGACGCGGGGAGAGGGGAGCCAAAATCGAACTAAACGTAAACCTAAACATAAATGACATGAACAAAACAGGATTGACCATGTGTGCCATGTTGTTGCCGCTTGCTCTGACCGGATGCGGAGACAAGGGAACGAGTGAAAAAATCATCGAGAAGCCGGACGTAAAGGTTGTGAACGGCATGATGACTCCGGAAGTGCTGGAATCGTTCGGTCGCATCGGCGACCCGCAGCCGTCGCCCGACGGATCGAAAATCATCTTCACCCTCACCTACGAGGACATCGAGGAGAACAAGGGTAACGCCGAGATCTATGTGATGGATGCCGACGGCCAGAACATGAAGCGTCTCACCAAGACTGCCGGTTCCGAAGGTAATATCCGCTGGTATGCCAACGGCGAGAAGATCGCTTTCCTGGCCAAAGACAAGGAAACCGACGCGGTACAGATATACCGCATGAATGCCGACGGCAGCAATGTAAAACGCCTGACCGAAATGAAGAACGGTATCGAGTGTTTCTCCATCGCTCCCGACGAGAAGCACATCGTGTTCAGCTCCCCCATCGACGCCTTCGACAAAGATTCCACGCTGTTCGAGGGACTGCCCAAGACCACCGGCCGTGTGGTGGACGACCTGATGTACAAGCATTGGGACGAGTGGGTGACCCAGATACCCCACCCCTTCGTGGCTGATTTCCACAACGACGGCATCAAGAACGAAGCCGACATCATGGCCGGCGAGCCGTTTGAATGCCCGATGCGTCCCTTCGGCGGCGCCGAGTCGTTCGCCTGGGCTCCCGACGGTCAGTCGCTGGTTTATGTCAGCCGCAAGCTGAAGGGCCAGGATTACGCATTCTCTACCAACTCCAACCTGTATCAGTACAATCTCGCCGACAAATCGACCAAGATTCTGACTCCGGGCGAGCAGGGCTACAACACCGACCCCGCATTCTCGCCCGACGGCACGCAGTTAGCATGGCTGTCGATGGCCACTCCCAAATACGAGAGCGACAAGAAGCGCCTGATGGTGATGGACGTCAAGACCGGTGCCAAGAAAGACCTGACCGAGAACTGGGACTACTGGCCCGAACAGATAGCCTGGGCCAAGAACGGTAAGTCCATCTGGTTCACGGGCTATTACGAGGGCACCGAGCCTGTGTTCAGCATCGACGTGAACACATGCGCCATCGACACTGTCGCAGCCGGCCAGTATGACTACGGCACGGTTATCCCCGTCAGCGACAACGCCGCCATCACGATGCGCCGCTCCATGCGCGAGCCCGCCGACATCTGCCTCGTGACGAAAGGACAGGCCGAAACCAAGATGCTGACGCAGATAAACAAGGATCTGCTTGACCAGCTCAAGCTCGGCGAGGTGCGCAAGGTAATGGTGCCCACCACCGACGGCAAGATGATGACCTGCTGGGAGATTCTTCCCCCGGACTTCGACCCCAACAAGAAATATCCCGCCATCCTGTACTGTCAGGGCGGCCCGCAGCAGGCCGTAAGCCAGTTCTGGAGCTACCGCTGGAACTTCATGATCATGGCTGCTCACGGATATGTCGTAATCGCCCCGAACCGTCGCGGGCTGCCGGGCTTCGGCACGGAATGGAACCGTCAGATTTCGGGTGACTACGGCGGCCAGAACATGCAGGATTACTTCGCGGCCACCGACTACATCAAGTCGCAGCCCTACGTTGACGCCGACCATGTGGGCGCCATCGGAGCAAGCTACGGCGGCTTCTCCGTTTACTGGCTGGCAGGTCACAACAACGGCCGCTTCGCAGCCCTGATCGCTCACGCCGGAATCTTCAACATGGAGTCGCAGTATCTCGAGACAGAGGAGATGTGGTTTGCCGACTTCGATATGGGCGGCGCATACTGGGACAAGGAGAATGCCACGGCACAGCGCACATTCGCCAACTCGCCCCACCGCTTCGTAAACGAATGGCAGGCGCCTATGCTCATCACCGTGGGCGAACTGGATTACCGCATCCTCGCCTCGCAGGGCATGATGGCCTTCAATGCCGCCAAGATGCACGGTCTTGAGGCCGAGATGGTGGTATTCCCCGACGAGAACCACTGGATTCTAAAACCTCAGAACGCAATCCTGTGGCAGCGCTGCTTCTTCCGCTTCCTTGACAAGTACCTGAAGAATCCTGTACTGGAAAAGCAAAGAGCCGAAGAAAGAGCAAATCGCCCGTACGATCACAGATAATAACATCATAACCATAAACACAGAGGGTGCGCCGGACAGTCCGACGCACCCTCTCGTTTATTGTTATGTGGATTCTTTATTCGTTGTTGATGGCAGAAAGCTCTGTGGGAATCCAGACGCGCATCTTGCCTTCGCCACGGTTAGCCCAGGAATAGTAGGGAATCATGTGGAGTGTTACATCCTTGATGCCTAATTTGCCGTCGGCGTCTCGGCTGAGGGACTGCGCGGGCAAGCTCAGTTCATGGAGGCCCTTCAGCTTGCTGTCCTGCGAGATTCCATCGCTGATCTTGGCATTCTTCTGTATCACGACTCCCGCCAAGTCAAAGTCATTATCGGGCCATTCTGCACAGTAGACGATCGGGCCACGCTCAATGGCAACCTTGCCACGGTTGTTCTTGACCTGCTCGTTGGCCACTACCATTCGCGGGGTATTGTCAAACTTGATCTCCACCTTGTCGCCCTTCTTCCATTTGCGGTTGATGCCTAAATAACCTTTCTGAAGATTTTCGACCGGTACGTCAACCCCATTCACCTTGACCAAGATATTTCCGGCCTTGGAATCGGTGTAGGAATAAAGGTCGCCGGGAACCGGGCGGCCTAATTGCCAGCCGGGGATACGCAGCTTGAGCGTGAATGCATCGGCCTTATTTTCATTGATGGTCACGGTCACGTTTCCGTCGTCGACATAGTTGCCGGACTGCGACAGACGCACTCGCTTGCCGTTGACCTTCAGGTCGCCGTCATTGGCCAGATACAAATTTACATAGACGTCACCATCCTTCACAGCATACACGTAGCCGGGAATAGAGGGAATGAAACGGCTGAGATTCGAGGGGCAGCATGCGCAGCCGAACCAGGGCTTACGGCTGTAACCGCCGTCACTGGCCAACGGATTGGGATAGAAGAACGCATCGCCGTTCAGCGACTGCCCCGACAGCACGCCGTTGTAAAGGGTGCGTTCCAGCACATCGTAATATTCGGAATCACCGTGCAGCAGGAACAGACGGTGGTTTACATACACGTTGCCGATGGCCGCGCAGGTTTCGCAATAGGCCGTGGAGTTAGGCAACTCGTAATTGTCGCCGAACGACTCCCCCTGATGACGGGCGCCGATGCCGCCGGTGATGTAATATTTCTTGGTCACCATGTTGTCCCAGATGGTATCGATGGCCTTGATATAGGCGGAATCGCCTGTAAGTGCTGCCACATCAGCCATACCGGAATACATGTACACGGCACGTACGGCATGGCCTACAGCCTCCTTCTGATCCACCACAGGCTTATGCGACTGGCTATATAGGTCATGGCGCGACGTCTTGCCTCGACGGTCCAGGAAGTACTTGGCCTGGTCGAGATACTTCTTGTCGCCTGTAACCAAATAGAGTTTTGCAAGTGCCATCTCGGCAATCTGATGTCCCGGCACTCGGTCCAGCTGTCCCTCGCCGAGACCGATGTTACGACATATATTGTCAGCATACTTTATCGCGATATCAAGGAAATTTCGCTTGCCGGTGGCACGGTAATGCGCCACGGCACCTTCCACCATGTGCCCGAGATTATAGAACTCATGGCTCAGGTTCTCCACGGCCTCATACTTTATCGGACTCATCCATGGATGGGGATGTTTCGGATTCATTGTGTAGAGCGTGTTCAGATACCCGTCCGGCTCCTGCGCTGCGGCAACCAATACCAGCACACTGTCTATGTACGCCTCCAGTTTCTTGTCCGGATATGTCTGCAACAGATAGCTTGCACCTTCTATCGTCTTGTACACATCGGTATCGTCGAACGGGAGACCCTCGACCTTGATGGTGTCATTGGGATGTACGGCCTTGACGAAATTGGCGTAACGTCCCGATTCCTCGCACTTGCTGAATGCCAACGGCACGGTGACGTTCCGACTGGCGTCCAGGCGTTTGCCCCAGAACGCATCGTGTACCTTGACGGACGTAAAGGGTACTGGCTCGTAGGGATAACCGGTAAAATCTTTCCCCGGCCCGGCAGTCGACGTACCGGATGCATTCGCGAATATGCAGCCGGCGAGTACGGCCATAGATACGGCCGCGATCATTTTTTCTGATTTCCTCATGATATTTGTCAGTTCAAATTAATATTCATGCTTCGAAGTAGGAACTCACTCCACAAAATACGCACAAAGATAATGAAAAACCGGGATTTTTTCTTTAAATTTGCATTTATATATGAACATTGCCACGGAGACATGTTCGACTTATCTGGTAAAAACTCAAAAGCACACTGATTATGGCAAGAATTGACCAACCCAACCATGAGTACGAGTATCAGGGCGCCCTTATCAACGGGTTCTTGATGCTGTTCATAAATTTCATAGTAATTCCATTGCTGGTATTGGCCACATTCACATTCCTGCAGGGTGTGCCGGCACTGATGATACCCATCTTCGCCATCCTGGCGATAGCGTTTGTGATAGGTTGCGTGGGGTTCTTCACACAGGAACCCAACGAGGCCCGCGTGATGATATTCTTCGGCAAATACGTTGGCACCTGCAAGAAGGTAGGTTATTACTGGGCCAATCCCTTCGTGTCGCGCAAGAAGCTGTCGCTGCGCATCCGCAACATGGACATCGACCCCATCAAGGTGAACGACAAGATGGGAAATCCGGTGCTGATCGGCATGGTGCTGGTATGGAAAATCAACGACACGTACAAGGTGACATTCGACCTTGACGCACAGAGCATGTCGGCCGGGACATCACAGCTGGACAAGCACGCTCTGGACAACTTCGTGAAGATACAGGGCGACGCCGCCCTGCGCGAGGTGACGGGACATTTCGCCTACGACAACATGGACGGCAACAATGCCGAGGAACTGACCCTGCGAGGCAGCAGCAAGGAAATAAACGAGATGCTTGAGCACACCATCAACGAGCGCCTGGCAATGGCCGGCATCGAGGTTGTGGAGGCTCGTCTCAATTATCTGGCATACGCGCCTGAGATTGCCGCCGTGATGCTGCGTCGCCAGCAGGCTTCGGCTATCATCACTGCCCGCGAAAAAATTGTGGAAGGCGCCGTGTCGATGGTGGAAATGGCACTTACCACTCTCGAATCGAAAAACATCGTAAAACTCAGCAACGAACAGAAAGCCTCCATGGTAGGCAACCTGCTCGCGGTGCTCTGTGCCGACGAGCCCCTGACTCCTACTCTGAACGCCAACGTATAATATGATTAAGGAAAACATCGACCCGAACATAGATCCTCGCGGCGACTTCTACGGCTACGCCTGTGGCGGCTGGCAGAAAAGTCATCCTCTGAAACCGGAATTCTCACGCTACGGCGTATTCGACGACATAGCCGAGAAATCGCGCAAGCAGGTCAAGGAACTGATAGAAGGCCTGGGCGAACATCCCGAAGCCGAACAACGCGGCTCGATAGCCCAGAAGATTCATGACATCTACGAGCAGGGACTCGACACGGAACGTCGCGAACGCGAAGGTGCCGCGCCAATCATGCCCGTGGTGGAACGGATTCAGAAGATGGACGCAGATACGTTCACCGACACAATGGCATGGCTGAACCGTGGCGCCGGCGGCGGTTTCTTCGGCTACGGCGTGGGACCGAATCCGGCGGATTCGTCGGTCAATGTGCTCCATGTGTCGGAATGCGGACTGTCGTTAGGTGACCGAGACTATTATCTGGAGAAGAACGAACGTAACGACACCATTCTTCAGGCATTCCACAAATACGTGCTGACTATTATGGGGCTGGTGGGCTACGCGCCCGAAGACGCCGAGCGCGTATGGCAAGCCGTGATAGAAATAGAGACGGAGATTGCCCATCACAAGAAAACGCGCGAGGAACGCCGCAATCCGTTGCTCAGCTATAACTGGATGACGACCGAGGAATTTCTGTCGCGCTTTCCCGGCATAGACTGGCGCGGCATCTTCGAGGGATCGGGCCTGAAGATGCCCGAGGAGCTGAACGTGTCGTCCATCAAGTTCATAGAATGGATGAGCACGTATCTCCCCTCGCTGCCGATACAGAAAGTGCGCGATTACCTGGTGCTGATAGCCATAAGCGAAGGCACCGGTACGCTCAGCGAGGCGTTCTACGAAGCCGACTTCGAGCTGTACGACCGCGTGATGTCGGGCACCGAGGAAAAGAAGCCTCTGTGGAAACGGGCAATGGCCATTCCTAACTCGATGTTCGGAGAGGCCGTGGGCCAGCTCTATGTGGAGAAATATTTCCCGGAGGCCAACAAGAAGTACATGAAGCGTCTGGTGGAGAATCTGCGCACTGCCTTGGGCAAACACATCGAGGAACTGCCCTGGATGTCGGACGCCACCAAGCAGAAGGCATTGGAGAAGCTGAGCGTGCTGAAAGTCAAGATTGGCTATCCCGATAAATGGAAGGATTATTCCGAGATAGACATTGACCCGGAGCGCAGCTATAACCACAATATACTGAAAGCGACCGAATGGTTCGTGCAGGACAACTACAACAAGCTGGGCAAACCCGTGGACCGCGACGAATGGTACATGACTCCCCAGACCGTCAACGCCTACTATAGCCCGCAGATGAACGAGATATGTTTTCCGGCCGGTATACTCCAGGCGCCATATTTCGACATCAACGCAGCCGACGCCATGAATTACGGTGCCATCGGCGTCGTGATAGGCCATGAGATGACTCATGGATTCGACGACCAGGGACGCCGTTTCGACAAGGAGGGCAACCTGAACGAATGGTGGGAGCCGGAGGATGCCGAGCGGTTCAAGGAACTTACCGACCGTCTCGTGGAGCAGTTTAACCGGGTGGAAGTGGCACCGGGAGTATATGCCAACGGTCTGTTCACTCTCGGCGAGAACATAGCCGACCAGGGGGGTCTGCGCATTGCGTACACCGCATGGAAAGATGCGCACGGTGACGACAATGTAGAAATCGAAGGCTTTACGCCCGAGCAGCTGTTCTATCTGGCTTACGCTTCGGTATGGGCCGCCAACATACGTCCGGAGGAGATACTGTCGCGCACCAAGTCCGACCCGCATTCATTAGGTCGCAACCGCGTAAACGTGACGTTGCGGAACCTCGACCCGTTCCTTAAGGCGTTCGACGTTACCGAAGGTCACGCCATGTTCCGGCCCGAGGATGAGCGGGTAATCATCTGGTAAAAGCTTAATGTGAGAACAATGATTCAGTTGGGAATAATAGGATGGCCGCTGCAGCACACCCAGTCGCCGGCATATTTCGATGCCAAATTCAAAAAACTTGGCATCGAAGGGCAATATATCACATTCCCGATTGATGACATTTCTCAGTTGCCGGAAATAATCAGCTGTCATCCCGATCTAATCGGGTTCAACGTGACGCATCCGTATAAGGAGGCGATTATTCCCTATCTTTCTGAACTCAGCCCTGAAGCCAAGGCAATCGGAGCGGTCAATACCGTAAAGATTGACCGTTGCGGAAATTCCATTAAACTGATAGGGCACAATACCGATTACTATGGTTTCGCCGAAAGCCTCAAGCCCTGTCTTGGTCAGAGACACCACGATACCGGAGCGCTGATATTGGGGACAGGTGGCGCAGCCAAGGCGGTAGCATACGCACTGACTTCCCTCGGCATACCGTTCGTGGCAGTAAGCCGTAATATGGATGCCAACAATTATTTTGTACGGCACGGTCATACCGTTATTAGCTATGACGAGCTTACTGCCAACGTCATGGACAGTCATCGTATCATTATCAACTGCACGCCATTGGGGATGCATCCGCACGAAGGGGAATGTCCCGACATTCCGTGGGGGCTGATGCCTGAGAACGCATTGTGTTATGACCTGGTCTACAATCCTCCCCTCACGCCATTCATGACCGAAGGCGCCCGACATGGCGCGGCCGTAAAGAACGGACTCGAGATGCTGCATCTGCAGGCGGAAGGTGCCTGGAAGATATGGAACCGGTAAAAGTGCGGCTCAATGCCCCGATGCTGATACCGGTGGCGGGAATCGTGGCCGGCACCCTCATAGCCATGCAGGGTGCCGGATTCCTGATCGGCGCCGTTTGCATTCTCCTGGCCATAATCCTGTACGAACTGTTGGGCGGCTATTCCAATAGCCCCACTAAAGCCTTCCGGCTCAACAAATGGCATTATTCATGGGTAGCAATGCTATTTGTCGGCGCAGGCATAATCGCAGCCGACCTGAGGCGTCCAGCCGAAATACCCGACGACCGCCTGCAGAACACGGTGATGGCGCATGGACACATCGCCGGTATCGAGCATCGCACATCGGGCGACCGGATGACACTCGACCTCACGGCCATTATGGACACCGCAGGACGCGTCTACCCTCTCAAGAATGTGAGCATCTTGGGATATGCCGATGACGTCAACGCGGGTATAGACGACAACATCATATTCCCGTGCCGTCTGCAACGGATAGTTAATTCCGCCAACTCGTTCGATACCGGCTATGCCAGGCGTCTGGCGCGTCAAGGCGTCCTGTATTCGGCCGACATGGTTTCCGATTCGCTTCGCGTAACGGGGCATTCTGCAACAGTCTCTGGATTCTTCTACAACCTGCGTGACCGGTTTGTGGCGTCCATAGAGAACACCATGCTTGCTAAGGACACGCAGCGGTTTCTCATCACCGTATTGGCCGGCGACAAGTCGTTTCTCGATCCTGACCGTCGCGAGCTGTTCGCCGATGCGGGCATATCGCACATCCTGGCGCTGAGCGGACTGCACGTTTCCATTATAGCCGGCATACTGCTGTGGATTCTCTTTCCCTTCAACATCGTGGGGCTATACCAATGGCGCTATGCGTTGGCCGTCCCGGCCATCTGGCTCTACGCCTTCATCACGGGGCTGTCGCCATCCACGGTGCGTGCCGCCGGCATGATGACGGTAATGATAGTGTGTATGCTGATTGAGCGCAAGAATTCTCCGTGGAACTCGCTGCTGCTCGCTACATTCCTGATATTGGTGTTCAACCCTTACTATATCTTCGACATCGGACTGCAACTCAGTTTCCTGTGCGTGGCGTCACTGATATTCTTCGCACCGTATCTGAATACCGTGGACCATCACAGCCATCCGTTAATATATACGGTCTCGGCATTCCTGTTGGCATCATTGTGCGCCACAATGGCATCGTGGGCGCTGTCGGCCTATTACTTCGGCATATTTCCGTTGCTGTTCATACCGGCCAACATCGTGTCGTTGCCCTTACTGCCCATTTATATAGTCCTTGCGCTGATATATCTGGTGTCATGCGCCAGCGGATATCCGATAGATGTCTTAGGATATACCTTGGACGGGATGTATCACGGACTGACGCACAGCCTGGAATGGATGGGCAACGGTTCGGCTACGGCCCTGAACCTTAACGTGTCGTGGATGACTGTTGCGTTATGGATAGGAGCGGTAGCTTTGCTCGTGATATGGCTTCATGCAGGTAAAAAGAAATCTGTTCTCGCGGCAGCCTCGGCGATGGCAGTGGCGGCCGTCGTGCTGATACCGTTCCACGCCGATGCCGACTCGGATCAGAAGTTCATACTTCAGTCACGCGCCGACAATGTGCAGATACTTATCAAAAACGGCACCAACGTCAACACCCTCCGCATGGCCACCAACACCGTGTCGGAAACTCGCGTCGCCAACACCCGTATCATTTCGGCAGACTGTCCTGTTGCCGGAACAGGTTCTGTTCCCGAAACCACACTTACCTCTGGCTGCGATTATCTGGTGGTTACGCGCAGCTGTACAGATGACGTGTCTGTCCTTGACTCAATCTTCAAGCCTCGCGTCCTGGTAATCCATCCCTCTGTACGTCGCGACCGTGAGCAGCAGATGCTTCACCACGCCGACTCCCTCGGCATAGCCATCCACTCCCTCCGCCTCGACGGCCCAATCCGCAGGGAATAATAACCGATAGATCAGGCTTTGGTCTTAATTTTCTATTGAAAAAGCTGTTTCAGGGTTAGGTTTTTGAGAGGTTGTGGTTTTAATAAGTGTATGACGACAAAGAACGACATAGAACAACTTTTCAGAAGCAACTATACGGCCATGCTGACACTGGCGATACGCCTGCTGCATGACGCGGATACAGCGAGAGACATTGTGCACGATGTCTTCGAGTCGGTGCTGTCGGAAAACCTGTCAACCGTCACTTCCGCCTATCTGCTTACGGGTGTACGCTTTGCGTGTATGAAGCATCTCCGCAGCCTGTCTCTACGTGAGCGGTTCAACAATCTCTACGCACTCGATTTTGACGAAATTGAAGATGACGAGTGGCCCGACCCGGAGGATGTAGCGCGGTTGAACGAGCTGATAGATCAATCGCTGACTATGCAAGATAGACGAGTTGTAAAAATGCGCTTCAACGAACGTATGTCTTACGGCGAAATCGCCGTACAATTAGGTATCAGCGAGGTGGCTGTTTATAAGCACTTGCGTCATGCAATGGATGTCTTACGTCAAAATTTCAACCGCAAATGAAAGACAATATCGACCGGCTCCTCGATGCTCTGGAGCACCCTGAAAATTATAGCGATGCCGAGGTTGAGCAGTTGCTTACCGATCCTGATACACGCGAAGTATATGATATGCTGCACAAAGTAGCTGATGCTTCCGCACCCGTTTCTGATATAAATCTCGACGAGGAATGGCGGCGCTTTGAGGCAAAGCAGCCCAAACGCAGCCCCGTTATCCTCCGTTGGCTTTCTTCTATGGCATCGCGCAACGCCGCAGCGGTTATAATCGCACTTGTCGGCACCCTCGCTGTGGTGGCCGCCACTATCGGTATTACCCATTATTTCAATGTCAATAAAGAAATGGCACAGACTGAGCAAACCGAACCACAGAAACAGACTGCAATAGCCGACTCCAAGGTCGCTCCGACTGATACCATTCCGACTGAAACAACTCCGCTGCCCGAAACCATTGTATTCAAAGGAGAGAACTTAGAAAAAATCCTTGCAGACATAGCAGGATATTACGGCGTGACGGTCAAGTTCAATCAAGATGCCGCCAAGTCTCTACAGCTATATTTTGAATGGGACCAGTCTCTGCCTCTCAATGAAGTCGTGGAACAACTAAACAACTTCGAGCAAATCGACATTACACTCACCGACAAAGTATTGACCGTAAAATGAAACGCCTTATTATTATCTTTGCGGTGATGCTTTGTTCCGCTACCGCCTTTGCGCAGAAGTTTAGCTACCGCTTCAACCATACACCTCTCGCCGACGCGCTCGTGCAGATAGCCGGGCAGCATTCCGACATTCACATCAACTTCATTTACAACGAACTCGACAAATATCCTGTCTCGGCAACCATACATACAAATGATGCCTACGATATGCTCAGACAGCTGATAGGGCTGAATCCGGTATCGGTCATCAGATCCAACGGCAGGTACTATGTAGAAGCGTTGCAGCACGGCAAGTTCAGTTACCGAGGCCGAGTCCTCGATGAGGAACACCAACCGGCTCCGGGAACCACGATATTGCTTCTTGCTCCCAAAGACTCCACCGTCATCACATACGGCGTGGCAGACAATGCCGGTCGTTTCACCATTCCTTGCGACAGCCGTAATGTTATCGCCAAGCTCAGTTGTGTAGGCTACAAAACCACCTATCGCCGCCTCACAGATTTCAACATCGGCGACATCATTCTTCCTATTGATGCCGTGGCCTTGCAGCAGGTCAAGGTTGAAGGACAGTTAGCCTCCGCATATTCTGACCGCACAGTCTATCTGCCCTCACAGCGTCAGAAAAATGCCGCGAAAAATGCAGTAGACCTTTTGCGACAAATGGCTATTCCGCAAATAAAGATAAATCCGATAGACAATTCCGTCACCGACAATACAGGAGATGGTGTTTCCTTGTTTTTCAATTATATGCCGGCCTCAAAAGAGGATATTGAAGGCCTGCGCACAGCTGATGTCCGCAGGGTTGAATATCTCGAATTTCCCTCTAATCCAAGGTTCAGAGGAGCGCAGAGAGTTATCAATTTCATTGTTCAGGAATACGAATATGGCGGTTATACAAAAATTACAGCAGATGAAGATTTTCTTGTAGGTCTCTCATCTGATGTCAACATCTTCTCTAAGTTTTCCTATAAGAAAATGACATACGACATCTATTTGGCAGCCAATAATCTTAACAGTCATCACAGCGGATATGACATCGACGGAAAATATACGCTGAAAGATTCCGACGAAAAAGATTTTACTCTGAGCCGCAACGAAACCACCGATAACGCTCATTCAAAACAGAATCAATACCCTGTGACTTTCCGAGCCTCTTACAATACAGAAAAAGTTCAGATCAGCAATACCTTAGGATTCAGCCATTCGTCTACCCCCATTCAGAACCAGAACGGCTCGCTGACATATTCTCCAGCGGTGGAACACGACTATTCTTACAACCGCAGCAATCCATCGCGCAGCAATTCTTTGAGCTATCAAGGAAATTATTTCTTTGTTTTGCCTAAGGATTATTCGGTTAATATCAATCCTCAATTTTCATATTCGCATAATAACAATTCGCTGACTTATACCACTTCCTCCACGGAGCCAATTATCCGTGATGCCCGCGAAAATGCCTATTACTATCGAGTAAACGCCTACATTAATAAGCGTTTTGCCCAAAAGCATACAATTATGCTGGGAATTAACACCGGCAATATAATCAACCGGCTGCAATACACGGGCAGTGCTTCATATTCTGACCGTTTCAGCAATCCATTTGTCTCCGGGCAGCTCTGTTATCAGGCGCAAATACAGAATTTCAATCTGTATGCAGATGTCGGTGTGCTATGGGAACGAACAAGCATCAACACTATTAAAAATGATGACGTATATCCATACGTTCATTTCAACATCCGCTATACGCCCAATAATAAAAACGCATTCTCGGCTTATTTCCAGTTTGCCAACAATACACCCGGCATTGACCAAAAGGCTTCAGACCTGTTACGAGATAACGAAGTCATGTATATTACCGGCAATCCGTCACTTGACAATTCCCGGCATATTACTTTCAATGTGGCATACACATGGTTGCCGTCAAACGTATTCAGCATGAGTGCCTACGGAAGATATTTTGAACTTTTTGACCGATTTATCACTACATACGAGCCATTCGACAATGGTCGTGCCTTGTTGCGTACTTACATCAATGACGGAAACTATGTACAAAGTGAAATCGGTATTGCTGCGACACTGAATCTGTTCAATAAGTCATTGCAATTATACGTCAGTCCCAATCAGAAATTCTACCGTTCTACCGGTGTGTTTGATAAAAGTTTCTATCCCTTTCAGATAACGGCACAAGCTACATATTATATCAAACAATGGCATTTTCAGGCATACTACCAATCGCCTCAAAAAATGATGTTCACCGGTTCTCCTACAACATATAGGTCACGACATTTCTATGCTTTGTCTGCCGGATGGTCAAACTCCGACTGGAACATAAGCCTGACGGCATACAATATCTTCAATTCCAACTGGGACATCTCAGACCGCTATATTCAGTCTCCATTATATACCGAACATCGAACAACTTACGGCACGAATTCCCATGCCCGTTTGAACCTTTCGGTAACATACACGTTCGGTTATGGCAAGAAAGTCCAGCGCGGAAACGAAGTCGGTAAACAATCCGGTGCAAGTTCAGCAATTATGAAATAATCTCAAACCCAATTAGATGAAGGAACTACTTCTGTTTTTACTTCCTCTCCTTGCACTTACGTTCAGTGCCTGCGATGATTAAAGCAGGAGATGCCACACCGAAACCTCGGCTGTGATCGAAAAGCCCCCCAAAAGTTTTGTGTCCAACTTTCGGGGGGTTATTCTTTTCATCCGTAGTTCGTTCTTGAATATCACTTTTTGGCAGTATTCTTAATTGTGATATAGATGACGTTTTCTTTCTTGTCAACCGCCATCGAGGCTATCTGATCCGATTTTAATTCCTGCACATCTATCAGGCTAATCTCCTTACCGTCCAAATACACCTTCATGTTTTCCAGACCGGGGATCGAAGCTATTGATTTTCCCGCATTATTGAAGAAGTCTTCAAGGTTGAAGGACATTTTTTCTCCGTTGATGTCAAGCGTCATGCTGACATTGTCGAATTCCGTCAGGAAAGGGAACACGGCGGTTATGATGGCATTGCCGTCTGTCATTGAACAATTCAACGACCTGGCTTCGTATGTCTTGCCCTTCGTCGTGAAGGTTCCTCCCGAGACATTCAGGCTATTGCCCAGCCTTTCGCCTCGGATTTCCACAGTGGTCTTGCCGTCGTTGTTGTTGATGCTCTTGACCTTGAAATGCGGGACAGAGGTTTTGTTATCTGACGGATTTTCACTACTTTTGCCGTCAGAAACTTTGAGTGTGCCGATAGTCGACACAGCGGCTCTTACGACCGGCACACCGGTCAGTCCCAGTGCCAACGCAAGCACAGGCACCATCGCGAGGGCTTTCCACTTTCGCCCCGCACCACTTTTTGCTTTGTACATCATGGTGATTCGTTTTTTGAGTTTACTATGATTCAGGCTGTTGGCCAAGGACGGGAATCTGGCGCCAACAGCTTTCTTTATCAACAACATCTGATATTCCTGCGCGTCATGGCCACGGTCAATGACAGCCATGTCGGCCTGATACTCATGCACCAGCATCAGTTCGTCGCGCATCAGCCATGCGGCCGGGTTGAACCAATTCACGATGCACGCCATCTGGGCAATCAACAGATCAACGCAATGGTGACAGGCTATGTGCTTCAGTTCGTGCGTAACTATCGCCGAACCGTCACTTTCATAATCCTTCCGGCTGATGACTACATACCGCATCCAGCTGAACGGAGCGAACCGTTCGTTGTCCGTCACTACCAGTGTATATCCTTCATGCTCAATCTTTTGGCCGGAACGTATCACGCTGATGAGCCTCATCCATGTTATCACGGTTCTTATCGCAACCATCGCCATTCCGATGATGAATGCCAATATCAGAATGATTCCCCATACAGGTGTCGAGTCAGCAACCTCGGCTTTACCGATTACCTCCACAGCGCCGGTCGCGACCATCAGTGGAGTTGACGCGCCTTTAAGACCGCTGACCAATTGAAGAACAGGATATGCCGTGAACGACACCGCATATATGGCCAACAACACCCCTCGGTTAAACCCATGCTGATTGTCACGTGACAAAAGCAACCTATATACAAGGTACAACGCCAGCAGCAGAAAACCGCTTATTATGGAATATGATAAAAAAGCTCCCATCGTAATCTTATTTTTGATTCCCCTTCTGCTCTACCAGCTTAAGCAATTCCTTTAGTTCATCAGCAGAAATCTTTTCTTCGGCCACCAACGATGACACGGCACCGAAATAGTTCCCTCCAAAATAATTCTTGATGAAATTACCGAAACTGCGACTGCGGAAGTACTCTTTCTCGACCTTTGCAAAGTAATGGAATGTTCCGGCCACACTCTCATGGTCCACATAACCCTTGGCTTCCAGCCTGCGCATCACGGTCGATACCGTATTGAAATGTGGCCTCGGTTCCGGATACAATTCCACCAGTCTGCTGATCGCTATCGGACCATATTCCCACAGCAACCGCATCAGTTCCTCCTCTTTGGGAGTCAGTTTATCCTCCTGTTTCCTTTTCATAACTATTTTTGTAGTTACACGCAGCAAAGTTAATAACTATTTTTGTAGTTGCAATACCCGGATTTGACTTTTAACCTTTATTAACTACAAAAATAGTTACATTTGGTTAAATCAGAGCGGAATTCAAAGAAAGACAAGGCACAGAACTATTCGGATGATTATTCGGATGATTATTAGGATGATTATTAGGATGATTATTCGTCTATCGGAATTTATTGCCTCGCAGAGGCTGTTTCTCATTAACCCCACGATGGGCGGTGACAGCTTCAGCTGGTACCGTCCTTCGTGGGGTATACTGGAACTACAATGATTGGTCGGAGACCATGTCTCTGCACTCCTCGATATGACAATGGCGTAAAGGCGAGCGGCATGGTCTCCGACCAAGCTGTCATAGCCTCGACCTCACCCCACGAAGGCTGTCGGGACGCTTCGCACCCTTAAGCCATCGTGGGGTTAATGAGAAACAGCCTCTCCGAGGCAACAAATTCCGATAGGAAAATAAGCATCACCATGATTATGTGAGCCTAATTTCTTATAATTTCATTATTATGTACTATTTCATTATTATGTACTTAGGAGAGACTTGTGTTTCTTATAGTACTAATCTGAGGTTTTGAGATTATTCCCGAGGAACGTCAGGCCGAACCATGTTCTGACCTGGGCGTCTGCCGGGATTTTCCGTACAAGTATCGCGAATCTTGTAAACCGGGAATCATCGCTGTCAGTATCCATATCAGATGCAGTGCCTACGTTGACCATCCAGTTGTAACTGTTTTCTTTCGTGTTACGGTAATACTTGTTGGAATATGTATCTATGGCATAATCGTGCAACACATACTTTATCAGCAAAGTGTTAGTATTGAAATCGATTTGTTGATACGCCGCGCTGAACCCCATCGGATCATCAGGCAAGTCAGAAGCATCGTTTACAATATGCTCATTGTTGACAAGATGGATAAGATTACGTTTCTGTTCCTCTCCTAAATCATTATAATTGATTTCCATTGTAGAGGGAACATACGTTTTGGAAATAGGCAAAGCTATTTCCAGGTCTGTCTCGTCGTTATTGTTGCATGAGCTTAACACAAGACTCAGAGTCACCAGCATCAGCAGACTTAGATATTTCATCTTCTCGCAATGATTGTACTATTTGCCCTTTTTGTCCTTATTCCTTTTGTAATAGCGTCCACCGATTAAGCCTCCGATTATTCCTGCAACCACAGGCAGATATACGTACCATGGTAAATTCATTTCGCATCTATTTTTATTTGTCTATAAAACGCAGATATTCACATAAAATTGCGATTTTTCATAGTTTGTTTATAGGTTATTCATAGATTAAACTCTTTTAATAAACTTTTATAGCGATTGATTTGTCTATTTATTACTAATTAGTTATCTTTGCATCTGGAAATTTCTATGGAACAGGAAAGCAAAGGAATACGAATGGTGTATAAAACACCTCAGTTTGAGGCGTTTTATAACTCATTGCCTACGAAGGTACAAACAAAATTTAAGTACGTCATCGACGTAGTCACTACGATATATGATGTCTCAACTAAGTTTGTCAAGCACTTGCAAGACTCTGATCTATATGAGATGCGAGTTTCAGTGGGAAGCAACGAGTATCGCACTATTCTTTTTGCCATTGACAAGGCCAACATTATAGAGGCTACACAAATCATCCTTCTCAACGGATTTCTAAAGAAGTCCAACAAAGATTACCGAAAACAAATAGACATAGCATTATCAATATTAAACGACTTGAAACAATGAGACAGATAAATCCTGAAAAGTTAACGAAATTATCTACGTTCAATCAACAGCTGGACGAAGAATACGGAAAGCCCGGAACTCCGGAACGAGAGGAATTTCATGAAGAAGCACTCTCCTGGTATTACGGTCAGTTGCTTCGCGACCGTAGGCGAGAACTTAAAATGACACAAAAAGAAGTCGCCGACAAACTCGGGCGTGAACAAAGCTATATCGCGCGTGTAGAACGAGGTAAAGCCGATATTCAGTTGTCGAGTTTCTTCCGCATTGCATCAGTGCTCGGCATACAGTTCATCCCCACTTTTGCCACGGTGATGAAATAACTTAATCGGACTTACTGTTTAAGCTGATTGTCTGCGCGTTCAATTGGTTGTATTAGTCGTATTAGTGGTATCGATCGTATCAATCATTGACCGTATCGATTATATATTCAGGCATTTCGATTGGAATGCCTTTTTTGTTATATTCTTCCTTGACGATATAATTGGTGTATTCCAACTCCTGTTGCATTCGGTCATAATATTGTCCGGGAATTCCCAAACGCATGGCGCTGTCTTTGGCTATCGTCAAATGATATGCCGAGTCTTTCAATATTATATGATGCGCCATTTTGATGCAGGCATCGCGAAACGCCGGGATCTCATCATCAGGCAATCTTTCAGGCTGTCGTGGCTGACCATCCCCACAACCTGTCATCAGACCTATCAATCCGATATATAATAGCTTCTTCATATTGCAAAATTAATAATTTTTCGTATCTCATCACGTGATTATAAACATATTTAGCGATTGATTTGTCTAATTATTACAAGTTGTTATCACAATAGATTCCAATCAGCTAATTGCTATGAATATAGAGAAACTTTTTGATCTGTCCGGTAAGGTGGCGGTGGTCACCGGGGGCGGCGACGGCATAGGCGCGGAATGCTGCAGGATACTGGCCTCGGCAGGGGCATCGGTAATAGTGAGTGATATAAGTCCAGATAAGGCCAGGTCGGTGGCGCACGATATAGTCGCTTCGGGTGACAAAGCCGCTTATGTAGTGTGCGACGTGCTGCAGGAAGATGACCTGATAAATCTGATCGAGACCACGGTCAAGACTTTCGGCACGGTCAATATCCTTGTCAACAATGCCGGACTCGGTGGAGGCGGCCGCGAGAATCCATTCAAGATCGACATGAAATATGTGGAGCGCATTTATCGTATAAACGTTTTCGCAGCGATGCGGCTTTGTCAGCTTGCGGTGCCCGAGATGAAGAAATCCGGCTATGGCAGCATCGTCAATATAACGTCTGTGAGCGCAATTGACAAAGAACCCGATATGTGCGTGTATTCCTCGTCCAAAGCAGCGCTGAATCATCTTACCGCAAACCTGGCATACGACTTCGGGCCATACGGAGTCCGAATAAACAATGTCGGTCCCGGCGCGACCATGACCGCGGCGCTACGGTCGATACTGACACCGGAATTACACAAAAAGATGCTGAAACGCACACCCATCAAACGCCTCGGCGAAGTGTCGGACATAGCCCAGGCCGTACTGTTTTTCGCATCCCCGGCCTCGGCCTGGATCAGCGGTCAGGTGATATACGTCAACGGCGGCGGCGACCAGACGCTTCACTGATGGCATATCGAAAGCATATCGAAACAAAGCTGATAAGTTTTTCAAATACAAAATTGCTAAAAATCAGACAAATAGGCGTAACGAAGCCTGCCCAAAAATGAGCAGGCTGAACGCAGGACCGGAATCTTCAAAGATGCCATATTCTGTCGCGATAGGCTTTCAGTTCCTTTTCCGGGAACCGGGCAATCGCTTTGTCAAATTCACGGAGTATCGCGGCCTTATCATGGGGCAATGATCCCGTAATCGGTACTGTATTGGAAATATGGTGACCGAGCAGATTGACCCGGATATTCAGGCTGTCGATAAGAGTCCGCATCTCCATCAGTCGCTCAATTTCCGGTTCCTCGATATATGTGCCGTCCTGCACCTCCTGATACAACTGCGATTCCGGAAATATTGTCAGCGATACTATGTTGATGATACAGGGGTGAAGACGGTTCAGTACGTCTGCCGTTGCCATCGCGCTGGCCTCGCCGTTGCCCTTGCCTCCCAGTCCGTTGAGGTAGAATACGTTGTATCGTATTCCCGCCTCGTCGAGTTTTGAAAGTTGTTCGATAATGTCAGAGGCATGATAGCCTTTATTCATCCTCTCCAGAGTCGGGTCGTGGCCTGTCTCGATACCGATGTTGATGCTGTCGAGTTTCAGATGACGTAGATTCTTCAGCTCCTCCACTGTTTTGGGGGTGATATCCGTGACACGGGCGAACATCCCGAACGATACCATGTGCGGAAGATACTTCCTTAACAGCAAAGCTACATCCATCAGTTTGTTGTAACTGAGCGCGAACGGATTTGCACCGGTTAGATAAACACGACGGGCTCGCGGCTGCCATTGACGAATCACCTTCAGGTCTTCCTCAACCTCCGGTAGTGGCGACATACGGAAAGGTGTGCCGTGATAAAGGCTACAAAACCTGCACTTGTGCCATGTACAACCTGAGGTGAGTTGCAGAAGCTGCGAGTTGGCTTCGTAAGGCGGTCGCCATACCTGCCCTGTGAAATGTAGTTCCGGATATGTCATATCTCGATATTTTTTGTTAATTTTGTAACGCAAAATTAGGTGATAGTCAGAGGTAAAGCAACAACTTACCGAATGGTTTGACCCTTACCGAAAAGTTTGTGTTGCTCGTTATCAGCCTGTTCTGCGTGACCGGATATGGCAAAAAAACTGGACTACGAATATTGCAAGGCTGCCCCGATGCTTGAATGGCTCGGCAACAAGTGGGCACTGGTGGTTCTCGTGAAAATTTCCGAGAACGAGCCTGTGCGCTTCAACGAACTGTACCGCAACATCCCGTCCATATCGGAGAAAGTACTGTCGCAGGTACTCCGCCAAATGACCACCGACGGCATAATCCGCCGTGAACTGTTCCCTGACGTGCCGCCACGCACAGAATATTCAGTAACAGATTTCGGCAATACACTTTTGCCCCATGTCAAAGCCCTCATAAACTGGGGACGCGAGAACTTCGATACCATAATGTCAAACCGCAAAAAAACAACGATGAGTAATGAAGTTTTATATATCCTTCTGCCGGACTTCGCGGCACACGAGGTCGTATTTCTTTCGCAGGCAATAGCATCCGATGAATATGCCCTTAAAGATAATCCCAAATATGTAAACAGGATTGTAGCCCCGACAATGGAGCCTGTCAAGTCCATAGGCGGTTTCCGGACATTGCCGGATTATTCATTCGATACAATGCCTGAAGATTATGCGGCGTTGGTGCTTATCGGCGGTTTCGGATGGAGCACGCCGATTGCGAAACGGGTTGAGCCGATTGTCAGAAAAGCCATTGAAAAAGGCAGGATTACAGGTGCAATCTGCAACGCGGCTTCCTTTATGGCAAAGCACGGTTTCCTCAATGCGGTCAAACACACCGGCAATGGTCCGGAACAGCTGAAATCATGGGGAGGTGAAAACTATACCAATCGGCACGGATACATCCACGCGCAAGCCGTAAGCGACAATAACATCGTGACAGCAAACGGTTCGGCCACTCTTGAATTTGCAAAGGAGTTGCTCCTATTGCTTGAAAATGATACTCCCGAGCGAATTGAAATGTATTATCAGTTTAACAAACAAGGTTTCTGCGCTCTGTTTCCTCCGAAATAAAAATATGGCCTGTTCAATTGAGTTTATAGAGTACGTTTGCGATGCGCTTGCTCCTTTGGGAGAAGTGCGCAGCCGCAAGATGATGGGAGATTACATCATCTATGTCAACGGCAAGTGCGTCATCACGGCTTGCGACAATATAGCATACGTTAAGAAATTGCCCTGTATTGCCGAAATGATGGCTGACGCAGAGTGTGGCTGTCCTTATCAAGGCGCAAAAGAAGCTTATATTCTTGACTTCCGGGACAGGCAAAAGGTATTGAAGGTTATAGAAACATTATGGGAAGTTCTGCCTTTCCCCAAAACGAAAAAGAAATGATAGAGACGGCAAGACTTATCCTCAGACCCTGGCAGGAAAGCGAGGCGGACTCTCTGTTCAAGTATGCACGCGATCCCGATATTGGGCCCATTGCCGGCTGGCCGCCGCATACATCCGTAGAAAACAGTCTGGAAATAATCCGGACCGTTTTTTCTGCGCCTGAGACCTACGCCGTCGTTCTGAAAGAAACGGGCGAGCCTGTCGGCAGTTGCGGCATCATGTTTGCCGACGGTCTTCACTCAGCGACCATGAAGCCGGGCGAAGCAGAGATAGGCTATTGGATCGGCAAGCCTTATTGGGGACAAGGGCTGATTCCCGAAGCTGTAAGAGCCCTGTTAGAGAGATGTTTCAATGAATTGGTGCTTGATGCAGTGTGGTGCGGATATTATGACGGCAACTCAAAGTCAAGGCGGGTGTGCGAGAAGTGCGGATTCAAATATCATCACACGAACCATGATGTCCTGTCTCCATTCGGGGACAGACGGGCAGAGCACTTCTACATCATGACAAAAGATAATTATCAGGCCATTCTTATAACCAATGACACTCAGACTGAAGAATCATTTTAATTGAATCAGAATATGATGCAGGAAATAAATCCTAAGGAAACTACGCGGGCATACGCTTTCGAGATGTGGATGAATGCACCGATGCCAATGGTAACGCTGATAAAGACTCTGGATGTGTCTCGACTGAGGCGTATCGGGCGCCGGCACGGCCTGAAATTCAATATGCTTATGTGCTGGTGCATCGGCAAAGCGGCCTCTCAGGTAAAGGAATTCTATATGCTGCCGGTCGACGGCAAACTGATGCGCTACGACACTCTGGCTGTCAATACAATTGTGGCCAACCGCGATGGAGAGGTAAGCTCTTGCGACATACCTTTCAGCGAGGATATTTCAAAATTCAATGCCGATTATCTGCGGTTGACGCGGCAGGTAGCCGAGACCTGCGAGAACCACGACATCATCGACAGCATGGTTATCGGCACATCGGCATTGGCACAATATGATATAGACGGAGCCGTCGGAATGTATAGCGGCATGTTCAACAATCCCTTCATGATATGGGGCAGTTACCGCAGAAGCTGGTTCAAGACACTCCTCACCGTCTCATTTCAGTTCCATCACACACAGATGGACGGCGCACACGCAGCCCGTTTTCTGTCACTGTTGCAGACAGAAATCAACAGGCTTTCCATCTGAACCTGCCTTACAGCGTATCGCCGGCCTATTCCGGGTCTTTCTGCTCATATTCTTTCCGATGATTCATAATCTTTTTCATATTTGTCTGCGCCCATTCCGTCAGCTGTTGGATAAGCGGGAGAAGCGATTCTCCTACTTCTGTAAGCCGGTATTCGACCTTCGGAGGCACAACGGCATATACTTTCCTGTTGATAAAGCCGTCAGCTTCCAGTGTGCGTAGAGTCGAAGACAGCACTCGCGATGACACATCGGGAATCAACCGACCGAGTTCGTTGAATCTGACCACGCCCCGCTCTCCTATCGTCAGCACCGTCAGCAAAGCCCATTTGTTTCCGAAACGGGCTATGACGTTTCTCACCGGGCACATCTCTATGATGGACCCGGTTTCTTCTTTCCTTCTCATATCTTGCGGTTACTTACTTTTAATTGCAAAGTTAGTTATTTATTTTGACATATCCACATAATAACACCAGTCGTAAGGTGGATTAAAAAAGTGAGTCCCCGATGAAATTTTTTCTTGCTGATAATCAGCAAAACCGACAAAAAGGTTACTATGGGCTGAAAATGTAACTTCTTGACAAACGGCGGTTTGTGTTGTAACTTTGCAGCGTAAAAATTACCAATGACATGAAACAGATTCAGACAATCGAAAAAGGCGCGAATTTCAGCGCGGCAAATTTCGGCAAACTTGCCGACATCAAGGATTATGTTCTTGAACTCGGTCCGGAAATCAAGATACCCGGCAAAGTGTTCGGAGGCGGGGCTGTTGGCGCGACTGGCGGAGAATTCTCTTTTCAGGTATTCGCACCGGGTCAGGAAACCGGATTCCTGCATACGCATAAGAATCACGAGGAACTCTACTTCTTCCTCCGGGGCAAAGGAGAGTTTCAGGTTGACGGCGAGGACTTTCCAGTAGAGGAGGGTTCTGTAGTCCGCGTGGCTCCCGACGGTCGCCGCAGTGTGCGCAACAACGGCACGGAGCCCCTTGTGATGCTCTGCGTACAGTATCGCGGCAACACATTCACCGACGAAGATGCCGCCGACGGCAACATCCTCAATGAACCCGTGATGTGGTAAACATTAAGAACCAAAGTCAGGGCAGTAATCGTCTGCCCTGACTTAATCATACTCCGGGACGGTTCATTCTATATGCGACACCGCGACCTTGTCGATACGGGCACGGTCCATGTCAACCACCTCTAATCGGAAACGATTCCATGTGATGACATCCCCTTCGGCCGGCACTTTCTTCATCGTCTCGAGTATGATGCCTCCAATGGTGGAGTACGTCGACGGTCTGTACAGGTCTTCTCGCCCGAAGTATTCAAGGAAATCATAGACAGGACATTGCCCGTCCACAAGCCATTCCTCCCTGTCGACACGTTTGGTTATTTTTGGTCCGTCGTCACCATGCATGGCATTTCCTATCAGTCCGTCAAGAATATCACGCAGTGTCACGATACCCTGAAAACTGCCGTATTCGTCATACACCAGAGCCGAGTGCTCCTTTGAACTCTGGAATGTTTCCAGTGCGTCATAAAACGTCATGGTATCGGGCAGACATAATCCGGCGGTCAGTTCGTCCTCGATGTTGAACTCCGGGGAGTCAAGTTTCAGGATAAGACTTTTCAACGATATTACGCCGCATATTTCTTTCTTATCACCGTCAAGCACCGGATAGGATGAATGTAAGTCTTCAGCCAGGATCTTACGGATGTTTTCCGAATCCATTCCTATATTGAGAACCACCACATCCTTGCGACTCGTCATGATTGCGTCTATGCGGCTGTCACCCATCACGAGAGCGCGTTCCATTATATCCTGTTCCAC
The DNA here is from genome assembly GCA_902468245.1 of uncultured Porphyromonadaceae bacterium. Taxonomy (GTDB): domain Bacteria; phylum Bacteroidota; class Bacteroidia; order Bacteroidales; family Muribaculaceae; genus Lepagella. The sequence continues at coordinate 395,709 of CABQXY010000028.1, read as the reverse complement.
TTCACGCACCTCACCGGAATCGGCTCCCTCCTGAATCAGCGATTTTATTTCATCCTCCGTCACAGCGGGTGTATTGCCACGAATACGAAGGATTCTGACCAGCAGCGAAGTAGATGCCGACAATACCCATACTATCGGATAGGCTATTACGGAAAGGAGCCTCATGGGGCGCGCCATGATCTTGGCGATGGTGTCGGCTTTCCCCATGCCGATGCGCTTGGGCACCAACTCGCCTACAACAATCGACAGATAGGTGACAAGTGTCACTATAATAATTCGTGACAGGTTCAACGCCGGCTTTGGCGACATACCTAACTTTACGAAATAATCGCTTATCTCAGAGGCTATGGTTGCCCCTGAAAATAGACCGGTAAGAATCCCTATAAGGGTGATTCCGATCTGTATGGTCGACAGAAACCGGTCCGGATTGCCCTGCAGTTTCAAGGCGATGTCGGCATTGCGGTTCCCGTTCCTTGCATCTGTGGACAGCCTTGATTTACGCGCGGAAATCAAGGCTACCTCCGACATTGAAAACACTCCGTTCAGGAGTATCAGCGCTATTATGATAATCAGATCGTTCATAGTGGTAGTACTGGCTACTATATACAACATTTATCCGTTTATCATTGTTTGTTCAGAATAGTTCTGTGACTTGCCCTTCTTAATATTCCTTCAAGTGAATATGCGAAAGTTGAATCAATTATTAATTGTTTTTATTACTTTACAAGGATTCCCTACGGCTATGCAATTAGCCGGTATGTCTTTCACAACGACGCTGCCTGCCCCGATGACGCAGTTATCCCCGATCGCGACTCCCGGCAGTACAGTGACCCCGGCTCCAATCCATACGTTGTCGCCGACAGTGATGGGACGTGCATACTCCAGTCCTTTATTGCGGTCGGCCGCATCTATGGGATGTCCGGCCGTATAGAAACCGCAGTTGGGAGCGATGAACACATTGTCGCCGAATGTCACCGGCGCTTCGTCCAGGATGACAAGATTGAAGTTGGCGTAGAAATTATCGCCTACTCTGATGTTGTACCCATAATCGCAGTGAAACGGCTGCTCGATGAGCAATCCGGACCCTGCCCCGCCGAGAATTTTGCGCAACAGCGCATCGCGTGCCTCCGTCTCGCAAGGTCGCAGGTCGTTGTAATCGCGGCATAACTCCTTGCATTCCAGCCGCTCGGCAACAAGGGCCGGATTGTTGTTGGCATCGTATATCATGCCCGCAAGCATTTTATCCTTTTCAGTCATACTTGTTTATAACCATTGGGTTGATTAACTTTGCAAAGTTAACAAGCTAAACAGTAACCGGCAATGGTCAGAAATAACCATTTTACAGAAAACAGGAAAACGCTTGACAGATTGCTACGTGCCGACAACAAAACGGACGGCGGCATTCCAATGACCGATATATTAGGCAGCATGCGTTTGTGGGCTCGAGTCGAGAATGCCCTGATTGTCGTCAGCGATATGATCGAAGGCAAAAGTTATATCATTGCCGGCGGATTCGCCCGCAATCTTGACATTGGCGATTATCAGCAGGAAAATTCAATCTGGGAAAGCAAGATATTGGATCTGATGTCGCCCGAGGAACAGGAGGAAAAATATATAGCGGAACTGCGTTTCTTTCATTATCTCAGGCATCTGCCCAAAAGCAAGAAGACGGATTATTATCTGATGTCAAAACTTCGGTTCCGTTTCACAGACGGCGACATTCACGATGTGTTGCACCGTATGTACTATATATTTGACGAGAATGGCGAAAATCTAAGGCTCGCGATCTGCATTTACGGCCCGATGCCCTTTGATTTCAAGGGAAAGAGCTTTGCCGTCAATTCTGTGACCGGATTAAAAGAGGAATTGACGGCATCAGGAAACGATACGATTCTGAGTCGCCGTGAGCGTCAGATTCTTGCGATGATAGATACCGGGATGAAAAGCGCGGAAATCGCCGCCCAACTGAACATCAGCATCCACACCGTCAGTCGGCACCGACAGGAAATAATCGGCAAGCTTCAGGTCAGGAACACCCACGAAGCCTGCCGCCTGGCCAAGTCAATGGGCCTGGTTTAGGCGTCGTGTCCGGCCCGCGTCAGTTCGATGGCTTCCTTGCCGGTGACGCTGTCGATGTCGATTCTGACAATGCACACCGTCTTGATGAATCGGGAAATCTCTGCTTCCGGATTAATGCCCGGGCTGTATTTGCCGCCCAACAACCGCAGCGCCGCAATCTTTTCATCTGCCGATTCCACGAAACAGGCTGTCCCGAACGCTATCACGCTACGGAAATACGAGGTGAACTCCTCAGGTATCACATCATCCTTGTCTACAATGCACAGCGAACATTTGGGATTGCGTCTTATGGCATCTATCTTATGCCCCTGAGCTGCCGATTGTATATAAATCGAAGTCCCGTCATAAACATAATTTATAGGAACTGCGTATGGATAGCCGTCATCTCCCGAAACTGCCATTACGCAATATTTGCCCATCCGTAATATCCTATCTACTTCCTCAGCAGGCAGCAGCTGTTTGAACCGTCGCATGGTCCGTACCATAATTCCATTATCTTTTTCTTTATTATAACTATTTTACTCCGAGGATGTTCTTTTCGCACATACTATTCAAAACTTTTTTCACCGCAAAAGTAACCAAGATAGTCCATACTGACAAATTTGGTATGTATAGGGATAAATTTGTCCCTATATGAATAATTTGTCAGTAATTGCCTACGTCGTATGAGACTACTGATTTTCTATATTTTATGGGGTTATTCCGGTGTTACACTTATAAAGAATAACTGCATATTGTAACAATACGTAACTCGGAACCCATCGATATCGAAAAATATAGATTGATATTATTAATCATTTATTTTTGTTTCTTGCAATCCGCAGTTCCGATGGAGATTTTCCAAAATGCCTTTTGACATATTTGCCAAAGAATGAAAGGTTTTCAAAGCCTAAACGGTATGCTACCTCCTTTATTGAATAATCCGTGTTGAACAGATGGTACCGTATGTCCCCGACAGTATATTCATCTATCCATTGCCTTGCTGATTTCCCACTGACTTTCGTGCATATAACAGAAAGATATTTAGCCGACAGGCATAATTTGTCAGCATAAAAGTCGATAGGCCGATGCTTTATGTCTTCGCTCGCCAACATCTGAAGGAAACGGTTGAACCGGAATTGTATCTTGCTTTCGCCCTCCGCAGACAGACACTGATCCGATTCCATATTTGACAGCATTTCAAGCAAAATGGCTTTTATTATTGACCGCACTATCTCCTTATGATAGCCCTGCGAAGGATTCATTGTTTTAGACAGGATAAGACGGTAATAGAATTGCATCTGATCCTCAAGATTCTGTACCGTTGACATGCGGTAAGCCTTGCATATATATATCATGCAGTTCCATTTGTCAATATGCTCACGCATGAGGTCAGACACGATTCGACCGGACAGCCGCAACATCACGATGTCAGCATCCACACTTACAAGAATGTTGTCAATGAAATTCTGTGGCAACACCGTAAGCCTCTCACCCTCCTTTATGGTATGAGTGTTGCCGTTTATATCTATCTGAAGTCTGCCTTTGCGACAGGCAAGGAACAGATATGAATCTGACCTTATACCGTTAAGTTCCGACAGGTCATTGATGTCGGTAAGCAGGGCTATATCCCCGTCGGAATAGTGTATTTTGTCCTTGTTGTCCATATAATGCGGTTTTACAGGTTGCAAATTTAGCGTTTTTGAGTGTCTTTAACCGCCTCCGGAGTGTCCGTTTTTACCATATATACCTGATTGGATTACTATTTTGTCAATTCAGGACACTAATGAATAATGAAAAATTGAGAATTTTGCGTCCAAAAACAATAATGACATGAGATGTTCAGACTTTATTATATGGCTCATACCGGCAATATTGCTTGGTTCTTGCAGCAGTAAGACGGAGAAGAAAGAAGCACCTTCAATAAAAGTCTCAACCGGGATTATAGCTAAGGATAACGCCAGTTTGACAACGACATTTGTCGGACAGGCCGAAGCTGTCAGTACCTCGGCAGTAAGTTTTCCGACCGCCGGAACCATATTGAAGGTGACGGTAAATGAAGGACAGGAAGTCCGCAAGGGTCAGCTTCTGGCAGAAATTGATCCATCAACGATGCGGAAAGCCCTCAAGTCGGCTGAAGCCGTACTGTCGCAAGCCCGTGATGCCTACGACCGCATGAAGTTTTTGCACGACACAAACAGTCTGCCTGAAATACAATGGGTCGAAGCGCAAAGCAAACTTGCACAAGCGCAGGCAGCATACGACATCGCAAATAAAAACCTTAACGATTGCCGGCTTTATTCGCCCGTGAACGGCACGATCGGGCAAAAGATGGTTCAGGCCGGAGAAACTGTAATGCCGGGCCAGCCTATTGTCACGATAGTGGATATAAACACGGTGAAAGTAAATGTTTCCGTTCCTGAAAAAGAAATAGGCGACATTCATTCCGACACTCCCTCAACGATAACCGTAGATGCACTCGGCAAAAGAAAATTTATCGGCGGCCGGATAGCCAAGAACGTGCAAAGCGATTTAATGACACACACTTACAACGTCAGCATCGAGGTTGGCAATCCCTCTCATGAAATTTTGCCCGGAATGTTATGCGAAGTGATATTCCAGAACACTCGCCCCGATGTCCTGACAGTGCCTGTAACGGCAATTATGAAAGGTGCCGGCGAGGCATTGTATGTCTGGATAAAAAAGGATGGCGTTGCCAAAAGATTCGATGTCAATACCGGGAGGACACACGGCTCGAGAATAGAAATAATATCCGGCATCAACGAGAATGATTCCCTGATAGTCCGCGGTATGCAGAAACTAAGCGAGGGAAGCAAAGTCATCACATTATGAAGAAAGAAAAGAACAGCAGATGGGTGGCATGGCTGATGCACAACTACCGCATCACGCTCCTGATTGTCGGTCTTATGGCCATTCTGGGTATTTATGGTCTGGACAAAATGCCCAAAGCGGAATTCCCGGATTTTACTCTGCGGACGGGGGTTGTCGTAGGGATATATCCCGGTGCTACAAGCGAGGAAGTGGAGGAACAATTGGTAAAGCCTCTTGAAAGATACCTGTTCACATTCAAGGAGGTCAACAGGGCTAAGACCGTCAGCACCAGCCAGAACGGGCTTTGCAGCGTAATGGTTGAGCTGAATGACGATGTATCCGACAAGGATGAGGTGTGGAGCAAGATAAAGCACGGACTCAACAGCTTCAAATCATCATTGCCCAAAGGAGTGGCGGATGTGGTTGTAAATGATGAGTTCGGAGACACCTCGGCATTGCTGGTCGCGGTGGAAAGCGACAGCCGGAGCTATAGGGAGCTTGACAGATACTGTGAACTTATCGGCGACAGGTTGAGACAACTCCCGTCGGTCTCCAACGTGCGCGTTTTGGGCAATCTAAAAGAACAGATCGTGATAAACGTGGATTACAACCGTCTTTCAGAATACGGGATCAGCCCGCAGGTAATTATAGATGTGTTGTCAGGACAGGGAATTACGACTGTCAGCGGCAGTCTTGGAGGTTGGAGCAACGATACCCCTATCCATGTAAGCCCATCATTAAAAGGCGAAGATGAAATAGCGGATCAGATAATATACAGCGATGGCGGCAATCATGTGGTCAGAATAAGGGATATCGCGTCTGTGACCCGTGAATATGACCGGACCGAGGGCTATATAGAATACAATGGCAACCGTTGTGTCATAATCTCGATGGAGATGCTTGCGGGAAACAATATCGTGCAATATGGCAAAGATGTTGAAAAGATGCTTGCTGAAATAAAGGCGACATCATTGCCGGAAGATGTGGTTATTGACTGCATAAGCGATCAGGCCGGAGTTGTAAACGCCAGTGTCAATTCGTTTCTCCGCGACCTGTTCATATCAATGGCTGTAATCATTCTGATGATGATGATTCTGTTTCCGATAAGCTCCGCACTTGTAGCCTCCACAGCCATTCCGGTGACTACATTCATATCATTGGGCATCATGTATCTTGTGGGCATACCGTTGAATACCATAACGCTTGCCGCGATGATTGTAGTGCTTGGCATGGTGGTGGACGACTCGGTCATTGTAATTGACGGTTATCTTGAATACCTCAATAAAGGTTACAGCCGTTGGCACGCAGCCTGTAAAAGCGTGTCGGAGTATTTTCTTGCCATGCTTCTGGCCACAGCCTGCATCAGTGCTATTTTCTTCCCGCTTCTGATTACCTGCACCGGCCAGAAAGGAGATTTTCTGCATGACTTCCCTATTACGATAGCAATAAACCTGATGACCTCACTCTTTGTCGCTATGGTTGTCGTGCCGATTCTCGCGGTTATCCTAATAAAGAAAAAGAACCGCAAGGAAGGAAAGAAAACAATCACAGACTATGTCCAGCAGGCTTATGACAGACTTCTTGAATGGGTATTCGCCCATGCGTGGCTGACGCTCGGAATTGCAGCCGCCCTGATGCTGTCGACGCTTTTCTTCGCCGGAGGAATAAAGAAAAGAATGATGTCCTGTTCGGAACGGGACCAGTTTGCGGTCGAAATATATCTGCCTAAAGGAACCGGGCTGGCGGAAACAGTGGCTGTGACTGATTCCGTTTATAATGTATTGAGCAAAGATGAGAGGGTCAAGGCAATAACGTCGTTCAAAGGGTGTGCGTCCCCTCGTTTTCAAGCCTCCTATACCCCGAAACAGGGTGGAAAGAATTTCGCGCAGTTCATTGTAAACACTACCTCCAATGATGCCACAGTTGAACTTGTGGATGAGTACACTGAAAAACTGTCGGAGGCTTTCCCGAATGCTTTTGTCAAGTTCAAACAGCTTGATTCGCAAGTGTTTCAAGCATTGGAATTCCGTTTTTACGGTGATAATCCCGATTCGCTGCATTATGCAGCAGACCAACTGATGCAGTATATGCGTCAGAACCCGGATTTACTTTGGGTACGCACCGACTTCGAACAGCCTGAACCGGTTGTGGAGGTAACGCTTGATGAAAAAGCGGCATCCCGCCTGGGGTTGAACCGTCAGACCACATCGCTGCAACTTATGTCGAATACAAACGACCGTTTTGTGACCACTATCTGGGAGGATGATTATGGATTGCCGGTGGTTCTCAAGGATAATGGCTGGGGCGATGCCGATTTTGACAAATTCGACAATCTGCCTGTCCGGCCGATGACCTCGGCGAAAACAGTACCTTTAAGGCAAATCGCCAAGGTGTCCCCCAAATGGAGCGAATCGAAAATAGTCCACCGCAATGGTGTGAGATGCCTGACCGTAACGGCTGAACTGCCACGCACAATGATGGCAGAAGAAATCGTGCCTGATTTGCAAAAATATGTCAGTGAGAACATACGTCTGCCTCAAGGCGTGACTACCGAAATCGGCGGAGAGATTGAGAATGACAATGAAAGCCTGCCGCAGCTCGGTGCCGGGCTTGGTATAGCCATGATTATTATCTTCTTCTTTTTGCTGTTCAATTTCAAGAGTTACGCGCTGACTCTGGTATGTATGTTTGCCGTACTTCTATTTGTGCCTGGAGCCATGTTCGGCCTGTTCTCAACCCGGACCACTATGGGATTGACAACGATATTCGGCTTTATTACTCTGATGGGGCTTATCATGCGCAATGAAATCCTGATATTCGAACACGCCGAATATGGATTGAAAAACGGCAAGACTCCACGCGAGGCGGCATTGGAAGCCGGCAAGCGGAGAATGGTGCCGATTTTCCTTACAACGGCAACTACCGCGGTTGGTGTCGTGCCGATGATAATCTCCGGCTCAGCCATGTGGAAGCCCGTCGGAATCACTATCCTTTTCGGAGGAATCGGCGCGCTGATACTCGTTGTGACCGTCCTTCCGGTAATTTATTGGAAAATACATAGACAGAAATGAAAAAACTACTTTTAATAATATCACTGGTGCTGGCAGTAACGGCATCGGCACAAAAGAGATATAGCCCCGGGGAATGTCGCGACATGGCATTGGCCCACAATGCCCGTATGAAAATGGCGGACAACGATGCCTTGTCTGCCATGCAGGGGAAGAAAGAGGCACTTGCCAATTTCTTTCCTTCATTGTCGGTCGGAGGCGGTGGAATGAAAGCCAGCGACAGCATGATAAAAATGGATATGGGGCCTCAGTCTATGGAGATGCTTGACGGCGGGTGGTATGCGAATGCGATGGCTTCATTGCCCATATATGCCGGTGGAAGGATATTCAATGGCTACAAGATGGCTGAACTCGGAGTGGAGATAAGTGAAATACAGCGTATCCAGACCGCCAATGAAGTCAGACTGACCGTTGACCAATATTATTGGCAGATTGTGGCTCTGTCGGAAAAAGTGCATACTCTTGAAAGTGCCCGTTGCCTTCTTGATACTATACGACGCGAAGTAGCCAATGCCGTGAAAGCAGGCATTACAAAGCCGAATGATTTATTACAGGTTAATCTTCGCCTTAATGATAATAGAAGCGCGTATATTGATGTGGAAAACAATATCGGTGTCCTGAAAATGCTTCTGGCGCAATGTATGGGTCTGGATAGGGATTCTTTGGAACTGGCAATCGACATGGAACATCCGCTTGAATCGCCGGAATCTCTTTTTGTCAATCATGGTGATGCGGTTTTGGCTACGACGGAATACAGACTGCTTGACAAAAGCGTTGAGGCTGCACGCCTGCAGAAGAAAATAACGCTCGGAGAGTTTTTGCCTACTGTGTCCGTAAGTGGAGGATATCTGTTCCAGAATTTCATGGGCCCGTCGCAAAATTCACTCATGGGTCTTGTAACGGTTTCAATCCCTGTTTCATGGAAAGCTCCGCATACGATGAAAAAACAGAGACTTGCCTGTGAAAATGCCATAACGCGACTCAACGACGGGCAGGAACAGTTGATAATCAGGATGCGTAAATCTCAAAATGACCTATGCAATGCCTACCAGCAGGCCATACTTGCAAAGAAATCGATTGAACAGGCAGCCGAGAATCTCCGTCTTAATGAAAACTACTACAAAGCGGGCATTTCCACCATGAGTGATTTGCTCGAAGCCCAGACACTTTTTCAACAGAGCAAAGACCGATATTCCGAGGCATATTCCACTTATGAAATAAAAAAGACAGAATATCTTATATCGACAGGAAGGTAATCGGCATAAAAACTCATGTAGGCAAAGGCAGGGTAACCTGCCTTTGTCGTAGATAAGCAATATTTATAAACATGAACAAGATCCTTATTGTAGATGCCTCCGAATCCGACCGTCGGCTTATGTCGAGCTTGCTTATGCGAGCTGTGTATGAGCCGATTGCCGTTAAGAGCATGGAGGCGGTAAAGGATATTGATATGGCTATTCTTTTTTGTTTGCTATACGATATTCTTGTGGGGTCATTCCGGTGTTGCGCTTGAAATAGTCACTGAAAAATGAGAGGCTGGGGAAATTGTATTTCCATGCAAGTTCTGACAGCGGCATCTCGGACTGTAACAAGTCAAGACGTACCTGCATCACAGTAAATATGTCAATCGCCTCTTTGGGTGATTTGCCATAACGGGTCTTGACTATTTCGGAAAGATAACGTGTCGTAATACATAGTTTATCAGCGTAATAAGACACATTCCGGGATTCACGGTAATGCTTGCCGAGTAGTTGCCGAAAACGGAAGAACAGCTCATCCTTATGATTTTTGAACGACAATACGCCTTTCCCGTTATTCCGCATTACCGTTCTGAACAACATATAAAAAGATTTCAGTTGTGGAACGGATACCTGATACTGCTCTTTGGTGTCACACATACCGATAACGGGAACCATGAACCTGAACATTCCACCGGTTGCCGCCGACAGTTCCGGAGAATCGACAACACAGGCATTATTGAAAGCGTCAGTGGCGACATCTTCAAGCTGATTGCGGGCGGCAAGCTGAAAAAATTTACTTATGGCAAGTATTTCCACCTCGTAATCTTCCGACCGCTGCTGAACTTTTATCACATCTCCGGGATTGAACAGTACCACACTACCGGCAGTTTCTTCTATGATGTCAAAATTACAAAGGACTTTCGCCGTGCCTTTAATCACATGAAGAATCAGCGCACAGTCAATGGCAAGTCCGTCGCTTGTGTACTGCGGCGGCACTCCTTTATATATAGCCAGAGGTTTCTCGTCTGTTACAAATGGGGTAAACATAATTGTTCCGTTTTAATGCTGCAAAGTTACTTAAAATTTACATACACTCGATATGCAATTCCGATTTCACGAAATTTATCGCCGAAAATCGTAACAATCAGGTGCGCACATGGCAGTAATTTTGCAGTGTAATTAAAAATACAGCAGATGAAAACAAGAAAATTAGGAAACATAACTGTTTCCGCAATAGGAATGGGGTGCATGGGCTTTACCCACGCCTACGGCAAAACCCCGGAAGAAAGAGAGGGCATCCGTCTTGTGCATAAGGCTTTCGAGATGGGCTGTACCCTTTTCGACACCGCCGAGATGTATAGCTATTTCGGCAACGAGGAATTTGTAGGCAAAGCCTTGAAAGGTCTTCCCCGTGAGAGAGTCATAATATCTGACAAGTTCTGGCCCGAGAAACTTCCCGGACATGATTTCTCCGAGGACAAACTCAGTGAAACAGGTATCCGTAAATCTCTTGAAGGTTCGCTCCGCAGATTGCAGACCGACTACATAGACATCTATACGGAACATCAGATGAGGGAAGGCAACGAGGAAGAAGTTGCCTACATCATGGGAAAACTGATACAGGAGGGCAAGATAAGAGGCTGGGGGCAGTCTTCTCCGACTGCCGGGCAAATCCGCAAGGCTCATGCAGTCACTCCCATAACCGCCATACAGAGCGAATATTCCATGATGGCACGGCAGTGGGAAAAAGAAGTGTTGCCGATTTGCCGTGAACTCGGAATAGGTTATGTGGCTTTTTCGCCGATGGCAAACGGGTTCCTTAGCGGAAAGTACACCGCTGACACTCAGTTCAGTGGCGATGACCTGCGAACTGTCATAACACGTTTCGACAAGACCAATATGGAACGGAATCAGCCTTTACTTGACCTTGTGAACCGTTATGCCGCAGACAAACATTGCACCACGGCACAAATATCGTTGGCGTGGGATCTGATGGCTTATGAATCCCTTGTGCCTATCCCCGGTATGCGCTGCGATGCCCGCATAGAGGAAAACCTCGGTGCAGCGGATGTTGAGTTGACCGCTGAAGAATATGCGTCACTGACAGCAGAACTTGACAAGCTCACTGTCTATGGCGACCGCCGCGGACTTACGAATCTTGCTTCTGTTCCAAGCAGCGTGAAACAGGATGAATCAAACATCAATACCAAATAAGAACTATCATGGAAAAGAAAACTATTATAGTTGTCGGTGCCGGCAAAGGGCTTGGCAACCACGTCGCCGAAAAGTTCGGTACCGAGGGCTACCGCGTCATACTGATGGCGCGTAATCCGGAATCTCTTGATGCCTATAAGAAAGAGTTGACAGAAAAAGGGATAGAAGCATACACGCATACCGCTGATGCCGCAGTTCCTGAAACTCTGACAGAGGCATTTGATTGGGCAAAACAGAAATTCGGCACCCCCGATGTCCTGTTCTACAATGTCGGCATAACCGCTCCGGTAGAGGACGGCAAGACAGATGCCAGAGAATTGACACGCCATTTCATTGTTGATGTGGCAAGTGCCTACCACTGTTTCAAACTTGTCTGTGACGAGGATTTTATAAACCGTAACGGTTCGGTAATATTCACCGGCGGTGGTCTTGCAGAATATCCGACAATGGGATTTCTCCCGCTGTCAATCGACAAGGCTGCTCTAAAGGCTATGGCTGTCGCCATTCATGACGAAATGGCTCCCAAAGGTGTATTTGTAGGCACTGTAACGATATACGGCTCTATCGGCATTGACAGATTCTTCGCTCCGGCACAAATTGCCAATAGAATCTGGGAACTCAATCAATATCGTGATGTATGTGAGGTCAAGTATGCCTATCCGGAACTTGACGGACGCGGGCTGGATGCCACTCATTATTGGAGTGAGGCATTTTCGCTGGCAGATAAATACAGATAACCATGCTATATCTGATAATCGTTCTCTGCATGGGTCTTTTCATTCCTTTGCAGACCGCCGCCAATGCTCGTTTGCGTCAGGCTGTGGGGCCGGTTTATATCACCACTTTTATATCTTTCGCGGTTTCTACACTGTCACTTATAGCTGTATCTCTTATGTCAGGCACAAACGTGTTGCCAACAGTAGAGATTCTGCAATCCTCACCGTTGTGGGTGTGGACAGGAGGAATAATAGCGTTATTGACTATAACCTGCGCCATATACCTGTTCAGGGAAATCGGACAGCTTCAGGGGATGTTGATACCGATGTTCAGTCAACTGCTTTTCAGCCTTTGCATAGACCATTTCGGATGGTTCGGCTCGACAGTGATACCTTTTGATTTGAAACGTGCCGCCGGAGCCGCGATGCTGATTGCGGGTATCACCCTTGTTGTCGTATTGCCTGTAAAGAGGAAGAAAAGTGAAGATTCCGGCACTAACGTAATGAGAAAACTGTTTTGGCAATTCTGCGCGATAGTGTCAGGGTGTCTGATGGCGAGTATCGGTGCTATCTATGCCCGGTTAGGCTCCATAACTGGGTCGGCAATACAAGCAAGCACAATATCCTTTATAATTGCCACCGCTGTGATTTTCATATATTGTGTAATAGCGGGAAAACTAATCAGTATCAAAAAGGCTTTTTCCCGTAAATATCCGTGGTGGATGTGGATTGGCGGCATTGCCGGAGCGACAACGGTATTCGGCAACGCATGGCTGATTCCAAAAATCGGTGTCGGGGTATTTGTGATGGCACTCCTTGTCGGACAGTTGCTGCTGAGTCTGTTGATGGAACGAAACGGTTGGCTTGGCGCACCTAAAAAAGCCATTACAATAAGACAAATCGGGGGTATTGCCATAATGCTTGCCGGTGTTGCCCTGATCAGAATAGGATAATTGCCATGCTGTCAGTAACGCCGCCTGTGGCGACCGTCATCACTTTAGCACTTTGCTCCGCAATGAAATTTTTGGCAAATTGAAGGCGATGGAGCAACACGCTTCACCGCCTTTGTCTCTGATATGGGTTCATATAGACAGTCCCGTCATATTTCAATTTTCTTGATGATCCGGGCGGGATTGCCGGCTACGATTGTCATGGGCGGCACATCCTTGGTCACGACTGAATTAGCTCCGACAATACAGCCGTATCCGAGTGTGACGCCGGGGAGAACGGTGGCGTTGATGCCGAGCCATACTTTATCTTCAATCTTTATGGGTTTGCCATAGGTTGCACTGCGGTTGTCGGGATTGACATCGTGGTTGATGGTTATCAGATTGCATTTCGGACCGATAAACACATCATTGCCGATTTCTATGCCTCCGCGTCCGAAAAAAGTACAGCATTGCTGGATGAAGCATCGTTTGCCGATTGTCACGGGTTTGCCGTAGTCTATATATAAAGGGGGAAGCACCGTAGTTGATTCGTCAAGCGGCTTGTCAAGTATGCGCCCCATGAACTCGTGAACTTCTTCCGGCGTGCGGTAGCCGGTGTTCATCTCCGTGGCCGTCTTCATCGTATCGAAAATATCCGCTATAAGTAGGTCATAGCCCGGATCGTTCGGCGACACCATCTCGCCGCGCATGTCCCTGTCAAAGATTTCGTGTCTCATCTGTCCTTTATGATTTGAGTCTGTGATGGGTTCAGTTAATGGATATTGTGCGGTATTCTTTCGGAGTGCGGCCTGTGCGGCGCTTGAAGAAACGGACAAAATGCTGGGGATATTCGAAACCGAGCATATCCCCTACCTGCGTCACCGACAGGGTAAGGTCGTTAAGCAGCTCGCGCGCGGCATTGACCAGTCTGTCGGCAATCATGTCCTTTGCCGTTGTTCCGGTGCTGGTCTTGACAAGCTCGCCGAAGTATCCGGCCGACAGGTTCAGCCTGTCGGCGAAATAAGCCACGGTAGGCAGACCCCGTTCGCTGATGTCATTGGTCAGGTATTCATCAAGCAGGGCGTTGAACTTCTCAACTACCGTATTGTTGATTACCTCGCGCGAATAGAACTGGCGCTCGTAAAACCGCAGGCAGTAGTCAAGAAATACCTCAAGATGAGATATTATGATGGAACGCGAATGGCGGTCTATGCTGTGTTTCATCTCGCGTTCAATCAGCGAGAGCACCGCGCTCAGCAGATCGACCTCCTCTTTCGAAAGGTGCAGGGCTTCGTTGCTGCTGTATGAGAAATATCCGTACGACGACATCTTACGCCCTAACGGCGTGCGCACCAGAAAATCGGGATGGAAGGCAAGCACCGTCCAGCGTGGCTGTTCCTGCCCCTCCTCCACTACGGCGGTGACTTTCTGACCGGGTGCAAAAGCCGTCACGGACATTTCATCGAAATCATATTTCGTGAGTCCGTAATTAAGCTCACATCCCTTGGTCTCCTTAATATAAATGGCATATACGCCAAATTCGTACGTAGTCGAGCCGGGCACCAGCTCTCCATTATAATGTCCCACGGCAATCATCGGATTCAGATGCTCGAATCCGTAATGATCGTTGAGATGTCGTATCGTGTCTAATTTTACCCGGTTTGCCATAATGCTTTAGTTTTCAGGTGCAAAATTATTAATAATTCTTGGTTAGTAAAAATCTGTTTTCGGGATAATATAACCAATTTTAAGGCATATATCAGAGACCGTAAAAATGGGCATAATCCCATAAAACAAGGTTTGCTATGATTGATAAAACGGGACTAATTTTGCATCATCAATATAAACATGATTATGAAAAGACTGATATTATCCGCCACAATCATTATGTCCGTACTTAGCATACAGGCAAAGACATTGATAGTCTATTACAGCTACACCAACAATGTGGAGCGTATAGTAAACGAACTTCGCACTCAGATCGAGGCTGATGTAATCGAGGTCGAACCTGCCGAGAAGGGACTCGACTATGCCGCCAACAATTACGCTATCGGAAGCGCTCAGATAGCGGCAATCCGCGAAAATCCGGATGGTGCCTCCTCATATCCGGCTATCGACCCTGTGAATGTCGATATGTCGCAGTATTCCACCGTCATTATCGGCGCTCCGTTATGGTGGAGCAACATGGCGGCTCCCATGCAGACATTCCTCTTTCAGCACGGCAAGGAAATGGCAGGCAAGAATATAGGTCTGATAGTGTCAAGCGCAAGCAGCGGCATCAGCGGTGTGGAAAGCGATGCAAAAAGACTTATCCCCAATGGCATATTTCTCGAACCAAGCCTCTGGATTCGCAGCTCACAGACTTCCAACGCCGGAACGCTTTTGCAGAACTGGCTTCAGGACATCGACTACAACAATCTGACCTCCGGTATCAGCAATATCGAACAAGACCACAATACCTGTTTCACGGTATATTCGCTTTCCGGGTTAAGATTGCTTGCTGATGCGTATTCAACCGCCGCACTTCCTGCCGGACTCTATATCATCAACGGCAAGAAAAGATTAATCTCCAGGTAATCGCAAAAAACAAGGAAATTACTTGCCGCGCTGCAGCTGCTTTGCCAGCCAGTCGGAAGCGTAAAGCGCGGCTTCGGCAGTATTGACACTGAAACCATGGTCCTCGCCGGGTATCAGCTTCATGGTGCTGTGCCTGTATCCCTGATTGCATCGCTCTCCGTATGTATATGGCACGACTCGGTCATGGGTACCGTGAATCACAAGCACCGGCCCGTCATAATTAAATGCCGTCTCATAAATCGGCAGATTCACCGCCGTCTCGATATATCGACGTCCTAATTTCAATCTCCCGAACGGCAATCATAGGATTCAGATGCTCGAATCCGTAATGATCGTTGAGATGTCGTATCGTGTCTAATTTTACCCGGTTTGTCATAATGCTTTAGTTTTCAGGTGCAAAATTACTAACAAACTACGGTATGTAAAAATCTGATTCCATGGTAAAATAACCTTTTTTCTAATCCGGCACTGCCGAAAAGAAAAATGCGCCAAACTGCCGAACAAAAATCAGCCAAACTACCGAACAAAAACCAGCCAAACTACCGAACAAAAATGCGCCAAACTACCGAATCATCAAAATAATTTTGTAATTTTGCAGATAAATAGAATCGACACTATGACTAAGATTGAAACATATAGACCGAGAATAGCCGATAATTTACTGTCGCGCAAACTCAAAGGCAAAGGAGCTGTACTGATTGAAGGACCGAAATGGTGCGGTAAGACTACTACTGCCGAGCAACTTGCACGGAGCGTCCTTTATGTGTCAGAACCTGGCAAAGTCGCTCAAAATATAGAGCTGTCTCGCCTCAATCCCTCTCTCTTGTTAAGAGGCGAAAAGCCGCGACTTTTGGATGAATGGCAGGTTGCACCGCTTCTCTGGGATGCCGTAAGGTTCGATGCCGACCATAGTCCGTCGCTTGGTCTTTATATCTTGACCGGATCCTGTGTTCCTGCAGATATGAGTGAGGTGATTCATAGTGGAACCGGCCGTTTCGGGTGGCTGAAAATGCGTCCCATGTCGCTTTGGGAATCGGGAGAATCTTCAGGCGATGTTTCGATCAAAACATTATTTGACAATACATCCGACATTGCAGGCACATCTGGCATTGATTTATCGAATGTAGCTTTCCTTTGTTGCCGTGGAGGCTGGCCACTTTCTGTCGGTATGGACGAGGAGATTGCACTGGACCAAGCTTTTGATTATGTTGACGCTGTAGAACATCGCGATATTCAGAAGGTGGACGGAGTGGAGCGTGAGCCTTCCAGGGTACACCGTCTGTTACGCTCATACGCCCGTCATCAGGGATCACAGGCAAACCTGTCAGTAATCAGGCAGGATTTGTCATCCAATGAAGGCGATAAATTTGATACTGACACAATTTCTTCGTATATAAAGGCTTTAAAAGACATATTCGTGGTAGAAGATGTGGAGGCATGGAATCCCAACCTTCGCTCAAAGACTGCAATCCGCACTTCCGATACACGGTATTTTACCGACCCGTCCATAGCGACAGCGGCTCTTGGACTCGGTCCCAACGACCTTATCAACGACCTCAATACATTCGGACTTGTTTTTGAGACCCTTTGCATACGCGACTTACGCGTATATGCTGAAGCCAACGATGGCAAAGTGTATCATTACAGGGATAAGAACGGTCTCGAATGCGATGCAGTCATACATTTGCGGAACGGCAGCTATGGACTTGTCGAGATAAAACTCGGAGGAGACAGACTTATTAACGAAGGGGCTAAAACACTTAAAGAACTTGCCGACAAGATCGACACAGATAAAATGAAAGCGCCGTCATTCCTTATGGTCCTCACAGCTGTAGGAGAATACGCCTATCGCCGGGAGGACGGTGTATATGTGGTTCCAATCGGCACTCTGAAAGATTGAGCTAAAGGAACTGACCTGTTACGGCAGCGTAGGTCTATATCGAATTGTTCGAATCATCGATACAGCTTTCTTACCGTTACACTCCCGTCAGTGAATACGGTTCTTTCAATATAGAATCCTTTAGTAGTATCTTCTCGCAAAATCCTGCCGTCCGGAGAGAATCTCATAACATATTTGATTTCAGTATTGTCAAGATTTGTATTCCCTATGCCTGACGATTCAAGTGTATGGCTGAACACCCAGTCAAGACGTGGCGCCGTATAACTCTGAACACATGTCACTTCATGTGTCCAGCCTTCTTCAATATCGAGTTTTGTAATACCTCCGGTTCCGGGTTATTTTCACGTTGAACATATTATCTCCTTCTGTGATGACGTTTCGGACCTTTATGGCCACGCATCCGGTCTATCAGACGTTTTTCAATCCTATATGCTTTGTCAAGTTGCTGTTCGGACAGGAACCCACGATAAATCGTGTTATATCTCTTTCGCAGATCAAGTATCTGCTGGCTTCTTTCCAAACGCTGTTCCGTAGTCAGCTCACGACGCGGGCCCAGCTTCCAGAGTTCCCGCTGATACTGACAATAGGTATCAACGTATTTCTGTGTCGCTGTCCTGTCAAGTGCAAGTTCCTTGGCGATGTAATTCGCCTGCCTGACTGCAAGTTCCTCACGCGACAGCCTTTGCCCTGATGTCGTCTGCGCCGAGGCGGTCATAGCACCCACCAATACGATAAGCGCCATGAGAATAAACTGAAAAAATTTTTTCATGTCTTTATTTTTGATTGATGAATATGTCGTCATTATATATTTCTATCAGATATTCCCGGTCAGCTTCGCTTAAATCTGCGTCTGCAAGATCTATCCTGGTTAACATATCGTCGGTAGTGGTTGATGAAATCGAATTTGTAGGTCTGACTACAATCAGAAGCGCTATACTTGCCGCGACTGCCAGACCGGCACTCCAGCGGAACAGATGAACCTTGTTCATCTTTTTCTTTCTTAGGCTCAAGGAGTCCGCCACATTATGCTCTATATCATCGAATGTTCCCGAGGGAACAGTGTATGGCATCCGTTTCCCTATTTTATCAAAATCGAATTTCTGTTCCATACGTAAATCATTCGCTCATGTACTTTATTATTTTTTCTTTCGCGATATGGTAGCTCGCCTTCACACTCGACATCGTGGAGCCGATTACTTTTGCTATTTCATCGTAATCCATTTCATCATAATACCGCATATTGAATGCAAGCTGCTGTTTTGGAGGCAACGACAGTATGGCATTCTGAAATCTAACGGCTTCCGCATCCGCATAGTCGACATATTCTTCCTCGGTGATCAGTCTCACTTCCGAGCCGACATCGTCCATAGACAGATGCCCGGGATGTTTCTTGCCCATCTGCCGCATCGCCTCGTTTGTGGCTATACGGTAGATCCAGACTTTCAGCGAACTATCTCCCCTGAACCCGGAGATGGAGCGGAACACGCGGATAAACGTTTCCTGCGTGGCATCCTGCGCGTCCGCATGATGGATCACCATACGCCTGATGTGCCAGTAGACCGGTTCCCGATAAAAGGACATAAGAAAGCGAAATCCGGTTTCCGCATCGCGCTTTATTGAAAGTAGAATGTCGGAATCCTCATCCATTGAATTTAATTTGCCTTTACATAAAGTTTCTTCTTGCCTTTGATAATAGCTCTGATCGGAATATTTCTGTTCATTGCGAATACGTCAAGTTCCGCCTCGGCTGCATTCCTGTTAAGTGAAGTGATTTTGGCATATTGCTTCACGGTCAGATGCTTATGGTTGCGGAGATAGGCAATGGCCATCGCCAACCGTTCTTGCCGGCAGAAACGATTGTCTACCCTTGATGTAACGACCGGGCCAGATGCCGGAACGTGGACGACAACACGCGGAGGACGAGCCCCGTGATGGTGGCGCCCACGAGCCTCGATCTGACCGCTCCCCGCCACCGTAATCAGAGCGGCGAGAATCATAACTTTTAATCCGTTGCTTATATTCATAACTGTTGTTTTTTAATTTTCCAATGGATGGGTTTTGTATATAAGACCCGAACGAGATTGCCTTGTCAAAATTAAATTGTAGAAAATTGTAAATATTAGTAATTTTGTGATATGGAAATAGTGAGATGCAATGAAAAAGATTATGAGACGCTCGCCGGAATATGGGAGCGTTCAGTAATAGCTACGCACAGTTTCCTGAAAGAAGATGACTTCTTTGAGATAAAGGCTGCGCTGATTCCTGACTATTTCCCGAATGTAGATCTATACGCCATCGTCGACAATGGCGTATATGTCGGATTCATAGGATTGAGTCCGGACTCAATAGAAATGCTCTTTATCGACAGCGATCTTCGCGGTCAAGGCTATGGATCTGCCCTTATAGAATATGCAAGACAACGAGGAGCGACAAAGGTCGATGTAAACGAACAAAATCCTTCGGCTTTGGATTTCTACAAAGCGAAGGGATTCCGTGTAATTAGGCGAAATGATACTGACGACGCCTGTCGCCCTTACCCGATTCTTCATCTGTCCCTATAAAAATGGAACTGACCAGTTCCGGCAGGGCGAGTCTGTGATAAGCCGACAACGCAGGAAGGCGGATTATCACTGTCTCGGCCCGTGGACTGCTGAAACAAACGGCAAGTGGCCGGGCGGTCGAAAAAGTCCGTATAAGGCAAAAGTGAAAAAGAACCCGGAGGAATGGCAATAAGTCTCCGAGGAGGCATCAGCGAAGCCGTTGCCAATCCTCGGAGGAGTTGCCGGTTCCCGGTGTTCCGCAGTTGCCCGTAGGCGCGATGCGGTCAAAAGGTGTCAGTGTCTGCACCGTCACCTTTTGACGGTATAACCGCCGCCAACAATGAAGACCGCCCAGCCTCTTGCCGCTTTATCTATTGACCCATGCCTCTACCGGTCGGAGGGGACGTTTGAAAAGCTTTACCATAAAACCGACGAGAAATGCTGATACCACAGTACCTTCCCGGACGCCTTCGACACCTCCAATCATGACCCAGGCAATGATTACTCCTGTCAAGGTCATCACCACATCATTGATAATTTTGATGGTATGGAACTGCCAATGGCCTACCTTGCTGATTGCCGCCACGACTCCCTCGCCCGGGAGCAGCAACAAGGATGCCTGTATTTCTAAAACTATACCGGCACCCATAACAGCACAGCCTGCGATAAGCCATAACCAACTTAGCGCATACGTTCCGACCGGAAGCCAAACAGTCAGCATCATGGCGAGGTCTGTGTAAAAGCCAAACAGGAGACTTGCAGCAAACTGGAATAGTTGGAAAGGCTCGAACTGTTGCCGCAGAATGGCTATCTGCGCAAGCACAAACATCACCTGCATACAGCACATGTAGGTTCCCATCGTCACTGGCGAACCGGGGGCAAGACTCAGAACGTATGGAGGGCACGCAGCCGGCGATGTACCGAGATTGGCACGTGTTATCATGGCCACACCGAGGGCTATTATAAAGAGCGATATTACGAACAGGATTATCCTTGAAATCAGGTTATTCTTTTTCATGGCACAAAATTAGTCATTCTGGTTAGTTCGGAGATATGCAAAATGACTTAAAGCATGTGCAATTTCAAACCTGACTATAGCAGAAATCAGTAAAGTTTGCTAATTTTGCACTCATGGATAATTTGGTTGGTTATGAAACTCCTTTCTTTGTGTCGGATGTCGGTGCCGGCAATCTACGTATCGGTTCAACCCATCTGAATGGTGGCCGACTATTCTGCTATGAGGGAAATGCTACTGTTACACTCAATGGCGTCACTTATTATCTTGTAGCTAATTCAAGTCTCGCTATAATACCTAGTGCCGAGATGAGGGTTGTCGCCGTGAGCGACAATTTCAAGGGTCGCAAGATGATATATACGTTTGAGTTTTTCGAGCAGGCGTCCCGGAATCTCGACGGACTGTTCGATTACTATCTCCGCAATCCATATTACATCCGCACTCCGGCCGAGGTTAAAAGCACATATACCATTCTTACAATTCTTGAAGGATTGGCACAAACCAAAGGACCTCTGATGGTAGAAAGAGCTATATGCTTGTTAAGATTCCTGCTGATCGGGGTATGTGAGAAAATATCAGGGAATAGCATAGAGAATGATAAAGTGCCATTATCCACTCAGATGACTTTTCAGCGGTTTATCTTCCTTATCGCCGCAAAATACAAGGAAGTCAAGAGCGTCGAAGGTTATGCCTCCATGTTGGGAGTTACCGCCAAACATCTCAACTCTATCTGCCGAAGTCAGACAGGCAGCTCCGCAAAATCAGTAATCGACAATACAATCATATCGCATATAAAGTCCGAACTTTCCTCAACCGATAAGACCATCAGCGAAATATCCTTCAGCATTGGCTTTGACGAACCCACCGAGATGTGCCGCTTCTTCCGTCGCATCGAAGGTACCTCTCCTGGCCGGTGGCGAGAGCTGATGCCCCGCAATGGTGAAAACGAATGACCGATAATTGGAATCAGATATGGACATACAGATACGGCAGGAACGACAGGAAGATTATCAACAGATCCGGAAACTTGTAACAGAGACTTTTACACACGCAGAACACAGCGATGGTGATGAGCATAATCTTATCGAAAGGATAAGACATTCCTCGGATTATATTCCGGAATTATCGCTTGTCGCTGTGTCCGGAGAAGTTGTACTCGGTCATATAATGTTCAGTAAAATTTCAGTAGGCCGGAGTGAGGCTATCGCTCTGGCTCCTCTGGCTGTCAGGGCCGGCTGGCATAGAAAAGGCATCGGCAAATTATTAGTAACGGCGGGGCATCGACAGGCTCGTGAAATGGGATATTCCTGTTCTGTGGTCTTAGGCGATCCTGATTATTATTCAAAATTCAGCTATGAAAAAGCCTCAAATCATGGAATCATCGCTCCTTTTGATGTCCCGGATGATTATTATATGGTCTGTAAACTTGATAAGAATTGCGATATACCCAAAGGATGTGTCAAATATTCTGATGCCTTTGGATTATAGTGTGCCCGGTTCCGGCAAAGATAGCCTGAGATAAGCCGACAACGCAGAAAGACATATTATCACTGTCTCTACCCGTGGACTACTCAGGCATCACGTATTACTTGCCGTTCTGCAGCTGCTTTGTCAGCCAGTCGGAAGCGTAAAGCGCGGCTTCGGCAGTATTGACACTGAAACCGTGGTCCTCGCCGGGTATCAGCTTTATGACGCTGTGTCTGTATCCCTGATTGTATCTCTCTCCGTATGTGTACGGCACGACTCGGTCATGGGTACCGTGAATCACGAGCACCGGCCCGTCATAATTGAATGCCGTCTCATAAATCGGCAGATTCACCGCCGTCTCGATATACTGACGTCCTAATTTCAATCCCCCGAACGGCAATTGTATATATTCCGCCGTCATATTCCACGGATCATACTGCGCGCCCATCGTGCTACCACGCAACGCATCGTCACGAAGCACGGCCGCAGGCGCCATAAGGACGATGTTCTTTATGACTTTGTCGCCTAACTCACCGGCCGTCATGCTGACCACGACACCACCCTGAGAATGTCCCAATAACGATATGTTTTCCACCCATGACTGCTGTTGCGCCCATTTTATCACGTCCTTAAGGTCCTCGATTTCATTTGGAACCGTCATGTTCTGGAAAAGTCCCTCGCTTTTGCCATGCCCGTTGAAATCAAAACGCAGGCTTGCAATTCCGTTTTGGCACAGGTCATCCGCTATATGCTGTAACAGCTCAGACTGACAATCACCTCCAAACCCGTGACACAATATCACAAGTGGCGTTTGCCCCGATGTATAGGGTCTTTGAAGCAGTGCGTAAAGATTGCCTTGTGGCCCTTTCAGTTCAAGAGCCTTGGGTCGCTGTGCGAAAAGCCCGAAGGCGGATAATATCGCTATAAAAAGAATAAGTGATAAAGTTCTTTTCATAATATTTTGATCTGTTACGTTCTGCTGCTTAATGAAGTAACGATTATTTTCATTTATTAGTTTATGGTAAAGAAGTTGAGGGTTCATTTACTAAGGCTGAGCCTGTGGGTTATGCAATTTGAGCCGCTTGGAAATTGCAGTATGCGGTTTTATTGCTAACTTTGCTGTCTAAACTGATTGACCATGGCAATAAATACTGATGAGAATCTCGGCCCGATGAAGCTGATATTCAATTACAACAATGTGTTTTACAGTTTCTTTTACGATGATCTTAGCGGTTGTATCCACCGCTCGCGTGAATATGCGCTCAATTATGTGTATTCGGGCGAGATGATACTGGACAACGGATCTGAAAAAATCCATGTGCGCAAAGGTGAATGCGTGTTTATTCCGCGCGATCACCATATCACCATGTATAAGAAGACCTATCAGGGCGAACGGTATTGCGGTATCTTCCTGATGTTCACCCGCAATTTCCTTCGGGATATGTACACCAAGCTATCTCTCAACAGGATCAAGGCCAAAACCGATAAACTGCCCGATGGAGTAATCAAGTTACCGAAGACCGTGGAACTCGCCAGCCTGTTCGCCTCCATGACCCCATATTTCGATCCCGACGTGAAGCCCAAGGATGACTTCATGGAACTCAAACTGCAGGAGGGATTGATGGCGCTGTTGGCCATAGACAACAGGTTCGTGCCCACGATGTTCGATTTTAACGAACCGTGGAAAATAGACATCCTCGAATTCATGGAAGATAACTTCACGTGCGACCTGAGCATTGAGGAAATAGCCCACTACACCGGGCGCAGTCTTGCCACCTTCAAGCGTGACTTCAAGAAAATCAGCGACCTTACTCCTGAGAAATGGCTTATCAAGAAACGCCTTGATAAAGCGTATGAACTTATGAAAACCGGAAAGAAGAAGGTCGTTGAGGTCTACGCCGAAGTCGGATTCCGCAATCCCTCCCATTTCTCCACCGCCTTCAAGAAGGAATTCGGCATCGCACCATCGGCCGTAATGGCATAAAAGCGCGACTGACCTTTTCAGAAACTATAATTGAGCCTCACAGCAATGTCGCTGTGGGGTTCTTTGTGTAATTTTGCAACGGGAAGATATAAAGCAACAAAACTATGAGGCAAAGTATAATATATGTCGCATTGACTGTATTGTTGTCTTTTGCGACAGCAACATATTCGCAAGCACCCGAAGCCATAGACTTGGGATTGAGCGTAGAATGGGCCGCGAGAAATCTTGATGCCTCCGCGCCGGAGGATTTTGGCGGCTACTACGGCTGGGCAGATCCGACCGGCCTGGAAACAACCATGGATGTTCTTGACAAGTCTCGGAACTGGGTATCGGATTTGTATGGAGGGCCGGAACCTCCTTCTGAAATCAGTGGCTCTGAACTTGATATAGTTCATGTCAGACTCCGAAATGGCTGGCGTATCCCGACACTTGAAGAACTTGAAGAACTTACAGACTGTCAGCGTGAGTGGACTAAACTCAACGGGGTAAACGGCTATGAGTTCACCGGTAAGAACGGCAACAAGCTGTTCATCCCGGCCGGAGGCGCGAGAAACGGCGAGACAGTACGCTATGCCGGGACAGTAGGCTACTATTGGACAGGGACACTCGGTTCTGATCCGGCGCTTCATAAACAAAGGGCGCATCGTCTATATATCGGAGCCGAAGGACTCAACCATAATCCGGCGATACGTTACAGCGGTTTTTCCATTCGTCCCGTCAGAGACAGGCATCATTCGAGAATAATCGAAATTACAACTGTGGGCCAACAGGATGACAGCCCCATATACGATTTGACAGGACGCCGTCTCAGTTCAAAGCCGGAAAAAGGATTCTACATTCAAAATGGCAAGAAATACTTTATCAGATAACGCCACACCTTATATGAAAATCATAAATCTCATAATATCATTAATCATGACAATGACAGCATGTGCCTGTAACCATTCCGATGATGACCATATCGAAAAGGGGGAACAGAATCCGGCTCAGCCTGTATTGAGTGAAAAAGGCCGGTTTGATCTATCTAAAGGGTCAACCGGAAATCCTCCCGTTATAAAACTCAGCAGCGGATATGATATGCCTATTATAGGTCTCGGCACCTATAGTCTTCACGGCGACAAATGTGTGAATGCAATATTATCAGCAATCAGACTCGGATACCGTAAGTTTGACACAGCAAGTTTCTACGGCAATGAGGAGGAAGTGGGACAGGCGATACGTCAGGCGATAGAAGAAGGGCTCATTAAACGCGAGGATGTGTTCGTGACCACAAAACTTTATCCCGACGAGTTTGCCGATGCCGAGAAGAATATTGAGAAATGCCTCCGCAAACTCGATATAGGCTACATCGACCTGATGCTTCTCCATCACCCCGGCTCACACGATGTGGAAGCCTACAGGACTATGGAGCGTTATGTAAAGGAGGGCAAAATCCGCTCCCTCGGCGTTTCCAACTATTACATCAAGGAGATGACGGAGTTTCTGCCGAAAGTAAGCATCAAGCCTGTGCTTGACCAGAACGAGATTCATCCTTATTATCAGGACAAGGCAGTGATAGAATATCTGCATGATAACGGAATAGTGGTCGAGGCCTGGTATCCGCTCGGAGGCCGTGGCTTCAACTCTGAGCTGATGAAAGAGCCGGCAATCATGGATATTGCCCGCAAACATGGAAAATCGCTGGTGCAGACCATACTCCGCTGGGACCTTCAGAACGGCGTGGTGGTAATCCCAGGTTCAAGCAATCCTGATCACCAGAAAGAGAACATCTCGATCTTTGACTTTGAGCTTACTCCTGAGGAAATGAGTCGCATCGACGCCCTTGAACGCCGTGAGAAACATGACTGGTATTGAAATCGTAATTTAATTAATATGAATATTAAACAATTGCTGGCAATAGGTCTGTTGATACTCTCAGCAGGAATTACAGACCTCTACGCCTCCAATCCTAAGGAAAACAGAAACAATATGGAAAATCTGACTCTGACCAAAGAATGGGACAAGACATTTCCCAAGAGTGAAAAAGTAGACCACAGCAAGGTGACATTCGTCAACCGCTACGGCATCACGCTTGCCGCCGACATGTATAAGCCCAAAGGCACGACAGGCAAACTTCCGGCAATAGCCGTATGCGGCCCTTTCGGCGCAGTCAAGGAGCAGGCGGCGGGACTCTATGCACAGGAAATGGCTGAACGCGGTTTCCTGACAATCGCCTTCGACCCTTCCTTTACAGGCGAAAGCGGCGGCACTCCCCGTTACATGACCTCTCCGGACATCAATACCGAGGATTTCAGCGCGGCAGTGGATTTTCTTGTTACCAATCCCGAGGTCGATCCGCAGAAAGTGGGCATAATCGGTATCTGCGGCTGGGGCGGACTGGCCATAAATGCGGCGGCATCCGACCCGCGCATCAAGGCTACACTCGCATCCACCATGTATGACATGAGCCGCGTCACCGCCAACGGCTACTTCGATGCCGACGACAGTGCCGGGGCACGCAACGCCATGCGTGAGAAATTAGCGGCTCAGCGCACCGAGGACTATATAAACGGCACTCCCGCGCTCGGCGGTGGCGTTCCCGACGTGTTGCCCGACGACGCGCCCAAGTTCCTCCGCGACTACCACGACTACTACAAGACCACGCGCGGCTACCATCCCCGCTCGCTAAACTCCAACGGCGGACGCAACGCTACATCCCCTATTCCATGGATCAATTTCCCGCTGATGAGCCGTGCCGGAGAAATAGAGAATGCCGTAATGATCCTCCACGGAGAGAAAGCCCATTCGTTCTACTTCAGCAACGACGCCTACAAGAAGCTGACCGTCGTTCCCGGAAAGAAAAACAACAAACTGTTCATGGTCATTCCCGGCGCAAGCCATACTGACCTATACGATCAGAAGGACATAATCCCCTTCTCCGCGATCGAGAAATTCTTCAACGAATATATCGGTAAATAATGGCTCCTCTCCCATCGTTAATTATGTAAAACACCGAACAAATGAAACCGTATATAATATGCCACATGATGTCGTCGGTCGACGGACGCATAGACTGCGCCATGACCGAGAAAATCGACGATACAGACACTTATTACCAGGCACTTGACAGCCTTAAATTAGATGCTACGCTTGAAGGGCGGGTAAGCCGACAGATGCACTATGCTCTGCCTGAGCCGTTCAAGGCCAAAGACGTTACACCCATAGGCGAGGAAAAATACCACATCGCCCGCCCGGCCGAGCATTATGACATAGCCGTGGATACCCATGGCTCGCTGATGTGGCCCGTAGGAGCGTCTGATGACAATCTCCTTGTCATCACCGACCAGGCTTGCCCGCGTGAATATCACGATTATCTCACTGCCAACGGCATTTCATGGATTGCCTGCGGACAGAAAGGTATCGACCTGCACCGTGCAATGGAAATACTCGCCGAAAAGTTCGGCGTAAAGCGGCTCGGCGTCGTAGGCGGCGGACACATCAACGGCGCATTCCTCCAGGCCGGCCTGCTGGACGAGGTCAGTCTCATGATTGGCGGCGGCATCGACGGCCGCGCGGGAATGACAGCCGTATTCGACGGCATAAAGGATCCCGCTTACCCTCCGACATTGCTCACCCTTGACGACGTGAAGCAGTTAGGCAACACCGTATGGCTGAGATACACCGTCATCCAGGCTGCAGCAGGGTATCGCAACCATGCAAGACCGTAGCACAGATTGTTCTTCACTGATTGAATCAACGCAATATAAATCCATAAAGGATTGAAGTAATAACAGGACGGCTCCGTTCACAAGCCGTCCTGTTATATATTCTATCACGACAGCATAAAATTCAGCTGTTACAAGACCTTATAGCGCAGGTGGGGCCAGTCATCAAGAATTTCTTCCCGCCTATCATCCTCTACAATCAGATATTCGATTTCCGACAGCGAGGCAAAGCGGTAATGATGCGCCGTATTGAGCTTGTTGGAGGTCACGATCGCGACTCTGTTGCCACCCTGTTCAATGAAACTGCGCTTTACTATCGCTTCCTCCTGTATGGTTGTCATCAGTCCTTTTTCCGGATGTATGTCGCTGACTCCGACTATGGTCCAGTCGGGATAAATGTTTTTCAACGCGCGATAAGTCATAATGCCCGCCGTTACCTGCGAGGAACCTATTATCCGGCCTCCGAGCATCGTGACTTCGATGTTGCGCTTCGACGAAAGTTCCGCTGCCACAGGCAGACTGTTGGTGATGACGGTAAAGTGCCTGTCTGTGGGAAGCATTTTGACAAGCTCGAGATTGGTGGTTCCTCCGTCAATCAGTATGACATCGTTGTCTTTGAACAACGGAACAATCTTGCCGACAAGTTGTCTCTTTATCTCGGTATCGGTATTAAGCCTTTCGGTAAACTCTATGGAGATACCGGAGCGGGCGATTGCGCCGCCATGCACTTTGGTAAGCAGCCCCTGTTGTTCAAGCTCCACAATATCACGTCTTATCGTGTCATCGCTCACTCCGAGTTCTGCACTGAGGGTAGAAACATATATCCGGCTATCGTTGGATATACGTTTCAATATAATATTCTGTCTTTCTCCTTTCAGCATAAAACAGCATTCATATTTGCATAATACCGCAAATTTATATATATTTGTGAAGAAATCAAAAAGAAATCAAGTTATTTTTATAAAATTTGCGGTTTTGCGCCGAATAATTCAGCAAAACTATTCAGAACCCGCATGAAAACAATAATACCCGCATCTAAATACACATCTAAATAAATGAAGCTGGATTTGGTAATT
Organism: uncultured Porphyromonadaceae bacterium; assembly: GCA_902468245.1. Taxonomy (GTDB): domain Bacteria; phylum Bacteroidota; class Bacteroidia; order Bacteroidales; family Muribaculaceae; genus Lepagella. The sequence continues at coordinate 366,388 of CABQXY010000028.1, read as the reverse complement.
TCAGCCTATAAACTTACGAAACTAAAGATAAATTTAGAAACATGAAGAATCCGATTATATTTTTGGATGTCGATGGAACCTTAATCAGTTTCAGGACACACAAAGTGCCGGAATCCGCTATCATCGCACTGAATGAAGCACATGATAACGGTGCGATTATCGTAATAGCTACAGGCCGTCCGGTCACAGACCTCAGGGAATTATCAAATATCCCTTACAGTGCGGTTGTGGCGCTGAACGGTTCCGACATAGTCCTTCGCGATGGCAAGAGAATAACAACCCATCCGATTCCTCCGGAAGAATTTGAGAAATCACTGAAACTCGCGGAAAATTACAATTTCATCATCGGGATTGAAAATGACAAAGGCGTGATTGTGAACCGGCATGGAAGAGTACTGGAAGAATGGGCGGAACTTGTTGCCCATCAGGTTCCCCCTGTAGTAAACCTCCGGGAAGAATATGCGGAAGGAAATTGCTGTCAGCTATGCTTCTTTTGTGATGAAGAGACTGAGAAGAAAGTCATGGCCGAGCTTCCAACGCTGTCGGCAGCCAGATGGAATCCGATGTTCGCGGATATTAATGTGAAAGGAATCGATAAATCGACAGGCTTGAGGGAGATATGCCGATACTATGGTTGCGACATATCCGATACCATAGCGATAGGAGACGGCGGCAACGATATACCGATGCTGAAGGCGGCCGGTATTGGCGTCGCTATGGGCAATGCTTCCGAAGATGTTAAATCAGCGGCCGACATTATCACTGATTCAGTAGATGATAACGGTATCTACAACATCCTACGCCGTTTGAATTGTCCCACAAGGCAGAATTTCTGACTTTGTCATTTGCAATATTATTGGCCTCAAATTTGTTATACATTGTGATAGCAAATGGAAAATAAGAAAATCAGCATAAAAGGAGCCAGGGTCAACAATCTGAAGAACATAGACCTTGAGCTTCCGTTAGGAAAATTCATAGTGATGACCGGTGTGAGCGGCAGCGGCAAGTCGTCGCTGGCGTTCGACACGCTCTATGCCGAGGGCCAACGCCGCTACGTGGAAAGCCTGTCGTCGTATGCGCGCCAGTTCTTAGGCCGCATGTCGAAGCCGGAATGCGACTACATCAAGGGTCTGCCGCCGGCCATAGCCATCGAACAGAAAGTGAACACGCGCAACCCTCGCTCAACCGTCGGCACCGCGACCGAAATCTACGACTACCTGCGTATGCTTTTCGCCCGCATCGGACACACCTACTCCCCCGTCTCGGGCACGGAGGTCCGCAAGCATACCATCGAAGACATAGTCAAGACCGCCCTCTCCTATCCCGAAGGAACGCGCATGGCTGTATTGGCCGACATCAACGTGCCGGTAGGACGTACATTCGCACAGCAGCTCGACATATACCTGAAAGAAGGATATACCCGTCTTGAAAAGGACGGTGAGTTCCTGGACATAACCGACCTGTTGGAGCAGGCCGACAAACTGCATCCGGACGATTACAAGCTTCTGATAGACCGTCTGTCCGTATCGTCGGACAAGGACGAGATATCGCGCTTCACCGACTCGCTGGAGACCGCCTGGTTCGAAGGGGGCCATAAGGCCGTCATCAAGCTGTGGGGCAAGGATGGTGTGCACACTCACTCCTTCTCCCGCCAGTTCGTGGCCGACGGCATGGAATTCCGCGAGCCTTCGGACCTGATGTTCAACTTCAACAATCCCTACGGCGCATGCCCCACATGCGAGGGATTCGGCAAAGTGATGGGCATCAGCGAGGACCTCGTGATTCCCGACAAGACCCTGTCGGTATATCAGAATTGCGTGCGGTGCTGGAGTGGCGACAAGATGTCGGAATGGAAGAAGCAGTTCATCCACCTGGCTCCGCGCTATAACTTCCCGGTACATGTGCCCTACAAGGACCTGACCGATGCGCAGAAGGACTTTCTATGGCACGGCAACAGTATGTGGGAAGGAATCGACGGATTCTTCAGGTGGCTGGACAAGAACCAGGACCGCATTCAGTACCGCGTGCTCAAGGCCCGCTATCGCGGCAAGACCACCTGCCCCGACTGCAACGGATCGCGACTGCGTACCGATGCCGAATATGTGAAAATCGGCGGCAAGTCCATCACCGAACTGGTGCGTATGCCGGTATCGGACCTCAAGCCTTGGTTCGATGCCCTCACCCTTTCTGAAACGGACCAGGCCGTGGGCAAGCGGCTGTTGGTGGAAATCAAACAGCGTCTGCAATTCCTGTTGGACGTCGGATTGGGATACCTCACGCTCGACCGTCTCTCCAACTCACTGTCGGGAGGCGAAAGCCAGCGCATCAACTTGGCGGCATCGTTAGGCAGCTCGCTTGTAGGTTCGCTCTACATTCTTGACGAACCCTCCATCGGACTGCACTCACGCGACACACACAAGCTAATACAGGTGCTGAGAAACCTGCAGCAGATAGGCAACACCGTGATTGTGGTGGAGCATGACGAGGACATCATGCTGGCCGCCGACGAAATCGTGGACATAGGTCCTGATGCCGGACGCCTCGGAGGAAAGATCATATTTCAGGGCGACCTGAAAAAATCGCTCAGGAATAAGAACAAGTCAGGTTCGTACACCATCGACTTCCTGCAGGGCAACCGCACCATACCGGTTCCCGATCACAGACGCCAGTGGAAAAAGAACGTCAAGGTGGAAGGCGCGGCCGAAAACAACCTGAAGGACATAGACGTGACCTTTCCGCTGAACGTCATGACCGTAGTGACGGGCGTAAGCGGCAGCGGCAAGTCTACACTTGTCCACGAGATTCTGTACAAGGGTGTACTCCGGGCACTCGGCGAGGCCGGTGACTCTCCGGGTACACACCGTGCCATCACCGGCGACATCAGGGATGTGACCGGCATCGAGTTCGTGGACCAGAACCCCATAGGCACCTCGTCGCGCAGCAATCCGGCCACCTACCTGAAGGCATACGACGAAATCCGCAAGCTTTTCAGCGAGCAGCAGTTGGCCAGGCAGATGGGCTACACTCCGGCCTACTTCTCGTTCAATACCGACGGCGGCCGTTGCGAGGAATGTCAGGGCGAGGGCACCATCACCATCCCGATGCAGTTCATGGCCGACATCAAGGTGGAATGCGACTGCTGTCACGGCAAGCGCTTCAAGCAGGAGGTGCTGGACGTGGAATATCGCGGCAAGAACATCCACGACGTGCTGGACATGACCGTGAACCAGGCCATCGAGTTCTTCTCCGAAAATCCTGGCACCGACGAGAAACGCATAGTGAAGCGTCTCAAGCCCCTACAGGACGTGGGATTGGGTTACATCAAGCTCGGACAGTCGTCGTCAACTCTTTCGGGAGGCGAGAACCAACGTGTAAAGCTGGCATGGTTTATAGCCCAGGAGAAACAGCAGGGCACCATCTTCATCTTCGACGAGCCGACTACCGGACTGCACTTCAACGATATCTCGGTACTGATGAAATCGCTGAACCGACTTGTTGACAAAGGCAACACCGTTATCATCATCGAGCACAACATGGATGTGGTGAAATGTGCCGACTGGGTAATAGACATAGGCCCCGAAGGTGGCGAGGCGGGCGGAAACGTCGTGGCCACCGGCACCCCTGAACAGATTGCCGAATGCCCGGACAGCTATACCGGTCAATACCTCAAACCAAAGTTAGCGAAATGAAACGACTGATGGAAATGATGGACCTGTCTGGAATGAGACGAGTGTTATATATTGCCATGCTCCCGGTCCTGATGGCAGGATGCGTACAGAAAAGCAATGACGACAACGCGGCCACAGCCCGACAGCTGATGCAGGAAAGCATCGACCTGGCGTGCGCCTATCGTGACTCGGTGAAGCTGGCAAAGGATTCGGCTACCGTGCTGAGGCTGATGCAGGACTTTGACGACCGCATGACCAAGCTGAATTATAAATACCCCGCCGATGTCTTTCTGTATGCAAACGAAAGTCACGACGAGGCATTGACTAATGTCACGCTGCGCATAGTTGAGCTGCGCGACTCGGTATTGCTCAGTCTGTCACCCTATCACAAGGTCAAAGACGCCGGTGTCGGGATTGAAACGGATTCCCTCGCCGTAAAAAAATCTGACTAACTCGCCGTTTTCGGCCAGTTCGGAAGGCGTGCCTATGGACACGCCTATATTTTTGTCCACCAGCCATATCCGGTCGGCCAACTGCAACGCCATGTTGACGTCGTGCGTGGACTGGAAGATTATCTTACCCTCCTGACGGGCCAGTTTCTTGAGGAGCTGCATGGTATCCACTTTGCTCCGGAAGTCCAGGAATGCCGTCGGCTCGTCCAGGAATATCACCGGAGTTTCCTGCGCCAGTGCTTTCGCTATCATCACCTTCTGCCGCTCACCGTCGCTGAGCGTGCTGACCAGCCTACCGCGCATCCCCTGTACATGGGCAAGTTCCATGCTGCGTTCCACCACCTTCTCGTCCTTGCCTGTCAAGCGACCCCAGAATCCTGTGTAGGGACTGCGGCCCAGAGCTACAAGCTGCTCCACTGTCATCGAGGTGACGTCGGGACGCTCGGTCAGCACCACCCCTATCTTCCTGGCCAGCTCTGTATGGCTGTAACTGCGAAGCTCGCGGCCATCTATCATGATTGTTCCTGACAGAGGGGGCAGAAAACCCGAGAGCGTACGCAGCAATGTGGTCTTGCCTGCCCCGTTAGGTCCCAATAAACACGTAAACTCACCGCCACGCAATGTGGCGGTGAGGTCCTTTTCGATCTCTATGAAACCGCGTCGACCGGGATAGCCCGTGGTCAGGCGGTTTATCTCTATCTTATTCATCGGCCGTCAGAACTTGTAACCTAACGAGAGCACAACCTGCGAATTGTTGAACGAAACCTTCGGATTCATCACCGTTGCGGCCACATTGTCGGAATCGGGTGCGAATGGATAATACCGCGAGGTCATGTGTTTCCATACGTAAGCGGCATCCACATACCAGCCGTTCTTGTTGAATCCGATACCACCCGTCACGTAAGTGGTCTGGTTGTCGAGACGGAAGTTTGCAAGCGCTCCGGCAGTGGGCACGTTGGCGACATTCTCACGGGCTGCCGTAGACATAGGCGACGAAGTCCAGCTGTAACCTGCACGGAGGCTGAGCACGGGAAGAACGCGATACTCGGCACCGAGACGGATGGTGTGCGTGTCCTTGTATATCACCTTGATCAGGTCATTGGTGTTTCGTATAGCCTGGTCTGCGTCGCTGCGGGTAGCTTTAGTGCCATATTCCCAGTCGGGATACCAGGGATCATTCCAGCCGTCATCCCAGCCGTCGTCCCAGTCGTTCCAGTAACGGCGGGTATCCTTGCGGTACTTCATGTTCTTAACGCCGTTCCACTCATAGTCGAACGATATGATGGCCTTGTTGCCGATCACACCGGCCACACTGGCAATTACCTTCCAGGGAGTTGCAAGATTCACCTTATTGTATGTCTCCACATCGTTGTTGGTGACAGCATAATCAGGTTTGTCAAGGAATGGATAGTCATAGTCCACATAGTCGGGAGCGAAATTCTCGGTCACACGGAACCATGTCGGAGTATGGAAGGCCAGACCGAAACGCAGAGCCTGAATGGGACGGACTATCACGCCGAGATTATAGCTGAATCCTGTGGCATTCATGCTGTAAAGATTGTCCATGGTCCAGTCGGCGTTCATCTGCTCCACTCTATTTGAATTGGGGTTGAACACGTATGCGTTCTCAAGCTGCTCGCCCCATTCCGAACGGATGGTATAGCTTGCGCTTACGATATCGAAGTTCATACCCCAGTACACCTTGTTGGCGAAGTTTCCGCCGAGTGCGATATTGTAATCGTCGCGCGATCCGGATTCCCTTACATAATAGTGTCCGCGTCCACGGGTACCGTCGCCGAACTGTCCCTGCCAGTTGGGCTGCTCGGGATTGCCTTCGGGATTGATCAGATATGAATCGTAGCCTAAGATGGCACTCCACGGAGCGTTGGAATCCACGTATGGATCGTAGTTGTCGTCGGAGGATACATCTGCTTCGGTAAGGTTATAGGAATTGGCGATGCCGGCTATGTAGTTGGACAACGAAGTCTTTAGCTGCGGTACGCCACCCTTGTAACGGCGGCTGTATGACGCTCCCTTGTTGTAGGTAAAACCGATGTTCAGGTTCTCCAGCACATCGTTGCCGAGATTCCACGACCATACGAATCCGATGTTGTTCAGATAGAACTTCTCGTTGGTCATGGTGTGCTTCAGGCCCATATAGTCGGTGGTGGAACGCTGGCAGTCCAGGTCGAGGGTCAGACCTACTTCCCTGCTGCGGTACACGCCGATACCGGCCGGGTTCTGCGACAGTGTGGAGAGGTCGCCGCCCAACGCACCGAACGCACCGCCCATCGACATGAAACGTGCCGTACCCTTCATATCCTGCTGCGAAAGCTGATAGGCATCGATAGGACTTTGCGCCATCGCGCCCAACGGCAAACCAAGCAATGCCATCAATAAGTATCTTTTCATAATATCATCCTTTTTTATAATCCATGCCCCTATATTCAAAGCCTGGGGACACAGATACCTGTAACCATATTTCTTAAAATTATAACTCATCCGAGCGCCTGACGGTTCGGATGAGTTATCAAGTAATCAATAGCTTGTCATCGTCTGTGACCGCCTGAATGTCCACCGCCACCGTAACTCCGGCTGCCGCCGCTATAGCTTCGGCTTGACGATCCGTAAGAACTGCTACGGTTATAACTGCTGCTGTTGCTGCTGCGGTTGTAGCTGCTGCGGTTCGTGTTGTTGTAGCTGTTACGGTTCGTATTGTAGCTGTTGCGATTTGTGGTGCTACGGTTGGTGTTATAGCTGTTGCGGTTGCTGCTCGAACTGTTCGTGCTGTTGAACGTGCGGTTCGAACGGTTGGTCGATGTACCACCTAATTGCAGCTTGCTGGCATTGGTCAGATTCCTGTCCACACGCTGCGAGCGGTTTGTGGAAAGACGGTCGCCGGATATGGATGCCGATTTTGAAGCGTCGGTGTAACCACGACGGTTGCCGGCATACTGACGGCGGTTGGTGGTCAACGAACCGTTGCTCGGGCTGTTGTAACGGTCGCCACGGGTGGGACGCCCTGCCAGCTGTCCGTTATAGTTGCCGCCTCTGGGACGGTTGCCGCTCCACCCGGGACGCGGTGCCGTGGGACGGTGTGCGCCCGGACGATAGTCGGCATAGAAGGGCCTGTGCCATCCGCCGGGATAATGACCGGGTCCCCAACCAGGTCCCCAACCGGGATAGTATCCGGGACCCCAGCCCCAGCCCCAGCTCCAGCTCGGACCCCACGTCCAGCTCGGACCCCAGGCCCAGCTTGGTCCCCAGCCCCAGTTCCAGCGCCAGCTCGGTCCCCAGGTCCATGTCCAGCTCGGACCCCACGACCATGAAGCGTAGAACGGATAGTCGTAGTACACCGACGAGTAATAGGGCGAGAACACCGGTATGCCGTTGTTGTTGATTACCACCTCGACGTTGCCGTACGAGTTGTTCAGCACATCCTCAAGCAGATCGGCATTGTCCAGCACGATGGTCGGGTTGTAATACTTCTGTATCTGCTGTGTATAGACGAAATCCTGACCGTTCTCCACAGTGGTGCCGATGGTGTCTACCGGTGTGGCATAATACATGTCGCCGGCACGGTTGTATTCGTCGACATCCATATTGCTGAAATCAGCTATATAGTATGACTTCTTCTGCTTTTTCTGCTTCTGCGTCTGAGTTGTCCTACTTGCGGACGGCTTGTCCGGGTTGTAGTATATGTCGTCGTATTGAGCCTGTGCAACAGGTAGTGACAGGGCTAAGACGCCAAGTGTCAAAAATAATTTTTTCATTGCTTCAGGTTTTTATTTATTAAGTAGACAGATGGAAAGTGAAATGGTTTAAACAGTTGCGCCGAAAAGCGATTTTTAACTATTTTCTATCATTTTAACAATCATCTGCCGTTAATGTCAGTCGCCGCGATAATAGTCCTGCAGGTAGCAGCGGGCTATGAAGTCGGCGTTGCGTGCCACCAGCTCCGTGTTGTCCGAATCGGGGAAGCAGACATCGGGCAGCCAGCCGTGCTTCAGCACATACTTCAGCAGGTCGACAGGGCAAAGGCCACGCACTGCCAAGAGTTCGATGGCCATCTTGCGTGCGTACAGTTTATCGTAAAGCGGATTCTCCGGGTCGGCAATGCACTTGGCCACATTGCGTGCCATCAGCATTCCCTTCTTAGGATTGACAAGAAGCACGAAGTCCCGGCCGTTCTTGACCTGACTAAGATGCTCGGTATCCTTCTCCCATCCCAACGCCTCGATAAAGAATCGGTTCATCGAGTCATAGTCGGCGAAATATGCAATATGCTTCCCGCCGGTGGCAGCCACGAACTTGTCATAGTACGGATGGTTGTTCTCGCCGGGCACTGCTTCCGGTTCATCCTTGGCAGTATCGGGCAGTTTGCCGTTCAACAGCAGGTACACCCATTCCTGTGTGTACAAAGCCAACGGTCCGACGGTGTCTTCCGACACGGCGGCGTCGATGCGCTTGTTGAGCAGAATGCCGTCCTTGTCCTCCTTTACGTCGGGCATGTTGGCCATGATGTTGAGCGACAGCGCGAAGGCCGGCGTCAGCAGCCAGCTGTTGTTGAACAGCCAGTAGGCCACATGCAGAATCTCCTCCTGGTCGGCCGGATCGGTCATGGAGAGCCCGCGGGCGAAGTCATACTTCACCTCCATCGGGCAGTCGTCGTATATGCGGTCGATGTATTTCCACAAGTCGTCGGCCATTGCCATCAGCTTGCCGTCGAGAGGATACAGAGCGCGGCGGTCAATGTCCATCATCGCAATGTCGTACCACACAAGGAAGCGTATGTCCTCGCGGTTCAACTCGTAGTCGGTATAGTCCGGACCGACATCATGGAACGGCACGGTCCAGCCGTACAGCTTGCGGTTGGTGTCGACGAACGACCGCCACAGACCGGCGTCGTTCACTATGTCCTGCAGATATCCTATCAGAGTCAGCGCCAGATGCCCGCGCAACGATTGCGACAGCGTCTGTCCGTACTCGTTCTTCCCTATCCTGTCCTCTATCAGATTGGCGAGTCCGTAATAGAAATCGTCGCAATCCGATGTCTCCGGGAAATAGGGCTGACGGATATCGAAATCTCGTCTGGATATCGTTCCCATATCATTTCAGTTTTTCAATCAGTTCGGCGACGGTATATTTCCGCTGTTCGCCGGTGGCCATATCCTTGACCATGATGTTGCCCTCGGCCATCTCCTGCTCACCCACAAATGCAACATACGGCACCTTGTCGGCGTCGGCGATGCTCATCTGCTTCTTCATCTTGACCGAATCGGGATACACCTGCGACGGCACACCGTTGGCGCGGAGTTCCTTCACATATTTCATGGCCTGGCGTGCTTCCTTCTCGCCGAAGTTGATGAACAGGATCTTGATGCTCTCCTCCGTCTCCTTGGGATAGAGGTTAAGCTGGTTCATCACGTCGTAGATGCGGTCGGCGCCGAAGCTGATGCCCACGCCCGACAGGCCCGGCATACCGAACACGCCGGTAAGGTTGTCGTAACGGCCGCCGCCGGTGATGGAGCCCATCTGCACGTCGTTGGCCTTCACCTCCAGGATGGTGCCGGTGTAATAGTTCAGACCTCGTGCCAGCGACAGATCCACCTCTACCGTGCATTTGTGACCCAAGTCCTCGACGCCTTCTATCACCTCGCGCATCTCGGCCACACCCTTAATGCCCGTCTCGGAATCGCGGAGCATATCAGCCATCAGGTCGAGCTTTTCGGCGTTGCTGCCCGTCATGGTCAGCACGGGCTGCAGTTTTTCGACTGCTTCGGCCGATATGCCGTTCTCTAACAGCTCGGCATTAACGTTCTCCAGGCCGATCTTGTCTATCTTGTCGATGGCCACGGTTATGTCCACTAATTTGTCGGCATGGCCTACGGTCTCGGCGATACCGGCTAAGATCTTGCGATTGTTCAGCTTGACGGTGATGTTGATGCCTAAGTCGCAGAACACGGCGTCGATAAGCTGCACCAGCTCTATCTCGTTGTTCAGCGACTCGGAACCAACCACATCGGCGTCACACTGATAAAACTCGCGGTAACGCCCCTTCTGCGGACGGTCGGCGCGCCATACCGGCTGTATCTGATAGCGCTTGAACGGCATCTGCAGGTCGTTGCGGTGCTGCACCACGAAACGCGCGAACGGCACGGTCAGGTCGTAGCGCAGACCTTTCTCCGCAACCTTAGGAGTAAGTTTCACAACGTTGCGGCCCAACAGCTCCTCGTCGCTGACATCCTTCAGCCAGTCGCCGGAATTAAGTATCTTGAACAGCAGCTTGTCGCCCTCGTCGCCATATTTGCCCATCAGCGTGGACAGGTTCTCCATGGCCGGAGTCTCGATCTGCTTGTAGCCGAACAGCCGGAACTGCCGCTTGATGGTGTCGAATATATAGTTGCGGCGTGACATCTCGACCGCCGTGAAATCACGAGTGCCCTTGGGTATGCTCGGTTTATTGGTTGCCATTGGTGATGATGATATTGTTTCTATAATTTATAATCAGCATGTCCCGCTAATTTATAATTAACGGGTTCCACTCCCCTCATTCTACAAAATTACAACATTGCAATCAAACTTCAAAAGAAATTTTGTGGTTTAATAGTAAAGTTGTAATTTTGTCAGCATTAATGACCGGCACCACGTGCTGTAAACGAAACAGAAATTATGAAGAAGATAACCCTGCTCACACTCATCATAATCACGATATTGGCTGCCGCCGGATGCCGCCGCTCCAAATCCAACGGCAAGATTGACGGCTTCTGGCGCATCTCCACCATCGAAATGACCCAGACCGGCGAGATCAAGCATCCGGAAGACTATTTCATACGGACCCAGCTTGAGATAACGCAATGGCCCGGTCTCGGCACCGGCGAGATCAACTACAATAAGAAGGAAGGGAAACTCGGCATCGATTTCCGCGACCCGGCCAACCCCAGCGCAGAGAAGCTCGGTTATTACGGAATCAAGAGCAATCCGACCGTGATGGATGTCGAATTCCCGCGCCACAACAAGATGATCCTCCGCACCGACGAGGCCATCATCACCTGCTACCGGTACTAAGCAAATAAAACATAGAGTGACAGAGCCTCCGCCCGAAAGCGGAGGCTCTGCTATATATTAAATTGGCCAATGCTGGGTCAGTTGTGATTTGCATCGCTCATTTCTGCCCTGCTCGCTGAACTTCTACGAAGATGTCGCCGAGTGCCACTCTAAGCATCGTGTAGGTGCTGTTTTTACTCTCGGCAAAGAACCGCCCTCAGAACGCAACATCATCGTTTTTGACGATTTTGTTACCTCCGGCGCAACTATGATCTCGATACACGAACTGCTGATGCCACTCGATAAAAAACTCGTGTTTTTCACTGGAATAAACAACAATATATAAATTTATTCACTTACATTTATGTTGTGTTCTGAAATTACTTTGTTATTCTTTGGATTATGCGTATCAAATTCTATTTTAATAGTATCTCCTATCGCAGGGAATTTAGATTTTTGATTTCGTTTTTCACTACCTTCATATTTCTTGCCATCATAAGTAAATTCATATTTGTAATAAAATACAAAACTTATTGAATAATACTCGGTTATAACAGCATTTGTATACGAACAATTTTCGCGCAATGATTTTTCTGTATTGCCTCGAATAATTAGGGCAATACAGACATACACTAATACGAGAAGTATAAAGTATAGTATAGTTTTGCGAAAATTTTTCATCTAATTTGGCTCCTTAATGTCTGCAAAATTACACATTTTCCGTCTTTTATCAGCTATGATTGGGTAAGTAATTTTGTAGAAACCAAACAGCTTACGCTCTTATGGACCACAAATTCACTGAACAGATAAAACAATGGCTTGAAACGCCCGAAAGCGAGCGCGACTATACTGGCGGTTCTCTTTACCTCTTGAAGCTGTCGGGCAATCAGATTATGTATAAGAACATAATCGCTCAGATTGACCGACGCCACGACTTCGTGGAGTATCATCTTCAAAAGTATTACAACTTCCGCGTTCAAGCCATGACCCACGCACAGGTCTAGGCAATGGCTGCGCAGGTGGCGACCATTGCCTACGAACATCATCTGACCGACGATGCTTCTACCGTGCCGAAAGATGAACGTCGCCTCAGCAAGCGCGAAGACCACGACGCTCTGCCCCATGAGGTCAAGGCGAAATACGTTGAGAACCTTTCGCGCCCTTAGCCGTCATGCTTCCGGAAGTCAGGCATTTGCCCGATACCGTGAGGTTGATGAAGAAATGTGTAAAGAAATGATGATGCCATTGACTGAAAATTTGGTGGTTCGATAAATTATCCATACTTTTGCATTGTTCTACGAAGTAGATAGAACGATGCAAAAGTATGGATAACATCATTGTGGCCGGGAAGAAAGTACAACTTGATAAACCGGCATCGGATATATCGAAAAATTTATGGCTCGGACTCCTTGCGGGGTTCGACATATATCAGTTTGCGATGTCCGGACATCAACTGCTGTTGTTGGTGGCCAAAGAGTCGGTGAACTATTCACCCGTGCAACGCAGGAATATTGCCCATAGGATAGAGCAAGCCGTGCATCTTCCGGCAGTTTTTTATTTCGACAACTTGCCAACTTATGAGCGCGATCGTCTTGTAGACAAAGGTGTGTATTTCGTAGTCCGCGATAAGTTCGCTTTTGTCCCATCGTTACTTGCTAACCGCAGATTAAGCAGTATTGAAATTCCCTCTCAACTATTGCCGTCTACACAATATCTACTGCTGATTCATCTTCAGAGTTGTTCTCTCAACGGCATGACACTAAATGAGATTGCAGAGATTACTCCCTATAAATACGCTACCCTTGCAAAATCAGCACAGCAATTATCCGGGCTGGGTCTCGCTGAGTTCAAGGCTGATAACAGTCGTAATAAACGACTGTTATTCATTCCCGACAAGCGTGAATTGTGGAAAAAGTCACAGCCGTATCTCTCTAACCCGATAAAACAATCCGGATATACTGATGAGCCATTGAACCGTGGGCTGATCGGCGGCATCGAAGCTTTATCGCATTATTCAATGCTCGTCGGGGAGAATTTTCCTACACGAGTGTTCACGGTCGTCGAGAATAAGGAATTGAAAAACAACCTGTCGCAATTCGAGGACATCCAGCGGGTAGAGATATGGAAATATCCACCAATTGCATCGGATGAATACGTTGACAAGCTGTCACTATATCTCACGCTGAAAGATGACAACGATCCGCGAGTACAAAAAGAACTTGAAATAATGATAAACGAAATGCCATGGTAGGAGGACTTGATATATTCAGAGAACGGTTCGCACAGTTTTCGAACAACTTCGTGATAATCGGAGGCACAGCCTGCGACGAGATACTGAGCGGGACAGAAATGCGACCACGTGCGACGATGGATATTGACATTGTCGTTATCGTGGAAAACATGACTCCGGAATTTGCAAGAGCATTCTGGGCGTTCATTGGCGAGGGAGGATACCGCCACGGCATCAGAAAAAATAAAGACGAGACGCCCAAGTATGTGCTGTATAGCTTTGACCAGGGGAAGGCCGGATTCCCTGTAAAGGTGGAATTACTTTCACGGCACAACGACATATTCACATCTGCAGCACATACCGAGCCGCTGCCTGTTGACGGTGAAGTATCGAGCCTTTCGACAATCATACTTGATGAGCCATATTATAACCTAACTGTGCAAAACTCGTTTGTCAGCGCAGATCTGCGTTACGCGGCTCCATTGGCGTTGATAGCCTTGAAAGCGCGTGCTTATCTGAACCTTATTGCCGACAGGGAAGCAGGAAAGAAGATAAACACCAAGGATATTTTGAAGCATCGTAATGATGTCCTGAAACTAACTGCTACACTGACAGGCACTGACCGGGCTATTGTTGACGCAGAGATTGTCGGTACTGTCAGAGAATTTGCCGAAGGACTGTTGCAAACATTGCCGAATCAGTCGTTACAGGATGCGTTACGCAGTTCGGAGGCTGCAATAAGAATGTTTCTTGAAGCATTGCCAACTTATTACACCGCACAATAATGAAGATACAATACGCATCTGATCTGCATCTTGAATTTCACGAAAACAGCCGCTGGCTTCGTGACAATCCATTAGTGCCCGTAGGCGACATACTTGTTCTGGCCGGAGACATAGGCTACCTTGGTGACCAGATGTACTCGAAGCATCCGTTTTGGGACTGGTGCGCAGATAACTTCGAGCACACCTTAATTGTGCCCGGCAATCATGAGCTTTATAAAAACTTCGATATCAACAATCTCACCAAAGGGTGGACTGAACAGTTACGTCCCAATGTGAGCGCTATCTACAATAAGGTCGTACAACTTGATAAAATAGACCTTATAATGTCAACTCTTTGGGCAAAGATACATCCGGCGGACGCCTATTTCACTGAGCATGGAGTTACTGACTTCCGCAGAATACGCAACAGAGAATACCGTCTGAGCTGGGACAGATTCAATGATGAGCATGAGCGATGCGTTGATTTCATCAAGCGTAGTGTAGCACAAAGCACAGCCCAAAAACGTGTTGTCGTGACACACCATGTTCCGTCTTTTGACCTTATGGCCGACGAGTTCAAAGGCAGTCGGATAAACGGCGCTTTTACCTCCGACTTGAATTTACTCATTGAAACACTGCCTATCGATTACTGGATTTATGGCCATTCCCACAGAAATATCGACTCTGAAATCGGTGGCACCAAAATCGTTTCTAATCAGCTCGGATATGTGTTTGCCAATGAGACAGACACATTCAGGCCGGATAAATACATAGAATTATAATGCCATGGGAGAACTGACTAAATCGGAAAAGAAGCAAGCCAAAGAATTGCTGAAGAAAGGAATATTGAGGCGTCATGCAGAGTGGCAGAACGAAATGCGCGAGTTGCTTGACAGGCCTTTCGATGAAGAAATAGGCAATGAGTTCGACCGCTCAATGATGATTACAGACAAAGCCCGCAAATTCTATAAGGAAGCGATGCAAATGGAGGATTATTACCGTACCTCCATGCTTGTAATCGGACTTCTGAACCTGTTTCATAAGGGCTACCTTACCGGAGAAGATATAACCGGTCTGCCTGACGAGCTAAGAGAATGGATTGAAAATTATTAATAGGTGACCTCAGTGTAAGCCCATTTTACCTTTTCAAGAAAGACAAAATGAACGACTCAGTCGTTGCGTTGCCGGTGCAGAAATCCAAACTTCGTTTATATTGTCTGCGGCTTACTGACAAAATTCACGTCCTCGGCAATGGCTATGTGAAGAACAGCCGGACATACCAAGAAAACGATACGTCGCAGGGCTACGTCATGGACTTGCAGAAATTTGAACGTCTACTCAAGCAGGAAGTACGTTCAGGCAACGTAGAAATTACGGAAAAAGAAATCATAACCGATAAAACATTTGATTTATGAGAACCGCCAACATTTCTTTACAGGAAATCTTCAATGAGATTCCTCTTGAGAAACGGGAGGAAACACGGCTCTCTTTTGCCATATCTAACAGGCTCGATGCACTTATGCACGAAAAAGCCCTGAATAAAAAACAGTTTGCCGAAGCTCTCGGGAAACGGCCCAATGAAATAACCCGTTGGCTCAGCGGAGAGCATAATTTCACTATATCGACTCTCGCCATGTTGTCCATCTTCTTTGGACAACCGATTATTACTGTTTATTACTGTGGGATAAACATAATCCGTCATTCCTATGCAGTGACAATTAGCTAACTAATACAGCGAGCTTCGGCACCAACTGTTCGTTGGATCCGAGGCTCGCTTTTCCATGTAGTATTGTTCCGACTATCGCTAATTTAGAGCCAATGCAGGCTTTACATGGCGAAGGCGTTGAAGCCGCCGTCTACTACGGCTACGGTGCCGGTGACGAACGAGGAGGCGTCGGAAATCAGATACTGGATGGTGCCGCACAGTTCCTCAGGCTTGCCGAAGCGCTTGAAGGGCGTCTGGCGTATCACGTCTTCGCCGCGCTGCGTCAGGCTGCCGTCGGGATTGGTGAGCAACGCTCGGTTCTGATTGGTCAGGAAGAAGCCCGGTGCTATGGCGTTGACGCGTATGCCAGGAGTGAATTTAGTTGCCACCTCATTGGCCAGGAACGCCGTGAAATTGCTGATGCCGGCCTTGGCGGCTGCGTAACCGCACACGCGCGTCATGGGACGGAACGCTGCCATCGACGAGAAATTGACTATCGCACCCTTGCCGGCCTTAACCATAGGTTCCAGAAATACCTGTGTGGGGATGACGGTGCCGATAAGGTTGAGGTCAAGGACTCTTGAAAACTCCTCCACTCTCAGGTCGAAGAATGTCTTGTCGGGGGCGATGGTCGCGCCGGGCATATTGCCACCGGCGGCGTTAAGCAGCGCGTCGACCTTGCCGTATTTGGCGAGAATCTCCTCGCAGTTCTGACGCACCACGTCCTCGTTCATCACGTCGGTGGTGAGGAACATGGCCTCGCCTCCCTTGGCGCGGATGTCGTTCACTATCTTGTCGCCCTCATCCTTGCGGCGACCCATTATCACCACCTTGGCGCCTTCCAGCGCTAAGTACTCCCCTATGCAGGCACCCAACACTCCGGTGCCTCCGGTGATGACAACCACCTTGTCCTTGACTGAAAAAAGTTCGTTCATATATATTTGTCAATTTAATTTTTTATGCGATATGCCAAAGTCATCTGTCTGCGGCGAATCAAGCTACGGTTTAATCCTGTTGTTCTGTATTGACCGTTGCCATAACGCCGCTTATCATGCCTAAGGCCAGCATGCGGCCATGGAATGAATAGCCGGCATTGTAGCCCATCTTTTCGTCGCCTAACATCAGCGGGGCGTGGTCCACGCGCATCGGCACTCTGGGACGACGGGTCTCGAATATGCGCACTATCTCTATCAGCCTGGGATCAAGATGCGACGATTCCTTAAAGTCGCCGTCGGGAAGCACCCTGCATATTCGGGCATGGACGAAATGCGTGCGGTCGGCATATTTGCGGGCCAGGTCCACCACATCGTTGTGTGCTCCGGCACTAAGCGATCCGGCACAGAACGTCAGGCCGTTGTGCGGATTAGGCACGGCGTCCAGAAACGCCTTGATGTCGGCGTCACAGGTAACGATGCGCGGCAGTCCGAGTATCTGCAACGGAGGATCATCGGGATGCACACACATGTCGATGCCGTATTCATCGCATACCGGCATGATAGCTTCAAGGAAATACTTCATATTATTCCGAAGCTGGTCGGCGTCGATTCCTTTGTAAAGATCCAGCATTTCGCGGAACTTCTGTACAGGGTTCAGGTCGTTCTCCGAGATATTGCCGTTAACGAAACCCTGAGTCTTGACTATGATGTTGTCTACAAGTCGCTGCTCCCCCTCGGCATCCATATTCTTCTTCAGTTCCTCCACACGTTTCAGGGTGTCGTCGTCCCAGTCGGCCTCGGCGTCAGGACGCTTCACGATATAGATGTCGAAATAGGCGAACTCGGCGCGGTTGAAGTACAGGTTGGATGTGCCGTCCGGGTTGGGATACTCCAGATCCGTACGCGCCCAGTCCAGAACGGGCATGAAGTTATAGCACACGGTCTTGACGCCGGCGTTGCCGAGATTGGCAAGCGACTCCTTATAATTCTCTATAAGGGCGTCACGGTCCGGGCCGGCATATTTGATCGATTCGCTGACCGGCAGACTCTCCACCACGCTCCAGCGCAAACCGTGACTGCTGATATAGTCACGCATTTTCGTCACCTCCTCTAAGGTCCATACCTCACCGTTTGGTATATGATGCAACGATGTCACGATTCCCTCCACGCCTATCTGGCGCAGCATGTCAAGCGTTATCCTGTCGTTCGGTCCGAACCACCGCCATGTCTTTTCCATATATCGTTATTGTGTCTTAATTTTATTATTTATTACGCTTTAATCTCCACTTGTTACCATACAAAACGTAATAATCGTTGCAGTTTAGTATCTATTTGTTAACAATATCGAAAATCATTTCTTAAATTCCTCCGAATATATTAATTTTGTGGGTGAAGGATATAACCCACCCTTAACCACACAAACCCGAAATAAACAAAACACTGCATATATGAAATTCGGATATTTCGACGACGCCGCGCGCGAATACGTCATCACGAATCCGGTCACACCCTGGCCTTGGATCAACTATTTGGGCAACGAGGATTTCTTTTCGCTGATCTCCAATTTTGCCGGAGGCTACTGCTTCTACAAGGATGCCAAATTCCGCCGTCTGACGCGCTACCGTTACAACGGTGTGCCTATGGACGCCGGCGGCCGCTACTTCTACATCAAGGATGGCGACGTGACCTGGAACCCTTCGTGGAAACCATGCAAGACTCCCCTGGACAAGTACGAGTGCCGTCACGGCCTTGGCTATACGCGTATCTCGGGCATCAAGAACGGCCTGGAATGCTCCACCCTGTTTTTCGACCCACTGAAGACCAACGCCGAGGTGTGCCGTCTCACCCTGACCAACCGTTCGGACAGCACCAAGAACGTGAAGCTGTTCAGCTTCATAGAATGGTGCCTGTGGAACGCGCAGACTGACATGGAGAACTTTCAGCGCAATTTCTCTACAGGCGAAGTCGAGATAGACGGTTCGACAATATACCACAAGACCGAATACCGCGAACGCCGCAATCACTATGATTTCTACACCGTCAACAGTCCTGTCGACAGCTTCGACACTGACCGAGAGACGTTCTTAGGACTTTACAACGGCTTCGACACTCCCGATGCCGTCGCAGCCGGTAAGTGCGCCAATTCCGTAGCCCACGGATGGAGCCCGATAGCCGCTCACTGCATCAATGTGGAGCTGAAGCCGGGCGAGGCACGCGACTTCGTGTTCCTGTTGGGATATGTGGAGAACGCCGACAGCGAGAAGTGGGAATCAAAGGGCGTGATCAACAAGAAGAAGGCCCGCGACCTGATGGACCGTTTCGATACCGTAGAGAAAGTGGAGCGCGCCTTCGGCGAACTGCGCAACTACTGGGACCGTCTGCTGGACATATACCACGTGCAGAGCGAGGAGCCCCGTCTTGACCGTATGGTCAACATCTGGAACCAGTACCAGTGCATGATAACGTTCTGCTTCTCGCGTTCGGCCAGCTTCTTCGAATCCGGCATAGGCCGCGGCATGGGCTTCCGCGATTCGTGCCAGGACCTGGTGGGATTCGTGCATCTGCTTCCCCAGCGCGCCCGTCAGCGCATCCTTGACATCGCGGCCACACAGTTCCCCGACGGAAGCTGCTACCATCAGTACCAGCCACTGACAAAACGCGGCAACAACGACATCGGCTCCGGTTTCAACGACGACCCGATGTGGCTCGTGTTCGGCACGGTGGCATACATCAAGGAGACAGGCGACTTCTCCATACTGAACGAGCCTGTTAGCTACGACAACAAGCCTGGCAGCGAGGTGCCACTGATGGAACACCTCACCACCAGCTTCAACTTCGTGATCTCGCACCTCGGACCTCACGGACTGCCACTGATAGGCCGCGCCGACTGGAACGACTGCCTGAACCTTAACTGCTTCAGCAACGATCCCAACGAGTCCTATCAGACCACCGAGAACAAGAAGGGTGACTCCAAAGCCGAGTCGCTGATGATAGCCGGTCAGTTCGTGATGTGCGGCAAACAGTATGCCGAGCTGTGCAAGGCCATAGGCAATACACGCGAGTACGATCGAGCCATGCAGCACGTGGAGGCGATGGCCGAGGCCGTGAAGAAACATGGCTGGGACGGCGAATGGTTCCTGCGCGCTTACGATTACTTCGGCCGCCCCGTAGGATCGAAAGAGAATAAGGAGGGCAAGATATTCATCGAGTCGCAGGGCTGGTGCTCCATGGCCAAAATCGGTCTGGAGGAGGGTCTGGTGAACCGGGCTCTGGAATCGGTCAGGACTCATCTTGACTCTCCCCACGGCATTGTGCTGAACAATCCGGCATTCACTGAATATGTACCCGAATACGGCGAAATCTCGAGTTATCCTCCGGGCTATAAGGAAAACGCCGGCATCTTCGCCCACAACAATCCCTGGATAATCGTGGCCGAGACCATCGTTGGCAACGGCGACCGCGCCTGGGAATACTACACCAAGATTGCTCCGGCATGGGTGGAGGAACACAGCGACCTGCACAAGGTGGAGCCATACGTCTACAGCCAGATGACGGCAGGCAAGGACGCGCCGAATCCGGGTCAGGCCAAGAACTCCTGGCTCACAGGAACCGCAGCCTGGAACTGGCTCACGGTGTCGCAGTACATCCTCGGCATACAGCCGGAATTCAACGGGTTGCGCATCGACCCCTGCATTCCGTCGGACATGAAGGGCTATGAGCTGGACCGCACCTTCCGTGGCGCCCACTACCACATCCGCGTCATGAACCCCGACGGCGTCTGCAAGGGCGTGAAGTCAATCACCGTAAACGGTCTGCCTGTCAACGGCAACATCATCAACGTATTCCCCGAGGGATCGAACAATACCGTCGATGTCGTGATGGGATAACCTCCTGCAAAACATAAGACAAAGCCCTGGCTTTCACACAAGCCGGGGCTTTGCCATATAATAGATCCATTGTTAAGAAAGTCCTAAAATCGGGATTTCTCATTGTTTCCGGCACCTGTGCCACGATAGCGATTCCGGGTGGTGTTGAAGCGGTACCGGAGAGTGAACATTACCGATTTAGTTATATTTAATTCGATTCTTTTTATCTTAGTCGCAGCAGATTTGAGGCTTTGAACGGCTGTTCATTGAGAAAAAAATGCTAATTTTGCAGTCGGATTGCCACAGGTCTTTCCACTACATTCTAGAAACGAAGCATTATGTTTATCTTATGGTAGGAAACCTGAGAAACTTTCAACCGAGCAGAGAAAGCATAGTGGTTCTCACGCATATAGCGTGGGCTGCTATTGTCATATCTGCTCACAGGCTTTCTCAGGGCCTCCTATCAAGACGTGACATAGTTGCTCACGCTTCTTGTAAGGTAAATCATTAATCGAATTATTATGCGTAAAGTAATACTGACTTCGTTGTTTCTTATTCCTCTTTTGGGATATTCTCAAACAGTAATTCCGGATAGCATAGAGGGAAAAGAACTTAATGAGGTCGTTGTGGAAGCCTCCAATCAGCGGACTTCGTCGAATATATCCACCTATATTCCAATGGCTCGCCAAAAGAACGCTGCGGCCGATGCCATTTCCCTTTTGAGTCAGATGGCGATTCCTCAAATTGAGGTCGACCCTATCAGCCAGGCAGTCAAGACTGCTTCGGGTCAAGGCGTTTCTATATTTATTGATTTTCTCCCTGCAACCGCCCAGGACCTGCAAGGAATGAGAACTCAAGATGTGAAAAAGGTTGAGTATTATCTGCACCCGACCGACCCACGATTTCAAGGCGCACACTATGCTATTAACTTCATTATGCAGAAGTATGAATGGGGTGGATATACCAAAGTTACTGCCAACAAATGGTTCGGTGTTAACCGGACTGAGGGTGAAGTCTACTCCAAGATGGCTTATAAGTCGATGATTTTTGACCTATACGCTGATGAAATATACCTCACAAACCGTCATGGCGGCACTCGCTCAACTGAAACATTTAGGTTTGGGGATTTATATGGCAATGGTCCGCAGACTATTCAACGAACTTCAGAAACCAATTCCTCGCTTTATCGCAACAATAGCAACGACTTTGCTTTGCGTGCATTATATAATAGCGACAAAGCAAGAATATCTAACCGTTTATCATATAGTCTAACTAATATCCCACACGACGACGCTGTAAATTCGTTGTTGTATTCTTCAGATTTATTTTCCCCTACAACTGCCACATCACTTACATCAAGTCATAACTGGGCCATATCGTATAACGGTAATTTCTTCTTCACTTTTTCTCCGAAATTTTCGTTTGAGACAGAAGCCATCTATACTTATGGCAAAAATAAATCCAACTCGTTTTACACGACAGGTGATGCTCTTTCAATTACCAATAATGCCTCGGAAGATGTGCATAATCTTCAAATAAGCCCACGGCTTTATTGGCAACTCAATGATAAAAATAGTTTGATGTTCTATTTTGCTACATCGCAAAACTGGAACTTCATAGATTATTTGGGGAGTTCTCCCTCGCATCAGAAATATAATGTCGGAGGTTACCTTGTCGGAGCCCATTATGATTTGAATCTCGAAAAATGGAATGTCGGTGGGGAATTCGGCTGGGCATGGGAATACAATCATATCAGCGACAGCCGAATGAACAATAATTTCCCACAGGCTAATGCTTATGCAACATTTTCTCCGAGCGACAAGCACCAGATTGAAGCTACTTGGCGATACGGAAAAGATGTGCCGGAAGCATCGCAGAAAAGCCCGAATATGCTGCAACAAGATGAACTTATGTGGTATCAGGGAACGCCGACACTGTCGGACTATTCTTATCATAGCGCAGGTTTGTCATATACTTGGCTCCCGAACAACAAATGGCAGCTTTCGGCTGACGGATATGTCTATATGCTCGGCAACCGTTGTGTTACCATATATTCGCCTACCGCTCCCGAAGGAACTATGTTGCGTAAATATGTCAACGATGGTGATTACCGCAGCGGTATGTTAGGAATCTCTGCCACGGCTAAATTTTTCGGAGGTAAACTTGTGGCCAAACTGCGCCCGCAATACTGGCTGCGAAAGACTACCGGCGCATACGCAAGCACAAGAAATGAACTTACTTGCACTGCTCAACTCACATATTATTTTGGTAAATTCTATCTTTGGGGCTGGTATATGTCACCAAGCCACTATCAGGAAGAACAAAGCGGTATAGTCGAGCGCACCCCTGCTAAGTATCAAGTTCAGTTGGGTTGGGGCGACAAGGGTTGGAACATCAGAGCCGGGGTTTACAATTTCCTGCGTACATCGTGGGAATCATCACATCAAACCCTTACGAGCGAATATTACAGTTTTGACCGCAAGCAGTTTTCGACGGCTCAACATTGGCGTATTACATTTGCAGTATCATACACTTTCGGCTATGGCAAGAAAGTGGACCAATACGATGAAGTTAGTGGTTCAGGTACCGCAGGTTCAGCAATCTTGAAATAAGAATATCTCTAAAATCATATTAAAAAGCGAGCCACAAGTTTTTTGCCTGTGGCTCGCTTTTTGCATTATTTAATTCCGAAGCCTCGCTTTACCGTCTGTGTCTGCCCTTGCCATTGGTCTTTGAGCCATTGGAATATCCTGATGCCATTGACATAGAGAAGGAATTTGTTGTCCGTGGGGTCTCGCTTGATTTGTACCTTTGCCCCCGAAGCAAGAACAGCAATGACAAATAAAAGAGATATAATTTTCCTCATTATAAAACAGCTATAACCGGTTGCCCGAAAAAAGCTGACAACAGGAATTCCGAGGTACCCGTTCCCCTTTGTAGCGCCATCATGTTTGTAGCGCCATCATGCCCTTTCAGGAGCTTCCTCCTTGGCATCTTCTTCCTCCTTGGTATCTTTCGGAGCGGGATCTCCCGTGAAGCCAGGAATCAGTCTGGGTACGTTGCAGCCTGCATAGTTGCCGGCCACTGTAACCAGATACACGGGCAAGATTGCTCCGAAGCTTTCCCCTTGCACCATTGCGACAGTCCAGTAGAATATGTCGGCCACGCAGTGCGGGAAACCGCACAGAATGAACGTAGGCACTCCGAACAGCAAGGGCCACCAGTTGCCTTCGCGGCCGAACTTCACGGCTGTGGTCATGATGAATCCGCAGCACCCCGACAGCAGGAACAGCTTCCACACAGGTGTGGCAAACCGCTTGGCTGTTATGCCCACGGCCATATCGGTCATCTCGGGTTTCATGGTGGTAAGGGCCACCATCGCCACACCGGCGATGTTAAGCAACAGAACGGGTATCAGACGCCATATCATGCGACCGCTCCAGAAACCGCTCTTGCCGGTGAACAGATCGAGTTTCCAGCACACCACGCTCATCAGTCCGAACGCAAACATCGCGGCGCCGACCACGCCTCCCACATTAAGATACACAGCTCCGGCTATGCCTATCAGCACGCCGGCAAGCAGCGGACTCATTATTCTTGCCTTAATCACTTTTGATTTAAATAATGGTTAAGTTAGTATAATTAAAAATAAATCGGATCCAGATATTCTTCGTTTGTTTTATCGGATTTATCCGAACGTGCGGATTCCTCCGATTTTTTCGATTGATCCGCCCCGGCATTGTCGGACACAAGCTCATGGCCATGGCCCGGCACGCGGCCGAACATCAGCAGCCTCTGCTGATAATATGGCTGGGTCAGTTGCGACACCACTACCCCCTTCGACGAGGATGCGTGCACAAACCGGTTGTCGTCGACCACGATTCCTACGTGAGACACTTTCTTCGGATCCTTGCCAGTGGCAAAAAAGACGAGGTCGCCGGTTTCCACCTTGTTCGTGTCGAGTTTATAGCAGAACTCGGCCTGTTTGGCCGAATTGCGCGGTATCTTGCTGCCGGTAACATCCTCGTATACGCGCATCACCATACCCGAACAGTCCGTACCGTCCTTCTTGTCGCATCCGGCATACTTATATGGAGTGCCGACCCACGACAGCGCTTCTTCAGCCACCTTGCGCCCCCACTTGTCGCCTTTACCCACATGGATGGTCTCGACTGTTGCGGGCCCGGAAGGTTCACCGCCGGCCTTCTTCGAGCTATGACACGACGTCAGCGTCGCCGTCCAGATGGCGGCAAGCAATATAATGCCTGTCTTTATCTTCCTTCCGTTCATCGAAGTTGCCGTTATAATCCGTTATCTGTTTTAGTCCTGTTTTGGAATCAATCGGGAATCAATTGTAGGAATTGCCTTGGAATCTTATCATTGTTCCCCCGGCATTCTCCCCTACAAAGTTAATCATTTTTTTATAACCGCACACTTTCCACTCCAATTTTTATCATATTTATGAATAATATTTCATCCGTTTTGTAGAAACAATATTTGTCAATGTCGGATTTTTGCATTATTTTAGCGGAAAGAAACTGAGTTATGGCAAAGTATATCAATCCATTCGTTGACTTCGGCTTCAAATATATTTTCGGCCGTGAGGAATCCAAGCCGTTTCTTATGGACTTCCTTAACAGCCTTCTGGCGAACGAGCCGGGGTTCGAGCCGATAGTCGACATCGAATATCTCGACAAGGAACAGTCCCGTTTCGGCAAGGAGATCCGTGGTGTGGTTTATGACATTCACTGTCGCACATCTAACGGAAAACGTTTCATCGTAGAGATGCAGAACCAGTCGCAGCCATACTTTTTCGACAGACTGGTTTACTATTCAACCAAGGGAATAGTAGAGCAAGGGAAACGCGGCCAGAACTGGAAATACGAATACCTGCCGGTATACTGCGTGTCGTTCATGAACTTCGTGCATGCCGACTATCCCGAAAGGTTCAGGATTGATGTCGGATTGTGCGATTTGAGCACAAAGAAACTATTCTCGGACAAGTTGCGTTACATATTCATACAGACGCCTCTGTTCGACAAGAAGACACCCGGGGAATGCGTCACGAATTTTGACAAATGGATGTATAACATTATAAATATGCCGACTATGGATATAATGGCTTTTGTAGATGAGAAGCTTTTCGATGACTTCGAGAAGATGGCTGAATATGCCGCCATGTGTCCGGTGGACAGAATGGCTTATGATGCTAATGAAAAGGCATACAGAGACCTGATGGGACAGCTTGAGTATGCCACAATGGAGGGCGAGGAACGAGGCAGAACGGAAGGCAGAGCGAAAGGCATTGCTGAAGGCAGAGCTGAAGGCAGAGCTGAAGGCAGAACGGAAGCCACTCACGAGATGATACTTAAAATGCATGAGCAGGGTATCAGCCTTGACACCATCGCCGTTGTAACGGGCTTACAGGTCAGTGATGTCCGGACAATCATATCCGCAGAAAAATAACCGAACGCACATATCAAGTATTTCAAGGCACCCGGCTTAAGCTTGAGGTGCCTTATTTCATAAAAAATTGCGGGTCGATGAAACTTTCGGACTCAAGCAATCTCGCTCCGCGACTCATTTTCATTCCATTGAGAATGATGCTCTCCTTACTGACCTCAATTCCTCCTCACTCTATCGCGGAGAAGACTTTGTCATTATGACCTATTACTTATGACTTATTATGGCACTTCGTATCCCGCCGCGCGAGCCATCTCCTTCAATTCGTCGTCGGTCGGATACGGCACATAATATGTGTCATCGCGCGTCATCGTGTACTTCACTCCATACTGGCTGCTCTCGAAAGTCGCCACCACCTTAAACGCATCCATATATTTCCCGGTCTTTCCGAGACGAGTTAACGTAGCGCTTCCCACCGGTGCCGTGGGCGGTTCGCTGGTTACCATAAGTGTGCAATTCCTGCCAAAACCACCCTCCACATACATTTTTCCGAACAGTCCGTAACACATATCAGCCCTGAACAGGGTTTCTTTTATCCCCTTATATTGGAAGCCGTCTATTATGAAGCCTACCAAAGGTTGCCATCCGCAAAACAATGAAGGGAAATTTTCAGGATCATCGCCTTGATTCCTGAGATATCTTTTAAAATAATCCGTAATGTCGCTAAAATCCTCGCCTGATGTTGAATTTCCAAGAAAAAAACTCGGTTCCGTATAAGGAGCGGCTATAAGGTCTTTGGAGGTTAGATTGCGTACTACCATATACGGGTTGCCATTTTCTTCAAAATCGTATTTAAGGCGATGGAACACATCCTCTATAATTTCCCACTCACACGTGAAAGCCACATCGCCATGAGGATCTGCTTCTGTCGGTTGTTTTATGGTGTGCTTTTCTGATATTGTTTTATACCAGTATTCCAGGGCGCCCTGTGTAGAGGTATACCATAGAAGCATATTCTCCGGTCCGACCGCTCCATTATGTTTCCTTTCCTCTTCTACCTTAAATCCGTCGGCATATTCCGCCGTGCCTTTTAAATCATACAGAAGGAAGATCTCATCCCTACCTTGTAGCTTTGTAAATTGGCAACCCATATAATACTTGCGGTCCACCAGTGGACCGTGCTCGTCAGTCGCCGGCGATTTCATGATCACAGGGCCTTTCTCCAAGGAGACAATGTATGGTCTGACTGAATCGGGATGGAAATTATAGGCTCCCACAACTCGTGACTCCCCGGAAGCTTCTGTCGCAGACAGTCCCGTGAAAACCAGAATGGCAAGAACCGTCGGTACTATATTTATTTTGCGATGCATGATTGTACTTATTTAAGATTGATCTTGAATGTCTTGTTTCCGGCCACAACGATATATAGGCCGGCGTTGAGAGCGATAGTCTCGGTAGCGGATGCCGACTCTGTGAGGAAGGCTCGCAAGCCCGACACTGAATATACCGCAACCCGTTTTCCATCGGCACCCCGGACGGTCAGCACACCATCCGCAGCGGTCACCGATATCGAGGAGTCGTCTGTCCCCGTTACGCCGGATGCCGGGAAGAAGTCTTTCCAGCCGCCGGCTTCACGGTATTCACCGTCGCCGCCCTTTACGTAGACCCGGCACTTGTCGGTCGGGACGTTGCGGAACGTGTTGTACCCGATGGTGGGCGGTGTGGCCGATTCGCAGTAAATCCCGCGCAGATTCCTGCAGTCGGCGAACGCATAGTCAGGGATTCGTGTGATGTTGCTTCCTATCTCAAGTCGTGTCAGGCTCTCGGTCCTGAAGAATGTCGGCTCCGGGTCTGTGATATCCCTGTCAAGATAAATCTCCTCAATCGGA
Organism: uncultured Porphyromonadaceae bacterium; assembly: GCA_902468245.1. Lineage (GTDB taxonomy): Bacteria > Bacteroidota > Bacteroidia > Bacteroidales > Muribaculaceae > Lepagella. The sequence goes on along the minus strand of CABQXY010000028.1, from coordinate 338,429 downwards.
CAGTCGTCGAAGGCTCCCGTTCCGATCACCACCGGAGTTGCGGAATATTCGAATTCAACCCTTTTTAGCGAGCTGCAACGCTGGAAAGCGATACCGCTGATATAGTCGATGCCTTCGTTTACGTTGATTGATTCGAGCTTGTCGCAGTCGCGGAAGGCGGCTGTCATAAAACCGCCCCCAATGTCCGTAAGTGATATATCCGTCAGTGCCCGACAATGGTCAAAGGCGCTCTCGCCAAGGCCTTCGCCGCCGGCTGTCTTGACTTGTACAGTCGACAGCCTGTCTAAAGCAGCAAAGGCTCCGTCTCCTATTTTTAGGGAAGAAGACTCGATATTTATCTCTTTCAGTCCATATTCCATATCACATCTTGATTGCCATCTCCCGCTTATCCGCAGTTTCCCCGTGATATCACATTCATCACTCCTGACGGAAATTTTCTGTAACAAAGCGGGATTTCCCTTACTGAAGGCTCCCATGTCGAGTTCTACTTTTTTACTATTGAATTCAGCCTCCTCGGCCGTCACTATTGTCGGATACCACGTCCGGTTTACGACCAGCTTCCCTGCCGGAGCTACATTGCATCCGAAAGTCTCGTCCGATGCATCTACAGTTATCAGATCTATAAGACCATCCTCTCCTCCAGCGTTTATAAAAAACGGATTGTCGTCATAAACCGAGCGCCCGTATCCTCGGAAACCGGCCGGTATGTTGCAGCTCCTCAGGTCGCATCCTCCGAATGCACTGTAGCTCAGTTTCGTAATCGAAGTAGGAAGCGTTACGTCGCGAAGATTCTTGTTATTGGAAAATGCCCCGTCGCCGATTTCCTCAAGTCCTTCAGGCAGATTCAGTTCCTGTATACTTACGTTGTCGAAACACCCCGCGCCGATGCGTTTCAGGGATGCCGGGAATGTGATGTGTCTGATATTTCTGCCGGAATACAGGCCATCTCCGAGTTCCGTCACATCATAAGTGGTCGATCCCAATGTTACGGTCGAAGGGATAGACAAATTCCCTACATTGTCATCTCCATGATACCCGATAAGTCTTACTCCGTCGTATGTCTGTTGGCACAGATACTCGGCTCCTCCATATATCTGGGTCTGTCCCGCACTAATTACGCTATTTTCCTCCGGATAAAAGACATACGTGTATCTCCGGCGGTCGTTTCCTAAATCTTCAGGCTCGCAGGTGGCATCGGGCCATGCGTTGTCGTTGAAGTAATCAAGGTCTCCGTAGCTCGTTATCTCAAGAACCACAGGCTCCATCGGCTCTGCCGTATATGAATCCGTAGCCGTTTTATTGTTAACCTTTATAATGGGCTTTTCTTCCCTGTCGGTGAAATTGAAATTGAATTTTACATTCTTTTCCTTTTTCGACGTCATGTCCATCTCCTTCAGCCAGCCTGTGCTGTTGGCATATCCCCAGATTGTCGAATAACGGTATGATTCCAGCGATCCTTTGGGCACATATACTTTCGTACCGTTATGTTTATATGATGATTCCGGATCGGAACCGTATTTGAAATAGTCAATCGACTCCGGAGCCTTTTCCGACTTAAGGATTATGAAAGGATACCAACTATATATTTCCGCCGTGTATTTTAATGATGCAGGCAGTATGATGCTTCTTCTGGATTCTGCATAATTCCCATAAGGTTCATATACGTTCAAAGAAGGATAAATGAACTCGACTCCTTCGGGGATTACGAGATCAGGCGCAGCCGCCAAGGCGTGGGAAATGTAGTATAGTTTCTTGCCATCGGCCGAAAGCAGCATACCCTCCTGACTCTTGAACCACGGATTTGCCGGATTCACCTCTATCTCCTTGAGTCCCTTCTCAATCAGGCCGTTGAGTATGGTGTAAACATATACTCCCGATACCGTCACGCCTAATTCCCGGAATGTGTCGGGAAGGATAAGCTTTGTGCATGGACCGCTTTCGGGAATATAGGTTCCGCCGTCCCAACCCACCACCTTGTAGTTTTCTTCATTTACAGTGATGCTTGAGGGAAGGTTGAGAATTCCGTCTGACGGGAACTTATATATGCCGTCGACCACTACGGCCTTGCTACCGTCCGGCTCGTCGTAGTATTCAACGTACTTGAAAACGTCATCATGGAAATCAGATCCATAAGCCGAGAATCCACAAAAAATGCAGACCGCAGCCATAGCCAGTGGACTGACCACAGACTGCCTTAGGCTAAAGTAATTGTCATTCATCGATAAGAAAATATGCAAATCATTCTGAAACAGTTAACCCCCTTCCACTGCAAAAATACAACAAATAATCCGAACCCGCAAAAATCCACACCAAAAACGATTACAAATAAAATCATCTATTGAATGATAGACCTTATATCCCTTTATATTGAGAAATAGACCAGACTATTGCTGATTTTTGCTTATATTTGCACATCCAATCCCTAATTAATAAAAAACTGCGGGTCGCTGAAACTTTCGGACTTAAAGATGCATCTAACGTAGCAAAACAACAGCAATATGACAAGCCCTCCGATAAGCCAGAGGGAGTTTGCTTCGGTAATTCAGGCGTACTCCCGCATCATAAACAAGGTCTGCTATTTTTACGCTACCGACCGTATGCCGTTCGATGATTTACGGCAGGATATATATGTCAATATATGGCTGGGATTAAGGCAGTTCAAGGGCGAAAGCAAGATTTCTACCTGGATATATCGTATAGCGGTCAATACAGCCCTCATGGCATTACGTTCATCGCGTTCAAACATCGAAACCGTATCGGTGGGTATCAATCTGCCTGACATATCTTCCGAAATCGACGATGCCGAAAAAGAAAATCTCGAAACTCTCAGGACATTGATTAACAGGCTTGAAGATATCGAGAAGGCGATAATTCTGCTTTGGATTGACGAATACTCATACGATGAAATAGCCGATACCCTCGGCATGAAACGCAATACCGTCGCGACTAAAATTTGCCGAATCAAGGATAAACTTTCTAAATTTATGTGATATGAACCTCGACGAACTCAAAAACAGGATATCAAAATTGGACGACACTCTTGACAAGACCAACAAGGAAGTCAAGATAGACATAGCCAAATCCAAGACGGCACAAACCAAACTACTTTATAAATTCCGGATGGTTTTCGTTTCATGTCTTATCTTCGCCGTTATATTCACCCTAATGGTAATCGGAGGCGTTGCCCCACGTAAATTCCCGACGGAACTTAACATCGGTCTTATCGTATACGCATTGATTGCCGCAATTGTGTATGGCTATCTTTATTTCCGGCTCAGACACACAGACGTCGCGACCGTAAAGCCCACAAAATTATACAGAAGGACTACATTCTTACGACTGTTGATGATGTCCGGCGAAGTGATATTGTGTCTCGGCATCCTGTTACTGATTCCATTGATAGGATCAGGCAATGACGACTGGCCTTTTTATATCTCGGTCTCGCTGGCTGTCTATATCTTCTTAAACGTCAAGAAGAACTGGCCCGAATACCGCAAGCTTTTCAACGAACTGAATTCCATACGAAAATAAAGTCTTGACGTTACAGAACATAAAAAGTCACTCCGAATTGAAGTGACTTTTTATGTATCAGGCATCGTAATATGGCTTCAGGCATCATGCCTGAATAATCTGTAGCATAATGCAATATGTATTATTCTAAAAGGAGGCGATTCGTATCAGGATTCCCGCCTCCAGATTCCATGCGAAACCACCAGTGGAACTATAGTCATCGGTATTGAATACTTCGGTAAAACTACCCCATCCGAGTCCCCCTCCGGCAAATATTCCCACACGCCGCCAGCGTCCTATCCAATAAGTATAGCCGACGTCAATCATCAGGCTAAGTTTTTTCCACTGAGCCAGTTGCCCTATGGAAAGCCCTAGACTCACATCCATATTGGGATTCCCGTTGCCTCCGAAATTGAAATAAGAGCCGATTCCGAAATTCCACAGAATTTTGTTCTTATATTTACTGTCGAACAGAAAATCCTTTCCAATGCTTCCATACGCGTGAAAGCTATGGCCGGTGTACCTCAGCCGGATATTTTCTCCATATCCCCATGATATGCCTGCACCGATCTGCATTGACGGATATGCGTCGCCGTCGTCCGTGCCTCCGAGCTGGAAAATGCCATGGGCTATCGCGCGTCCCGCTCTTTGAGCACTATCGTAATTATTGTTATCGTATCCCCCATAGCCGCTGCTTGAACCCGACGATGAATCATAGCGGTCGCCTGAGTAGAAGGTATAGGTGTAGTAATGGTAGGTGTCTGAACCCCGTGTCTGTGTTTCCGAATTCAACTTATATCGAAGCGAACGTCCTGATTTATCGGTAGCAGATGGTGAATATGTGTTCCCTACCGTGTTTATCGTGACGGAGCTATATACGGAGTAACTTTTCCCGTTATAGCGCACGGTGATTGGAGCGTTCGCACCGGAACCGACAACAAACGTGATTTCATTATACCATTCGGCATGGGCTGCGAATGATGTGAGGCCGACGATAAGAGCCGCGAGACATAACTTTAACCGATTCATGATTGGATGTATTGATTGATAATTAGTTACCATGTCTGCATTTGAGCAGCAAACCGGCTTTTCAGATGCAGACACAGTAACTTACATTGAAGATGGCAATAGTTCAAGAAGACAAGCACCGCTGACGATGCCTGTCTTCAATCTCATTTACTTCCTATTGTAATTTCACGTTCCGGGCCACAGATACGATTGTAGTTCCGTGGGTCGGTGAGAACGCAGAAGCCGATGCGCGGCTGGCACGTCTGTAACTGATATCGATGGTCATGCTGATACCCTGCTCCTCCGCTTCATATATGATATGCAACGTAGCCCCCTTGAATTTTACCTCGCCCCACATGTCGTCATACCACGCCGGTATGTTGATCTTGTTACCCTTGACATTGTAGGAAACTCCGTTTACCCTGTCGCCGTCGAAATCCAGCACCTTGTCATAGTATCCGCTATAGCCGTTGTCACCCGCAAACTTGTCGAGGTCGGAAGCCGTAAGAGTCACGGTCTGCCCCATGGTGGCAACTTCCATCTCGCTGAAGTTCCAGGTGCCCTGAAGCTGTTCCACAAGGCTGTCGCCTTTCGGTTCGTCATCCTTGTCTCCGCCGCACGAGACCATAGTCACAGCCATTGCCGCAACTGCCAGCATGGCTAACAAATAATAAATCTTTCTCATGTCTTTAATTGTGTTAAGTGGTTGAGTATTATATTTATATTGATTTAAAAAAGATGAAACGCGATTGTAGGATAGGGAAAGCCGCGCACCGTATGCTGTTTCAGTTTCTGCTCATCGTTATATTTGAATACCACGAACTGCGGTTCCTCCGGATCTCCGAACAGTTTATGCACGAAGCCACTTTCACCGCCCTGCGAGAAATCTTCTGTCGATGAAAGGAAATAGATGCCTCCTATCTTATCGCCGTCATGCTCCTTCAGCTGCCGGTTTATCACCTTTATCCATTTTACACTCTTGCCTCTGTAAGACTTCAGCGAACCGTTATATACGGTTTTAGTATCGAGCAGTCTGCATAATTCCTCCAATTCCCCGATAGCGGGCACATACCATCCCTCGCCAAGACGGCTGACATACATCAACGCGGGGTACATGCTGTCGTCGAATTCCGGGTGCATACTGCGGAATCTCAGAAGTTTCTGCAGATTGGCATAGCCGTTGGTGAGGTCGTTCATTCCTAACGGCAAATCCACAGGCCCCTTGAACATCGGGTCATCTCCACTCTTTTCCAACGGACCTCTCCGATTGGAGACGGGCGAGATAATTTTGCCATGCTTCCCGTCGGGCGTCACTCCTACCACCACGCCCCGCACGCCATTTTCATCATACCAGTCGCCTACGGAATACGAATGTGATGCAGGAGGCAAGCTCGAATAATCAGGCCGGGTGGATACATGTACATATCTTCCGTCTGCAATGCATTCCATACCGGCTACCCTGTTTTGGGCGCCGGACGTCGCATTGTCAGTCTGCATTATGTCCTCGGTGCCGTTATCATATTTGATCTTGAACACTTTGGCCACATTCACCTCCCTGTCAAAACTCTCATTATCCTTGCGGAAAAGGATTCTGTCCGGGCGCACCTCTATCACTTTTCCTTTCCAGCTGGAGGCGTCGCGCATCACCAGCTCGTCAGCCTGCCCCGGCAATATGGCCGCCAGCGTCGCACACAGTACGAAACTTATCTTCAGACACTTCATCGCCATATTATTTGCCGAGACGCAATCCTACGGAACCTCCCACGGAAATCGTCGGGCTCCATGACATGTCCTTCCCTTTGAACGCACTTGTAAGGTCGAATCCGAGATGAAGTCCTATGTCGAATATCCCCAGACTGCAGCCCGCATATACTTTCCAAGGCACACGGAAACCATTCAAGGCATCCTTGGCCTTCTTTCCGTCCAGCTTGCACTTTACCAGGAAATCAAGATTGAATCCCGTGCCCAACATCACGTATTCGGTCTTCCACCAATACATTACGGGTATGCCTATATATGTGGCATTAAGGAGCGGCCAGTCTCCTTTCGACGGCTTTTTGCCGGTATAGACTTTCATGTCGCCCTGCAGCCATGTGAATCCCAGTCCGGCAGACCATGCCATGTCCTCGCCCATCGACATCAGGGCCATCAGGTCTATGTCGGCATACAGTCCGCCCCAGTCATAGTTGACGCTTTTATACTCCGACTGAGTGCCCTGATATCCGACAACCACCCGGGGCATGAACCCGACGGAGGGAAATCTATTGTGTTTCTTCTTGGGTTCTATCTTCATGCCGTTCAGGATTGTTCCGGCAAGCGTGCCATTTCCTGATTCCGATGCAGTTTCCGAAGCTGAAGGTGGAACATTGTTGTAAACAGCCGACGGCAGCTCGGATGTCTGCTGTGCGTCCTGCGGAGTTATCACTTCCCGGTGTCCGTCGTCAAACTCAATGTAGAACACTGACTCATTGGCCACGACATAGTTTGGGCCGTTCAGGTTTTCGGCCTTTTTATACGTGATTTCCTTTTCGCCGACAGTCACGACTTTGGATTTAATTTCCTGTCCTGACGTAAGACATATCACATCGGCCCAGGCATAAGCGGGAAGCAGCGCCAGACATGTCGCGACACATTGCTTAAAATGTTTCATAACATTTCGGTTAGTGCCTTATCAGCTCCACTTCAGGCAAATACATAAAAAAAGAAGCGTGAGGAGCTTTTCTTCGCCCGCTCCCGCCCTTTGAGGCCTTCGCATTGCCCGTAACTGCAGGAGCGGACAACGCAGAAGCCTCACGCCGATATGCCTATCGTTCGTGATGTCACGCCTCGGGCAACCCTATGCACAGAGTTGCCGGGATGTAAAATCACGACAATATACATACCTGTGAGCGTCATCGTTGCCCAATCTTCTTGACAGTCACCATAGAAAGTTGCGAAGTTTCAAAGGGTCAAGAAAATATAGCGTCGATACACGCTTGAGCCATGGTCCGTACCCGGCATGCCGGGCGTTGATCTGACTCTGAATATATCACCACGGACTCTTCCGTGGCATCCCGCCCTCGAAACCCTCAGCTATCGGCTTCTGCTATGAAAGCGAGGCCCTCGGGGCTTGTCGCTCGCATAGCTTTCCGGTCATTTCCGGACAAGTAAACGGGATTTGGCACAAAGTTAATATTTATTCACATAACTGCAAAATAAAATTATTGAATTGCCCTAAGAATTGTCCGGATAAGAAATCGGATAAGAAACGATGCCCTTATTCCGGGGTTAACTGGTGTTAAATTTAACAATTAGTGTTAAGGGATATACTATGGGAACGATTTTTGCATTTATTTTGCAAAGTACAAGCTGATATGAAAATCGATTCCAATAGAATCTATCAGTACTGAACAAACGTTATACGGACAGTTAGAAATTATTAATAATAACCGACGAACAATCAAACACCAATCATATATGATTAATAAAAGTACAGCATTGTGCACGCTGGCGTTGCTGGTAGGAACCAGCGCCTACGCGGTGACCACGCCGGCATTCGAGACGGACTTTACCCAGGCGGCCGAAAAGACGGTCAATGCCGTGGTTTGTATCAAGTCGTACACCACCCGCCAGCAGAACCCCTACGGACAGGGCGGCTACGATCCCTTCGGGATGTTCGATTTCTTTTTCGGCACGCCCCAGCAGCCCCGCCAGCAGGCTCCGCAACAGCAGCGCAAGAAGAACGAGCCCGTGCAGAGCGGCCTCGGTTCGGGAGTGATAATCAGCGAAGACGGCTACATCGTCACCAACAACCATGTGGTTGACGGCGCCGACAAACTCGAGGTGCTGTTCAACGACAATTCCAGCTACGACGCCAAGATAATCGGCACCGACGAGGCTTCCGACCTGGCACTCATCAAGGTTGACGCCAAGGATATGACCCCGATCACCTTCGGCGACTCGGAGACCGTAAAGATCGGCGAATGGGTACTGGCCGTGGGCAATCCCTTCGGCTTCAACTCAACCGTTACGGCCGGTATCGTCAGCGCCAAGGCCCGCAGCCTCGGCCAGAACCATAAGGGCAACCTCAGCATCGAATCGTTCATCCAGACCGATGCGGCACTCAACCCCGGCAACTCCGGCGGTGCCCTCGTAAACCTGAAGGGTGAACTGATCGGCATCAACTCGGCCATATACAGCAACACCGGCTCGTACTCCGGCTTCTCGTTCGCCATTCCCACCACCATCGTCAAGAAGGTCATGGCCGACATACGCCAGTACGGTACAGTGCAGCGCGCCGTGCTCGGAGCATCCGTGCGCGAACTCGACTCCAAGATTGCAAAAGAGAAGGACATCACGGCCGTTAAATCCGGTCTGCTCATCGCGTCCGTGAACGACATGAGCACAGCCAAGGAACTCGGCCTGCAGGAGGACGACGTGATCACAGCCATCAACGGCGTGAACGTGGCCAACCACGCACAGCTTGTGGAACAGCTCAACAAGTTCCGTCCCGGCGACAAGGTGACCGTGACCTACTACCGCAACAACAAGAAGATAGAGAAGACCGCCACCCTGCGCAACCAGACCGGCAGCACGTCGATCACCAAGAAGGGCGACTTCAGCGAGCTTGGCTGCGCCTTCATGAAGCTGACCGCCGAGACCAAGACCCGTCTGGGTATCTCGAACGGCGTGCAGGTCAAGGGACTCAAGGCAGGAGCCATCCGCGACGCCGGCGTGAAGGAGGGATTCATCATCACCGCCGTAAACGACGTGCCTGTCAACAGCAGCGAAGACGTGGAGCAGGTGTACAACTCGGTGATGAAGGACAGCGACGAATACAAGGCTCTGATCCTGTACGGCGTTTACCCCACCGGCAAGAAATACACCTACGCCGTGAACCTCGCCTCGGAGTAACGGTACCACCACTGAGACCGCATAAAGATGGCCGCTTCCACGGGAGGCGGCTATTTTTGTGTCTTGCACCGGACGGAATGTCGTATTTTTTGCCATGCATGAGTGGAATGTCGTATTTTTTCGTTAATTTTGCAGTTCAGAATATTAATAAATACTGATATGAGAAAGAATATCGTAGCGGGCAACTGGAAAATGAACACCACTCTTGACGAGGGTGTTGAGCTCGCCAATTCGATCAACGCAGCGCTGAAGGACAAGAAGGCCAACTGCGAGGTAATAGTATGCGTACCGTTCACCCATCTTACGAGCGTATGCGCCGTTCTGGAGCCCGAGCTGGTAAAGCTTGGCGCCGAGAACTGCTCCGAGCACGAGAAGGGTGCCTACACCGGCGAGGTAAGCGCAGCTATGGTTAAATCCACCGGCGCAAGCCACGTAATCCTGGGCCACAGCGAGCGTCGCCAGTACTTCGGCGAGAACAACGAGCAGCTGCTGGCCAAGACCAAGCTGGCTCTGGCCAACGGTCTGACTCCCATCTTCTGCGTAGGCGAGGTGCTGGAGGAGCGTGAAAACGGCACATTCAACGACGTGGTACGCGGTCAGGTCGAGGCTCTGTTCTCGCTGGCTCCCGAAGACTTCGCCAAAATCGTCGTGGCATACGAGCCCGTATGGGCCATCGGTACCGGCAAGACCGCCACAGCCGAGCAGGCTCAGGACATGCACGCCAACATCCGCAACGTCATAGCCGAGAAATACGGCAAGGAGATAGCCGACAACACTTCGATTCTGTACGGCGGCAGCTGCAAGCCCACCAACGCCAAGGAGCTGTTCAGCAAGCCCGACGTAGACGGCGGTCTGATCGGTGGAGCAGCCCTGAAGGCCGACAGCTTCATGGGCATCATCGAAGCTTTTGACTAATCGAACCCGAATGATACGCATCAGGCATATCATACTGACACTTACAGCCGCAGCCGGGAGCCTCGCGCTTCCGGCCACGGCCCAGTCGTCGTCCGCAGCCGCCGTCACGGCCGGAAACGAACTGATAGAACGCATCGAGACAGCCGGAAACGGCATGGTGGACATAGACATCCCGTCCTCGCTGCTATACCAGATAATGCGTGACGACCTGGACCGTAAGCAGACCGACGACAAACAGCAGATCAAGCCCGGCATCAACAAGATCCAGGGATTCAGGGTCCAGGTGTTCAGCGACGGCTCCAACCAGCGCACCCTCGAGGCCCGCGCCAAAGCCCGCGGGTCGTCCATCGTGGCCAAGTTCCCCAAATACCGAGGCCAGATCTATTCGCACTCCAGCGCGCCCAACTGGTACACCCGCGTGGGTAATTTCAGGACCCAGGCCGAAGCGCAGGCCGCTCTGGCCGAACTGAAACGGGCATTCCCATCCATCAGCTCGGAAATGCGGGTGGTCAGAAGCCAGATCATCGTGATCGGCCGCTGACCGGCGCTCCCCTCTCCGTCACACCTCATTGACTGAGGACATTAATACCTCGCACAGAGATCTCAACAATAATTCTGACAGTGGCAAACATCAGCAAACACGATCCGGAACTGGTGGACAGGATAGCTGCCCACCTTAACGAAATACTCATACTGTTGGGCGAAGACCCCATGCGCGAAGGACTGGCCAAGACGCCGGTCCGTGCCGCAAAAGCCCTTCTCGACATCACCGCCGGGTATAAGTCCGATCCCCTTGACATAGCCCGGCAGGCCATATTCAACCACTGCGGCTCAAAGATGGTGATAGTGCGCGACATCGAATTCTACAGCACTTGCGAGCACCATATATTGCCCTTCTTCGGCAAAATGTCCATCGGCTATCTGCCTAAGGGACGCATACTGGGCCTCTCCAAACTGGCCCGCGTGGTGGACGGATACGCACGTCGCCTCCAGGTGCAGGAACGTCTTACGGCACAGGTGTGCCAGACCATCAACGACGCCCTCCCAAACGACGGCGTCATAGTGTGGTGCGAGGCACAGCACCTCTGCATGAAGGCGCGTGGCGTGGAAAAACAGGAATCCGTCACCACCACCCTCGAATACTCCGGACAATTTGAAACCAATCCTGCGCTCCGTGCAGAATTCCTCGGCCTGATCCAACGTTAAGGCCGGGCTGATAAAATCAAATCAAGACCATGTTCCACTGGAAAACAATAAAGGAATACGAAGACATCCTCTTCGAACAGATGGACGGCATAGCCAAGATCACCATCAACCGTCCCAAAGTGTACAATGCGTTCCGCCCCAAGACCAATATGGAGATGCTTGACGCGTTCGGCATCTGCCGCGAGCGTCAGGACATAGGCGTCATCATACTTACGGGTGCCGGCGACAAGGCTTTCTGTTCGGGCGGCGACCAGAACGTGAAGGGTTCGGGCGGCTACGTGGGCGACGACGGCGTGCCGCGTCTCAACGTGCTGGAACTGCATCACGCCATCCGCAGCATTCCCAAGCCTGTGATCGCCATGGTGAACGGCTACAGCATCGGCGGCGGCAATGTGCTGCAGGTGGTGTGCGACCTTTCCATCGCCAGCGAGAACGCCCGCTTCGGCCAGACCGGCCCGAAGGTGGGCAGCTTCGACGGCGGATTCGGCGCCAGCTACCTGGCCCGCTGCGTAGGCCAGAAGAAGGCCCGCGAGATCTGGTATCTCTGCAAACAGTACACGGCCAAGGAAGCCTTGGAGATGGGCATGGTGAACGAAGTGGTGCCTTTCGACAAACTGGAGGAGACCACCGTGGAATGGGCACGCACTATACTGAAGCGTTCTCCTCTGGCCATCCGCATGATAAAGCGCGCGCTTAATGCCGAACTCGACGGCCAGCATGGCCTGATGGAGTTTGCCGGCGACGCCACGCTGCTCTATTACATGCTTGACGAGGCGCAGGAAGGCAAGAACGCGTTCCTGGAGAAACGCGACCCTGACTTTGACCAATTCCCCAAATTCCCATGAGGCTGCAGTTCGCTCCATATATCCTGAAATTCAAGGAGCCGGCAGGCACGTCGCGCGGTGTGCTGACCGAAAAGCCGACGTGCTATATGCGCCTGTTCGATGAGTCGGATCCGTCGCAATACGGTTTGGGCGAAGCAGCCATATTCCCCGGTCTGTCGCCCGAAGCCGACGAACGTTTCTTCTACAAGCTGATGGAACTGCAGGTCAACGTGCGCTTAGGCGTATCTACCGACCTGTCGCACTTTCCCTCGCTGCAGTCGGGATTCGAGCAGTGTCTGCGCGATTTCACCGGCGGCTGCAGAGGGATTTATTACGACACACCGTTCGTCCGGGGCAACGACAGCATCAAGATCAACGGCCTTATATGGATGGGCAGCCACGAGGAGATGATGGAGCGTCTTGAAAAGAAACTTGACGAGGGTTTCCGTTGCATCAAGCTGAAGATTGGAGCGATTGACTGGAAAAGCGAGGTTGACATGATCGAGGCCATACGCAGTCGTTACGACAGCACTCAGGTAGAGATACGCGTGGATGCCAACGGAGCCTTCACCATGGACAACGCCCTGCCCCGTCTCAAACGCTTAGCGGACCTGCAGGTGCACAGCATCGAGCAGCCCATCAAGGCAGGACAGCCCGCGCTGATGCAGTTTCTGTGCCAGGTGTCGCCTCTGCCAATCGCATTGGACGAGGAACTGATTGGCAAATTCACGGTCGAGGAAAAAGCCGCCACCCTTGACTCCATCCATCCGCAGTATATCGTGATAAAGCCTACGCTTACAGGCGGATTTTCAGGCGCACAGGAGTGGATAGACCTGGCACGCGAACGCAACATAGGATGGTGGATTACGTCCTCGCTCGAATCGAACATAGGACTCAACGCCCTGGCTCAATGGGTGGCGTCGCTCAACACCACGATGCCTCAGGGTCTGGGGACAGGCGCTCTGTTCACCAACAATCTGGCCGCGCCCATCTATCTTGACGGCGACCGCCTGAAATACAATCCCGGCTTGGCACTGAACCGCGCGCAGATCGACGCGCTCGACTGGAGAGAATGACCTGGCAGGAATTTCAAGCCGAATGGCTCGGCCCGGAGCCTGACATCGTATGCCGTACTTCCGGGTCTACAGGTACTCCCAAGGAAATCCGACTTCCGAAAGAACAGGTATCCGCCAGCGCACGGCGCACCCTGCAGTTTTTCAACCTCGACTCACACTCGCATTTCCATTCATGTCTCGCACCCGACTATATCGGAGGCAAGATGATGATGGTGCGCGCGCTGGAATGCGGCGGCTCGTTCACATGGGAACATCCCAGCAATCGCCCTTTGTCAGACTATACGGGAGGCCAAATCGACCTTCTCTGCGTGGTGCCGTCGCAGATGCGCCACATCCTGCAGAACATAGACACATTGCCCGAATTGGGTGCTATTCTGATAGGCGGCTCCCCTATTCCCGACGACCTGCGCATACAGATAGCCCGGTCGCCATTGCGGTGCTGGGAGACATACGGCATGACGGAAACGGCCTCGCACGTAGCCATACGGCGCGTCTCAGAGCCTCAGCAGCCCTTCGAGCCATTACCCGGTATAAAACTCATGCAGAACGATTCAGACTGCCTTGAGATTGAAATACCCGGCTGGCGGCATTTCATCACCAACGATGTGGTGAAAATGGATTCTGAAGGCAGATTCAACATATTGGGACGCGCCGACAACGTCATCATCACCGGCGGACTGAAAGTGCATCCCGAGCAGGTGGAAGCCATACTCCGGCCCCATCTGCCGTTCGACTTCATGATTACTTCGGAACCTGACCCCAAATGGGGCGAACGTGTCGTAATGGTTGCCGACAGGAGCCACGCAATGGTATCCAAAACCTGGAACGATGAAAATATAATAGCGCTATGCAAGTCGGTTTTATTGCCCTTTCAGGTCCCCAAAACAATCAAAGAGGGCATAGTGCCCCGCACTCCCAACGGGAAAGTGGCGCGACGACGTAAATAAATATTGCAATTTCAGTCGCCGCGCAAAATCTCTGTCCTTGCTGTTAAAATTATTCATTTTTGACATTTTTTTGATATCAATATTGCCTATTTGCAATTAAATAGTTAAATTTGTACAGTCATTAGATTTTTAACAAAAGTCGTTGACAAAGACATCGTATATTACAGGAAGCGTTTTGCTTATCTCTTATTGAGAAAACGTAGGAAATTTTCGCAATGATGAGAGGATAACAAAGCGGTTCTCACGCTATAGCGTGGGCTGCCGTACCCTCATCTTCATCATAGGTTTCCTACGACCTTCTCAATAGACGCGGGCAAAGTCAGTCCACGTTTCTTATCTATTAATCGGTCAATAGGACTTGCTGACCAACCTATCATCGCAACGCGTATGAAGAAATTCTTAGTTATGGCTATAATATTAGCCGGTCTGACCGTTGCTGATGTGAGCGATTTCAACAATTGGCGACCTAATAGTTGCCAAGCGGCGACAAAAGCACGAAATGACGGCTCATATACAGCGACTTCACAATCTGTGTCCGTGTATACCGAAAATGGCCACCCTAAAGGGTCGTACACCGTGTATCTGCATCATGGGCGTAAATATATCAAATTTCAAAACTCATGGATTTGTATTCAAGGTAAAAGCCGCTTTGGATACAATGGAAATTGGTATGTAATTAAATAAAAACTTCCATACATGTCAAGATCCATTATTGGAGTGTCATTGACAAGTCTGTGTTTACTCATCTTGTTAATGTTATCCGGCTGTTCAAAACCTAAAGAAAAGCAATGGGGCGATGACTCATTGGAGGTTGAAGCGGTATCGGGCTATGTCGACATCAATGGCGTTGACAACCCCGCCATAGAATCAGGAAATAGCGGAACCTCAGTACAACAATCCTCCAATTCTTCTGATCGACAATATGAAACGGAAGAAGAATATGAATCAACCGATGCTGAACCAGAACCTTCCATAGCAAGATTTAATTGCATTTGTAATGGAGGGTATTGTGGCGTATGTCATGGTCAAGGTTGCTGCTTAGGATGTTACGGAAGTGGTAAGATATACAGTTTTGGAGATTATGTAGATTGTAGTTCCTGCGGCGGAACAGGGCGCTGCCCATCGTGCGAAGGCTCCGGGATATGTCAATATTGTGAGGGAAAAGGTTTCCAAGAACAGGAATATTGAGCCAGCTACGTAACTTCGTCAATAGAAAAAGTTCGAATAGTTATAAGGCTGCGTTGCCGATTATTGGCGGCGCAGCCTGTTTTGTGTACTGAAAGTTTAATCTAAATTTAATTTATGTGACTTCTATTTGCACAAGTTAGTATTTTTCCGTAATTTTGTGTTTAAGAACATTTTTTTATAACATAATGATCAAGAAAAGTACTCTTGAACGGATCATAGGCGACGATCTTTCAGAATTATGGGCAACACTGACAGCGGACGAAAAGCGACTTCTGACCGACAACTTCAAATACGAGCGGTATAAGAAGAATCAAATCATCTACGCCGAGTCGGAAACGCCAGAGAATCTTTATTGCCTGTTGGAAGGAAAAGTGAAGCTGTTCAAGAGCGGCTACGGCGACCGCGTACAGATATTGCGTCTGTACCGTCCTGTCCAGTACTTCGGCTATCGCGCATACTTCGCGCAGGAGCCTTACGTATCGTCGGCCGCCGCTTTCGAGCCATCGGTGTTAGGCATCATCCCCATGAAGGTAGTGGAGGAGATAATCCGCAACAACACCGTGGCCGCAATGTTCTTTATCCATGAGCTGTCGTGCAACTTAGGCGGTTCGGACACCAAGATAATCAATCTGACACAGAAACATATCCGCGGTCGTCTGGCTGACGCGCTGCTGCTTCTGGCCGACAATTACGGATATGAGGACGATGACCAGACCCTGAAGATATACATGAGCCGCGAGGACCTGGCCAACCTGTCAAACATGACCACCAGCAACGCCATCCGCACCCTCTCCACGTTCATGAACGAGAAGCTGATATTGGTGGACGGCCGCCGCATCCGCATCATGAACGAGCCCCAGCTCCGCAAAATCTCAAAATTCGGATAAACGGGAAAGATCTTTAAGGTCCTTAAGGACTCTAAGGACCTTAAGGACTCTAAGGACCCTAAGGTCTTTAAGGTCAAAAGCCCGGAGCGTCGTGCGATGCTCCGGGCTTTTGGTAGTGAAGTGCCGAGGAATCTATCAGATGGCCGAACGGATCACGCCACGCTGCGAGTTCTCGATGAAGTAAACGATTTCGTCGCGCAGTGTGCTTTCGGGAAGTTTCTCGCGTATCAGCTTCACGGCGTTGGTGACGTTGAGGTCGCTGAGATACAGCAGACGGTATGTGTCGGAGATTGCCTTGATCTCGTCGTCTGTGAAGTTGTTGCGGTGCAGTCCGATGGTGTTCAGACCCACGTACGAGATGGGCTCGCGGGCTGCCTTTACGAACGGCGGGATATCCTTGTTTACAAGTGCGCCGCCCTGCAGCATGATGTTGCGTCCCAAGTGGCAGAACTGGTGTATCATGCTTCCACCGCCTATCACCGCAGCGTCGTCAATCTGCACCTCGCCGCCAATCTGGCAGGCGTTGGATATGATAACGCGGTTGCCAACCAGACAGTCGTGAGCGATATGGACGTATGCCATCAGCAGACAGTTCTGACCCACCACGGTCTTGCCCTTGGCGGCTGTGCCGCGGTTCACGGTGACGCACTCGCGCAGCGTCGTGCCGTCGCCCACAAAGGCGTTGGTGTATTCGCCACGGAACTTCAGATCCTGGGGAACGGCGGCCACAACGGCGCCGGGGAATATGGTGACGCCGCTGCCGATGCGCGCGCCGGGAAATATCGTCACGTTGCCGTAGATGTTGCAGTTGTCGCCTATCTCTACGTCGTCATAGATGGTGGTGAAATCACCTATCCTGACATTGTTGCCTATCTTTGCGTCAGGACTTACATTGTACATCGATGCCATGGCTTACTTATTCTTTATGATCTGGGCCATGAATTCGGCCTCGCAAACTATTTTTTCACCTACAAACGCATAACCCTTCACCATGGCGCAGCCGCGGCGTATCTCGGTCATCAGCGATACATGAAGTTTCAGCGTGTCGCCAGGCACCACCTTGTGACGGAACTTGACGTTGTCAATCTTCAGGAAATATGTGGAATATTTCTCCGGTTCTTCCAGGAAGTTGAGCACAAGCACTCCGGCCGTCTGGGCCATGGCCTCTACCTGCAGCACTCCCGGCATTACCGGTTCCTCGGGGAAATGACCCTGGAAGAAAGGCTCGTTCACCGTCACGTTCTTGACGGCCACGGCATGTTTCTTGTCAATCTCTATGACCTTGTCGATCAGCAGGAAGGGGAAACGGTGCGGAATCAGTTTCTTGATGCCGTTTGTATCGATTACAGGGGTCTCGTTGGGATTATAAATGGGGGCCTGGATTTCGGTATGCTTCACCTCGTGGCGCACCATGCGGGTGAATTTGTTGTTGACCGTGTGTCCGGGGCGTATTGCCACCACGCGGCCCTGGATGGGACGGCCTATCAGGGCCAGGTCGCCTATCACGTCCATCACCTTGTGGCGTGCGGGCTCGTTGTCCCAGGCCAACGGTTTGGGGTTGATGTAACCTAATGACTCAAGGTGCATGTGAGGCACTTTCATCACGTCGCAGATTCCGTCAATCGTGGCCTGGTCCTCCACCTGGTCATATATCACGATGGCATTATCCAGATCTCCGCCTTTGATCAGGTTCAGCCCGACAAGGTCTTTTATCTCGCGCACGAAAACAAAAGTACGCGCAGCAGCAATCTCCTGCTTGAATTCAGCCAGATCGTCGAGTACGGCAAACTGGTTGGGAAGCACCTGCGAGTTATACTCCACCATGCACTCCACGCTGAATCCCGAATCGGGATAGATGGTCAGCTCCGAGCCGGTGGCCTCGTCCTTGAACTGCTTCTTCTCCTTGATGATATAATAATCCTTGTCGGCGTTCTGCTCCTGCAGGCCTACGGATTCGATTGCGTTGACATAAACCATCGCGCTGCCGTCGAGGATGGGCACTTCGGGGCCGTTTACCTCGATCAGGACATTGTCGATGCCTGCGGCGTACAGAGCCGCCATGGCGTGTTCTATAGTACTTACGGTGACACCCTTGCGACCTATCACGGTGCCACGGGTAGTCTCAACCACATTCTCGGCGACCGCATCGATCACCGGAGCGTCAGGCAGGTCAACGCGCTTGAACTTATAGCCGGTGTTCTCCGGTGCCGGATTGAACGTGGCCTTAAGCTGCAGGCCCGAGTGCAATCCTTTGCCCTCGACGGTGAACGGTGCCTTTAAGGTTAATTGATTCATATATATTGCTGTTTATTTTCTTCTGAAGGGGTTATGTGCCGTTTATTGTTTCCTGAACAGTTCCTGCAGGCGGTTGATGTACACCTGATTCTTCATGAACTGGCGCACGTCCACCACCGGACTGCCGAGCACACGCTTGTCGTCGCCTAAGTTGGAATGCAGTCCGGACTGGGCGCCGATGCCGTTGCGGCTTCCCACCTTGATGTGTCCGGCTATGCCCACCTGGCCTCCTACCTGGTTGAAGTCGCCGATCTTGGTCGACCCGGCCACTCCGGCCTGTGCGGCGAACACATTCATGCGTCCCACCTCTACGTTGTGGCCTATCTGAATCAGGTTGTCCAGCTTGGTGCCCTCGCCTATGCGGGTTGCGCCGAATGTGGCGCGGTCCACTGTGGTGTTGGCGCCGATCTCCACGTCGTCGGCTATCTCCACGATGCCTATCTGCGGTATCTTCTCATAGCTGCCGTCGGCGCAGGGAGCGAAGCCGAAACCATCGGCCCCGATCACGCATCCGCTGTGCAGGATGCAGCGCTTTCCAATCTTGATGCCCTCGTACAGACGCACACCGGCACGTATCACGGTGTTGTCGCCGATCTCGCATCCGTCGCCAACGTATGCCTGGGGATAGATCCTGACGCCGGCGCCGAGCTTCACGCCCCGGCCGATATAGGCGAAAGCACCCACGTATGCGTCGGTAGGCACCTTAACGCCCTCGGCTATATGGCACGGCTGCTCGATGCCTACAGGAGCGCTTTTCTGCGACTCGAAAGCATTAAGCAGGTCGGCAAGCGACTTGTAGGGATCCTTGACGCGTATCAGGGCCGGTACCTCCGCGCCCTCGGTGTCGAAATCGTCTGATACAAGCACGGCCGAGGCCTTGGTGCTGTGGATAAAGTGTCCGTACTTCGGATTGGCGATAAACGTGATGTCACCCGGCTTCGCCTCCTCTATCTTGGCAAAACCGCGTATCTCTATGTTCTCGTCACCTTCAACGCGTCCCGATATCATGGACGCTATTACCTGTGGCGTTATTTTCATCTGATTACTGTAAACCTGTTTACGAAACTCCCCGAATCCATGCAAGGAATCCAAAAAGAGTTCATTTGGAACAGCAAAATTAACATTTATTTGTGACATACCCAAAATATAGAGGCGAATCATGGTGTAAAATCGTGATTTTTGAGTAATTTTGCGCCATGCTGACAGTCTCGATAGTGACATACCGTACGGATTGCGCCGAACTGCGTCGCTGTGTGTCATCCCTTAAGGGATGCGGAATGGCGCGCCTGTACATCGTGGACAATTACGGCGACGAGGCCATGCGCAGGTTCTGCGCCGAGCATGGCGCGGAATACATCCCGCTGCCGAATCCGGGCTTCGGAGCGGCCCACAATGCGGCCATCATGCGCGCCCGTCAGCTCGGTTCGACCATTCACCTGGTGCTGAACAGCGACGTCTATTTCCAGCCGGAAGAATTGAATAAGATGACGGCTTTCATGGAAAGCCATCCCGACATCGGCGCCATGCATCCCCGGGTGCTCAATCCCGACGGCACTCCGCAATATACCGCCCGCCTGCTCCCTACGCCCTGGGACGTGTTCGGCCGCAGGTTCCTGCCGGCGTCATGGTTCCGGGCGCGCAACGACCGCTATCTGATAAGACACGCTCCGCTTGACGCCGTTCTTGACGTGCCTTATTTCCAGGGCAGTTTCATGCTGCTGAATATGAATACGCTGGATCGTGTAGGCATGTTCGACGAGCGATTCTTCATGTATCCCGAGGACATAGACCTGACACGCCGCATCCACGCCGTCAGCCCGACGCTGCTATGGCCCGACGCCAGCGTGGTGCACGACCACCGGCAGGCTTCGTACAGGTCGTGGCGAATGCTTCGGATACACATCGTGAATATGTGCCGCTACTTCTGCAAATGGGGATGGTGGCGCGACCCGGAACGCCGCCGCATGAACCGCCGCCTGCTGCACGAAATCAATGAGATAAACCGACGGAATCAACCGTGACCACTCCGATACGAGCACACAGGGGCGCATTTCTCTTTAAACTTTTGTTAAAATTAACCATCTTCTGATTGCCATATCGGTTTTTTTCACTACTTTTGCGTACCGATGTAGGTCCCTGCGCGCACCAGCGTTGCGTCGCCTGCCGGATATGAGTGATAAACACAACATATAACCTAAATACAAAATCAATGGAAATCTCACACATTGAGCACATTGGCATCGCAGTTCCGAATCTGGAAGAGGCCATCAAGTATTACGAGAACGTGCTTGGCTTGAAATGCTACAAGCAGGAAGTAGTGGAAGACCAGAAGGTAACGACCGCCTTCTTCAAGGCAGGCGACACCAAGATAGAGCTGCTTGAGGCCACCAGCCCCGACAGCACCATAGCCAAGTTCATCGAGAAGAACGGCGGACGCGGCGGCATGCACCATATAGCATTCGCCATCGAGGACGGCGTGGCCAACGCGCTGAAGGAATGCGAGGACAAGGGCGTACGCCTCATCGACAAGGCTCCGCGCAAGGGCGCAGACGGCCTGCACATCGCTTTCCTCCACCCCAAGAGCACCGAAGCCGTGCTTACTGAGCTTTGTGAAAATCCCGATAAGTAAAAAATCATAAATGCGAGTTCGGCCAATAATCGAGATTATCAGCCGGACTCGTAATCTATAACATAGAATATAATGAGCAAACAGGAAGAGAAAATCAGCCAGCTGATTGAGAAACGCGCCGAGTGTCGTCTCGGTGGCGGTGAAAAAGCCATTGAGAAGCAGCACGCACGCGGCAAATACACCGCACGCGAGCGTATCGCAATGCTTCTGGACGAAGGTAGCTTCGAGGAACTCGACATGTTCGTGACACACCGCTGCACCAACTTCGGCCAGGACAAGAAGCACATCCTCGGCGATGGCGTCGTGACCGGTTTCGGTACCATCGAAGGTCGTCTGGTGTATGTGTTCGCACAGGACTTCACGGTGTTCGGCGGCTCGCTGTCGGAGACCATGTCGCTGAAGATATGCAAGGTGATGGATATGGCCATGAAGATGGGCGCACCCGTCATCGGCCTTAACGACTCGGGCGGTGCCCGCATCCAGGAGGGTATCAACGCACTGGCCGGATATTCCGAGATATTCCAGCGCAACATTCTGGCATCGGGTGTGATTCCCCAGATTTCGGCCATCATGGGTCCGTGCGCCGGCGGCGCAGTCTACAGCCCCGCGCTGACCGACTTCACCATCATGACCAAAGGCCTGAGCTACATGTTCCTGACCGGTCCGTCGGTTGTCAAGACCGTAACGGGCGAGGACGTGTCGCAGGAGAACCTGGGCGGCGCATCGGTACACGCCACCAAGTCGGGCGTCACGCATTTCGCAGCCGAGAACGAGGAGGAGACTCTGGCACTTGTACGCAAGCTGCTGAGCTACATGCCGCAGAACAACATGGAGGAGACTCCGCTGGTGGAGTGCAACGACCCGATCGACCGTCTGGAGGACAAGCTGAACGACATCATCCCCGACAGCGTCAAGAAAAGCTACGACATGTACGAGGTTATCTCCGCCATCGTCGACAACGGCGAGTTCCTGGAGGTTTCCAAGGATTTTGCCAAGAACATCATCATCGGTTTCGCCCGCTTCAACGGACAGGCCGTGGGCGTAGTGGCCAACCAGCCCAAGGTGCTGGCCGGCGTCCTGGACAGCAATGCCAGCCGCAAGGGCGCACGCTTCGTACGTTTCTGCGACGCCTTCAACATTCCGTTGGTAACGCTGGTTGACGTTCCCGGCTTCCTGCCCGGCACAGGCCAGGAGTATAACGGCGTGATCCTGCACGGCGCCAAGCTGCTGTACGCTTACGGCGAGGCTACGGTGCCCAAGGTGACCGTTACACTGCGCAAGAGCTACGGCGGCTCGCACATCGTGATGAGCTGCAAGCAGCTGCGCGGCGACATGAACTATGCATGGCCCAGCGCCGAGATAGCCGTGATGGGTGCCGAGGGTGCTGTAGGCGTACTCTATGCCAAGGAGGCCAAGACCGCCGAGAATCCCGCCGAGTTCATCCAGGCCAAGGAGGACGAATACCGCGATCTGTTCGCCAACCCCTACCAGGCTGCCAAGTACGGTTACATCGACGATGTGATCGAACCGCGCAACACCCGCTTCCGTATCATCAAGGCCCTGAACATGCTGGCTACCAAGAAGCTGACCAACCCGGCCAAGAAACACGGCAATATACCTCTCTAACACTCACGACGCCGGGCGGCGATGGTTTCGCATCGCCGCCCGCGCATCCTTTATCGTTACGTTTATGATTAAAAAAATATTGACCGGCCTGACACTGTGCGTGGCATTAGCCATGCCTCTGACCGCACCCGCCGCCATTCTGACCGACCCTGAGCAGACCTATACAGAGGTAAGCAAACAGGGCGAGCAGACCGACGTGGAGGGCGACTGGGTGAATTCCAAGGAGGTGAACACGGTGCAGGAAAGCGAGATGACGCGCAAGGCCATACAGGCCGAGAAGGCCCGTAATGCCGCTGAAAACGACCGGTTCGGAGGGGCTATCACCATCATAGCCATGAGCATCGTGCTGTGCGCGCTTATACTGCTCAGCATCCTGTTCCTGGGTTTCGGCAAGATTTCCACCATGATCCATTCCTCGAAAAAGAGAAAGGCCCACGGCGTGGACGCCACAACCAAGGAAGACCATCACGACGAATCCGACTCCGGCGAAGTCATCGCCGCCATATCAATGGCCCTGGCAGAACACACAGGACAAGGTCACGACATAGAGGACACCATCCTGACCATCCGCAGAATGCGCAAGGCTTACAGCCCCTGGAACTCCAAGATCTACAACCTGCGCGTCGTGCCTGAGATAGACAACCGCAACGCGGATCACCGCCGCAGCCTTAAGAAGTAATACCCCAACTTTCACAGTGCCTCACAGCACTCCAAACTCATTGAGCGTGTCTTGTCAGACACCCTCCAAAATCAGAAGCAACTAATGAAAGAATATAAGTATAAGATCAACGGCATGAAGTTCACCGTAGCCGTGGGCGATATCGTGGACAACGAGGCCGAGGTCGAGGTGAACGGCGTTCCCTACAAGGTGGAGATAGACCGTCCTGCCGCATCCAAAGTAAACAAGAAGCCCGCGCTGTCGCAATCGGGCAAGACCAACACCGGCGCTCAGCTGAACGAGAACAAGGTGACATCCAAACCGGCCGCCACTCCCAAGACCAACAACCCGGGCGCAATCAAGTCGCCGCTGCCCGGCACCATCATGAGCATAGCCGTGGCCGTGGGCGACGAAGTGACCATCGGCCAGAAGGTGGCCGTGCTTGAAGCCATGAAGATGGAGAACGACATCCGCGCCGACAAGTCGGGCAAGGTGGCAAAAATATGCTGCGCTCCCGGCGACACACTGCTCGAGGGCTCGGATATTCTTATTCTTGAATAATACAACGACTCATGCTGTTACTTTCATCCTACTCCTTCGGGGAGTTTCTGGGTCAGGCCGTGGAAAGTTTCTGGCACTTCACCGGATTCTACAATTGTTCGTGGACCAATCTGGTGATGCTGGCCGTGGGCTGCTTCTTCGTGTATCTGGCCATCAAGAAGAATTTCGAGCCGTTGCTGCTGGTGCCCATCGGCTTCGGTATGCTGGTGGGCAACATCCCCTTCCAGACCGGTATGGAGATCGGTATCTACGAGCCCGGCTCGGTTCTGAACATATTGTATAACGGTGTGGAGAAAGGCTGGTACCCGCCGCTGGTGTTCCTGGGCGTGGGAGCCATGACCGACTTCTCGGCCCTGCTGGCCAATCCGAAGCTGATGGTGATAGGCGGTGCCGCTCAGTTCGGCATCTTTGGCGCCTATATGCTCGCGCTGTTGTGCGGCTTCGACCCTCTCAGCGCCGGATGTGTGGCCATCATCGGTGGCGCCGACGGCCCGACGGCCATCTTCACCACATCCAAGCTTAATCCTGCCCTACTCGGTGCGGTGGCCGTGTCGGCATACTCGTATATGGCGCTGATTCCCCTGATCCAGCCCCCGATAATGCGACTGCTCACCACCGACAAGGAACGTAAGATCAAGATGAAACCGGCCCGTGTGGTAAGCCAGAACGAGAAGATTCTGTTCCCTATCGTCGGCCTGATTCTGACCTGCTTCATCGTGCCTTCGGGCATTCCGTTGCTCGGTATGCTGTTCTTCGGCAATCTGCTGCGTGAAAGCGGCGTGACCACGCGTCTGGCCAAGACCGCCAGCAACGCCATGACCGACATCGTGACCATCCTGCTCGGATTCACCGTCGGTGCCTCCACTCAGGCAGACAAGTTCCTGACCCTGGACACTCTGCTGATATTCGGCCTCGGTTTCGTGGCATTCATCCTCGCCTCCACCGCCGGCGTGCTTTCGGTCAAGGTGTTCAACCTGTTCCTGCGCCCCAACAAGAAGATCAATCCTCTGATCGGAAACGCAGGCGTGTCGGCTGTGCCTATGGCCGCTCGTATCTCCAACAACCTCGGTCTGGAATACGACCCGTCGAACTATCTGCTGATGCACGCCATGGGCCCGAACGTGGCCGGCGTGATCGGTTCGGCTGTCGCAGCCGGCGTGCTGCTCAGTTTCCTCGGATAATTCGCGACCAAATCATTACAGTATATTACAGGGGGATGGGTCTTGAAAGGCTCATCCCCCTGTTGCACTAAATTGATTCGTAAAAATTTTATCGGTCAATTAAACTGTTTTTAATTTTTTTTATCTAATTTTGCAAACAGCCGCTTCTTTGATGAACCGAACCGCCCGGCGGGTCGTTATTAATGTAGCAAGCGTGGAAATGTCTTCTTTAAGCTTTCTTAATCTGTCTCTCCACACTGAGCCTCTCCTCTAATACCTGACCGACACATGATCACAGAAGAAGTCATAAAAGAGATATACAAGAACTACAGCAAGAGCCCCAAGCATCGCGAGGAGCTCAATATTCCTTATTTCGTGGAGTTACTGAAGCCACACCACGACCTCTCGGCCGATGACATGGAAATTGTGGTGGATAAGCTCGACGATTTCTCCCCTTTCAAGCGTTTCCTGATCCGCAGTCTCACCGCCATACTGGAATTCGACAATTATGTGGCGTTCGTATTCAGGGACCACATTCTGTTTTTCTCCAAAAACGACGACGGCCTGAACGTGAACTTCAAACCGGACAGCGGCGGCCTGTTCGCCAAACTGTTCAGATAATCGATTTAGATAAAACATCCTGACAAACCATCCTGATAGACCATTCAGATAAACCAAAGGCTCTGTTCCCGGATTAAGGGACAGAGCCTTTGGTTTTGACCTGTGTAAACGTGTCCTTACCGACCTGCGATCAGTTCATGTCCATAATGTCGAATCCCTGCTCCAGGTCGTCGTCGTTGAACGAATTCTCGTCAAACTGATCCAGATCCAGGGCATCCATATCGGCCACGTCGGGCGTGATGGTCTTCACGCTGGCCACACTCTTGATTTCTTCAGTCTCCTTGAACTGCTTGGGGGCATTGCCGCGCTTCATGGTGCACACCGGCTCCACAAGCGACCGACCGGGGATGATTTCCTTCAGTTCCATGAAAAAGCCGCGCTCGGTCATATAGTCGAACTGGAACACCAGTTTCTGGCCTTCCTCCTCCACAAGCTCGCTTACCGGCGTGCTGTCCATCAGCCATGTGTCGCGGTCGGAACTTGACGTGCCCATGTCCTCGAGCGTGATCTCTTCTTCCATTTCCCAATCTTCGTTGCACAGAAAAAAAGAATCCAGTTCATCCTTCGTATAGCCCACGCTTTCCAATATGCAGTTACGCAGCTGCAGAAACGTATTCTCCGAGTCAATCTCTATCTCGCGCATGAAATTGCTCGCCTCATCGCTTACCAGTTTGAATCTATATACCATTTTTATTTATGCTCTATTGGCGCTCCTTTGCCTTTTGTCTCTTAAACCAGGCATCGGCCGCGTTGCTGAAATGTTTTTTGTTTTGACAGTGCGAATTTAATATCATTCCTACTATATTTCCAAATTTTATCACATAAATTTATATCATTTTCTATTTTTGGGTGCATTATTGACCACATCTGCCGTTTCAGGCGTCAACCGCTCCCCTTTTTGAGTGCCTTATTCTACGAATTCGCGCCTTTGCGCGTTATATAAGTATGACCCGAATTATGACAGACCACCGCTGCGCCGCCCTGTTCGACCTGGACGGCGTCCTGATAGACAGCGAGACCGTATACACCCGTTTCTGGTCGGAAATGGGACGCAAGTTCCGTCCCGACGTACCGACATTGGCAACAGACATCAAGGGAACAACGCTGACACATATTCTCGGTACTTATTTCAAGCCCGACACCCACACGTATATCAAGGAGCGGTTAGACGAGCTGGAGCGCACCATGCCGTTCGACTTAAAGCCGGGCGTCATGGACCTGCTCGCCTCGCTGACCGAGCGCAACGTACCGGCCGTGATGGTGACCAGCAGCAACGAACAAAAGATGACGAGCCTGTGGGCCCGGCAGCCGGAACTGCGCGGATTCTTCAAGGGGATAGTCACCGCCGATATGATACGCCACTCCAAACCCGATCCCGAAGGTTATCTGACAGGCGCCGCCATAGCCGGGGTACTTGCCCGGAATTGCGTGGTGTTCGAGGATTCGGAACAGGGCGTAATGGCCGGACAGCGTGCCGGAGCCTACGTCGTAGGCGTAGCCGGTACCCTTCCCGCCGCCGTGATCGCCCCATACTCCGACCGTGTCGTCGACACGCTGCAGGATTTCAATGTGCCTGAACTTATAGATATCCTCACTTACCGCATAGACAGCTCCACTTCCAGTATGGACAGCCCCACATCACGCACTGAACCGTAATTCCCACTCACATCCCCCTCCTGCTTCATCCCGTCACTGTGGTAAAAGCCCGCGGCTTTTACCTAATAAATATCCCATAATATGACGAACAACAACATACCATTGGCCGAGCGCCTGCGTCCCACAAGCCTTGACGACTATATCGGCCAGGAACATCTGGTTGGCCCCTCCGGAATTGTACGCAACATGATTGATTCAGGCCGTATAAATTCGTTCATATTGTGGGGTCCTCCGGGTGTAGGCAAGACCACGCTGGCCAAGATCATAGCACAGCAGACCGACGTGCCGTTCTATACGCTGTCGGCCGTGACTTCTGGCGTGAAGGATGTGCGCGAGGTGCTGGACCGCTGCCGTCACGACGCCAACAGCATGTTCGTCAAAGGACGGCCCATACTGTTCATTGATGAAATCCATCGCTTCAACAAGTCGCAGCAGGATTCTTTGCTCGGAGCCGTGGAAAACGGAACCGTCACCCTGATAGGAGCCACTACGGAGAATCCCAGCTTTGAGGTGATCCGTCCCTTGCTGTCGCGCGCGCAGGTCTACACGCTCAAATCGCTCGACATGGATGCCTTGCAGAAGCTGCTGGACCGCGCCCTCACCAAAGACCCGATTCTCGCCGCACGCAATGTGGTGGTGGAGCAGAAAGACGCCCTGTTCCGCTATGCCGGAGGCGATGCGCGCAAGCTCCTGAACATTCTCGACATCATAGAGCAGTCCACCCCCTCTGACCAACCTATGGTGATCAACGACCGGATTGTGACCGACCGTCTGCAGGAGAATCCCGCCGCATACGACCGCAATGGAGAGATGCACTACGACATAATCTCGGCCTTCATCAAGTCCATGCGAGGCTCCGATCCCGACGGTGCCGTCTATTGGCTGGCACGTATGGTGGAGGGTGGTGAGGATCCGGCGTTCATAGCCCGGCGCATGATGATTCTGGCCTCGGAGGATGTCGGTCTGGCCAATCCCAATGCAGTATTACTTGCCAACGCCACGTTCGATGCCGTGATGAAAATAGGATGGCCCGAGAGCCGGATTATTCTGTCCGAATGTGCCATTTATCTGGCCAATTCCCCTAAGAGCAATTCAGCATACATGGCCATCAACAATGCCATTCAGGCCGTGTCTCAAACCGGCGACTTGCCCGTTCCCTTGCATCTGCGCAATGCGCCCACCAAGCTGATGGCCGACCTTGGCTATCACGAAGGCTACAAGTATGCCCACGACTACCAGGGCAACTATGTGAAGCAGCAATACCTTCCCGACGGCCTGGAAGGCGCGCACTTCTGGACCCCCGGCAACAACCCGGCCGAGGCAAAGATGGCCCAGCGTCTCCACGACCTCAACTCGCAGCCCGACCAAAAGAAAAACTAAGGAGCTTCAGCTCCGCCTCCCGCCGCGTCCGTTTGCACCAGGCGGTTTGGTTCCGGCACGGAGCTTCAGCTCCGCCTCCCGCCGCGTCCGTTTGTACCAGGCGGGGTTGGTTTCGGCACGGAGCTTCAGCTCCGCCGTGCCTGTGTTTGCACCAGGCGGTTTAGTTCCGGCACGGAGCTTCAGCTCCGCCGTGCTTCCTTACCTCGGATAGAATGTTTCAAAGGTGGAATCGTCGTAATAAACGGTGATTTGCGTCACTTTGCGCGGATTTTTCTTCATTCTCTCTATTTGCTTCTTCATGTCCGCAAGCTTTTCCTCGCAGTCATTTCCCTTATTTACAGCGGTATTATACGCTTTTTTAGCATTATTTAAGGCTCTGAGATTCTCATATTGCTCCGCGCCCTTATAAACCGGCCGATTTTCCGGAAGCATATCGAACAATCCGCCGTCCATTATCCCATCCTGACCAATCTCATCGGTCATTTCCGATTGAATTCCGTCCTGACGCTCGCTTCCCATATAAGAAGAACCCTCCGGGCCGGCCTCTGCGGCATTCTCATTTATCATCGGGCCTTCGCCAAACAACAGCCACAACACAGACAGCTCAGGATAGGCCTGGTGTATCTGTCCCACTATGACATCGCTGATCTTCTTGTTGCGGCCTCCCAAGAGCTGTGAGAGACTGGGGCGGGGTATGCCGCACTTGTCGGCAAACTGAGAATTTGTCACACCCAATTCCTGAATGAACCCTTTTAGACGAATTGCAACATTATCCTGTTCCATAGTGGAGTTTAATTTTACAAATAGCGATTACAAAGGTAATATTTATTTTGTAAATTGCAAAATTTATATTTTACTTTTGTCAAATTTACATTTACACATAAGCACTGATTTGGGAAATGTTATTTTGCAAACAGAAACTTATTTTATTAAAGCATATTGAGGATTCGATTCTATTTAACTGTATGTATTAGGCGGTTACATTTCAACCTATATACCTTCGTAAACAATTTAAGCAATACGCCCTCATTTATTCAAATATACTTTATCATTTTTATGTAATATATTTATTTTCATCTATATTAATTTTCATGTTAATCTAAGTTAATCTATATACAAGCTACTTATTTACCGTTGCAAATTGTAAATTCGCACTTGTTTATAGACTTGTGGATTATTGTGGTTTGCAAAATTAAATAGGGTAACTATCGACCTGTTGTTTACATTTACCTCTATTTACATCCTTGAATTTGGCTTTTTACATTCATTTTTGTTAATCGGCGACTTCGTCTCAACTTGCCATTTTTACAATGTCCCAATTTGACCAATTTCAATTTTTACTCATCTCTCCTTCCAGATCCGGATTCCTACCCTTTTGTTCAGAATTGTAAATTTGCCCGATGATTATTCGCGCAACAGTTCTCATTCGATTCTCAGGCCGCTAAATTTACATTTTATAATAGTCAACGATATATTATTCAGATACTTATACAAACATAAGCACTTTCACATTTGTAATCAATCTACGCATTTTTACCGAAATTTCGGGTAAAAACACAAAAAAACGGCCATTCGAGGCTCTGTCTTGCGACTTTCGAGCCTCGGATGGCTGTTTTTAGTAAATTTTATTTTCTACTGATACGTTTCAGAATTTATCGGACTCTCTGTTCAGAATGGACGCACCATAATTCATGATTCATGAAGCACCATAAATTAACGACGCACCAAAATTAATGACGCACCAAAATTTTAGTCATCAAAAATCCGGGAGTTGTATCAGTCCAGCATCAGATTGATGTACCCTCCCACCGACGGCATGCCGAAGGCCTCAGTAATCAGAACGCCGGTGTCCGGTCGACGGAACAATACACTCGACATATCCTTCAGACTCATCACGGTCTTGTTCTGGTCGAAATCCTCGGAGTCAATCTCGATGCTGCGATGTTTCACGTTTCCGTTTCTCACGTCGTAGCGTTCTACCTGTCCGGGGACCTCGTTCACGAGAATCGAATATTTTAAGTCCTTCAAGCCAGCGGCCTGGAATTTTAAAATCTCAGAAAGGTCGAGCACCCGGGCCATTCCATGAACCTCGGCCAGGTTTTTCCACTCGCTTTCGTCGGCACGGACATAAATCCGGATTCCGGCATCGGGTTCGGCATGCTTGATATAATCCAGCAGCCTGTATGTGCTGCAGTCGTCGGAACTGCACAGACGTTCCACATCGATGCGGCTTCGGTCCACCAGCGTGGTGAAGGCCACCGCCGTCACTTTGCCCTGCGCGTTCTCCGTATAATATATCTTGCCGCCGCTGACGCCGTTTTCCTTTATGGCGGTCAGTATATCCTCGCGGGTATGAAGCACCGACATATCGGTCTGCGTCGATTCGGCGTTCATCAACAATTCCACAATCTCATCCACCTTTTCCTCCGGAGTAGAAGCATCTATTACCTTACCGTTCAGCGACGCATATAGTTTACGCTTCAGCTCGGCAACCTTGTCTTTCTGCTCCTCAAGAATGAATTCATATTCATTTTTGAAATTATGCAGGGCCGTGTAATTAAGCTGGTTTCGATAGAACGCCTTGACATATCCATGATGGGAATAGAACCGAATCAGACGCTCGGACGAGGGTATCAGAAACGTGAATGCAAAGCCGGCTTCACGCGCCTTCTCGTTGATGCGATCAAGCAATTTTGACATCAGTCCCTGCCCGCGATACTTGGCGTTAGTGGCCAGGCCGCACAGATACAGTCCGCGAATCTTGCCTTCCGAACCTCCGAATTCATACGGAACGCCGAACAGCATCGACACTATCTCATTGCCGGACTGTTCATATTCCGTCCATTGGGGATCATAATACTTGTCGAACCACAATCGTATATATTCGTCCGAATCGTGAAAGGTATCCTTCCACAATCCTGACAGTTTGCGTTTTAAGTCTAATGTTTCCATTCGTGATTTTCCTTGTGCCCGTCAACCGGCGATATTATCGTCAATCCGTGGCATTGGAGTACAAAATTAACAAAAAAATTCGTAATTTTGTAAGTTAAAACGCCATTTACATTATATGGAAAAGAAAATAAACCTTTCGGGCCAGGAGCTGAACTACGACGAGACCGGGAATCCCTCGGGACGTCCGGTCATACTGATGCACGGCTGGGGGTGCGAGCTGTCCACGGTACGCAGCATAGCGCGTATACTCGAACCGGGTATGCACGTCTACAATCTCGACCTGCCCGGTCATGGCAAAAGCCCCGAACCGACATCGGTATGGGGCGTATATGAGTACGCAGACATAGTGCAGGAATTTGCACATTCGCTTAATATTTCCGACCCCATTCTTGTGGGTCATTCCTTTGGCGGACGCCTGGCGATCGTACTCGGATCACGCGGATTTTCGTCAAAGATGATGCTGGTGGATGCCGCCGGAATCAAGCCGAAGCGCAAACTCTCCTATTATATTAAGGTATATACCTTCAAGGCGGCCAAGCGTGTGCTGCCACTCCTGCTGGGCAAAAAGAGAGGTCAGAAGGCTCTTGACGCCTGGCGCGGCAAAGCAGGATCGGCCGACTACCGCAGTTCCTCGCCACTGATGCGCATGGTAATGAGCAAGTCCATAAACCAGGACCTGACGCCGCTGTTGCCTTCAATCAAGGCCTCGACGCTGCTGATGTGGGGTGAAAACGACACGGCCACACCGATGCGCGACGCTAAAATTATGGAGAAAAACATACCCGACGCCGGACTGGTGGTGTTCAAGGACGCCGGTCACTACTCGTTCCTTGACCAGCCGGGACAGTTCCGCGCCGTGACACAGAATTTCTTCAAGAACGAACTCCAGCCCAACCCTTAATTATGAATAGTAGCGCCGGCTCCCCGGCCGCGTCAATACTGGAATGGCGATGTCCTCGTCGCCAATCATCGCGGGCTCCCCGAGCCGCGTCATTATAATTGAATATTAACTCTTATTTCATTATAAAGTGAGCATTTTTTTCATTGTGATTTATGTGATTCTCGGCATCTACGTCGTGCTGAATTTCAAGTACGACCTGCAGATGTTCCAGCAGAATTCATATCGGTTGCCACGCTATTGGCGGTGGCTCAGATCGGATGTGGGCAGCACATGGAGGCTTGTGGATGTAGCCTCGCTGTTCCTGGTGATGGCCGTGCTCCTCGACTATCGTCTGTCGGCACTTGTGGCCGCACTCGTGGCCCTCTCCAAAATATTTCTTATCCTGCGTCGCAAATCCAAAAAGCCGCTGGTGTTCACCCACCGCGTGTGGCGTCTGTACGCTGTCACGGTGCTGATTGCCGTCGGCACCATCGTCGGACTGGCATGCGGCCTGGGCAGCGATCAACTCTGGGGATACTACCCCGGTCAGTCAATGGTTATCATCGCCGCACTGATGCTGGCCATCTTCTCGTATGTTCCCGTCATGATTGCCGACATCATCCTGATGCCTGTGGAATATCTGATCCGTCAGCATTACATCAACGATGCCAAGCGCATTCTCCGCTCAATGCCCGACCTGAAGGTAATCGGCATAACCGGATCGTATGGCAAGACAAGCACAAAACATTACCTGGCCAGCATTCTGTCCATGGAATTCGACACGCTCATCACTCCCGGATCGTTCAACACACCGATGGGCGTGGTGCGCACCATCCGCGAGCAGCTTAAGCCTTACAATCAGATTTTCATCTGCGAGATGGGCGCCAAACAGATAGGCGACATCAAGGAAATATGCGACATAGTGCACCCTAAGGAGGGTATCATCACCGCCGTCGGACCCATGCATCTTGAGACATTCAAGAGCATCGACAACGTATGCCGCACCAAGTTCGAGCTGGCCGACGCACTTCCCGCAGACGGCCTGGCCGTGGTAAACAATGATTCCGATCCCTGCGCCGCACGTGTAGTGAACAATGTCCGCACACTCCGCTACGGCGTCAAGAACCACAAGGGATGCGACTACATCGCACGCGACGTACACTACACTCCCGCCGGCACCACCTTCACGGTACAGGGCCCCGAGGGCCTGGAGTTCGAGGTTCAGACCCGCCTCCTGGGAGAAGGAAACATCTCCGACCTGCTGGCAGCCATCGTTATCGCCCTCAACAACGGCATGACGCCGCAGAAGATACGCACCGCCGTGGCCGGCATCCAGCCTGTGGAGCACCGTCTCAGCATCCGTCAGATTCCCGGCAACATCACCGTGATTGACGATGCGTTCAATTCCAACCCCGCAGGCGCCCGTATGGCCGTGGATGTACTGTCCGACTTCAAGCAGGGCAAGCGCATCATCATCACCCCCGGAATGGTGGAATTAGGCGACAGCCAGTACGACCTGAACCGCGAGTTCGGCAAGTATATCGGTTCGGACAATCATGTTGACGTCATCATTGTAGTGGGCGCCACCAACCGCGACGCTTTGAAGCAGGGTGTCAATGAGTCCGATTTCGATACCGAGAGCCTGATTGTAGTAGACAATTTCAACGAGGCTCAGAAGCGCCTGCAGCCGCTGCTAACGCCCGGCGCAACCGTCCTTTACGAGAACGACCTCCCCGATTCATTCAAATAAGGAAGCCGAACTAATAAGGAACCGGAATAACTGACAAAAAACGAATCCCCAACCCCTTGATACAGCCGGAGCGCCCCAACAGGCGCTCCGCTTTTTTTGAATATATACAACTGTCTTTTATTCTGTTCCGCCTCCTAAGGCATTATATAGCGTGATAATATTTTGCATATAAGCGACACGGTCTGCAACTAATTCAAGTCGAGCATCAAGAAGTGACTGTTGTGCCGTCAGCAATTCGAGATATGTTGCGTTTCCGGTGCGGTATAATGATTCGGTAGTGGATACCGTGCGTTCAAGTTCCCGGCATTGTCGGCTGTGGATTTCAATCAATTTTCTGCCCGATTCACAGGCATACAAGGCATTGTTTACCTCTTGCCCCGCATCAAGCAACGCCTGTTTATAATTCAACAACGCAATCTGTTCCTCGTCTTTTGACACCCGGAGATTGGATACGAGTTTACCACGATTGAACAGCGGTTGGGTCAGAGAGGCAAGAGCCGACAATATCCATCCTCCCGGATTCCGGATTGCCTGGCCAAGTGAATTTGTCCAGCCGGCACTTCCCGATAATACCAACGACGGATAGAAAGCGGCCCGTGCCTGTCCGGTAGAGTAATACGCGGCGGCAAGTGACATTTCTGCCTGAACGATATCAGGACGTCTTGACAAGAGCCGCAAAGGGATTCCAGTGTTCAGTTGTTCGGGGAAATGCTGTTCCTCTAATGTCCCTCTCTTGACCGGCTGTGAAGTGATGCCAAGCAGGATACAGAGAGCATTTTCAGTTTCATATTGCTGACGCAGTAATTCCAGTCTGACAGCCTCTATCCCGGTCAGATCTGCACGTGCCGAAGTCACGGCATTTTCTGTCGTTTCGCCTACGCGCCACATTGATTCCATAGTACGGACCTGCTCTTTCCAGAGCTCAATGGTATTGTCGGTGATTTTCAGCTGCTCATCAAGCATGAGCAGACTGACATAACTGTTGGCGATGTTGGCAACCAATTCAGACCGGACTGCGCGGCAATACGCACGCTGTCCGAGCATTGTCGCCTGAGCCTCTTTTTTCGCATTACGCAGTTTTCCGAACAAGTCTATTTCCCATTCTGACTGCAACGGAATCTGATAGCTTTTTACAGCGGCCGATCCATCGCTTTTGCTTACTGACCCTTGGGCCGACACTGAGAGAGAAGGCAGATATGCTAGTTTGGCAGCATTCAGTCTGGCCTGTGCCTGATCCAGTCTCAATAAAGCAACCTGCATATCGGTGTTGTTTGACAGACCCTTTTCTATCAAATGTTGGAGGACAGTATCACGAAAAACCTCTTTCCAGCGGAGATCTCCCAGCGGGGCAGTATCGGATGGAAGCTGCGCAACGGCATCTTTCCTGTATAAGGAATCCACCGGAAGGTCTTCGGGACGTTCATAGTTGCGATATACGGAGCAACCGCACATCAACGCACACAGCGCAATCAGATATATTATATGTTTCATTTTGATTCTCTTTGAGATTTGCGTTTACCCATTACCTTTTCTTCAATCTGCTGGAAAGTAATGAAGAAAACAGGAGTAACAAACAATAGTGCGATAGTGCCGATAAGCATACCGCCTACGACTCCCACGCCTACGGAACGGTTGCCGTTAGCACCCACACCACTGGCGAACATCAGAGGAAGCAGACCGAAAATCATGGTCAGTGCCGTCATCAGGATTGGTCGGAGACGAACTTCGGCGGCAGAAACAGCAGCACTGACCAGCGGCATCCCCGCCTTTCTCCTCTCGGCAGCATATTCAGTGAGAAGTATTGCAGTTTTTGCCAATAGACCGATAATCATGATTAGACCCGTCTGCAAATATATATTGTTTTCCACTCCCCAGATATTGGCAAACATGAAGCTACCCATAAGGCCAAACGGTACAGAGAGTATTACTGCAAGCGGCACGAACAGACTTTCATACAAGGCACAAAGGATCAGATAAACAAAGAGGATACATATAGCATAAATGATGACAGTGTCATGGGAATTTTCCATCTGTTCTTCCTCGCGTGTCATTCCTGAAAATTCATAGCCGTATCCGGTCGGCAATGTCCGGTCGGCAACTTCAGAAATGGCATTTATGACATCCCCCGAACTGTATCCGGGAGCCGGCATCCCTTGGACATTTATGGCCGAAAACATATTGAAACGCGTCAGGGATTCCGCTCCGTACGTTTTAGTCAGTTTGACAAACTGGCTTACGGGCGCCATCCCTCCTATTGTCTTGACATAAATATTATCAAGAGACTGTATGCTCTTTCGTTCATCGGATGGTGCCTGTATGATTACACGGTACAGCTTTGTTAATCGATTGAAGTTCGAGGCATAGACACTCCCCAGATAGCCTGACAGAGTGTTCAATACATCGCTGGTGGTGATACCCGCTCTCTGACACTGCGCCTCATCGATATCCACACGATATTGCGGGAAATTCGTGCTGAATGAGGTATATGCCATCTGTACCTCCGGCCGTTGATTGAGCCTGGCGAGGAAATCCTCGGTTACATCGCTGAGAGCATCTATACCTTTTCCGGAACGGTCTTGCAAATATACCTCGAAACTGTTGCCTGTCCCGTAACCTGCAATCATAGGCGGTGAGAAAGCGAAAATATTGGCATTCTTGATTTTCGATGTCCTGCGGTAGATTTCATCCCGAATCGCATCTACCGAACCACCCTTACCTTTTCGTTCATCCCAATGTTTCAGCTTGATGATGAACATCCCGTGCGAGGAGCCATTGCCGGAACCCATGCCGAAACCTGCGATTTTGTTATAGTTGTCAATCTGCGATATATCCTTCAGCACATCCTCAATCTTATCCATAATGGAAGCTGTTTCAGCCAGAGTGCTGCCTGCCGGAGCATCGACACTTACGAAGATTGAGCCGGTATCCTCGTTTGGCACGAGACCGGTTTTGGTGACCGACATCATATATGCCAGCAGTGCTACTGCCACACCCAGGGTGGACCATGCAAGCCATTTATGGCTGATGATGAACTTCACCCCTTTTGAGTATTTAGCAACTACGCGCTTGAACGATGCTTCAAAGGCGAGACGAAACCGTGTGGAAAACTCCGGCTTCCTGCCGTCTTCCGGTATTTCATTAGGACGCAGAATCAGTGCGCATAAGGCCAGCGACAACGTAAGCGCATTTATAGCGGAGATACCTACGGCAACAGCCATTGTTATTCCAAACTGTGTGTAGAATATACCTGATGTGCCTCCCATGAAAGACACTGGAACAAACACAGCCATGAATACCAGTGTCGATGTCACGATTGCCGACGAAATTCCGCTCATGGCATCAATGGCAGCCTTGTATGGAGAACGGTAACCCTCGTCGAAACGTGTCTGCACTGCCTCCACCACGATTATGGCGTCATCGACAATTGTTCCGATTGCCAGAACCAAAGCGAACAATGTCAGGAGATTGATGCTGAATCCGGCAATATAGAGAAATGCGAACGTGCCTGTCAGAGATACAAATATACTGATGGTGGGGATAAGCGTTGAACGCGGATTCTGCAGGAAGAAATATACAACCAGCACAACGAGTACGATTGCCTCCAGCAATGTCTTTATGACTTCGTCAATGGAGGCATCGAGAAAGTTCTTGGTACTCATAAGTTCGACAATCTCCATATCATCAGGCAGATTGTCTTTCAACTCATCAAGAAAATCATCAATAGAGGTGATGATTTCATTGGCATTTGTTCCCGCAGTCTGATTTATCATACAGGTGCTTCCGGGCGAACCGTTCACGCCGCCGGTGTAAGCATAACTCTGGGACCCTAATTCTATTGTGGCAATATCCTTCAGTCTCAAGACCTTGCCATCGTCAAATGCCTTGATGACAATTTCTTCGAACTCCTGTTCCGTTTCAAGACGGCCGCGGTATTTAAGCGTATATTGATATACATTCTTTGAGTCTTCTCCGATAGCCCCGACAGATGCCTCCACATTCTGTGACGACAGCGCTTTTTCAACATCCGATGGCGTTAACCCGTATTGTGCCATCACATCCGGTTCGAGCCATATACGCATTGCGTAATCGCCGCCCATTACATTTATCTCACCCACACCGGAGATGCGTTATAGCTGAGGTTTGACATTGATGTTGAGATAATTTGTCAGGAATGTTTCATCGTAAGTGCCATCAGGACTGTATAGTCCGAATATTTTAAGGATGCTGCTCTGGCGCTTCATTGTGGAAACGCCGACTTTGGTTACTTCCGCCGGCAATAACGATGTCGCCGTCGATACTTTGTTCTGGACATTTACGGCAGCCTTATCCGCATCCGTACCCTGCTTGAAAAACACCGTGATCGTGGCACTCCCGTTATTGCTTGCGGTTGAGGTCATATACGTCATATTCTCGACACCGTTTATGGCTTCTTCAAGCGGCACGATCACACTTTTCTGGACTGTTTCGGCATTCGCTCCGCTATAAGTAGTCGATACTTGTATTGTGGGAGGGGCAATGTCGGGATATTGCTCCACGGAAAGAGAATAAAGCCCTATGATTCCGGCAACGACTATCACGACAGATATGACCATCGAAAAGATCGGTCGGTCGATGAAAAACTTCAGTTTCATTGCTTGTTCCTGTTCTATTGGGTGATAACTGTTGTGCCGTTTTTGAGTAATCCCGCTCCTTCGGCTACTATGACATCTCCTGCGGTCAATCCCTCCTCGACAATATATTCCTTGCCGTCGTTTATCTCTTGAACAGTAACAGGAGTGGATACCGCTTTGCCGTCGATCACACGATAGGCGAATATGCGGTTTTGAATATCATAGGTGGCTTCCTGCGGAATTACGATACAATCATTGTGTCGGTATGGAACAATGACATTTGCCGAACCTCCGCTCATGAGTCTTTTATCCGGATTCGCGAATGTAGCACGGAGTGTCACGGAGCCGGTATTGCGGTCGATGATGCAGCTTATCACATCCACCTTGCCAGGTAATTCGTATTTCGTCCCGTCGTTAAGCTCAAGTGTAACGGCAGGGAAAGATGAGATTGCTTTTTCAAGCGAACCGTAACGGGAGGTCAGCGAAAGAACTTGCTTTTCCGACAATGAGAAATATGCATACATTTCCGAATTGTCCGACACGTTTATAAGCGGCTCCGTCATTGATGGCCCGACCAACGCGCCCACTCTGTAAGACGTCATGCCGGCATAGCCGTCGACCGGGCTTTTCACCTCGGTATATGAGAGATTGTTGGTTGCTTCGGTCAGTTCGGCTTTTGCCTGGGAAAGTGCCGCCTGTGCGCTTTTATAGTTATTTCGGGCGGTGCGCAGATCAAAATCGGATATGACCTTGTCATGGTACAAGGACTCCTTTCCTTCAAGTTTCTGACGTGAGATGGCCTCGTTTGCTTCAGCCGTGGCAACGGCGGCTTCCGCTTTCCGCACAGCTGCCCGGTAAGGCACCTGATCTATCACAAACAGGACTTGCCCCTTGCGTACGTATGCTCCTTCTTCGACACACACCTTTGTGATGGTTCCCGAAATCTGCGGGCGAATCTCCACATCCTGTTTGCCTTTGATTACCGCGGAATATTTTACTGTCAGTTCCCGGTCTTCCGGTTTGAGCGTCAAAAGCGCGTAATCACCCGGCGCACCTTGACTCTCGTTTTTCTGTCGGCAGCCTGCCAATAGCATTACCGCCGAAATAAATGTGATTAGATATAGCTTCATATTATCCGATTTGTTTATTTGGGCGCAAAATTAGTTATAGATCAATTCCCGGTCTCTGTCCGAAAAAGCACAGTCTTTGTCAAATCTGAAACAACATGCAGATTCCGCGAACTCTGTTGTAAAATCTGAACCAATGTTTTGCCAATCTGAAACCCGCACCTTCATAAACAGCCTATTCCTTTATTCTAATGGCATTTAACTTTGCCAGGCTCATGATAAATGGTTATCTTTGCTGCTAAAAATGCGCCACAATGAACTTGACACAATTCGCACAGAATAGAAAAAATTGCTTTGAAATCAATAACGGATTTCTGATTTGGCAAATCAATCCCGTAAACTCATACGGACCTTGCTGCCTGGATGGACTGGAATCTGTAATCGTGGTTCATGTATTGGTCATCACCGGATCTCTGGAAATCAAATACCGCGAATCGACCTACATATTGAAGGAAAATGAATTCGGTCACTTTATCCACGGCACTCATATCCAAATCTCCACGACATCGGAAAACATCAATGCGTATGTAATGATAATGGCCGAATCATACAATAAGGTCATTTTCAAAAGAACACCTCCTTTACCGTTCTCGCTCGTGGCAAGAGCCCTGAAACAACCGGTTTCAAGGCTCTCGCCGGCATTTTTCTCCGCCCTTATGTTTCGTTTGCAATGTATTATGAACATAGCGGCAGATATTAATCATATCTTCCGTAACGAAATGATTAAAAGCGCCATAATGATGTATTTTATGGATATGGCAGATCTATATATACGTTATGGCGGGGAAGACAAGGACAATCTGACAGGAAGGAAGGTAGAGATATTCATGGCATTTATGAAATTACTTGACCGCCATGGCCTGCAACATCATTCGGTCGGTTTCTATGCCTCGGAATTGTGTATAAGCCATCAGTATCTGAACCGCATCGTGAAATGGCAAACAGGTAAAACAGCCTATGACTGGATATGCAACTCCCTTATCGGGGAGATTGTAAGAATGCTGGAACACACCAACGATTCCATGCAACAGATAGCCAATAAATTGAATTTCTCCGACCAGGCGACGCTGAGTAAATTTTTCAAGCACCATACAGGATATTCCCTGACCGAATACCGCAAGAATCTGACTTCCTGATGTAACGACAGGGATAGTCGGAATAGTGATAATCGGATTGCCTCCCCGCATAGTCGCATGGAGTTTTGTATGCCTGTTTCCGAATCAACACGGCGGCGATGTCGGCACAGCCGTCGGTCGAGTTGTCGTCCACTACAATATGGTGATATGTCATAACGTTGCCATATCGGATTGGGAAGCCTATCAATTGAAGCGAATTGAAGCGAATTGAAGCGAATTTTGAAATCAATCGCGCGAATTTTGAAAAAAATTTTGTGCATTCAAAAAATTTTCCTAATTTTGTGACGAAAATAAAACACGGGGCATTAGCTCATCTGGCTAGAGCGTTTGACTGGCAGTCAAGAGGTGACGAGTTCGAGTCTCGTATGCTCCACAATGACAAAACAACAAAGGTCTTGAGAATCATTTACATACGTAATGATTTTTAAGACCTTTGTTTATTAGGAATAATTTTAAAAGACAATATCAACTTACAATATCCAGTATAATGAAGAAACTTATCTTAACATTACTTGTCATGGTATCGGCGGCGCTGACGGCGATGGCAGACGCTGATATCATCGTCATGAACGACGGCACTGTTATCAATGCGTATAATCTTGATTACAGCTCCAAGGACAAGTGCTACTACTCCCTGGACGAAGCAGGCGAACAGATGAAGTTCGTTAACAAAAATGACGTGATGATCATCAAGCTGGCCGACGGTACAAAGATAGATCCGGCAGCCGCACCCGAAACCAAGAATGAAACCGTAGCTGAAAACACCAAGCCTCAGGCCAAGAATCCCGGCGCGCACGCTCCGGTAACACACAACGCCATCGAGCCGGATTTCGTAGAGCTGCAGCTTCCGAAATATAAGAAAGGACCTGGTGGCATATTTAAGTATGAGCTACCGGAGCGTATCGAGAAACATATTCTGGTAAGTGACGGCAAGGATCAGGTATTGAACATGCGTCTCATAGATGCCGACAAGAAGCTACTTGCGGTGACTCGTCCACGATATATAGAAGAAAAGAAGAAAGACAAGATCAAATATAAGGAGACATACTACAAAATGCCGGATTGCGTGATACCGGAGTATGTCATGGTCGGTAATGACAAATATACGGTAACTGAAATTGATCCGTATGCTTTTCTGCACGATATCAAAGCTGGAGGCTTGGTTGTAACGAAAATAACGATTATAGATCCACTGAACAGCATAGTGTTTCCGTCTACCCTCAAGAAAATCGGCACTGCAAGCTTTATGGAAAACAAGCTCGGTAAGATAATACTTCCCGAAAGTCTAAAAGAGATAGGAGATGGCGCATTCTATCATGCCGGAGGAAAGGACTTTTATGAGCTGTATATTCCCAAAGGCGTAGAGAAAATTGGTGAATATAGTTTCAAGATGTTGGGTCCCAATTTGAGTCCCCGTGGCTTCTATCAGGGATACGTAAGTTCTCTGCCCGATTTCATCACTAAAGGAAACTGTAGCTCGTACGGCATAGACGAGGAAGCCGTAGAGGCTTACGAAAAGAAAAACAGATAACAGACACTTCTCTCACGACCACAGACATAAGCGCCCGTTCCGGATGCCGGAGCGGGCGTTTATGTTGACTTTTATGCCGAACATTTGACCAATTTTGAATGAAAAGTGAAAAAATAGTGCAATATATTTGCTAATTTGAAATTAAAAATGTAATTTCGTGGGCAGGTTAATGCACCTTGCGAGAGCAAGGTTATTAAGTGGATTGGTCTTCTTATAAGTAATCCAATATCCAATGTTCGACCTCGGCTGTCCGTTCCTGGCAGCCGGGTCTTTCATTTTTTAGACTCCGCCCAATAAACAATGCGGACTTCTACTCCATGCATGGTTTTGCCTTATCCCAACAGACTGCCGAGCGTTTCCTCCACGGCGTAGTTCAGGAACCGGTTGTAGCGGAAAGCCTGCTCTAAGATGCGCCGCAACATGACGGAATCCTTAAGCCATATCTCCAGACTGGCTACAGTCGCGGTCGAAGCCACATAGTCGCGCGGCCGGACATATTCCACATACGGCCAGTCCTTGTCCACACCTTTCGGCGCCGTCTTCAACATGTTCTCTCCAACTGTCAGAAACACATCGCGGAATTCGGGATCTTGCAACATCTCGTCATATTCCTCGATGTTGTCTACTATCGACTTCCGGATGGCCGCCAATACCTTGGGCGGATGGCACACATTTCCGGCGGCAATGAAGCACTGTCCCGGCTCGATGTGAAAATAATAGCCGCCCGACGGCGCCTTCTTCCCTCCCGGGGGATTGATGAAGATGCCTATGTGCGTCTTATAGGGCGTCTTGTCAGGCGAAAAACGGGTATCCCTGTATATACGGTACGTGCAGTCGCCCACCGACAGCATCGCGGCGCTCGGATCAAGCTCCGCAATCCGGTCTATCAGCTCTTGCGTAAGGCTGCGGGTATATTGCAGCGCGTGTTCGTAACGTTCGCGATTGGCCGCGAACCATTCCCTATTGTTGTTGCGCTTCAGGTCGCGCAGAAATTTCATTGTCTCTTTCATATCCCATTAACGAAAAACATCTCCTTAATATTGAAACTGTCTAAGAGTGTGTTTACTTTTAAATCTATTACTGTCCGCTAAACTATAAAGCGGACAGTAATACTTTCAAAACAGGCGACGGCATGGATGCCGGAGCGCGGCGAGGCCGCCGACAACGACAATGTTTTTGCACGGCTGCCTAAAGGACAGTATCTGAACGACCTGATAAAAGCGTGGGCGAAGGAAGCCGGACTGTCTAAACATGTCACGTTCCATACATCGAGGCATACCTTCGCAACCATGCTGCTGACACTCGGCGCAGA
The DNA here is from genome assembly GCA_902468245.1 of uncultured Porphyromonadaceae bacterium. GTDB lineage: Bacteria > Bacteroidota > Bacteroidia > Bacteroidales > Muribaculaceae > Lepagella. The sequence continues at coordinate 294,091 of CABQXY010000028.1, read as the reverse complement.
CCTTTATACAGTATCGAAGCTGCTTGGTCACGCCAATGTGAAAACTACCCAAATCTACGGAAAAATTGTTGACCAGAAGAAAGATGATGCCGTGAGCCGGATTGACAAGGCTTTTGAATAACTATATTGATATCCGACCAATCCCACCATATCTGTTATTTTTGTATCTTCTACGTCAACGACTTAGAAAATTCTCTTTGATAATTAGAGGATTATATCTAATTTTGCAAATGCAATAAAAGTAAGTTAATGATAAGAATTAAATTTTCATAGTTTATATGATTAGTTTAGAGACGTATATATATACTAGACATCCTAAAGATAACCATTTATGTTGTTGTCATAATTGTAGAGCAATTTTCCCATCGTTGATACTTATGCCTACCAATCTCAGCGATTTACCGCCATATTTTATTGATAATTGGAAATCTGGCAATATACTTCTAAATAACGCGCATGAAATCAAATTAGATATGGCCGATTATGAGGGCGCTAAATACTTTGAATCTGCTCAAATATCTACGTTATCTCCATTCGATAAATTAGTCATATCTATACATACAGAAGAAGAAATAAAAGAATTTGTTTGCAGCCGAATCCTTATACAACAGCCACGTGGCAAACGTAATAATTTTAATCTTCTAAATACTATTTTAAGTCCTTCTGTTTTAAAAGAAGACAATAAATTCTATAGCTTACCAGTAATAACTCTTCCCAATGATTGTACTATTTGTGAAATAAATCCTTATTTTACTCCAAGAACGTGGTCAACTCCTACAAAGGAGCTTAAAGATAGTGGTACTACTATAAACTACTCCCCTCATGGTGATATGTTATGTTTTATGGAGTTCCTGAATTTAAAAATTCAGGACTATCATACATTATTGATATCAGGTTCGAAACAAGTGGATTATCGGGAATATACAATCATATCCCATTCTTCAATGGATCCTGGGCCAGACGAAGCATCAGAGACAACATATCTAGATATCACTACTTATGTTGAATTCTCAACAAATGCTGAATTATATGAATTTTTAAAACAAGTAAATGCAATTCCATTAGACTCAAGCAACACACTATTTAAAGTTAAATTTACTGATGTCAAAGCAACTGGATTACATTTATTTTGTAATACCCGCGTAATTTATTGGAGGTCATAACTAACATTTTTACAAGCAATAAACGCGTCTTTTCGCAACCGACATAGAATCCATAGCCTCGCTGAAAATCTCAGCAAGTTATGGACTTTCTTAATTTTAACTCCGTTGAAAATATTCCAGGCTACGAGGCACGAGCCGCGTTCTCCGTCAACTCCGCTTCCGTATTCAAGGAGTATGTATCGTGTAGCCCCTCACTCTGACAGCACGAGTTGTGCGTCGTGGTCTGGCGACATTCAGAGCTCGCTGACCAAATGGAAGATAATCTTATGCCTAGACTCGTAGTTATCGAAAAGGACTAAACTCTCAACGTGTCAGGTACTCAACGCCGAGGTCTGCAATGGGTAGGAGCTAAGCTGCGACATCTGAATGCTCTCGGACAAAGTTAAGAGCGATGTCGATCGCTTGTGCCTTGACAATGCCCTCGCAATATATATCCTCGGTGTGTGCCGAAGTTCGTCCGATTCTCACGTCTACTTCGCGGTTAATAGACAATCACTGTAACAGCGTGGAAGAGTGCCAGAAAAAAATGTGCCGATTTTGCGATTTTCATAGATAACCTTAAAAGACTGCCCCGTATGCAGCCATCTTCATTTGATTTTATTACTGTCCGCTAAACTTTAAAGGCTATAGAAAAAATAGGGCCGATTCCATTTGCAGGAGTCAGCCCTAAATGGTTATTTTGGTGTCGCCAAACATTCCATGAATAACCATGAGTAAAAGTAGTAATTTCTTCGGACAGCCGATATGTGGTCAGCTGATAAAATCACTCGACCGTGAAAAAACAGTAAAAATGAGCCGCAAACACGGCGGAGAGAAGTATGTCAAGAGCTTTTGACGGCTACACTCATCTGCTGACAATGCTCTATGCGGTGATCCAGCGGTTCGATTCATTGCGTGAGATAGAGATCTCCAGGACAGCCGAGGTGCGCAAGCTGCATCATGTAGGCATTGACACAGTGCCCAGGCGGAGCACACTGTCGGATGCAAACGCCAGACGCCCGGAGAAGTTTTTCGAGGAGGTGTATCGAGACCTGTATGATGCGAATAAAGACATTCTTTCATCGGACAGCCGTCGTAACGGTACGGAAGAATGGATAAAACGACTGCGCATCATAGATTCAACAACCGTAATCCTGTTCTCCAGTGCCATTTTCAAGGGTGTGGGGCGACATCCCAAGACCGGCAGGAAGAAAGGCGGCATCAAGGTCCACGCGGTGATACACGCCAACGAGGGTGTTCCATGCGACGTGCAGTTCACGTCGGCGGCTACAAACGACTCGTTCATGCTCGCTCCGAGCCATTACAAACGTGATGAGATAGCGGCGATGGACCGCGCCTACATCAACTATGCCAAGTTCGAGGAGCCGACCGACCGTGGGGTAGTCTATGTCACCAAGATGAAGAAAAACCTCAATTATGAGGTGCTTGTGGACTGTATGCATCAGAATCCGCAGGGATTCATGGAATATCGGGAGCAGGTCGTGGTGTTCTGTAAGGACGACATCAATCATATCGCCCGTATAATCACATATATTGACATCAAAAAGGGCAAACAGCCAAAGCTCATCTCATTGCTGACCAACGATTTTGACATGCCGTTGGAGACCATCGTGGCCATATATCGCCGCCGCTGGCAGATCGAGTCGCTTTTCAAACAGATAAAGCAGAACTTCCCCCTCAGATTCTTCTATGGCGAAAGCGCAAACGCAATCAAAATCCAGATATGGGTCACGCTCATCGCAAACCTGTTGCTGTCAGTCTTGCAAAGCAGGCTGAAAAGACGTTGGAGCTTCTCCGGACTGGCTACGATAATACGGATCACGCTGATGTATTACCTGAATCTCGAAAAGTTCCTCAATCAGCCCGATGCTGACCTGAACATAATGCTTGCCGAAGCCTCGGAATCACCCCCTTTGGAACATAAAATTGACTGAGAGGGGCTTGTCATACAATAAAAGTAAGCCCAACTTCTGCCTTTCAAGAAGTTGGACTCGCTGATTTATGGTTTAGCGGACAGTAATATTTTAAATCAAATTAAGATTGAGAGGATTTTTTGAGATGATTTTGCAAGCCAAGGAGGGAGCGGTGCGGGCACCGTGACCGACGAAGCTTGGCAAAAGCAGCCAAAAAAGACCTCAAGATTAATTTGAAGTTTAAACAATCACGCTATTAATTAGTTAAAACGGTTTAAAAGTAAACACACTCTAAATAACTTCATTTTCACAACTTTCTTGCTGATTATTTTGTCAGTTCAATAATAATTTATACTTTTGCACTAACAATATTGTTAGTCAATATTGTTTAACCGCAAAACCAAACAACAATCAATTGATATGCAAGACAATCCGCTTGATATGCAAGTGAATTCACCGACCGAACCCCAGACTACCGAGGAGCGAATCCTTGAGGCCGCCGTACAAGAGTTCATGTCCAAAGGTTATGCCGGCGCACGCACCACGGCCATAGCCGAAGCAGCCGGCGTCACCCACGCCATGCTCCATTATTATTTCCGAAGCAAGGACAAGCTGTTCGACCGCATCATCGAAAGCAAGATCGGCACCCTGCGCGACATCATGCTGAGCTCACTCGGCGACCCCTCCATCCCGCTGTTCGACAAGATCAAAAACGCCATTGAATCCCATCAGGACTTTATAGCCGCCAACCCCGAGCTGCCACGGTTCATGATCAACGAGGTACTGAGCCGCCCCGACCGGATGCCCAAGGTAATAGAGCAGCTGAAACACCACACCCCCCTTGTTGTCGAATCGCTGCAGCGCCAGATTGACGAATATGCCGACCGGGGCCTGTGCCGCCGTGTCGATGCCGGAATGCTTATGCTCGACATAGTCTCGCTCAACATATTCCCCTTCTCCGCCCGACCGATGGTCAATGCCCTGCTCGGCGGAATGATGGAGAACCCGCAGACCTTTGTCGAAGCCCGCAAGAAAGAGAATGTGGAGACAATCATGAAAAAATTAAAGCCATGAAAAAATCTATCATCATCCTGTTATTAGGTATGTTCGTTCCCATATCGGTAACGGCTCAAATCACTCTCGATTACTGCCTCGACCGCGCGGAGAAGAACTACCCTCTCATCTATAAGTATGACCTCGTGGCCAAAACCGCGGACCTGTCGCTGGCAGACATCAACAAGGGCTGGCTGCCGCGCATCAACGTCTACGGCCAGGCCACCATACAGAACATGGTGCCGGAATTTCCCGGACAACTCAAGGATATTCTCGCAAAGTTGGGCCAGGACTACAAGGGTCTCGGTTATTTCCAGTATAAGGTGGGCGTGGACATCTCTCAGACCATCTGGGACGGCGGCGCATCCAAGGCGCAGCGCGAGATAGAACGCACATCGTCGGCCGAGCAACAGGCCGCGCTGTCCGTCCGGATGTATGCCGTGCGCGAGAAGGTGATGAACCTCTACTTCGGCATCCTGCTGATGGACGAACAGATAGCCCAGGCCGAAAACACCATCTCCCTGCTCAAGGCCAACCACACGCTGATGCAGTCCATGAAGACTAACGGTGTGGCCATGCAGAGCGATGTAGATATGGTCGAGGCACAGTTGCTCACCATGAACCGGCAGCTGACCGGTGCGCGCAGTGCCGCCAAGTCATACAGGGACGTGCTTTCAGTCTATATCGGCGAAAGCCTCGATGGCAAAAGTCTGGTCAAGCCGGAGGCCACAATGCCCGCATCCCTCGACTCCGACCGTCCCGAGTTAGCACTGTTCAATGCACAGAACAGGCATAATAATGCCCTTGACGCCGCCATAAACAGTTCCGTAATGCCTCGCATCGGTTTTTTCGCACAATCATGGTACGGGTATCCCGGCATCAATTACTTCGAGAGCATGATGAAACGCGACCCCTCCTTCAATCTTATTGCCGGAGTGAAGATATCCTGGAACGTAGACGCATTCTATACCAGGAAAAATTCGCGCCGCAAACTTACACTGGCCGGCGAAGGAATCGAGAACGACCGCGAGGTGTTCCTCTACAACACTCGCCTTCAGACCGCCGCACAGACTCAGGAAATCGACGGCATCCGCTCGGTCATGGCCGATGACTCCCGCATTGTCGAGTTGCGCGCGAGCGTGCGTCAGGCTGCGGAATCCCAACTCAAGAACGGCGTGATCGACGCCACAGCACTCCTCTCCAAAATCACCGACGAGAACCAGGCCAGACTCACCGCCCGCTATCACGAAATACAACTCCTGCAAAACATCTACAAACTCAAAAACACCCTGAACCGATGAAACACATATATATCCCCGCATCCATCACATTGGCGGTCCTCCTGACGGCCTGCGACTCCACACCCGACTACGACGCCACCGGCATCTTCGAAGCCACCACCGTAACCGTCTCCGCCGAAACCTCGGGCAAGATTCTCTGGTTCGACATCAACGAGGGTGACTCCATCGTCAAGGGGCAGCAGGTAGCCGCCATCGACACGGCTGTATTGGTACTCCAGCAGAAACAGATACTGAGCCAGCAGCAGTCGGCGCGGTCCTCGTCACCCGACATAGCCGCACAGGTAGCATCCCTGCGTTCGCAGATATCACACCAGCAGCATGAGGTGGAACGCCTGCAGCGACTCCTTAATGACGGCGCCACAACCCGGAAGCAATACGACGACGCCACGGCTATGCTGCGCACCCTGCAGCGTCAGCTCGACGCCCAGCTGTCAACCCTCGGCAAAAGCCGCTCATCCATTTCCGACAATGCCTTGGCCCTGCAGTATCAGAGCGAACAGATAGCCGAACAGATTCTCAAAAGCCGCATCACGTCCCCGCTCACAGGCACCGTGCTCGTGAAATATGCCGAGCCGGACGAGTTTGCCACTCCGGGCAAGCCGCTGTTCAAGGCCGCGGATCTCAACGACGTGTACCTGCGCGCCTACTTCACGGCCAACCAGCTTGCGGACATCAAATTAGGACAGAAAGTAACAGTGATAGCCGATTTCGGCGGCGACAAGCAATATGAGTATCCCGGCACCATCACCTGGATAGCCCAGGAAAGCGAGTTCACCCCCAAGTCGATACAGACACGCGATTCCAGCGCCAACTTAGTGTATGCCGTCAAGATTTCAGTCAGAAATGACGGCCGCCTTAAGCTCGGCCAATACGGAGAAGTACGCCTATGACTCCCGCAATCGAAATAAACGGCCTGACCAAGCGCTATGGGTCTCTGACCGCTCTTGACGACATCAGTCTGTCGGTAAATACGGGCGAGATGTTCGGCCTGATCGGACCGGACGGTGCGGGCAAGAGTTCGCTGTATCGCATTCTGGCAACGCTGATGGCCCCGGATTCAGGCAGCGCTTCCGTGCTCGGACTCGACACCGTCAGGGATTACCGTGCGCTCCGTCTCCGCATCGGTTACATGCCGGAACGCTTCTCGCTATACCCCGACATGACGGTAATGGAAAACCTGCAGTTCTTCGCCTCGCTGTTCGGCGTGAAGATAGAGGACAACTACGACCTGATTGCACCCTTCTTCGGGCAGTTGGAAAAGTTTCCCGACCGCATGGCGGGCAAGCTGTCCGGCGGCATGAAGCAGAAATTGGCGCTAAGTTGCGCACTGATTCACCGTCCCGACATACTGCTGCTCGACGAGCCCACTACGGGAGTGGACGCCGTGTCGCGAAGCGAGTTCTGGGATATGCTCGCCACATTGCGGCAAAAGGAAATAACCATCTTAGTCTCCACATCTTACATGGACGAGGCCACGCGCTGCGGCCGCATCGCCATGATGGATCATGGCCACATACTGCGTGTCGGTACTCCCGATGCCCTCGTGGCCGGTCTGGGCGAAAACCTCTACAATGCCGTGTCGTCCGACATGTTCGGCCTGCTGTCAGCCTTGCGTAAACTGCCCGAGGTGACAGACTGCTATACCTTCGGTGCCACGCTTCATGTTGTGGGTTCCTATCGCTTCGACCCCACGGATGCCGAAAGGCAACTACATCGCGAAGGCATATCCGATGCAAGAATTTACCCCGCAAAGGGCAATATCGAGGACTTGTTTATTAAATTAGCCGGTGATGAATAAAGATAATTACGCCATATCCGTACGGGGGCTGACCAAGCGGTTCGGCTCGTTCACGGCCGTTGACCACATATCGTTCGACGTGGGCCGTGGAGAGATATTCGGCTTCCTGGGCGCCAACGGCGCGGGCAAGACCACTGCAATGCGTATGCTTTGCGGTCTGAGCCGTCCCACAGCCGGCACAGGCACCGTTGCAGGCTGCGATATAAACACACAGTCCGAGATGATAAAGCGCCGCATCGGATACATGAGCCAGAAGTTCTCGCTCTACGAGGGCCTGACAGTGACGGAAAACCTGCGCCTGTTCGCCACCATCTACGGCATGTCCGACCGTGCCATCCGCGAACAAAGCAACCGCGTGTTCTCGCTGCTTGACATGGACAATATGCGCAATACCTTGGTCAAAGACATACCCGTGGGCTGGAAGCAGAAGTTAGCCTTCGCGTCCGCTACCATCCACCGACCGGACATCGTGTTTCTTGACGAACCCACAGGCGGCGTCGATCCCGTGACGCGCCGTAAGTTCTGGGAGCTGATCTACCGCGTGTCGTCCGAGGGCATGACGGTGTTCGTCACCACCCACTACCTCGACGAGGCGGAATATTGCAACCGCGTGTCCATAATGGTAGACGGCTGCATCACGGCTCTCGACACTCCCGAAGCACTGAAGCGCGAATACCATGCCGAGACAATGGACCAGGTATTTAGAATCGTGGCCAAAGGCGCTCTCCGGGGCGATTAACCTTAGAAGTTATTGATTATGACAATATTTCAATCACTTATCAAGAAAGAGGCGTTGCACATAGTCCGCGACCGGCGCACCATGATCATCACGCTGGTGATGCCCTTAGTGCTGCTTCTGCTGTTCGGATTCGCCATTTCGATGGAGATAAACGACGTGCGTGTTGCGCTTGTTGTTGACCGCCACACGCCTCAGACCCGCGAAATAGTAGCCCGGATGCAGGCCGACGACTATTTCACGTTCACAGGCATCGTGTCCGAGCGTGAGGCCGAGGACATGCTGCGGCGCGGCGAGACTGACGCCATCCTGTTTCTCCGCTCGGAGGACGGTCGACTCACCGCACACATCGACGCCGACGCGTCCAATCCCGTAGTAGGCCAGGCATCGTCGGCCTACATCCAGAGCCTTGTATCGGGCAACGCCAGTGTGCCTGTGCTCACATCCACCATGTACAATCCGCAGCTCAAAAGCGCCTACAACTTCGTGCCGGGCATAATGGGCATGATCTTCATACTGATCTGCGCCATCATGACCTCGGTGTCGATCGTGAGCGAGAAGGAGACCGGCACCATGGACCTGCTGCTAGTATCGCCGGTGAAGCCTGGCACCATCATCTTCGGCAAGCTGGTGCCTTATTTCCTGCTGTCGTGCGTACTGCTGTGCGTCATGCTGCTCCTCGCATACACAGTACTGGGACTACCCGTGTCGTACACCATAGTCAGCGTGGTGGTCGTCTCCATGCTGTATGTGGTGCTGTCGCTATCCATCGGTCTGCTGGTGTCTACCATCGTCAGCAACCAGGTGTCGGCGCTGATAGTGTCGGCGGTGCTGTTCATGCTGCCGGTCATCATGCTGTCGGGCATGATATTTCCCATCGACAACATGCCGCCCTTCTTCCGGTGGGTGTCGTGCGTCATCCCGGCCCGCTGGTACATCGAAGCCATGCGCAAGCTGATGATCCAGCAGCTCGACTTTCAGTATATACTTCAGGAATTCTTCATCCTGTTTGGCATGACGATACTCCTCCTGACACTGGCCATCAAGAAATTCAATGCAAAACATTAGGCGTATGAGTTTTAAAAGCAATCTCCGGATTCTGGGCGCTTTGTTGCGCAAGGAACTTCTGCTGATGAAGCGCAACCCGATAATCCCGAAAATAATATTTATAATGCCCATAGGCGTGATGCTGCTGTTGCCGCTTGTTGCCACCATGGACGTAAGGAACGTGAATGTAACCGTAGTGGACAACGACCGCAGCCTGCTTTCACGCCGCCTCGTAGCCGACATGGACGCCACGTCCGAGCTTAAGGTAACCCACATCGTCGGCACCCATTCCGAAGCGGTGCGCAACGTGGAGGACGGCAAAGCGGACGTTATCCTGACCATCCCGCCCCACTGGTCGCGCGACCTGTCTCAGCTTTATGTGGAGGCCAACGGCGTCAACGCCACCAAAGGCACTCTTGGCGCCCAATACGTTTCCGCCTCGCTCATGACCACGCTCCATCAATGGCAGGCCGATAACGGCCCGGTGGCATCCATCCCCACCGTCTCGGTCAAGAACAGCTACAACCCCACACTGAATTTCCGCAACTACATGATCCCGGCCCTGCTCATCATACTCCTTATTATAATATGCGGGTTCTTGCCGGCCCTGAATTTAGTGAGCGAGAAGGAAACGGGCACCATCGAGGCCATGAACGTCACCCCCGTAGGACGCTTCACGTTCGTGCTCTCCAAGCTGATTCCCTTCTGGATTGCGGCCATCTTCGTCATCACGGTGGGCATGCTCATCGGCTGGCTGGTCTATGACCTGTGGCCCGTAGGAAGCGTATGGGACATCTACGTTGCGGCCATTCTGTTCAGCCTCGTAATGTCGGGTCTCGGCGTGGCCATCGCCAACCGGTCGGCCACAATGCTGCAGGCAATATTCGTAATGTTCGCCTTCATCATGATTTTCCAGCTTATGGGCGGTCTGTTCACTCCAATCAGCTCCATGCCGCAATGGGCGCAGATTGTCACATACGCCGTGCCGCCGCGATACTTCAACGAGATAATCCGCGCCATATACCTGAAAGGCGCATCGATGTCCGACCTGTGGCTGCAATACGTCTGCCTGGCGGGAATCGCCGCACTGATCAGCGTATTCGCTGCATGGTCGTATAAGAAGAGGGCGTAAGTTCAACTGTGTGTATATACTTTCCTGATGCTCCGTCACACAATTTTTGCGTGGCGGAGTATTTTCTGCAATAATTGTATCACAATAAGCGTTAATAAATATTAGAGGAATTAGGGGCTGTCCGTACGGCCCCATAAAACATATTATATTTTGGATCCGAATTACAACAATCAATGGCAGCAGCCGCAGGGTGGCCCTCAGGGACAGTGGCAGCAGCCGCAGCAGCCGCAGGGAGGCCCCCAGGGTCCCTGGCAGCAACCCCCGCAATATAGTTCCACCAGCGATTTCGTCGGTGCCATCAAGACGTGCATCAGCAAGTACGTGGACTTCAACGGTCGTGCCGGACGTCCGGAGTTCTGGTGGTGGACTCTGCTTGTTTTCCTGCTCACCGGTGTCCTGGCGTTTCAGCCCTGGGTCAGCAGCATTCTCAGCGCCGCTTTATTGCTCCCGAATCTGGCCGTGACATGGCGGCGCCTGCACGACATAGGCAAAGCCGGCGGTTATTTCTTCATCGGCCTTATACCCATTGTCGGCTGGATCATCCTGATCGTTTGGCTGGCACAGCCCTCGCAGCCCGGCCCCAACCGCTTCGGCTACGGCCCGGACAACATCCACATCAACCGCCCTCCCTTCGTCTAAACCATCCTCTTAACTTTCTAAACTTTTTAAACTCTATAAACTACTCCAAGAGCCTCCTCGGGAAAGAAAGATATGATACCGAACCATTTGTTGCCTAAATGGAATTATCAACCGCTGACCAGCCAGGAAAAGCGTCAGGCCGGCGACGTTGCCACCGCGTGCGGCGGCAACGATGTCATTGCCGAACTTCTGGTGCGTCGCGGCGTCACCACACCCGCCGAGGCCGAATCATTCTTCGCTCCCTCCATCTCCGACCTGCACGATCCGTTCCTGATGCCCGACATGGACCGGGCCGTGAACCGACTCAACGCCGCAATGGGCGCCAAGGAACGAATCATGATATACGGCGACTATGACGTGGACGGCACCACGGCCGTAGCCCTCGTGTACAAGTATCTGCAGAATTATTACTCCAACATAGAGTACTACATACCCAGCCGCGACGACGAGGGCTACGGCATATCGCTCAAGAGCATTGACTATGCCGCCGAGCGTGGCGTCAAGCTCATCATCGTGCTGGACTGCGGCATCAAGGCCATCAAGGAGATTGAATACGCAAAGAAACAAGGCATAGATTTCATCATCTGCGACCACCATGTCCCTGACGAAATCCTGCCCGACGCCGTGGCCATCCTCAATCCCAAGATGCCCGGCTCCACCTATCCCTGCCCGTACCTGTCAGGGTGCGGCGTGGGATTCAAGTTCATGCAGGCGTTCGCCAAGAGCAACGGCCTGACCAACCACAACGAACTGGAATCTCTGCTCGACCTCGTGGCCGTATCCATCGCCGCCGACATCGTACCAATCGTGGACGAGAACCGCGTCATGGCCTATCACGGCCTGCGCCGCCTCAACTCCAATCCCAACCTGGGACTGCGTAGCATTATCCGCCTCTGCAAGCTCACCAACAAGGACATCACCATCTCGGAGGTGATATTCAAGATCGGGCCGCGCATCAACGCATCGGGCCGTATGCAGAGCGGCATGGAGGCCGTAGACCTATTGGTGAGCCGCGACCTGCACGAGGCGTACGAGAAGGGCAAGGACATCGACCAGTACAACCGCGACCGCAAGGAGCTGGACAAGAAGGTGACCGAGGAAGCCAACTCGCAGATCGAGAAGAATGTGGACATCACCAGCGGCAAACGCTCCATCGTCATCTACAACAAGGACTGGCACAAGGGCATAATCGGCATCGTGGCCTCGCGCATCACCGAGCTTTACTACAAGCCGGCAGTGGTGCTGACCCTCAGCAACGGCCTGGCCACCGGCTCAAGCCGCTCGGTGCAGGGATTCGACATCTACGCGGCGGTCAATTCCACGCGCCATCTGCTCGAGAATTTCGGCGGCCACACATACGCCGTCGGCCTCTCGCTCAAGGAGGAGAATATACCCGAGTTCAGCCGTCTGTTCGAGGAATATGTGGCCACCCACATCCAGCCCAATCAGCTGGAGCCGCATCTGGACATTGACGCCGACATCGAGTTCGCCGACATCACGCCCGAGCTCCTGACCATGCTCAAGAAGTTCAACCCCTTCGGACCCGGCAACCAGAAGCCTCTGTTCCGCACGCGCAACGTGTTCGACTTCGGCACGTCCAAGCTGGTGGGCAAGACCCTGGAGCACATCAAACTCGAACTGGAGGATAATTCCACCAGCCACGTCATCAACGCCATCGCGTTCAACATGTCGCAGTATTTCGAGCATATCCACGCCCACAAGCCCATCGACATCATCTATACCATCGAGCAGTCCAAGCGCGGCAACAGCTCCGACTCCATCCAGCTCATGATCCGCGACATGCGCCCCTCGGACACCGACCAGTGACACCCATATTTTTTAAGGAATGACGCCTAATGAAGTCCTTAAGAAATACTGGGGCTACGACTCTTTCCGTCCCCTGCAGGCCGATATAGTCCGGTCCGTCCTATCCGGCCGCGACACGCTGGGCCTGATGCCCACGGGCGGCGGAAAGTCCATCACGTTCCAGGTTCCTGGCCTCATATTCGACGGCCTGACGGTGGTGGTGACTCCCCTTATCTCGCTGATGAAGGACCAGGTGGACAACCTGCGCCGTCACCATATCCGTGCCGTTTATTTCCATGCCGGCATGTCGCTGCGCGAGCGCAACGTGGCAATGGAGCACCTTACCAACGGCAAGGCCAAGTTCCTCTACATCGCCCCCGAACGCCTCAAGGCCGAGCAGTTCATGAACCGGCTGCGGATGCTTGACGTCAGCCTTATCGTGGTCGACGAAGCACACTGCATCTCGCAATGGGGCTACGATTTCCGTCCCTCCTATCTCAATATCTGCTCGCTGCGAGCCATCGCGCCTCAGGCTCCCGTATTGGCGCTAACCGCCACCGCTACACCCGAGGTGGCTCAGGACATCTGCCGCAACCTCGACATGAAGGACCCGGCCGTGCTCCGGATGAGCTTCACGCGCAGCAATCTGTCATACATCGTGCGGCCGGCCGCCACCAAGATCAGCGAGGTGCTCCACATCCTAAGCCGCACGTCGGGTTCGGCCATAGTGTATGTGCGCAGCCGCAAGCGCACCGGCGAGATAGCCTCTTTCCTGCAGAATTCGGGCATCACCGCCACAGCCTATCATGCCGGCCTGGATTTCGAGGTCAAGGAGCAACGACAGAATGACTGGCAGCAGAACAAGGTGCGCGTCATGGTGGCCACCAACGCCTTCGGCATGGGTATCGACAAACCCGACGTGCGCGTCGTGATACACTACGATGTGCCGCCAGGCATCGAGGAGTATTACCAGGAGGCCGGCCGTGCCGGTCGCGACGGCCAGCCGTCGTATGCGGTGCTTCTAACGTCGCCTACGGACGCCGCGTTGCTGCGCCGCCGCGTCACGCAGGAGTTTCCCGACCGGGAAGTGATCCGTCAGGTCTACGAGCATGTCTGCAATTTCCTCTGCATTTCGCTTTACGAGGGCTACGAGTCCGTCCAGGAGTTCGACATCATGCGCTTCTGTCAGGTATTCCGTCATGAACTGCGCCAGTGCCATGCCGCGCTGCGCATCCTGGAGCAGGCCGGATATATGCAGTATATCGAGGACAGCGACCGCCGCGCCAAGGCCATGATCTCGGTGTCGCGCGAGGAACTGTATCATCTGCAGGGAGCGTCGCCCGTGGCCGAGGCGTTGCTGAAACGTATGCTGCGCGACTACACGGGCCTTTTCATGGACTATCAGCCCATCAGCGAGCACAACCTTGCCGCCGAGCTGCAGATTACTCCCGACCAAGTCTATGACGCCCTGCTGGAGCTGGGCCGCATGAAGATAGTGTCGTATATACCGCGCAGCAACGTGCCGGTGATTTACCTTCCCACACGCCGCGAGGAGCCGAAGCACTTGGCCATAGGACGCGACATATACGAAGACCGCCGCGACCGCCTCAGCCGCCGCGCCGAGGCCATGATAGACTACGCCACGTCGGCCCACGGCTGCCGCGAACACAAGCTGCTGGAATATTTCGGCGAGCACCGCGACGACACGTGCGGCCGCTGCGACCTGTGCCGCAATCGCCGCGACCGCCACAATCGCCACGCCCCTCGCGATTGCCACAACCACCGCAAGGCTCCGAAGAACCGCGATGAATCAATCATTGCCGATGTGATGTCCTTCCTTAAGGAGCGTCCCTACGGCGCCGATTTCCGCATCCTTGAACACTTCCTGTGCGTCCCCTCCGACGCCCTCTCGCGCGTCCTCGCCTTCCTCTGCTCCGAAAATTATCTGATACTTGAAAATTATTCCTACCGATTACCCGACAGCAAATAGCCCATTGCCCGCCGCGTAATTACTAATTACCGTCCCCCTCCTTATCCGTGCTGAGGCGGAAGCCGAAGGCCCCTTTCTATCCGTGCTGAGGCGCAAGCCGAAGTCCCCTTTCTATCCGTGCTGAGGCGCAAGCCGAAGTCCCCTTTCTATCCGTGCTAAGGCGCAAGCCGAAGTCCCCTTTCTATCCGTGCTGAGGCGCAAGCCGAAGTCCCCCTCTTTATCCGTGCTGAGGCGGAAGCCGAAGTCCCCTTTCTATCCGTGCTGAGGCGGAAGCCGAAGTCCCCTTTCTCTCCGTGCTGAGGCGGAAGCCGAAGTCCCCGTCCTGTGTAGGCTGGTTCCCTTGTCAGGTTGTCGGCACTCCGAACGACGAGCTGTAGCCGTCGTTATGGCCCGGATGGCCCATCGTCAGCTGCGAGGCTATCTTCACGGTATGCGGCCCCGGCCCCTCGTTCAGATGGTCCACGATGTTCATCAGTTTCCTTGACTTCATTCTTGATTCCAGATCCACGTTGTCCTCGTCGAACAGAGACGGCGCCAGGTATGTGGCCGGCGTCAGGTCCGTCAGCACCACGCCCGCACGTTTGTAGGAGATATCAGGATTGAATATGGATTCCAATAGAGCCACGCCTGCGTGCGTTATCTGCGCCGCGTCGGCCGTCGGCGGATTAAATATGGTTCCGGCGCTGGGCGACTGATAGCCGCGCTCGGAGTGGAACCGGTTGGTCTGCAGGAACACGCTCATCGCGCCGCACTGGCCTCCCTGCTCGCGCAGGCGCCTTGATACATGCGCGCAGTATATCGCGATGCGCGACCGCAGATAGTCGAAATCATCAATGTCCTCGGGATAGGTGCGCGTCTCGCTGATGGAGTCCTGCAGCTTGCGCTCCTTGAAGTCGAGCGTGATGCAGTCCTCGCCGTGCAGCTCGCGCCACGACCGCTCGCCGTTCACGCCTAATCGGCCGCGCACCCACAGCACAGGCTTGCGCATGAAGTCGCCGATGGTGTACACGCCGTCCAGATACAGCCGCTTGGTCAACCGGCGCCCAACGCCCCACAGCTCGCCGATGGACAGTTTGTCGCATATCGCGGCCACCTCGGCCTCGTCGCTCAGCACCACAACGTTGCGGCCACCCTTCTTGCCCACCTCCGTGGCTATCTTGGCCAGCGTCTTGCTCCGGGCGAAGCCCACCGTCACCGGAATATGCTCCTCCTCCCAGCATGTGCGACATATCGCAGTGCCGATGGACTCCAGCTCACGCTCCGGTATGCCGTCCATCAGCAGGAACGACTCGTCTACCGAATAGTCGAGCGTCTGTGGCGCGTACCGCTGCAATATGGCGTGCACGCGCAGGGATATGTCGCGGTATAGCAGATGATTGCCGGAAAGCGCCGTCACTTCGCCGCGCTCCATCATGTCGCGGATCTCGAATGCCGGCTGGCCCATGCGGATGCCAAGCCGCTTGGCCTCGTTGCTGCGCGCTATCACACACCCGTCGTTGTTGCTCAGCACAACCACCGGGCGACCCTCAAGCTCACGGTTCAGGGTCCGTTCGCAGCTCACAAAGAAATTGTTGCAGTCTGCCAGTCCTGTCACAGTCAGTTTATCACAACGGTACCCATGCCCTGCAGCACTACGTACGTGCGGGCAAACTGGCGTATGAAGTTCAGCGTAGCCTGGTTCGGTCTGGTCATTGCTTTTGATTTGGAGTCTGTTTGTTTCAGTGAGTAATCGTGGGCCATAGGCATAAGGTTTTTAATAATCTTACAGAGCAGATAGTCTTTATTGAGTTCAAGATCTATCTTATCAATCTGAACGAAACGGAGTCCCGGATTGTTCCCACAGGGGTTAACAATTCTGAACTACAATAATATAACGCCGTCCGTTTCCTTATATTATTTTTGGTCCCGAATAAAATTCAAGTATTTCAAGCCGTGTCCCTTACTGGAGCGGCGACGTCCACGTCGCCAATAGCGGCTCTGGTTCTCCGGCCTGAAATAGTTAAAGCGGAACCTGCCTCATCGGCCGGTCCCGCAGTATCTCAATGCACCGCTTGCGCGGGGTCTAGCTCACAGTGTGAGCACTATGTCTTTCTCAGCCGCGATGCGACGCAAGTTCAGTATCGCATAGCGCATACGTCCAAGCGCTGTGTTGATGCTTACTCCCGTTATCTCAGCTATCTCCTTGAAGCTCAAGCTCTGGTAATAACGCATCTTCAACACCTGCCGCTGCAGCTCGGGCAGTTCCTCTATCAGCATCTTGACGTCGGACTTGATCTGGTCCGATATCAATACGTCCTCTATGGTCTGCTCGCACAGCTCCTTTCGGTTCAGCACATTCACGTCCGTAAGGTCCGTGGACTGAAGATTTTCCGATTTTTCCTGACGATAATAATCAATGATCAGGTTATGCGCTATACGCGAAATCCATGCCGGAAACTTTCCGTTCTCGGTGTACCGACCCTGACGTATGGTCTGTATCGCCTTCACGAAAGTCTCCTGGAATATATCGTTCGCCACATCCTCGCTCTTGATGATGCGAAGTATGTAGTTGTATATCCGGTCCTGGTGACGCTTCAACAAAGTGTCGAAAGCGTCATTGCTACCCTGTGCATAAGCCCTGACAAGTTCCTCGTCGGTCAAGGTTGTTTGTTGTGCCATTCTGCTGTTGATTTGTTGCGTAGATTTTTTCAATAGGCAGCTTGGTATTCGTTCGTTTTTATTCGTTGTTACGGGCTTCCCTTCCGGTCCGCCCTTGTTATTACAGGCTTCCCTTGCAGTCCGCCCTGGTTATTACAGGCTTCCCTTGCGGTCCGTCATCGTTCGCATTCAGGCCGGCTTTAAGTCCGTCCGGAGTGGTAATTGCGTGTATTTTTCTACACGTGATGACAAAATTACAACATGGAACGACAAAATGCAAGTTTTAGCATACAAATTAATGTTAAACTTCCTTAATTTCTCCTCCTCCAGCCTCTCCTTCTTCCCCTCTTTCTTACTCTCCTTCGTCCTCGCCTTCTTCCTCGCCTTCTTCCTCTCCTTCTTCCTCTCCCTCTTTCCACATTCCCCTCTTTTTATCCGCGCTGAGGCGGAAGCCGAAGCCCCCAAGTGTCCGTCTTTTGTCCCGGCGGTGAGCTTCACCGAGCCTTCATCCTGCTTCACCGAGCCTTCATCCTGAACTTCGCCGCGCACCAGTCCGCACTCAGCTTCTTGTCCACGTATTCCAGCCCATGCCCGGTGGCCGCCGCCTCTATCATCGGCAGGTCGTGGTCGTAGAAGCCGCTCAGCAGCATCACGCCTCCGGGCTTCAGCGCACTCGCATACGCCGCGATGTCGCCAAGTATTATATTCCTGTTTATGTTGGCAAGCAAATAATCGGCAGGCTCCAGCTCCTTCAATGCCGATGCGTCGCCACATATCATGCGGATGTCGCAGCCGTTAATCCGCACGTTGTCCACAGCGTTCTCCCAAGCGTCCGGGTCTATCTCGATTCCGGTCACCGGCACCGCACCACGCATCGACGCCAGCATGGCCAGTATTCCCGTGCCCGTACCCATGTCTATCACGCTCCTGCCCTGCAGGTCCTCGCTCAGCAGCCACGCCGCCATGCGGCTCGTGGTGTGGTGATGCCCAGTGCCGAACGCCATCTTCGGGTCTATTACTATGTCGTAACGCGCCTGGGGCACATCCTTGTGGAAACTGGAATGCACCACGCACTCACCCTCTATAACGATAGGTCGGAAATAATTCTTCTCCCATTCCTCGTTCCAGTCACGCCCTTCGATACGTTTGGAGCTCACCTTAAATTCCGTGGGTATCGGGAAATCCGCTAACGACACCCTGGTCAACGCTTCCGCATCTGCGGTGGCATCCGCCGCTATATACGCCGTGAGCCCGACTGCGTCAGGCTCAAATGTCTCGAATCCCGCGTCAGCCAAAAATGACGCCGCCAGGTCCGTTATATCTTCATTGCACGGTTCGAAATCCACCCGAACCTCGAAATAGTCTTTGCCCATTAAGTTAAGATTTTTTCTTCTTCAGTTTCTTCACCATCTTCCTGGCCGGTCCTATCAGCGAGATGCCCAACATCACGTAGTCCAGCGGACTGATCTTGCCCACCAATGTCCTGAGCAAAGTCCGGCCCACGCCGGCAGGCTTGCGTACGCCCGCTATCTCCGGCACATACATGGCCATCTGCCCCATCATCGGCAGCGCTTTTGCCACCTTCGACGTTCCGAACGGATTCTTCAGCCCCGCAATAGACTGCCGCATATTTGCCTTGCAGAATTCCTTGCGCATGGCCGTCAGCGCGCGCTTGTAGCGCAACTCCTCGATGGTGTATCCCTTGAAATCTTTCTTCAGTTGCACCTTGTCGGTCGCATCCACTCTCACTATCTCGTTCTTTGCCATGGAGCCTCAAGTATTTAATGGTTATTCTCGGTTACATCCGGAGTAATCAGCACACGCGTCAACATCTTGGCCAGCGGGTTGAGCAGCAGCGGCTTGCGAAGCACCCATATCAGCACCAGACACAGCAGCACTATTCCCCCCACGGTCAGATACGCCAGCGCCGGACACATTATCAGCGTGAACACATGCACCAGCGCGAAGCTGAACAGTATCAGCGTCAGAAAGCCCAACAGCGCGCACAGAAAGCCGATGATCAGCATCGTCAATATGGCCGTCAGTTTCTCGGCCAGTGTCAGCTTGGCGTAATCCAGCTCCAGCTGCACCCAATTCTTGCCCTGTTCTATTATGTTTTGGATATCATCCAGTATCTTCAGTCTCATAGTGGAATAGTATTAATAATCAGCAGCGCTTTTTGTTTCGGCGGCGAGCTTCAGCGAGTATTAAGCCAGGGGCGGCCGCCATTGCCGCCGCCCCTGTCGCGTGTTCTTATTTCTTCTCCGATGCGGCGAGCTCGGCTACCAGCGCGTCAACATCCTTGTCGGAAATCTCGCAACCGTGCTTGTGCAGTATCTCGCATATCTTGGCGCGGACCTCCGCGCCCTTTTCGGGTGCGAACAGCAATGCCGCGCCGCATCCTACTATAGCTCCGCCCACAAAAGCGGATATCAGTGTCAGTGCTCTCATCTTTTCGTCGTTTTTAATGTTATAAACCGGCTATTAGAGCTTCTCCTCGATCTGATCCTCGATCTCGTCTACCAGCTCATCCAGCTTATCTTTCTTCAGCGTGATTCCCTTCTCCTTCAGGAACTCAACGATCTTGGCACGTGTATCGGTTCCCTTGTCGGGAGCAACAAGCAGTCCTACGGCCGCGCCTGCTACGGCACCGCCTATCACGGACAGAATGATGTGAAGTGGTTTCATAATTCTGGTTTGTTTTTTAGTTTATATTAATTTCATCTTTTATAACAACGAAGTTACAAAAAAAGTCGTCAACATCATAATATTTACACAAAATTATTATATCGTGCTCCATATTTTCGCGATTTTTACTAATTTTGTGTTTTTAAAAGAAACCATCGAGCAGGCTGAATGCTTGCGAATCATAAACACATGGACAACAAAGTCAACGCAGAGACACTTCAGGACAGCACCACGAACGAGGCAGGCCTCAGTTTCGTGGAGCAGGAAATAGTAAACGACCTGGCGGCCGGCAAGAACGGCGGACGCCTCAACACCCGTTTTCCGCCCGAACCCAACGGCTACCTGCACATCGGGCACGCCAAGGCGTTCATCATGGACTTCGGCGCGGCCGAAAAGTTCGGCGGCACGTGCAACCTCCGCTTCGACGACACCAACCCCCAGAAGGAGGACACCGAATACGTCGAGGCCATCAAGGAAGACATCCACTGGCTGGGCTATGACTGGGGCGACCGCCTCTATTACGCCTCCGACTATTTTCCCCAGCTGTTCGACCTGGCCAAGCGACTGATTCGCGAAGGCAAGGCATACGTCGACGAACAGACCAGCGAGCAGATAGCCGCACAGAAGGGCACACCCACCGAGCCGGGCACACCCTCCCCCTTCCGCGACCGCCCCGTGGAGGAAAACCTCGACCTGTTCGAGCGCATGAACCGCGGAGAGTTCGACGAAGGCTCCATGGTGCTACGCGCCAAGATCGACATGGCCTCCGACAACATGCACTTCCGCGACCCCATCATGTACCGCATCATCAAGACCCCCCACTGGCGCACCGGCGACACCTGGAAGGTCTACCCCATGTACGACTTCGCACACGGCCAGAGCGACTACTTCGAAGGCGTCACACACTCCATCTGCACCCTCGAATTCGTGCCTCACCGCCCACTGTACGAATACTTCGTCCGCGAGTTGGCCGACGACACATACTGCCCCCGCCAGATTGAGTTCAACCGCCTCAACCTCACCTATACCGTAATGAGCAAGCGCAAGCTGCTCCAGCTGGTCAAGGAAGGACTCGTCGCCGGATGGGACGATCCCCGTATGCCCACCCTGCGCGGACTGCGCCGCCGAGGATACACACCCTCCAGCATCAAGAACTTCATCAACCGCATCGGTTACACCAAATACGAAGCCCTGAACCACATCGAGCTACTGGAGCACTCCGTGCGCGAGGACCTCAACGCCACCGCCACACGCGTCAGCGTAGTCCAGAACCCAGTCAAACTAATCCTTGACAACTACCCCGAAGGCCAGACCGAGATGATGGAGATGGACAACAACCCCGAAAACCCCGCCGAAGGCACCCATCAGATGCCTTTCAGCCGCGAACTCTGGATAGAGCGCGACGACTTCATGGAGAATCCCCCCAAGAAGTTCTTCCGCCTCTCCCCCGGCAAGGAAGTGCGCCTCAAGGGAGCATATATAATAAGGTGTAAGGAAGACGGCGTTGTCAAGGACGCCGACGGCAACATCATCGAGCTGCACGCCGAATACGACCCCGACACACGCAGCGGCCTCCCCGGTGCTGACCGCAAGGTGAAAGGCACCCTCCACTGGGTATCCGTGCCCACCGCCACACGCGCCGAGATACGCGACTACGACCGCCTGTTCTCCGTCGAGAATCCCTCGGCCGAAGAAGGCGACTTCCGCGACCTGCTCAACCCCGACTCGCTTCGCGTGCGCGACAACGCCATGATCGAACCCTGGCTCGCCCAGCGCATCCAGGCCGGCGACCACTACCAGTTCCAGCGCCTCGGCTACTACGTGGTCGACAAGGACTCCACCCCCGGCCATCCCGTCTTCAACAAGACCATCGGCCTCAAGGACATCTGGGCCAAAGAGATGAAGAAAGCCTGAGCCCCGCGCATCAAGCATTACAAAGGCGGCACCACCGGTGTCGTCTTTTTTGTTGTGTCCTTGTGTCGTCTTTTTTGTTGTGTCTTTGTGTCGTCTTTTTTGTTGTGCCTTTGTGTCGTCTTTTTTGTTGTGTCTTTGTGTCGTCTGCTTTTGTTGTGTCTTTGTGTCGTCTTTTTTGTTGTGTCTTTGTGTCGTCTGCTTTTGTTCCGGCGGTGAGCTTCAGCGAGCCTCACTGTCATTGCGCATTAATCATTTTTCCCCTTCATTTTAACTGATATGTCAAATAAAATTCGTAATTTTGCTATTGGTTCTCACCTAATCGGACAGAACCGGAGCAATATTCAAGTGGCATTACATCGCCACTTTTCGGAAGTTTGGCAAATTGGATTATCTTATTACACTGTGTATCAAAGACATATCCGTCTGTCACGCCAAGTAAAAGAACACCCCCAATTTAAGTCAGAGGTCAGAAGTCAGAGGTCAGAGGTCTTAGTGCCAAAGTACCTCTACACTATTCACTCCCCGAGTCGCGGAGCCGTTCTGTTCAACGACGGAGTCGTTGCTCACCCGAGGCTCTTCACTCCTCACTAATCACTAATCACTAATCACTAATCACTCCTCCGTGTCCTGGTACGTTCTTAACCACATCTCCACCACCCCGTGCCATCAGGCGCAAAAGACCGTGGACCGCTTCAACAGCGCCTCCCACGTCTCCCTTGAGCTGTTTGCCCCCACATACGTAGTGCAGGAAACACACAACGGCCAGACGCACATGCGGACTGCCAACCTCACCTTCCACTACGTATTTGTCCGCGGCGACTTCGACGACGTAAAGCGACTTTGCGGTCAGGACAACGGTTTCTCATTCCTGATCGACCGAGGCTCCGAGGAGCGATACGCCACCGTTTCCGAACAGGACATGGCCAACTTCCGCAACATAGCCCGCGCCTACCACAACTGCCTCCCGTATTACCCTCTCCAGGACATAGACCTTGACGACGGCGACCTTGTCGAAGTCGTCAACGGCGACTTCCCCGGCCTTGTAGGCCGCTTCATGCCCAAAGCCAAAAGCAAGTCAGGCGACATCGTGCTCAGCATCTTCCAGGGCGTCGGCACCGTCGCTTTCAATATCCGGAACACCGACGTCCGCGTGCTTGAGTTTTCCCGACACGCCACCCGCGCCAACGACCAGATTGACGCCTTCGTTCCCCACCTGCTTCAGGCCATGCGCCTGTTCCACGCCGGCTCAGAACTGTCGCAGACCCTCCTCGCCAGGCTCACCGTCTTCGCCCGCCGCATGGCCGTGGCGAAAGTCGGCAACCGCAAGCTCAACGCCAAGCTTCAGGCCCTGCTCTACGGCGCCAACCTTATCCTCGGCGACATGACGGCCGCCCACGCCGCCCGCGCCCGCTATCACGAGCTCTCCTCCGCCGTCACCAACCCCTGGACCTTGGCCCTGACGCGCCTCGTCCTCACCGTCCTCGACGCCCCCATCGGAACACCTCTATCACCACTTTCCACTCCTCATTGGTCATTCACCGACATTCCATCGGGCATTCACCTTGAGCCGACTTCCAAGGCCCAGCGCCAGCTGGCCGAAGAATACGCCTACTACTTCAGTTAACAAACACCTTACTCTTAACATGTCAATTTTCAAAGATAAAGTCCTGTTAATAACGGGAGGTACCGGATCTTTCGGCAACGCCGTCTTACGCCGTTTCCTTGACTCCGACATCAAGGAGATACGCATCTTTTCGCGAGACGAGAAGAAACAAGATGACATGCGCCATGAATATCAGGCGCAATATCCGGAAGTGGCCCATAAAATCAATTTCCATATCGGGGATGTCCGGGATTTTGACAGCATCAACAATGCCATGGCCGGTGTCGATTATGTATTCAGTGCCGCTGCGTTGAAGCAGGTTCCGGCTTGCGAATTCTACCCTCTCCAGGCTGTTCGCACAAATGTGCTTGGTTCCGAGAATGTGCTTGAAGCCGCCGTGCGAAACGGCGTCAAGCGTGTAGTGGTATTATCCACCGACAAGGCCGCATATCCTGTCAACACAATGGGAATGACCAAGGCCTTGATGGAAAAACTTGCCATTTCCAAATCCCGTGACCCCAGGGCCAAAGCCAACGGCACGGTAATCTGCGCCACTCGTTACGGCAATGTCATGTGTTCCCGCGGTTCCATCATTCCGCTGTTCATAGAACAGATCCGCAACAAGCATCCCATGACAGTAACTGTTCCGGAAATGACACGTTTCATGATGTCGCTTGACGAGGCCGTGGACTTGGTACTGTTTGCATTCGAGCATGGCAATTCCGGGGACCTGTTCGTCCAGAAAGCCCCGGCAGCTACAATCGAGACGCTGGCTGAAGCAATACGACAGATATTCGATTACCACGAGCCTATACGCATAATCGGAGCCCGTCACGGCGAGAAGATGTATGAGACCCTGTGTACGTCCGAAGAAATGGTGAAAGCCGAAGATATGGGCGAGTTCTATCGCATTCCGGCCGATTTCCGTGACTTGAATTATGACCAGGCCATCGCTGATTTCGGCCATCGCGTAGACCGCACGCAGTATAACTCTGACAATACGGCACGTCTTACCGTAGACGAAATGAAAGACCGCCTTCTTTCGCTCGAATACGTCCGGGAGGAACTGACAAAATACAAGGAAGGGAAATGATACCATTGGTAAAACCGTATATGCCTCCGCGTGAGGTACTGATGCCGGAGCTTGAAAAAATTCTATACAGCGGCTACATAGCCACCGGACAGGCCGTCGATGACTTTGAAGTTGCTTTCAGAAACTACATCGGCAATCCGAATATGCTGTCGCTGCACTCAGGCACCGACGCATTGCATATCGCCCTGATTCTTGCCGGAATCAAGCCGGGAGACGAGGTGATTTCAACCCCTATGACAGCAGAACCTACCAACACAAGCATTGCTATGGTCGGGGCAAAAGTGGTATGGGGAGACGTAAATCCCCGTAACGGACTTCTGGACCCGGAGAGTGTCCGGAGCCTCATAACCTCTAAGACCAAAGCCATAGTATTCGTGGACTATGCCGGAATGGTATGTGACATCGATGCTTTCAAACAGATTAATAAGGAGACCGGAATTCCATTCATCGAGGACGCCGCACATGCCCTGGGGTCCGGGTATGATAATGTCATGACCGGCTGCAATGCCCCATATACCGTCTTTTCCTTGCAGGCCATCAAGCATTTGACCACAGTAGACGGCGGATTCCTGGCCATGCAGTCAGAAGCGGAACTCGACCGTGCACGCCGGCTCCGTTGGTTCGGCCTTGACAAGAAACGTTCACGGCTTGAAAATGACATAAAGGAGGTGGGCTATAAATATGCCATGAACAACGTCAACGCCACTATCGGACTCGTGCAGATGCAATATGTCCGCGACATTGTAGGCCGATACATCAGCAATGGCAAGTACTATGATCATGAACTGGCCAATGTGGAAGGCGTGACTTTGCCGTATTACTATCCCAAGGCAGAAGCTTCATACTGGCTTTATACCATGAAGGTGGAACGCCGCGACGATTTCATCAGGATGATGGAAAGCAAAGGCATTTCAGCCTCTCCGTTACACCACCGCAGCGACACCCATTCCATATTCGCGGAATCCAGACGCGACCTTCCCGGCATGGACGAATGGTATAATTCATTCGTACACATTCCCTGCGGATGGTGGGTCAATGATGAAGACCGTGCCAATATCGTTGAAGCGATCAAAAAGGGATGGTAATATGATACCACTCTATAAACCATTTATGCCTGAACAGCTTCCGGAACTGGAGAATATTCTCCGGTCCGGAGCCTTGGCGTATGGCAAATACGGCAGACTTTTTGAAAAAAGACTTTCCGACTGGATCGGGACGCCCTACCTGTTGACTGTAAATTCCCATAACAGTGCCGCGCTGGTCCTGATCAAGACGTTGGATTTAAAAGCAGACGATGAAGTCATTGCCTCTCCCATGACATGTCTTGCTTCCAGCCAACCGTTCGCAAGTCTGGACATAAAACTTCGTTGGGCCGATATTGACCCTCACACGGGGACATTGAATCCCGAAAGCGTAACAGCCAAAATCAATTCAAAGACTAAAGCCATAATCCACAATCATTTCTGCGGCAATGTCGGCTACATCGAAGATATAAGCCGGATTGCAAAAGACAATGGATTATTGCTTATCGACGATGCTATCGAGGCTTTCGGCTCTGAATGGAACGGTAAAAAAATGGGAAACCTGCCGGCCGATGCCACGATAATGTCATTCCAGACGGTTCGTCTGCCAAACACCATAGATGGCGGGGCGTTATCGTTCAAGAATAAGGATTTATACGATAAGGCTGTTTTATTCAGGGATTTCGGTATTGACAGGCCGACATTCCGCGACGACATCAACGAAATAAATCCCGAATGCGACATCACACTGGCAGGGTTCGGAGCGACGCCGAGCGATGTCAACAGCTACATCGGATTGTATCAGATAGACTCTCTTGACGAACTGATTGCCAGACAGCGCCGCAACCTTTCAATATGGCCCGACTTACTGAGCGGGAATGAGATTCCTGTTTCCATTACGCCGGGATCCAATCCCAACGGATGGGTATTCGGTATGCTGTCCGAAAACAAACGCGACAGCATTATCAAATGGCGGCAGAAAGGGTTTTACGCCTCCGGAGTCCATCTGCCTAATAATTTCTATTCCGTATTCGGCGACAAATCAATGCTGCCGGGAGTATCAGAATTTTATTCCGGATTTGTGGCACTTCCAAGCGGATGGTGGGTTAATTTATGATCAGCATCGAATTCATCAATAATTCCGACATTTCCGAAGGGCTGAAGCTTCAGATCTGCGAATTCAAAAACCGCAATTGGGAATATCCTGTCCAATCTCACCTGGAATGGATGGACAGACATCTGTGTGACGGCGATATACATCTGCTGCTGAGGGATGAAGACATATTGGTGGCCTACCTGAATATGGTTCGTGTCAGTCTGGAATACGACTCCCGCACTATCGACGCCCTCGGTATCGGGAACGTATGCGTTGATCCCGCGATGAAAGGCCGGAATTACGGTCGTCTGATAATGTCGGTTGCAGATTTTTATTGCCGGCAAAATAAAAAGCCCGGCATATTATTCTGTCAGCAAAAGAATGTCGGGTTTTACAAGACGTGCAACTGGATTCCTTATGACGGGGATGCTGAGGTGGAAGGAAAAGCCCTGCAGGCATACTGTTTTCTGAACCAAGAGCTTTCTACCCGACTGTTATCCGTAAACCGCGATTTCTGATGGCACAGTCAGAGGGATATAAGAATATATTCAAAAGCACCTTCCTGTTCGGATTCGTGCAGATATTCAATATCCTTTTCAAAGTCGGAATCAACAAGGTCGTGGCCGTATTGTTGGGCACAGCCGGCATGGGAGTGATTGCCCTGTTCCAACAGGCCACTGCCCTTTTAAGCTCGGTCTGCGGTTTAGGCATTAATCAAAGCGCTGTCAGGGATATTTCTGAAGCAAGGGAAAGCGGGGACAAACAGAAAGTTAACCTGATTATTTCCCTGGTCCGAAAGATTATACGTTTCACCTCGGCACTCGGTGTAATCGTCACCATTATTCTTTCACCCTGGATCAGCCGACTTACATTCGGAGACAACAGCTATTGCCTGTCATATATATGCCTCTCATTGGTGACAGGCTTTATGATACAGAGCATGGGGTATCTGGCCATCAATACAGGAATGCGCCAACTCAAGAATGTAGCTGTATCCAATCTCGCAGGAAGTATCGTCGGACTTGTATCGGCCATCCCGTTTTATTACTTCTTTCGCGAAAAAGGTATCGTGCCTTCATTGATTGTATCAAGCTTCGCGACAACGATAGTATCAGCATATTTCGCCCGCAAGGTACAATATGAAAAGGTAAAACTATCCATCCAGGAATCGATACGCAAGTCAAAAGCCATCGTAACGATGGGCGTATCCCTTATGCTGATGAGCATGATGCTGACATTATGCAGTCTGATTCTTTCGAGCTACATCAGCCATAACGGAGGTCTTGAGACAGTAGGTTTATATCAGGCCGGTGCAACAATAATTGTAAGTTATTTTGCAGTCATAGTATCGGCTATGTCAACCGAATATTATCCACGAATATGTGGAATAAATCATGATAACAAGGCGCTCGCCCAGGCTGTAAACCGTCAGTCCGAGACCGGATTGATCATCGCATTGCCTCTCGTTGTGGCCTTTGTGTTTTTGATTCCGTATTTCCTCAGGTTTCTTTATTCAGAAGCCTTTATCCGGTCATCTGAATACACCGATTATGCCATTATCGGCTCCATCGCAATCATCTGCTCCAACTGCATGGGAATGGTATTGCTTGCCAAGCAGAATGCAAAAATCTTTTTAATCTCCTCATTAATATGCAATGTGATAGTTTTAGGAATCAATATTTTGATGTATAAGACTTTGGGTCTCACTGGTCTTGGCCTCGGTTATGCCCTCAACGGATTATTTCAATTATTGATGTACCAGATTATCATGAAACTTAAATATCAAATTTCATTTAGCCGCACTACTGTATTTAATTTAGCAATCTGTTTAATTGCATGTCTTGTTGCAGCCTGTTTACGCAATTTAGACACACAATGGCTTAAGTGGCTTAGCGGAATATCGCTTTTCGTTTTATGTATGACTTATAGTTTATGCTACATTCATAATAAAATGGATATTAATTTCAATACCATTATAAAATAATATTTGTATCATGCAACCGTTAATCAGCATCATAATTCCCACGAAAGACAGATATGCATACCTGACACAATGCATTGAAAGTCTGGTTAAAACCAGGAAAGATACCGGGAATGTTATGGAAATTGTGGTTCAGGACAATTCTGAAAACAATCATGACATCTTGCCATTGATCAGCAAATATGAAAATGATGTCAAGTATTTTCATATTAAGGATCCAATATCTGTTGTGGAAAACAGTGACAATGCCATTCTCCACTCATCCGGCGAATATGTATGTTTCATAGGAGACGATGATAGCGTACTCCCCAACATAGTCACAGTAGCCGTCTGGATGAAGGCAAATAGTGTCGAAGCCTGCGTCGGAACTATTGCACGGTATAATTGGCCTGACCTTGTCGGTAATTTTCATAAACTCCACTCACTATCCATCCCAAAGGAGGATGGAATCAATAGCATTGTGGATCCCAAAAAGATTGCCCATAATGTGTTGAAGTCCGGGGGTACTGCCATGTTGGACTTACCCAAGGTATATCATGGCATAGTTTCCAGAACTGCACTTAATCGCGTATTTGCGAAAACGGAATCCTTTTTCCCGGGACCCAGCCCGGATATGTCGAATGCTATTGCCCTTGCATTTACCGTAAAGAGTTTTGCATTAATCGACATGCCATTCATTCTGTCCGGCTTCAGTTATAAAAGTACCGGTGGACAAGGCGCACGGCACGCTCATATCGGTCGTCTTGAAGACATACCCTTTCTCCCCAAGGATACAATAGACAATTGGGACATCAGATTACCCAAAATTTGGACATCTCAAACCATCTGGGCTCAGTCCGTATTGGAGTCCTTAAGAAGAATGGATTTGATGAATGAACGTAAGGCATTTAATTATAATGCCTTTTATGGCTCATTTATTACGTTTAACTGGAGTCACAGAAAAGAGGTGTTTAAATTTATAACGCCGCTTACAGTTTGTAGCACAGCATTTTCTATTATAAAAAATATTGCTAATAGAGCGCGATTCTTTATTAAGAATATGTTGGTTGCCAAAAGTTCTTATATTAGCTCGACATATACTAAAGATAATATCACAGAGCTACATCAAGCTGTTATAAGCTCTCAAGAATATTCCTCAGCGAGTGGTTTCTCGTTGAATAATATATCACTATAATAATATGATTGATTATTTAGATACAATACCTTATATCTTATTATTGTGTTTATTGCTCTTTAATCTTACAATAAATACAAGGAAATCAAATAATCTCTGCTTTTTCATTCTTTTCGTATTTAGCGCAATCAGGTATGACGTGGGCTTCGATTACATGATGTATCTGGATATTCTGAGATACGAACCTGATTATGACAGATTTGAGTTCCTTGAATATGTATTGCAACGATTTGCGGCAAAGACATATATCCCTATTTTCTTTATCGTCAATTCATTTATAACTGTATATTTTGCCAAGTGGGCGATTGAAAAATTGTCTGCAAATGTATCCATTTCACTATTGGCATTCCTATGCTTGCCCTTACTATATACCCACAGTTTATCTATAATAAGGTTCTGGTCCGGTGTATCTGTTTTATTCTATGCAACCACATTCCTATACGAAAAGAAATGGATTCATTTTGCTGTATTATACATAATCAGCTATTTCATTCATGGATCAATGGTTGTCGGAATTCTTTTCATACCATTAGTTTTGTTTAAAATATCACGCACTGTCAATATTATATTATTGATATTCAGCTTTATTGGAGGCGAATTTTTATTTAACGGAATTTTAGGAGCTTCACTGGGAGATTACGGTATTTTGGGACAACGCTTGAACTATTATGTTAAAATAGCCACAACAGAGAATGGTATGACAAAAATACCTTATCTCTACCTTGCAACAGACATACTCTTTTTGATCTTATGGCCGCGTAAAAATAATAATAAATCATCCGCTGTGCTTCATAAATATATCACTATTTTTAATATTGGAGTCTGCATTTTGTTTTTATTCAGTTTCGACAATACTCTGAACAGCCGGCTGTGCCGGCCGTTCCTGATATATATCATACTCGTTGTTCCTCTTATTTTGAAACATTTAAGAGGTGAGAAAAGGAGAATATCCACTTTTGCATTCACTCTTGCGGCAAGTGCATTGTTCATATATACCATAACGATTTACAACGACACACTGGGCAAGTCTGAATACTTGCCATATCGCATAATATTTCTTGAAAATTACTGATCAATATGAAATACATCGATACGGCAGAACAGAAAAAAATAGCTCTGGATATACTCATAGAGTTTGCAAAATTTTGCGACGAGCATTCCCTGAAATATTTCCTGACGTATGGCACTCTGATCGGGGCTGTCCGGCATAAGGGTTATATACCCTGGGACGATGATATTGATGTATGGATGCCCCGCAAAGATTATGAATGGTTCATTCATAATTTTAAAGACCATCCTTATTATGAGGTGATGGCTAATGAAATAAATCCAAGTTACGGAAAACTGTTCGCAGTCCTCAATGACACCCGAACAGTTAAATCAGAAAAACTCACCCGCAAACGGTGCGAAGGGACAGTGTGCGTCAACATTGACATTTTCCCGGTAGATTATCTTCCTGACAATCCTGACGAACAGATTGTATTGCTACGGAAAGTAAAGTCCATAGAAAACAAACTCGCGTGCCTTACGTATGCATACGGCCGTGGCCGCACATTCCTGTCTACGATAAGGAAAAATATCGGTATATTCATATACCGGACGCTTGACACGTTCAACATTATCACCACACGCAAGCTGGTACGGCAACACCGGCGGTTGCTCGGTCAATATTCCGGCACGAACACGGCCGGGTGTTTCGCCAATACCGGGTTTAACGGCATGGAGGAGGTGATGCCTCTGAAATGCTTTCAGGACCAAATCGAGATGGAATTCGAGGGACATATATTGAAAGTACCCAAAGAATACGATTATATCTTACGGCACATATACGGGGAGTATATGCAGCTTCCTCCGGAATCGGAACGTGTTTCCGTTCACTCAAACGTTTGTTACTGGAAGCATTAGATAGTATGGGGAACCGAATATCTGTAATTATTCCATCCTATAAGCCTGCGGATTATATATGGGAATGCCTTGATTCTCTGTATAGCCAGACCCTTGACAAATCCGAGTATGAAGTCATCGTCATACTGAATGGTTGCAGTGAACCCTGGCAGAACGATATTCTGACATGGATAAAGGGTCATCCGTCATTGAGCGTTTCTTTGATTCAAACAGATCGAGGAGGGGTAAGCAACGCCAGGAATATCGGGATTGATCACGCTAAAGGTGAATATATGGCATTCATAGATGATGATGATTATGTTTCGCCCTCTTATCTTGAAGAATTGCTTGCCCTTTCTACTCCGGAAAACGTTGCATTGACCGATTCCATTTATTTTACAGATGGAACCAATATAATGAATTATAATAATATTCATCATAAGGAGTATTTGAGACTTAAAGATTTAAATAATCCTTCATTATACCAATCACGCAGGTTCTTTAACGGCCCTGTGATGAAGCTTATACATAAAGACATAATCGGCACAAGAAGATTTGATACCAGATTCGCAAATGGCGAGGACTCCTTGTTCATGGCACTTATATCAGACCGTATTAAAAGCTGCAGGTTCTGTTCATCAGATGCTGTGTACTATCGACGCATAAGGATTAATTCAGCCACAACTAAGAAACGTTCCAGGTTTAACCGATTCTTGAATTGTCTTAAAGCCATAAGTCAATACTCAAAATATTGGATCCAGAATCCCTTGAACTACAATCCTGCATTCATGGCCTCAAGAATTGCTGCTACAATAAAGGCACTATTAACGGGAGAATAATATAATCATTCCTAATCTGTTATTGTTCTTCAATTCTTCATTGCATATTGCATTGTCTGTATGGTAAGTTTTAATTGAATGTCTGTTAAAACATTTCAATAAAATGCAAGTTATATATGGATAAAATCAAGATCTGCGTAATCGGCCTCGGTTACGTCGGACTGCCCCTGGCACGTCTGTTTTCGACCAAATATCCGACTGTTGGATTCGATATGAACCGGAAGCGTGTAGATGCGCTGAACTCCGGACACGATGCGACTCTCGAAGTAAGTGATGAACTTCTTCAGGATGCGCTTGACAATAACGGATTCCGCTGCACTACAAATCCGGATGACATACGTGACTGCAACTTTTATGTCGTGGCTGTACCTACTCCCGTCGACGATAACAACCGTCCCGACCTGAAGCCCCTTTTGGGAGCGTCTGAAACGGTAGGAAAGGTCATATCGAAAGGCGACATCGTGGTCTATGAGTCGACCGTTTACCCCGGCGTTACCGAGGAGGAATGCCTGCCGGTTGTGGAACGTGTGAGCGGACTTAAGTTCAATGAGGATTTCTTCGCCGGATATTCCCCGGAGCGCATCAATCCCGGTGACAAGCTCCATACCGTAGAAAAAATAAAGAAAGTGACATCCGGGTCCACTCCTGAAATAGCGGATATCGTGGACGATGTATACAACTCCGTGCTTGTCAACGGAACACATAAAGCGCCATCCATCAAAGTTGCGGAAGCCTCAAAAATCATCGAGAACTCCCAGCGCGACGTCAACATTGCGTTCATGAACGAGCTTGCCAAGATTTTCAATGCCATGGGAATCGACACCCACGATGTGATTGAAGCAGCATCCTCGAAGTGGAATTTCATCAAGCTTTCCCCCGGTCTTGTCGGCGGCCACTGTATCTCGGTCGATCCCTATTACCTCATTCAGAAAGCACAGGTATACGGCGTTCTGCCCCGCGTCATGTTCTCGGCCCGCCGTCTGAATGACGGCATGGGTGCCTACGTCGCCAACCAGACCATCAAGGCCATGAACCTTAAAGGCGTCAAGGTCAAGGATTCCAGGATTCTGATTCTCGGCATCACGTTCAAGGAAAACTGTCCCGACATACGAAACACTAAAATTGTGGATATTTACCACACTCTCGCAGAATACACCTCCGACATTACCATCTATGATCCCTGGGCTAATGCCGATGCCGTCCGGCATGAGTATGGCATCGATATCGCCAACACTCTGCCCGAAGACAATAAGTATGACGCTGTGATTCTGGCTGTGGCGCACGATCAGTTCAAGGATCTCGACATCCGCGGACTTCTCGCTGATAGTGTTAATGGCGTAGTGTACGATGTAAAAGGAATCCTGCCACGGGAAATAATAGACGACAGACTCTGATGCTATCCGTAATTTGCCCCATATATAACGAAGAAAAATACATTGCCGGATGTATTGATTCCATTCTGGCTCAGGATTATCCCAAGGATAACCTTGAGGTAATTTTTGCCGATGGCATGAGCACGGACCGCACGCGTGACATCATCGCTGAATATACCGACAAATATCCATGGATTCGCATGATTGACAATCCCAAACGGATTGTTCCCCCTGCGTTAAACGCCGGGATAGCTGCGTCACACGGAGATATAATAATGCGATTGGACGCACATGCGTCATACGAACCGAACTATTTCTCGGCATTGGTTGCTGCTTTAGATACGTATCAGGCTGATAATGTCGGCTCGGTCTGCAAAACGGATGTACTGCATAAGACTTCAAAATCTCTCGCCATACGGGAAGTGTTATCCCATCCCTTAGGCGTAGGCAATTCCGCGTTCCGCACCGGAATCGACAAAGCCAAAGAGGTGGACACCGTCCCCTTCGGGTGCTGGCGCCGTTCTGTTTTCGACAGATTCGGAAGATACGATGAACGGCTCGTGCGCAATCAAGACATCGAATTAAACAAACGTATAAAAGCCGGAGGAGGAAAGATCGTCATAGTGCCGGATACTTTCTGCACATATTACGCCCGCGAAACTTTCTCAAAACTTGCCCGGAACAATTATGGCAACGGCAAATGGAATATCCTGACGGTATATTACACCCGTCAATTGAAATCATTGAGCCTACGCCATTTTATTCCTCTTTTCTTCGTCCTGTCTCTTTTATTGCCTGTTGTAGCAGGTTTCTTCTGGCATCCGCTTTGGTGGATATGTGTCGCATCCTTGCTGCTGTATACATTTGCGGTAAGTCTGATAAGTGCACGAATAGCCATCAGGAAACATTTGGATTTTTTCTATCTCTCAGCCGCGTTTTTCGTACTTCACCTATCCTACGGTTGGGGCTCATTAGTCGGATTGCTAAAATTACCGTTCGCTAAACGATAATAAATCAGGTATAGTTTAGCGCCACATCTGGAATGTGGAAATATCGCAGACCGCAAAAAAATGGTCAGAAAATAATCTCTCCGATATAATGCATTGCTGAACGAAACCGAAGATTCGTGTCCTTTATTAAGAAACCTCATTATGAGCCAGACCCCAAACTATCGTATTTATAAACACTGTCTTATTTGGAAAGGTGAATCTTTTGAAGAAGTAAAACTAAGCAACTTACTGATATTCAATTTATTACAAACAGGGGGGGTGGATGTTGCGAAACTGCTACGATTGGGATTGTGAAGAACCTACCAATTTCTGGGAAATAATACAAGACCGACACCATGACCTTGCGGAACTGCCGACTAAAGTAAGGAATCAGATACGGCGTTGTTTCAAAGACTGTGAAATTAAAAGGATTACTAATATAGAACTCGTTCGCGACAATGGTTATCTTGTTTATTTGGAAGCCTTTAAACGGTATCACGATATAGCGGTCTCTATCGATACACGCGAACAATGGGAAAAGTCGGTTTTAGTACAATCCGGACATGAATATTGGGGAGTTTATTCAAAAGAAACCGGTCAGATGATAGCCTGGGCATTGAATAAAGTTAAGAAACATTCCGTAAATTATATGACATTAAAGGCCATACCCGAATTCATGAACAGACATTATCCATATTACGGATTATTGTATGAGATGGGACATTACTATCTCGCCGAAAAAGGATATTCATACGTTTCCGACGGCTGGCGCAGTATTAGCGGCCATTCCAATATCCAACCCTTTCTTGAACAAAAATTCCTGTTCCGGAAAGCGTACTGCAAGATGGATTTACATTACGCGACATGGCTGAAATGCATCATTTACGTACTATATCCTTTCCGGAAACTGCCCATTATACCTCTACCCGTCAGAAATCTATTAAAATTCGAAGAAATAAACAGAGGAAAATAAGATATAGCCAACTACGCGGTTGTACCAAAAAGCTCGGCAATGAATAACAAAATAGGTGAACTGAATCACTGCGGAATCAAATACCAGCAGGAGACAAATCAATAATCAATTTTCAATAATAGTATATTATGGAGTCAATCAGATTAAAAAATTTCAGATGCTTCGAAGATACAGGAGATATCGAAATAAGACCTTTAACTTTTTTAGTAGGGGCTAATAGCAGTGGAAAGAGTTCCTTTCTGAAACTATTTCCATTACTGAAGCAAAGCTTAGGAACAAGACGGCATGGGGTATTATTATGGAATATAGAAAACGGTGTGGATTTCTGTGATTTCAAGAATACATTGCGTGACGATAGCAACGTGATGACGCTTTCATTTACTCTTGGAGGTATACCTATGTCGAACAGAGTGAGATACCGCTCATCGCCTGAGAAACATACGAAATCAGGGAAGATTAATGTTTCCATCTCACTGAAACAACGAAAATCCAATAAGTCTCCTGAATATATATCAGACATAGCATTACAATTTAACGAGCAATCTGTTTTTATCGAATTTACAGAGAATGACGGCGTCAAGTCATTTGTAATAAATGATTTAAACATTTGTGACATAATAAAGGTGTTATCTTGGGATAGTGTAATGCTGATTCCGGATCTGTTATTCTGGGATGGAGAAAATGAGCATATGATCTCATCAGAATTCCCATTGAATAATCACAAGCTATTGGAGTTAATGGGAATTGAGAATGAGGTCTCAGAGAATTCGGAAACCGGCGAGACTCTAATTCAAAAAATCAGGGAGGCATTTAATTGTGGATTAATAGGAAGTCCTGTATATATCGATAATGAACTCCGACCTCTTATTGGCCGAGAAATCAATCATCTGAACGAACTGTATATTGCATACAATATAAATGGCATCATAAATAGCATAAACATGTTATTGATGGGCCTGACACGAAATACCTCTTATGTTGAACCTCTGAGAGCTGTAGCCCAACGATATTATCGAATGCAGAATCTGGCCAATGACGAGATTTCGCCCGACGGCACAAACCTCGCAATGTTTCTGTTCAATTTAGAATCCAAACAATTAACCAGTTTCAATAAATGGATAAATGATTTATTTGGATTCCGTATTAAATTGAAAGCAACCGACGGGCACGTCCAGATTATGATTCAAAAAGATAGGAAAGAACGAAATATGACAGATGTCGGTTTCGGATATTCCCAAATTCTTCCGATACTGGCTATCATATGGAATAATGCTATAAATCCAAATAAAAAAATACGGGGATTGTATCAATCCTTATCCAATATCCATCTTATTGTTATCGAGCAACCGGAATTACATCTGCATCCCCGTTTCATTTCAGATTTCGCTGATATGTTGGCAAAGATAGTAAAAGATTACACCACTCGTTCCAAGAAAATCAAATTTATAATCGAAACGCACAGTTCCATATTGATTGAACGAATCTGCCAACTTATAGGTGAGGGTGAGTCAATTAAAAATTCTGATGTCAACATACTTCTTTTTAATGCAAAACAAGAAGGCATGGAACAGTATATAACTCCTGCTAAAATCACATCGGACGGTTATCTGACCAACTGGCCTTATGGCTTTTTCTCCGGTGACAAACCATTTGTGACATGTTGATTTACGTATGTGAGGATATCTGTCAGACAGCCTTAAATGGACGTATGCCCAATCATGAATGTGCATTGTCAACAATTTGTGAATTAGTATATGGATGCGGAAAAGGTCATCATTACGTGCATGTCGCTAATTTCCAGAGCTATAAAAGCAATCTTTTTGCGCATAAAACATTCCCTCACAGTTACGTATCAAATATCGAAGATTGTTCTGAACATCTGAATTTCTTTGCCTTATTGGATAAGTTAGATTGGGTGGTAGTAGTCTCCTTCAATCAGGACACACAATATCTTCCGGAGAAAATTAAAGATAAAAATATCATATTTGTCAACCCAATTACTAATTCGTCACTTGAGCTATATGAGGAAACTCATTTAATTGCAGAAAACCTGAAAGACACCGTTATTTTCCAGGCAATCGCAAACAATATGCTGAGAAACAAATCATTTGGAAGTAAAGTCGGAATATGTGTAATGCCAAGAAACGGAGGGGGCAAGACCATTGATACTGTTGTTGATGTCGAAACCAAGAGCAATCCGAACCATTTCTGTCTGATAATCACTGACAGTGACAAAAACTATCCGGATGAAAACAAAATCGGAGAAACTGCCCAGGCAGTCAAAAACGTCTTAGACAAGAATAAATGTGGTTTTGTCCATTTTTACCACATGACGCAGGTTCGTGAATTAGAAAATATTATTCCTCATAACTTACTATTATCCGCATTACCGCATTCCGACCGTAGACTAAAAGAGGTGGCAAAAGGAAATCTATCATTTTATGATATAAAAATTGGCCTTAAAGTGTCCATGCTTAAAAACGATAATGAGTATTTATATTACTTCAATGATCTTTCAGATAAAGTATCCACTGAGATTAAACATTATAATGAATATTCAGACGATGAAAAAAATGATAACATCTCAGTTCTTCCAGGATGGGGCAAAGCATTCGTATCTGAATTCATTAAAAAACATGAAAACCTGCGTCAATTAAGTATCATTTCTCTTGAAAAATTAACTACTGACCAAAGACACGAATGGGTTGAGATATCAAGACGCATCATTAACTGGGGTTTATGTAGGAAGCGTGCCAGACTGTAATCTCATAATGACAAGATTGTATTCTATTTTTGGATCACTCGCTTTTTAGGTCATAAATCTAATTGAGAAATTCCAAATTGAAGGACTTAGTCTAACGCGATGAATGATATGTCAAATACCAATCAGGTCAATATAGGAGAGGTCAACGGCAACGTCAATATTAATTACTATGACGGAAATACCGGCATATCTTTTGAAGATATAGCAAAAGCGGAATCGTTCGCTTTGGAATCGGAGAGTCCTAAGATTACTCCAATCATCGAACGTCATGAGGTTAACGAGATTGTTGACTGGATTCTATCCGATTCCGATTCGGATTCCAACGAGTCACAAGATAAAAAAGATATAGGGCTTGTAGTAGGTTTGCCTGGAATCGGCAAGACTGTAGTTCTGAATTCCATATACCGTCTGCTTTCCCAAAAGGATAATGTCTTTGTGTTGGGCTTGAAATCTGACCGACTGTTATATCTGAATAATCCCCGGAACCCCTGGTTGATGAAGATTATTGACAAAGGTATCGACAATCTTGTGAGTCAAGGAAAGAAGGCCGTAATTTTAGCAGACCAGATTGATGCTTTGTCATCAACTTTGAGTGGTGACCGAAACATAATCCGTAATCTTATTTCATTCCTTATACGTCAAGGGAAAAAGAAGAATGTAAAGGTAGTATTCTCTTGTCGCAGCTATGATCTGAACTACAATCCGAGTCTTTCGGAAGTCGAGGCCAACAGCTTCAAATGGATCATCGGACCGATTGAAAGAGAATATGTTGAAAAGATTCTGATCGAAAACGATTTCAAAGAGAAACTGAACGAGAAGATTTTGGATATTCTCGGAAATCCCTTGCATCTTTATCTGTTTCTGCAGATCAAGGACAGTATAAAACAGACCATTAATGAAAGCAGCTACAGTCTGGAGTCATTGTACGATAAATTATGGGATTTAAAAATCAGGAATTCCGACAGAAGAAAAACTATTACCTCATTCCTCGATGCATTATGCAGGATGATGTATGAACAGCAAAGTCTTGCTTTGCCGGAATGTAGGTTCAGTGAGTTTCAGGATGAAATAGATTATCTTGTCTCCAACGGATTCCTTGCGAAGGAAAGCAAAGGCAATAAACTGACTTTCTTCCATCAGACTCTATTTGATTATGTCTATGCAAGAAGATTTGTAGAACGAGGCGGGTCATTGCATGATGATCTGAAGGATGTGCATCAGGGACTGTTTGTAAGACCGCGCGTACGATCGGTGATGGCCTATCTACGAAATCATGATGAAGATTTATATATCGCCACTTTTAATGATTTACTGACAAAGGATAATGACTGTAAATACGGATGTCATTTCCATATTCTTCACATGCTTCTTACATCACTGGCCTTTATAAAGGATCCATCTGAAGATGAAAAGAATATTTTCAGGAAGTATATTTTGAAAGATCCTCTCCTCCTATCAACATTTATAAAAGCCATACATTCGGACGAATGGCTGAGGGAAGCGGATTGTAACATAAGAAACGGCCGGGAGTTTGGTATTATAGATAACTGTCATAAAAAAGTTTTAAATGAGGCATTGGATAATCTGATTTCGCAAAATTCAGATTTCGCTCTTGATTTGTTCAAAAAATATTATGAGGATGCTTCGGAAACAGACAGGATGTCCATGCTGGATATACTGAAACATAATGCATATTTAATAGTCCCAACCAAATTAATTGAAACCATTAAATGGCTTCAGGAAAAATCCCCTTTACTGCGAGTGCCTGAATTGATGGATCCATTAATAGGCCAAGATCATATTTTAGCTGCAGATATCCTTGTGCATGACCTTAGAATTGAATTGAAATCCAGAGATAAGAGCTTCGGAAGTTTCGATACATGTAATTATCAGTTCAAACATTTATTAGAGAAATTTGAAAAAATATATCCGGATTACATTTCGGAACTTTGGATAAGGTTATTGCTCTTGATCGCATCTGAGAAATCAATCGAAATACCGTCTTACAATATTAGACTCTCACCTTATGCCCATATCATAAAGTATGGTCCCGGATGTGTTCATTCTGAGAATATAAGCGAATATTTACGCAGGAAAATCGAGGAAGATGCGTGTCGGCATATCGATAATGGCAATCAAAAGGGTATTGAAATTGTTGAGAAATTATTCGGAGCTCCTTACGAACCGGTTTTCTACACTGCATTAAGAATATTGACGAGGACTGCATCGAAAACTTACAATTTCGCATACAATATTTTAAAAGATAAGATATTATTTGACACCGTGCCTGGATGGGTGCGTTATCAAGCAGCAGAACTGACTAAAAATATACTCCCCTATCTTTCGGATGATCAAAAGAATGTGATTATCGAAAAGATAATGAATATTAAGGATGATATATTTTTAGACCATGTAAAGTTAGAGACACGACTTGAACATGGCATTACTCTCACATGGCAAGGATTCGAGAAGGGGAAACTATTGGCGATTATTCCCCCAAAAGACCTGAAGCGATTAAATCCAGGCGCATTCAAGGTGTTAAATGAACTTCAAAGGAAATACAAAAAACTTGATTACACCCCTCCGTCCTCAATTAATTCCTATGTGGGTTATTCTTCATTAGAGGCCGATAGGAAAAAGATTAAAGGTAAAGAATGGGTCTCTCTTATGAAGAAATATAATTCAGATGACACGACTAATTTCAGAACTCCCACCTTAACCGGCATAAGCCGGGATCTTAAAGTAGAAGTAACGGAGAATCCCCAAAAATTCATTACCCTGTTTCATAAAATCATAAAAGACCCGGATGTCCCTATGCAATATTGTATTGCGATATTCGAAGGTTTTGTGAAAGCTAAGAAAATGGACTATGCAGATACGGCTCTTAAGAAAATCTTAAATGCCGTGGATGATAATATCAATTCGCACATACGTGGGTTCTCGCTTCATTCCTTTCTTTTTGCACTTACGGATGCAGTTAACAATGACAATATTACAGATTCTATATTTTCTTTCCTATGTAAGGCTGTGAAAGAAGCTGATGACAGCAACGATGACAAAAATCTTAATGGAACGCATGACTTAATAAATTACAGCATAAATAAACCCAGAGGAAACGCGTGCTACAAACTTGTCAGACTTATTAGACATGAAGAATATGCCGATAGAATTTTTGACGCACTCGATATAGCATCGGCAAATGAATCAGTATCAACAAGAGGTGCTATTCTTGTGAATCTTGCCGCAACACTGCACACAGATAGGGACAGGACTCTGTGGATTTTCAAGAATGCCACACACGACTATCATCCTGCCATAATGAATCTGCCATTGCATCAATTAAACCCTTTGCTCTATCTAATCAAAACTAATTTTGACGAACTGCGGGATTATTTTGAAGCTGGAATCAATGACTCGGAATGTCATAAGCCAATTGCTCAGGCTTTGTTCCTTGCCTGGTTTTGGACAGACAATCAGAAGGCTAAAATACTTTTAGACCGTATGATCGCATCCCATACGGAAACAAAAGAAACTCTTATGCGTTTCTTCAACACAAACAACACTTACGAAAGCCATAGCATTCCGTATATCATGGATTTTATCAACGATTCAGATCCTACGTCTGGATTGTCTGATGCATTGGATGCAATGTTTTCTGACGTTTACGATCTTAAGGAATATTTCCCTATGATTGTGGAGGCTTATTCTAAATCAAATTCAGTTAAGCAAAATAATCGGTCTTTTTACAGTAGTTTAGTTAGTTATTCCAGCAAAGATCCACAAAAATGTCTTGTGGTTATAGAAAATTCGCTCGGTAATTATTGTGATAGCAATCCGGATTACCATATATGGAATTCCATCACCGACGCTCTGCTGCAAAGCTATAATGGGATTTACAGTCTTCATGACAAACGTCTCAGACCTATCTTGGAAAAAGCGATTGACATCCTCGATTATCTACTCATGAATTCCATCGCATCTTCCCGTCTCTCTCCTTTTTTTCATAAACTTGACAATGAATAAAGATGAACAGCAAGGCAGGTCCACAAAGTGGCTTCAACACCCAAAGGGGGGGGGAAGATATGCTATTAAGGCAACCGATATTATCAAATTCAAAACTTGCGTCCCGATATGAATAGAGAAGTCCCTATGGTGTATATCTCCTACAAACATTATGATAATTGCAAAAATCCCGCTACAAAGGAGAAGTACACGAAATGTTTGAGCAATATCATAAATGGTCTTGTAAAAATCCAAGCTCCATATTCCATTGATTTCCAGAGCATCAAATATAAAGACAGCATAAAGTCGTTTGAAGAAGAAATAGGAAAAGGTCTAATTATCATTGCCATTATTACTCCGGAATATCTTAAGTCAGTGGGATGCATGTATGAACTGGCACAGGTGTTTGAGAATGGTAGTATCTACAACAGATTATTTCCGGTTGTTGATATTGACAGAAGCCTTGATTACCAAAATGACGTGATTGCTTTCTGGGAAAGGCAAATCGTCAATTTAAAAAAGGAGGCATTGGCACATCCTCACATATTCGAATCTTTCACCACTGAAATAACGAAAGTGGAATTGATACTCAAACATATTGGATCAATCTGGAAAT
The DNA here is from genome assembly GCA_902468245.1 of uncultured Porphyromonadaceae bacterium. Lineage (GTDB taxonomy): Bacteria > Bacteroidota > Bacteroidia > Bacteroidales > Muribaculaceae > Lepagella. The sequence continues at coordinate 250,865 of CABQXY010000028.1, read as the reverse complement.
ATTTATGCGACCGAAATGCGGATTCAATGGAAAGATTGACTGAAAACGATGCCCAAAAGCTGATGGAGGAAATATCCAATCTAAATTCTATGACCTCAGCGTCTACGGTTAAGAAAGCGATAACAACTGATCAGTCCACCACACAAAATAAAGAAAACGCACCATATACATCGATTGTTCAAAATGGAGCCCATTCAATAGGTGTAATCAATGGCGACGTGACAATTAATTTTGGACAGTAATAAATATGGAATCAGCGCTCAATTGTTAATGTTCAAATTATGTCAACAAGACACCAAGGTCTGAAATCAACGAAACGAGAGACTGAACCTCTCATTCCTGCATGAAAATACCAGCATTGCAATTATGTTTCTAAAGTATGTATTTGACAGGGTGATGGCGCTCGTCGGCCTGGCCGTTTTATGGCCGGTGCTGCTGGTCGTGGCTATTCTCATCAAGATAAAAATGCCCGGAGGACCGGTAATCTTCAGGCAGAAACGTGTGGGCCGCGACGGCAAACTTTTCATCATGTATAAGTTCCGCTCCATGACCGTTAATCATGGAGGTTCGTCTGTATCCGTGGCTGGCGAAAGCCGCATCACGCCGCTCGGTGCGAAACTGCGTCACTACAAGCTCGACGAACTGCCCGAGCTGTGGAACGTGCTGATCGGCGACATGAGCTTTGTCGGCCCCCGTCCCGACGTGCCGGGTTATGCCGACCAGCTGCAAGGCGCCGACCGAGAAGTGCTGAAACTCCGTCCCGGCATCACGGGACCTGCATCCCTCAAGTATCGCGACGAAGAGGATTTGCTGGCTGCGCAACCTGATCCGCAACGATATAACGACGAGGTAATTTTCCCGGACAAAGTTCGTATCAACAGATATTACCTCCATCATTATTCCTTCATCAAGGACATTAAAATGATAGTCTGCACCGTTCTGGGCCGACGCATGAAATACGGCAACGAGGTAATATGAAAGGCATTATGTTTTTACCTAACGCGGCTCGGAGAGCCCACTCCATTAACGATGAATCTATATAAACTGATGAAAATGGCCGTAGGCCATGGTCTGCCCCGTCCGGTTAAGTTGGCGGGATTGGCGGCGATGTTCAGGCTGCGCCGCCGCACGGCCGGAGTATTTCTCGACCCGGTGATGGCCTGCAACTTGCGCTGCCGGATGTGCTACTTCTCCGACCCGGTGAAACGAGCCTCGATGAAAGGCATTATGTCTGATAAAAGCCTTGACGTATCCGCAAAAGCGATTTTCCCATACGCACTCAAGCTGCAGATTGGCTGCGGCGCGGAACCGACCCTGTATCCCAATCTCGAACAAATCATAGCAGCAGGACGAAAATATGGTGTGCCCTACATTTCGCTGACCACAAACGGCCAGCTGATAGGCGCCGGTAAATGCCCGCTGGAACCATTAGTCCGTGCCGGACTTAATGAACTGACACTGTCGCTGCACGGCACGACCCAAGAAGTTTATGAGAATCTGATGCCGGGAGCAAGTTTCGAGACTTTCGGCCGGATGACGGCTGAAATAGCAAGAGTGAAGCGGCTGTTCCCGGACTTTAAGTTACGTGTCAACTATACTGTAAATTCACTGAACGTGCATGACCTGAAGGGCGACCGGTTCTGGAATCTCTGGCACGAGGGGGGGGTGCCAGACATCGTGCAGTTACGCCCCGTACAAAAGATTGGGGACTCCGACTGGAATGACTTCGATCCGATGCCTCTGATAGATAATTACGATACTTCGATCGGAGCTGTGGCAGCTGAATGCCGTAAACGCGGAATAATGTGCATTGCGCCCACTTGCGGGCAGATCGAGGCGGTGACCGGCGATCAGGATGAAACGGCAGCGCTGATCGAGGAGCTGACATACGTATATGTCAGTCCACAATCGTGTTATAAGGATGATTTCAATCCGGAGCAGGAAACGTATGCGGCATACCATAAGCGGCGGCATACGGTACGCCGTCTATTGGAGGCGGCCTTACGTCCGGCCTCATCCGACCGCGGCAAAAACGTCAGCAAGAAACTGAACTACACCATAAAATAGTGACGTGGACTCCCCGAGCCGCACATGGTTCCCCCCTTTAAGTATCTTATTTTGCAAACATCATAAACCATTACGATATATGAGTGAACGCATATTGCTTTGCCTGGCTCACATGAGCGGCAAAGAACAGCATTTCATAAAAGAAGCTTTCGACGATAACTGGGTAGTACCCCTCGGCCCCAACGTCAACGGCTTCGAAGAAGACCTGGAACATTTCGTTAACCGAATCAATCCAGGCACTTGTGACGCGGCCGGGACAGCCTGCGCTACTACCGAATTGCACAAGAAAGTCGTGGCTCTGTCGGCCGGTACTGCTGCCGTACACTTAGCGCTGATTGCCTGCGGAGTCAAGCCTGGCGACGAGGTGCTGGTGCAGTCGTTCACCTTCTGCGCCTCCTCCCACCCTATTACTTATCTTGGCGCCACGCCCGTATTCATCGATTCCGAACCCGATACATGGAACATGGATCCGGACCTGCTGGAGAAGGCCATCAAGGACCGCATCGCCAAGACAGGCCGAAAGCCGAAAGCTATCGTCCCGGTTGCCCTCTACGGTATGCCATACAGAATCGACCGCATCATGGAGATTGCCAACCGTTATGAGATACCGGTCATAGAAGATGCCGCCGAAGGCTTCGGATCGCGCTTCAATGGCCGGATGCTCGGCACTTTCGGCGAGTATGGCGTGCTGTCGTTCAACGGCAATAAGATGATTACCACATCCGGCGGCGGCGCGCTGATATGTCCCGACGCCGACAAAGCGCGCGAGATACTGTGGTACGCCACCCAGGCGCGCGAATCGTATCCATACTATCAGCATGAGGCCATCGGCTACAACTACCGCATGAGCAACATCTGCGCGGGCATAGGCCGCGGCCAGATGACCATCGCCGACGAGCACATTGCCCATCACCGTCATGTGCAGACGCTGTACCGCGAGTTGCTGAAGGACGTAAAGGGCATTACACTGCACGAGGCACCCGGACCGAAGTTCGACTCCAACTACTGGCTCTGCACGGCAACGCTGGATCCGGACCTGAAGGTCAAGGGCCAGGAACTGGCATATAAGAAGGTGATAACCGGTGCTGTCGGAGGCGCTGCCGGCGTTACGCACACCGTCGCATCGGCCACGACCGACTGCCAGCCAAACGACAACGTGGAGGCCCTGCGCATGGCTTTGGATGCTGCAGGCATCGAATCGCGACCGCTTTGGAAGCCGATGCACCGCCAGCCTGTCTACAAGGCTGCTCCCGCCTACGTCAACGGCGTCAGCGAGTCGCTTTTCAAGGTGGGCATCTGCCTCCCCGCCGGTCCCTGGGTCAGTGATGACCATGTCCGCTACATCGTGGACAAAATTAAGGAAAACTTAATTGTCTAATGCGCAATTGGCGGCGTGGGCTCTCCGAACCTCGTACAGAAACGCAAAAGAATGGCGGTCTACAATGCAGGTGGGCGCCATTCTTTATTTCTATATGTCTGATTTTTTTGTTAACTTTGTAGATTAATAGAAGTTGCTGCCGTCAGGACAGGCTTCTGAAATTAAACACACATAAAATGGCTGACAAGAAAGTATATCTGGGCATGGTGGCCGACATCATGCATCCGGGTCTGATCAATATCATCAACGAGGGCGCCAGGCACGGCGACCTCATCATCGGACTTTACACCGACAAGGCCGTGGCCGAGCACAAGCGCCTGCCCTTCCTCACGTACGAACAGCGCAAGCAGGTGGTGGAGAACATCAAGGGCGTGTCCGAGGTCGTGCCTCAGGACGAATGGTCGTACGTGCCGAACCTGAAGAAGTACCGTCCGGATTACATAATCCACGGCGACGACTGGAAGACCGGCAGGGACGCAGAACTGCGCGACGAGGTGTTCAGGACAATGGAAGAAATCGGCGGCAGCGTCATCGAGATTCCATACACCAAGGGCATCAACTCCACAGGACTGGTTGAGGAAGAAAAATCATTAGGCACCACTCCCGAAATGCGCATGAAGCAGTTGCGCCGACTCATAGCCGCCAAGCCGATAGTGCGCATCATGGAGGCACACGACGGTCTGTGCGGACTCATCATCGAGCACGCCGAAGTTGACGTGGACGACAAGTGCAACACATTCGACGGCATGTGGTCCAGCTCGCTGACCGACTCCACGTCAAAGGGCAAGCCCGACATCGAGGCCGTGGACCTCACCACCCGCCTGCACGACCTGAACAACATACTGGAGTGCACCACCAAGCCCATTATCTTCGACGGCGACACCGGAGGCAAGATCGAGCACTTCGTGTTCACTGTCCGCACCTTGGAGCGCCACGGCATCTCGGCCATAATCATCGAGGACAAGATCGGACTGAAGAAAAACTCGCTGTTCGGCACCGACGCCATACAGACGCAGGATTCCATAGAGCATTTCTGTCAGAAAATCCGTGCGGGCAAGGAGGCTCAGGTGACTAAGGACTTCATGATCATAGCCCGCATCGAGAGCCTGATAGCCGGCAAGTCGATAGACGACGCCATGGAGCGCGCCCTGGCTTACGTGGAAGCCGGAGCCGACGGCATAATGATACACAGCAAGAACAAGAGCGGCGAGGACATCAAGGAGTTCTGCGCCCGCTTCCGTCAGGTGCATCCCAAGGTGCCCATCGTGGTGGTGCCCACCACATATAACCATATCTACGAGAAGGAACTGGCTTCATGGGGCGTCAACGTGGTGATATACGCCAACCACCTGTTGCGCGCGGCCTATCCCGCCATGAGGAAAACCGCCGAGACCATCCTGGCCAACGAGCGTTCGCTTGAGGTGAACGAACTATGCATGCCAATCAAGGAAATACTCGAGCTCATTCCCGGAACTAAGTAGCCGACTTTCTAAACTTATTATAGAAGATATGGTATCCGTAGATAAATTCTATGACACGCTGCAGGGCTGCGGCGTCAGCATGTTCGCCGGCGTGCCCGATTCGCTTCTTAAGAATCTGTGCGCCTACATCACCGACCACTCGGACGCGGGCCACAATATCATCGCCGCCAACGAGGGCGCGGCCGTAGGCATTGCCGCCGGCCACTACCTGGCCACAGGCGAAGTCCCGGTGGTATATATGCAGAACTCGGGTATCGGCAATGCGGTCAACCCCCTTATGTCGCTGGCCGACGAAAAAGTGTACGCGATGCCGATACTGTTGGTGATCGGATGGCGCGGCGAACCGGGCGTTCACGACGAGCCGCAGCACGTGAAGCAGGGCGAAGTGACGCTCCCGCTGCTCGAGGCCATGCAGATCCCATACATCGTGCTTCCCGACGATGACGAGGCCGCCCTTCCGGCTGTCAAGTCCATTGTCAACGACTGCCGCACGCTCTCCAAGCCACACGCCATTGTTATACGCAAGAATACCTTCGGCAAATACAAGCTGCAGAAGGAGGCTGTGAACGATTATCCGCTGTCGCGCGAGGAAGCGCTGACCTGGCTGGTCAAGGATATAGACGCGAACAGCGTGATTGTATCCACCACCGGCAAACTGTCGCGCGAATTGTTCGAGCTGCGCGAAGCACGCGGCGAAGGGCATGACCGCGATTTCCTCACGGTCGGTTCGATGGGTCACAGCTCGTCGATAGCGCTTGGCATCGCGCTGGAGAAACCGGAGCGACGTGTCTACTGCTTCGACGGCGACGGTGCCTTCATAATGCACATGGGCGCCATCAGCAACATCGGCGCATTGGCTCCGAAGAACTTAGTGCATGTGGTGTTCAACAACGGCGCTCATGAGTCCGTCGGCGGACAGCCCACACTCGGATTCGGCATCGACATCTGCGCCATAGCCCGCGCCTGCGGCTACAAGGAGGCAATGACCGTCACTACCGCCGAGGAATTCGACGCTTTGGCCCATCGCATTAATTCACTGGAAGGCCCCGTACTGATCGAGCTGCGCGTCAGAATCAATTCGCGCGACAACTTGGGCCGGCCCACCACGACGCCCATCGAGAACAAGGTGGCATTCATGGGCAATCTTCAGAAATAATGATTATCCTTTCGGACATACACGCCAATCTCAACGCCTTCAACGCCGTACTGCGCGATATGGAACGCCGTTATCCCGACGAGCGCGACATCGCGCTGTTAGGAGACTACATCAATTACGGCATGCGGCCTAACGACGTCATAGACATCCTCCAGAAATTGAGCGAGCGTTATAATATCGTCTGTAACCTGTTCGGCAATCACGAGAAAGCGCTGCTTGACGGCGACACCACCCATTTCTCGACCGACCGTGGCCGTCAGGTGCTCGATTACACTCGCGGCGTCCTATCGGAGCGGTCCATGACTTACCTGCAGTCAATGAATCCGGCAGGATCCTGCGAACTGACGATAGGGGGCAGAAAGTGCCTGTTCGTACACGGCAGCATCGACGACCCCTTTTGGGGCAAACTCAACGCCAGGACCGTAGACGACATCCGGTACAAGGAATATGACTTCGTGATCTCGGGCCATTCACACGTGCCCCAGCTCATAGAACAGTTCTTCGAGGATGAACGCCCGGAGTTCCGCAATAAGAAGCGCACTGTGTTCATCAACCCCGGCTCGGTGGGTCAGCCCCGAAACCATAACCGCAGGGCACAGTATGCGTATGTGGACCTGGCGAACGAGATTTTTCAATTCAACGCCGTGGAATACGACATCGCCTCGGAACAAGCTCTGTATCCCGACACAATACATTCATTTTACAAAGAAAGACTGACAAACGGAATATGAACACACCGACACTATACGTAATAAGCGGAGTCACCGGCATGACGGGCAACGAACTGTCGCGCCGGCTGGTCAACGACGGCCAGAAGGTAATTGGCTTCGACAATTTCTTCGCCAGCAGCATCGACACCGTCTCTGACCTGCTCGGCAACCCTAACTTCATCTTCCACGAATACGACCTCAACAATCCCGGGCAGATGGAGGCCCTCAAAGCCGAAGTTCTCGCCATGAAGCCTGACGTAAAGGAGATAGTCTACATCAACTGCGCCGCAGTGGTGCACACCGAGCACTTCTACGAGGTGGAGCATACGTTCACCACCAACGTGACGAGCATGCGTGCGTTCCTGCAGCAGGCCATAGAGGTGGGCGCGAGCATATACATCAACTGCTCCACGTCCGAGGTCTACTCCATGCAGTCGTGGAACGAGCACGGCGGCGTGCGCGAAGACGACTTCCTGCTGATAGCCACGGCCGAGCACAGCCAGCGCACCAGTTACGCCGTTGGCAAGCTGATGACCGAGTTCTTCATGAAGGACGCCGTGGACAAGGGCCTTATAAAGGGCTGCAGCATCCGTTTCGCCAACGTCTACAGCAAGCACGAGCGCTTCGCCAAGCATATCATTCCCCACATCATCAACCAGCTGCTGAACGGCGAGAAGGTGGTGTTGCTGGAAAACTCCAAGAAGAACAAGCGCACCTTCCTGCACAACATCGACAGCTGTAACGCGGTGTTCGAGCTTATCGCCCACCCCGACGCGCTGGATGGAACCGTCTACAACGTGGCTACCGACGAGGAGGTGTCCATCGTGGAATTGACAAATCTCATAGCCCGTAAGATGGGCATCGAGAATCCGGAAATAGTGTTCGAAGGCTATCGCAAGTCGGATCCCGAGCGCCGTCTGCTCAACACCGACAAGCTCCGCGCCCGCACCGGCTGGAAACCTCAGATAACACTCGACAAGGGCCTGGACCTTTGCGTTGCAAGCATTGAGAAATGAAATCCCTGATCGTAACCGTGGCCGGAACCGCCACACGCTTCAACCGCGATACGCAGGAGCCGACACTGAAGTGCCTGTACTGCCGCGACGGATTCCGCAATTCGCTGCTCTACCAGATTCTGGACCGTGCCCGCGACTATGACGAATATGTCATCGTGGGCGGCTATCTGTTCGACAAACTGAAACAGACCGTGGAAAGCGAGCTGACTGAGTTCAAGAACAAGATAAAATTGGTTTACAACCCGGAATATTCCACTTACGGCTCCGGCTACAGCCTGATACTGGGCCTACGCGAAGCGGATCCGAATGCCGACGAGGTGCTGTTTGCCGAAGGTGACCTATACCTTGACCGCGAGTCATTCGACCGCGTCAAGGCTTCCCTTCTCGACGTGTTTACCGTCAACCACGAGATCATCACCGCCAAGAAAGCCGTGGTGGTGTACGAAAACACCGAAGGACGTCTGCATTATCTGTACGATACCAAGCACAGCTACCTGGAAATTCCCGAGCCGTTCTTAGCGATATATAATTCCGGCCAGGTATGGAAATTCCGCGACATGGGCCGTCTAATGCAGGTGCTTGACGGTCTGACACCCAAACAAGTGCGCGGCACGAATCTGGAGATAATACAGGGTTATTTCGGCGCGCTGGACCATGGGCAGTACGAGATGGTGGAATTTCACACATGGCACAACTGCAACACCGTGGCCGACTATAATTTAGTGTACGAACATATTCAGGACGAAAGGAAATGACGACATTGAACGAAAAGCTGCAGCTGTTGCAGCACAAAATACTTGACACCGACGGCAAGATCCGTATAATGATTATCGGTCTGGGCAGCGTGGGCGAATACTTGTTGGATTATCTCGTAAGCCAGGCCGATCCGCGCATGGAGATAATCGTGGTGGGCCGTAACCGCGACAAGATGGAGTCGGACGTGAACATAGTGCGCACGGCTGCCACCATCCGCCGGCAGATGCGCTGCTCCATCCATATCGAAGCCGGATGCGACCTCAACAACGTGGACAGCATCGCGGAGGTGTTGCGCAAATGGCAACCCGATTTCATCGTCAACAGCAGCCGCGTGTATTCGGGTCTGAAGTATGGCAGCATCTCGTGGTCGCATCTGCGCGCATACGGCATCTGGACGCCCCTGTCTGTCAAGTTTGCCGCCAACATCATGGAGGCTTACGCCATGGCCGGATGCAAGGCCATAGCCATCAATACGTCGTATTCCGACGCTGTGATTCCCTGGCTCAAGGCTTCGGGACGCGCCTGGTTCGACTTCGGAAGCGGCAACCTGAACCATCTGATTCCGCGCATGAAGTTCTACGTGGCCGAGAAATTCGGCATCGACAACCTTAACGACATAGACATCACGCTGGCCGTAAGCCACTTCCACGACGTTGTAATCAGCAAGGAAGGTCACGCCGAAGGTCAGGACATACTTATCGACGTTAAGTATCAGGGCAAGCCTCTGAATGTGGACATCAATGAACTCTTGGCCGCCTGCAAAATCGCCATGCCGGTGGACCAGAAGCGCAACATGATGAACGCCTCCAGCAACTTCGACATCATCAATTCCATCCTTGAGGCCATTCGCGGCCATAAAATGGTGAAGATACACACTCCCGGCGTCAACGGCGAAATCGGTGGATATCCCTTCATCATCGACGGACGCGACAAAGCCGAGGGACATATCGACGAATCGGTACTCACGCTCGACGCCATGCGCCGGGCCAACCGCAAGTCCATCTATCTCGACGGCATCGAGAATGTAGACGACCGAGGCCTGACTTATACCGACGAGCTGTTAGCCAAAGTCAAGAACGAATTTGACGTGGACCTGCCCAAGACCTTCACCCTCGACCAATCGCACCTCGTCGCCGATCAACTCATCAACGACATCATCAAGCCGAACATATAGTTACAAATTCCAAAACAACAGTAATTTTGAATTGCACCCCAAAAGTCGGCCACAAAACTTTTGGAGTGCAATTCATTTAAATAGCCACATATCTATCTAATATTATCGTTTAATCATTTGATTATGAGCTATATAATAATGGGGGGGTAAAACGTAATTCTAATATCGAGTTATTGAGAATAATTTCAATGCTGTTGGTATTATTGATTCATTTTACATCAGTTCATTTGATGCCCTCTCCTGAAACGCTATCTACCGACGCAGCGAATACAATCCTTAATTTAGGACTACGAAGCATTTCATTTGTATGCGTAAATTGCTTCATACTCATTTCAGGATATTTCGGCATCCGCTGGAAAATTCGCTCATTCTCCAATCTTATTTTCCAGATACTGTTCTGGCTGGCAGTCGGTGTAGTATTCGCTAAAATCATTGGCATCCATTATGATGGTTCCATTTTCAGCGCGTGTCTGTCCATGATTAACGGACGATGGTTCATCCCAGCCTATATTTCCCTATACGTTGTAGCTCCACTTCTCAATGCTTTCATTGAAAAATCAAACACCAAGCAACTATTCAGATACATTGTAATATTCTACATATTCAGCACAATATATGGTTACTTCATGTTCTCTGCGGAATTTAACGAGGGCATGAGTCTGATAAGTCTGATTGGAATTTATCTAACAGGAGCATATCTGCATCGAGAGGATAAGTTGTTTGCCAAACTGAATTCATGGAGCTGGCTCGGACTGTATTTCGTATGTGCATTATTGTTGATTGTCACAAGCATCGGGCTATTCAAGCTGAACATCTCAAGCCTTATATTCGGGTATCTAAACCCACTTATAATCCTGCAATCAGTATTCCTGTTCATGTTCTTTGAGCGATTAAAAATTGGAAAACATAGATGGATCAACTTTATAGCCGCATCTGCTTTCGCAGTTTATCTTTTCCATTTTCATCCCATGATATATGGCAAATATCAGGAAACGTGCAGACTACTGATTGACGAAACTACAGCCTGGTTGACAGTTCCATTGTTTTTCGTCGCGATATTCGCCTTTTGCATCATCGTAGACCATATTCGCATCTTGCTGTTTAAAGGGCTATGTAAAATTATCCCCAATAAAACAACATACAAGCGCAATTCACGCTCTAATTAATAATTATTGAAGTACTATAAACTTAAATATTAGTAAATATTATTTATAAGCGAAGAACATAGTGGCGTAGGCACTCCATACCGCGCACAGGAATGGGCCAAATGCCTATTATATATCCTTTTGTAATTAGCTATACGCGGTACGGAGTGCCTACGCCACTATAATAAAGGATGACGGCCACATGGCTGCCATTCTTTTTATATGTCAATGATGACGACAAAACACCAGTCTGTCAATTAAATTGATTTTTAAATCAATTTAATTACTATAGTTTACAATAAAGAGCAGATATTATTTGTTAATACATAAGAGTATGTTCTGATTAAACTCAACAAACTCTAAAAGATCGTTTGAATCAATGGAAATAGTCAGGATTCATGCGCCATATCTATATGCCGTCAAATATGACGGTGATTCTTTGAACATCTATCGCCGGACGATGTCCAAGCTAACGGATGATAGATATTTGACAGAATTTTTCAATAGATTTGGGTCCCGGATCAGCGATTATATTGTTCATAGTTTCAAAATAGATCGCACGGAAACTGAGGAATATGCAGCGGAGGTCAACGACCAAATGATTGATATTTCCGAAGAACTGACAAATATTTGTTGTGGGATTGATAGTGGTATCATCAATGATTTCAGCAATTATTTTGATCCTCACAGCAAATTAGACATACGGGAGCTTCCCGACGGAGGAGGGCGAAGTTATAAATATGCAACGGGGTATCTGCCTGTAAAGTGCAAAGGTACCTCGGCGACACCGTTGGTAAGAATATATGCTATAGAACTCTCATTACGATGTTACATCATTGTCTATGGCGGTATAAAGTTGGCATTAGATACCAATGAAGCACCGGATTTAGACAAAGATGGCAATAGCTCCACTTTAGAACAGGAGTTGAAATCACGACTCCTGACCGTATGTGGATTTCTGGCGCAAAATGGAATAATCAGTCCTGAAGGATTGACGGAATATTTGGAGGAAGAAGGATGAGTATACTCAGTAAGATTAGTGTTGATATCGACAGTCTTGATAATATCGCTTTGCCGGAAAATCAGGCGGAGCGTGACATTGCCGCCGATATGCACGATAACGGCGATTTATATAAAACGTCGTATCGCATAGCCATGAAGATTAAACGGGCGCTTCGCACCAAAGGGATGACACAGGCCCAGCTTGCCGACATCATGGGCGCGGACCGTGCAATGATATGCCGATATTTGAGCGGTAAGGCAAACATGGAACTTAAAACCATGATTAAAATAGAAAAGGCTCTGTCCATTAATATTATAGACAGGGCAATAAGCCCGAAGCCTAAAACCGAAGTAATAATTCTGAAAAATGTATATGCAGATGCTCAAAGGGTGACAAACCCATATACTGAACATTACATCAAACCGCAACGGGGAAAGGCTACAGAATACTTCGCAGATTCCGCCTATTGCATGAACGGTGGATTCTATAAGATGGCGGTAGACAATAACGCGTATGTAGCTGAACCTATAACAACATACAAATGATGGAAATACCTGATGCATATAGGTTTCTTAATATTAAGATTAACCAATTTGCCTGTTTTGAGGAAAACTTTGACAGGCAGATTCCCGAACTGAACGTATCGGGTACCTATTCGTATGGATTTGACTTGACAACAGGTCATTTCCGCTGTCTTGCCTCAATAACGTATTCACAGTGTGATAAAATTGTGATGAAAATTGAAACCGAGGCATTATATCAGTTAATGGACGTAGTAATAGGTGAATTTGTCAAGGACAACACTCTGGTAATGCCCTCCGAAGCAGTAAGATATTTCACCTCTATGCTGTATGGAGCCACGCGGGGCATATTGGCATGCAAGCTGGAAGGTACACCATTGGCCAGCATTGTACTGCCTCCGGATAATTTAGACAAAATTATAACTAACCCATTGGTAATTCCCATTGGGAACGATGCCTGACAAAATAATGGCGGCCATGAGGCCGCCATTATTTTGTTTCATATCGTTTGCGCATCACACTCCACACGGAGACGATCGAATTCCTAATTGATTGTGTCGGGTTCGACTGGTTTCGGCTTGGGGCGCGAGGGCTTGTAGAGGCGGCGCTGGGAGTTGATGCGGTAGTAGAGGGTGGAGTCGTAGGGTTCCTTCACCAACTGTATGGAGTCGAGATAGATTGGCAACTCCTGTGGCTTGCGGGCGTTGAGGTAGCCGAACACGCGCTTCAGTTTCATGCCGGTATCGGTCTGGCAAATCACTTCTATATTCTTCTGGCTGCCGGCCGAACGTGATACGTACGTCACGGAGCCGTCGTCGTATTCCACGCCCATCACCACGCCCATGTCTGACGGGGTGCGCGTGCGCATCTTCCACTTCATCTGTGTGCCTTTCTCGGCCTCGGCAACGGGCACCGAGAAGCGCAGCACGTTGCTTCCCGACTTCTCCCATATCACTGCCGTGCGGCGATAGGGCCAGATGTCGTCAAGCTGAACGTCCACTTCCTTCATGCTGCCGCTTTTCCCGGCCAGTTCCTTCTGACGCGCTGCCAACGCTCGGTTTATCTCAGCGTCCAGCTTGTAATAGGCATCGACGTTATGGCCGTACCAGCTCAAAGTGGAATCGAAGTCCTCGCGACTTACCTTGTGTCGCTTCAGCACACCCTCCACCATGCGCTCGCGCATCTCCTCGCGGCTGCCTATGTCCTGCTGACCGCTGTTCAGATAGGCCTCGGCCAGCTCCATGTCGGCCACTATGGCCGCCATCTCCTTGTCGCTCATCACATGACGGGGACGGCGCACGCATCCGGCCATCACGACCATGCATGCCGCCAACAGGGCTATCGATCCTACCTTAAACAGTTTCACAGTCAGAATTTAAAATGGAAAGTTCATAACGAATAATCATTACTTACCGTCCTTGTTCACATTCTTCTTATCTTTTTCGACTTCATCAACTTTCTTTCCACCGGTCAGGGCAGCATACGCTACGCCCGTGTCGCTGCTGTAGAAAAGTATCAGCATGGCCACGCCCACACATATCGCGGCATCAGCCACATTGAAGATGTAGGCGAAGAATTCATAGTACTTGCCGCCCACAAAGGGCATCCAGTCCGGCCACACGAAGTCAAACAGCGGGAAATACATCATATCCACCACGCGGCCCTCGAACCATGTGGAATACCCTCCGTCAGGCGGAAACAGCTGGGCTGTTTCAGGCGGAAACGGATCGTTGAAAATCACCCCGTAGAACACGCAGTCGAATATGTTGCCGGCGGCTCCGGCGGCTATCAGCGCCACCGACACCAGGAATCCGCGCCGCAGGCCCTCCATGCGCACCATCTTCACCAGGCACCATATCAGCAGTCCCACCACTATGATGCGGCCGAACGTCAGCACAAGCTTGTTCCAAAGCTCCATGCCGAACGCCATGCCGTTGTTCTCGATAAACTTCAGGTGCCACCACGAAGTTATGGGCAAGTCCTCGCCCATGTAGAACGAGGTCTTGACCCATATCTTTATTATCTGATCCACGAGCAGCACAGCCAATATCACGGCCGTCACCACCCATGCCGACGTGCGGACCCGGCTGTCAGTCGCGGGTGACGCGAGCGTTGATCTTTCTGCCATCTATGTCAAGTTCTATTACACCGTCGCCTTCCAGCTCCTCTACCAGCACAACGTCGTTGGCCAGTACCTGCTCGGCCAGATAGGTGCCGAAGTCCTTCAGCGCCTCGCGCACCTCGGGTACGTCCTGCAGCTCTACCTTCACCTTGTCGGTGATGTCGAAGTCACTTTCCTTGCGGATGTTCTGTATACGGTTCACCAGCTCGCGCGCCATACCCTCGTTGCGGAGTTCGGGCGTCACTGTCACGTCGAGCGCCACGGTCATCAGTCCGGCGTTGGATACCTGCCATCCGGGTATGTCCTCGGTAGTGATCTCCACGTCGTCGAGCGTCACGACAGGCTCGCCAGGCAGCGAGGCGAACTTATACTCGCCGTTGCCCTCCAACTCGGAGATGGCGGCTGCGTCCATCGCCATGATGGCGCGGCCCAGGTCCTTCATTATCTTGCCGTAGCGCGGGCCGAGCTTCTTGAAGTCGGCCTTCACCTTCTTCACCAGACCACTCTCGGCGTTGTCCACAATCTTCAGTTCCTTTACATTGACTTCGCTCAGGATCACGTCCATTACGGCCTCCAGAGCTTTGCGCTGATGCTCGTTCATGACTGGCACGAGCAGCGTCTGCAGCGGCTGGCGCACCTTCAGGTTCACCTTGCGGCGCAGTGCCAGAACAGACGACGTCACGTCCTGCGCCATTGCCATACGCTCCTCCAGGTCTTTGTCTATCAGCGCGGGATCGCTGACGGGGAAATCCGCCAAGTGTACCGACGCATAACCGTCCGGTTCGATGGCCGGAGCCATCAGGTCGCCGTACAGACGGTCGCTGTAGAAGGGCGAGAAGGGTGCCATCAGCAGCGCGATGGTCTTCAGGCATTCGTACAGCGTCTGATAGGCTGCTAATTTGTCTGTATCCATCTCACCTGCCCAGAAACGGCGGCGGTTCAGACGAACGTACCAGTTTGAAAGGTGGTCGTTCACGAACGTGTCGATGGCGCGTGCGGCGCGTGTCGGCTCGTAGTCGTCCAGGTCAGCCGTAACTTCGGCTATCAGCGAGTGGAGCAGCGACAGTATCCAGCGGTCTATCTCGGGACGCTCGGCAACGGGTACCTGCGCCTCAGTGCCGGTGAAACCGTCAACGTTGGCATACAGAGCGAAGAACTTGTATGTGTTGTACAGCGTGCCGAACAGTTTGCGGCTCACCTCGGTCACTCCGGCCTCGTCATATTTCAGGTTGTCCCAGGGCGATGAGTTGCTGATCATGTACCAGCGCACGGGGTCCACGCCGAACCGCTCGATGTTGTCGAAGGGGTTGATAGCGTTACCCAGTCGCTTGGACATCTTCATACCGTTCTTGTCCAGCACCAAGCCGTTGCTTATCACGGCCTTGTATGCCACGGAGTCGAACACCATGCCGGCTATGGCATGCAGCGTGAAGAACCATCCGCGGGTCTGGTCCACGCCCTCGGCGATGAAATTGGCGGGATATACCTCGCCGCTGTCAAGCAGTTCCTTGTTCTCGAAGGGATAGTGTATCTGCGCGTAAGGCATGGCGCCCGAGTCGAACCACACGTCGATCAGGTCGAGTTCGCGACGCATCGGCTTGCCTGAGGGCGACACCAAAACGATGCGGTCCACATACGGACGGTGCATGTCTATCTTCTCATAGTTCTCCTTGCTCATGTCGCCGGGGACGAAACCGTTCTTGGTTACGGGATTCTCCGCCATCACGCCGGCGGCCACGGCCTTGTCGATTTCACTGCACAGTTCCTCGTAGCTGCCGATTATCATTTCCTCGGCGCCGTCCTCGGTGCGCCAGATAGGCAGCGGAGTACCCCAGTAGCGCGAGCGCGACAGGTTCCAGTCCTGCACGTTCTCCAGCCACTTGCCGAAGCGGCCCGAGCCGGTGGCGGCGGGCTTCCACTGGATGGTCTCGTTCAGTTCCATCAGGCGCGCACGGGCATCGGGCGTGCGGATAAACCAGCTGTCAAGCGGGTAATACAGCACGGGCTTGTCGGTGCGCCAGCAGTGCGGGTAGTTGTGTACGTGCTTCTCGGTCTTGAAGGCCTTGCCCTCTTTCTTAAGCTCGACGCACAGCTCCAGGTTCAGGTCGTCGGCGGCCGATGCGGCTGCCTCGTCGTATTTGCCACCCTCGTTAAACTTCGGGTCGTATGCGTTCTTGACGTATGCTCCGGCATGATTGGAGTAGAGAGGCACGTCCACGCACTTCTCGACGAAGCTTTCGGCCAGGTCCTCTACGGGATAGAAACGTCCCTGCAGGTCCACCATCGGGCGCGTCTCGCCACGCTTGTTGATCAAATACAGCGGCGGGATATTAGCGGCCTTGGCCACCTTGGCGTCGTCGGCACCGAACGTAGGCGCGATGTGTACGATTCCCGTACCGTCCTCGGTCGTCACGTAGTCACCGGGTATCACGCGGAATGCCTCGCTCTCAAGCTCCACGAATTTGTAACGGTCCACGCCGTAAACCTTGTCGGGATGAGCCTCGGCATACTTGCGTACGTATTCGGGCGAATGGTCGTCCAATTTCTCGGTGGGCTTCACCCAGGGCATCAGCTGCTTATAGTGCATGCCTACTAAATCGGTACCGTTCCATTTGCCGACTATGCGATAAGGAACGACCTTGTTGCCGGGTGTCCAGGCCTCCATGTCGGCCTCGGCTCCCTCCTTCTTGAAGTATGCCTTCACCAGTTCCTCGGCCATCACGACGGTAATTTTCTCGCCGGTGTAGGGGTTGTAGGTCTGCACGGCCACATACTCGAACTTCGGGCCTACGCAGAGGGCCGTGTTCGAAGGGAGTGTCCAAGGCGTCGTGGTCCATGCCAGGAAGCAGGGACGGCCCCAGCCTGTCATCTCGGGCTTCGGGTCGACTATGTCGAACAGCACCGTGGCCGTCAGGTCCTTGACGTCGCGGTAGCAGCCGGGCTGGTTCAGCTCGTGGCTGCTCAGTCCGGTGCCTGCGGCCGGACTGTATGGCTGGATGGTATAGCCTTTATACAGGTAGCCCTTCTGATACAGCTGCTTCAGCAGCCACCACAGGGTCTCCATGTACTTGGAATCGTATGTGATATAAGGATTGTCCAGATCCACCCAGTAACCCATCTTGTGAGTCAGGTCGGTCCATTCCTTGGTGTATTTCATCACCTCGCGGCGGCAGGCGGCGTTGTATTCATCCACGCTTATCTTCTTGCCGATGTCCTCCTTGGTGATGCCCAAGTTCTTCTCCACGCCGAGCTCCACGGGGAGTCCGTGGGTGTCCCATCCTGCCTTGCGCTTCACGTGGAAGCCCTTCATGGTCTTGTAGCGGCACACAATGTCCTTGATGGTACGTGCCATTACGTGATGGATACCGGGCATGCCGTTGGCCGACGGCGGTCCCTCGTAGAACACGAACGACGGACATCCCTCGCGCTCCTTCATGCTGCGCTCAAACAGGTTGTGGCTGTCCCACTCCCCGAGCACCTCTTTATTTACATCGCTCAGATTCAACTGGCTGCTGTATTCCTTGAATTTCTTATCCATGGCTGTGCTTATATCAGTCTTGTTAACGTTTGGCTCCCTTGGCACCTTTGGCGCCCTTCACGCCTCCGCCCAGGGCGAAGATGTTGCTGTCGTAGGTGAATGTCTTGCGGTCCTGCAGGCGCTTGCGCTTCAGCGCCAATTGCACCAGACGGTCCATCAGCTGCTCGAAGCTGATGCCGCTGGCCTCCCACAGATAGAAGCTCAGCGAACCGGGTATGGTGTTGATCTCGTTCACGTAGATGGAGCCGTCCTTCTCGTCGATCATCACGTCCACGCGGCTCACGCCGTGGCAGCTCAGCACGCGGAAGGTCTCGCCCGCTATGTGACGTATCTTCTCGCTCACGGCTTCGGGCAGGTCGGCCGGGATGCGCTTGTCGCTGCTCTGCATACCGGCGTCGGTCTTGGTACCGCCCATGTATTTGTCCTCGTAGCTCAGGAAGTCGCCGCTCTTGATAGGCTCCTCGCATACCGAACTCTGATGCTCGTCGGCGTCACCCAATACCGAGCAGTTTATCTCCTTCAGTTGCTCCACCATGTGCTCCACTATGATGCGCTCGGCAAACTTGGTTGCGTTGTCTATGGCCTCGGTCAGCGCGGCGCGGTCCGAAGCCTTGCTGATGCCAACGCTCGAGCCAAGATTGGCCGGCTTGACGATAACGGGATAGCCAAGCTCCTTCTCGACCTTGTCCAGCCATGCCTCGTGGTCCTGCTGCCACTGGTAATCGGTAAACCATACGTAGTCTACCACGGGAATGCCCTCCGATTTCAGTATCATCTTCATGGTGATTTTGTCCATGCCGTTGGCGCTGCTGAGGGTGTCGCAACCGGCGAACGGGATGCCTATGGTCTCCAGCACGCCCTCGAAGATGCCGTCCTCGCCGTGTGTGCCGTGCAGCACGGGAATGGCGGCATGCAAGGTGGCTACGACAGGATTCTTCTTGCCGAACAGACCGCCGCCCGGGTTGGCCTTGTACACATTGTAATCACCATATTCGGGACGCATGTACACCTCCTCGCTCGCCGCCGTCAGCACGTTCATGTCGCGGTAGTTGCGGATGTCGAGCAACTGCGGGCCGGTGTACCACCTGCCCTGCTTCGAGATGTAGATAGGAATTATCTCATACTTATCCTTATTAAATGCGTTGATGGCCTGCAGCGCCGAGATCACCGAAATCTCGTGCTCCACGGACCTTCCTCCGAAAAATACAGCTACGTTGGTCTTCATTTTATTTTGCTTATGCTTTTCTTTAGCTTTTGCTTACGTTTTTTCTTAAGATTTTTTCTCAAACTGCAAAATTAACAAAAATCCTCGACATATCAATCACAAAAGTGGTTAAGAACCGATTAAGAGCCATTTAAGGACCATTAATCACGTACTTTTGCGGGGTTATACTCGGAACTTTTACGCTGTTTTGCTTGGAATGTTTCCTCATATCACAGATTATTTGTAATTTCGCATAATTCAAATCTGTACATGGTGAAGTCAGCAACAACAATAGACCAACAGCTCGAACTCCTGAGATCAAGAGGACTTACTGTGAACGACGCGGACAAGGCTCGTGAAATCCTTCTTGATATCGGATATTACCGTCTTGGCTTTTACCTGTTTCCCTTTGAAAGATCATATCCTGAACTCCGAAACCGGACACACGAGTATATCAAGGGTGCATCGTTCGAGGATGCGGTAAATCTCTATTATTTCGATTTTGACCTCCGTCTGTTGCTCATGCGCTACCTCAACAGAATCGAGATAGCTTTCCGCACTTCGCTTATATACAATCTCTCCAACAAGTATAATTCAAATCCGATATGGTTTGTGAGTCCGGCAGTCGTCAATCGTCTCTATGCACGTGAGTTTGAGAGTAAAGTCTATACTTCTGACTTCAAGCGAAATCCGATTATTCACCGCCACCATCAGAACAATCCCAACGACCGCTTCGCTCCGGCGTGGAAGACTCTCGAATTTATGACCTTCGGAGCAGTAATGAAGCTTTATGAACAGTTAAAAGATCCTCATGACAAAATCTTCGTCGCCCATGAGTTCGGCATCCGTCAGGTCGTTACTTTCGAGAGCTATATGCGCACCATCCGGCAAGTCCGCAATGTGTGTGCCCACGGACTGTTGCTTTATGATATGCGATTGACACGGCGTATCAATCGAGGTCCTGCCAGACAGACACCTCAGGAGTCGGGCAACATAGTGGGTGCTCTGCGCGTTATTAAGTATATCATGGGGCAAGTATCCGCGAATCGTGCCGCCGAATTGAGCAATTCGATTTGTTCTCTCTACAATAGACTATGTATTAAATCGCCCAACTTGAAGCCACTGATTCCTGATTTATCCACGATATGAGTTTTTTAGCGCGAATTTTTCTCTGAAAATTTTGCCACGTCAGATAAAAGCGTTACCTTTGCGCTAACAAAGTGCCGGTGCAGACTTCGTCGCTGCATCCTTGCACTATAAAAAAAGGTAAAGTCGAGGCTACCACTTAGTCGGGTAGCCTCGCTTCTTTTTATATCCAAAACTATTAGGCATCGTTCTTAATTTGGCCGTCTAATCTGCGGGTTCGAGCTGCACGGAGACGAAGATGTGGGGACAGAACTCGCGACAGAGGGCGCGCTCGATGTGGCCGGTGATGACGGCGCCGTCGTCGACGGTGGTGGCGCCGTCCACGCGCACCGTGATGTCGAACATACGGGTGTGGCCTGACTTGCGGGTACGCAAGGACGAAATACCTTTCACTCCCGGCACGGACGAGATTACCTCCCGGGCGCGGTCAACGTCACGCCGCGGCATGGAACCTTCCATCAGTTCGACGAACGTGGGCACCATCAGCCGTATGGCCGGCACCAGTATCATCACGGCAATAACCAATGACGCGCAGGGATCGAGCACGCGGAACGACTCACCCAAGAAGTGAGCGCCCGTAACGCCTATCAGCGTGGCAATCGACGACATGGCGTCTACGCGGTGGTGCCATCCCGCCGCCCGCAACGCGGTGCAGTCCAGTTTGCGCCCGGCGCGGCTGTAGTAATGATACAGGCATTCCTTGGTGGCCATGGCCACTATCACGGCGAACACCGTCCAGATATCAGGATGTTCCAGGGCCTCTCCATGGGCGTAGCCCACGATGCTCTCGATGCCCGACACCATGATCATTATGGATATGAATATCATCAGCACCGATATCAGCACCGACGCAAGAGTCTCGAACTTGCCGTAGCCGTATGCGAAGCGTGGACTGGCCTTGCGGTAGCTGATGCCTACGAATATCAGCATCACAATGTCCACGGCCACGTCGTTGAGCGAATGGAAACCGTCGGCCACCAACGCCTCGCTGTGTCCCAGCCAGCCCGTCAGCAGCTTCATCACCATCAGGCATGCGTTCACCACGCAGCCCGTTATCACCACACGCCTCACCGCCCGTGATCCGGCGGCATCGTCACTCATCAATAAGTCGGGCAACCCGGCGTCGTTGACGCCGGGCCGCTCGCATGTTTCTGTCACACGGTCTTTACTCATTTTACTCGCACGGGCACGGGCTGGAGTGTCGGTTTCCGGCTCGCGCCTAAATTCTTTAACGCATCCAACAGTGCCTGTATTACTTTATTCGCCATAGTTTTTGTGGAATTGAATTTTATACCCTATTTGTAGCCTAATCTTAAATTCAAACACAAATAGGCGCGTGTCGGTTCGTAAGGATCGGATTATTCACGACTGAAATTACACGATCATTCCGATTATTCCATACATATCTTAACCAAACGCAGACCCTTTTCCAAGGAAATGTTAAAAAACATATTTTTCTGATTAGAATTTCTTTGTCAAACCACCCCTTTTTTAATATCAACCATATAAAAACTATATCGCATGAAGAAACTATTATCTTTATCGGTCGGAGTTCTGATCTGCTCAGGCATACAGGCTCAGGACGTCACAACACTCTATGTCGCAGGTTGTGAGGGAACGGTCATCAACGGACAGACACTCGGTGCTTGGGACATAGCCAATCCTCTCGAAGTAGAAGCCAAGGATGGATATTTCGTTCTCGACTGCAAGAATGTGCAGCAATACGGATTCGGAATCTCAGACCTTAAGACTTCCGACTGGGCCGTATGGCCACAGAATCGCTATGCACCCTCGGCCGCGTTTACCAAAGCGGACATAGGCAAAGAAGTGACCCTGTACGGTCCCGGTGCCGATGATTTCAAGCCTCTGTGGCCCGGAGACTGGAAACTCGTCATATCCCAGGACCTGACCACCGTAACCGTAACGACTACTACGGCTCCCGTTACGTCGACCTATCACCTGGTGGGGTCTTTCAACAGCTTTGCATGTTCGGACGATTATCAGTTTGAACCCGAAGAAGGCGTCGACAATGTTTTCTGGCTTGATATCACCACTGCGCTCACATCCGAGATGCTGAATATCCTGAGAAATCAAGGATGGTCGGAATGGTGGGCTCCGGGAACGGCTCCCATACTGGTAGGTGAGACAGCCCAGGAATGGCACTGGATGCAGAACCCCGAGGGACAGGTCCTTACGGACTATACCGGCACCATGCGCCTCGAGGTGCCCGACGCCATCACCAACGGGTGCACGGTTTCCGTCACATGTTATCCTGACATCCGCGAGCACAAAAGCACCCCGTCTACCGGCCTTGTCGAGAATATGATAACCGAAGATGCTCCTGCCGAATATTTCAATCTGCAGGGTATAAAGGCATTAAATCCCTGTAAAGGCATTTACATAGTACGCCGAGGCAACAAAGTGACCAAAGAAGTGATTCGCTAATTTGTCCTTATCCAGTATACTTGCTGGATATACGCCTCGGGAAAACATGAAGGTAAGTTTAGTATTAGCAGCCATGATCGGTTTCTGTGCTTTGGGCTCCGCCCAGCACAGAGCCGACATGCAGCATCTTGAAAATGAGGATTCTTTCTCCATGATCGTGCTTGGAGATCCGCAGGGCTATATAAAATATGATATAAACCAGCCCTTGTTCGATCTCTGCACGGCATGGATCGCCGACAATATCGACAATCTGAACATCAAGGCAGTGCTCTGCACCGGAGATCTTGTTGAGCAGAACGAGAACATCGCGATGAACCGCTATATGCTCAACCAGACAAGCCGGGAGATGTGGCAGGCGGTTTCACGTTGCTTCGAACGTCTCGATAATAAAGTACCCTATTTCATATCATGTGGAAATCACGATTACGGCTACCGGAAATCGGAAAACGGCATGACGCATTTTCCCGAATACTTCCCGTTCGAACGCAATTCCACCTGGCGCGACATTATCGTCAGCAATTTCCCCAATCGTCAGGGTGTCGCGGACATGGAGAATGCAGCCTTTGAAATCAAGCAGCCGAAATGGGGAAAGATGCTGGTGATAGTCACTGAATTCGCTCCGCGCGACGAAGTGCTGAAGTGGGCCAAGGATCTATGCGAAAGCGACAAATTCAAGGGGCACAAGGTGATTTTTATGACTCATTCCCTTCTTACGGAACGTACCGCCGAATATACCGATGATTCTTGTTACACTATAACGCCTCAAAACGGAGGAAAAGATGTATGGGAGAAACTGATATATCCGACTGAAAACATAGTATTCGCACTATGCGGACACATGGGCGCGCTCGGAGATTATGAGGATTCGATAGCATATCGTGTCGACAAAAACTCTGCGGGACGCAATGTGCATCAGATGATGTTCAATGTGCAGACTCTCGGAGGCGGATGGGAAGGCAACGGCGGCGACGGATGGCTACGCATCCTCGAGTTCATGCCGGATGGTAAGACCATCAAGGTAAAGACCTATTCCCCACTCTTTGGCATCTCCCCTCTGACCAGGCATCTCTCACACCGGTCAGCACCATACGACCAGTTCGAAATGACAATAAACTGACCCTACGGTCCTGAAAAATATTGACCCTCAGGTTCTCAAGTACCATCGAGCTTGAAAACTTGAAGGTCAATTTTTTCGGGACTGTACATTTACATGACGTTTTCGGGACATCAGACCTGACACTCTGTCAAATCCGATTACCAGTCATCGGACCGGAACGGACTTGCGGGTATTCCAAAACAATTGAAGAGTGTAGGCTGACTGAAATTTTTTATGGCGTAACGCACCGCAACAGGCTCCGGCACCGCCTCCGACTTTACACGTATCGTCTTACAGTCGTTTTCATCCACTCTTGCTGTCGCCGGATGGAACACGCGATCCTTACCGGCAAGTTCAAACCCCGGGATGTCCGTTGAAATCGGCGACATTCCATTCTTGCCTACATCGAACCTCACCTTGGCAATCCCGTTTTCAAAACAGAACGATTCCGCGACCGGCGTGCCGGCGTCGATTAAATCATATCCATAATCGCGCATCAGGGCTATGCCGGCCAGTCTGTCGGCTGTAGTCCGTTTATCCGACGGATGTATGCAATCGGATTCTCCCGTGTCGAGGGTAGCCGCCATTGCGCTGTTGGGGATCTCTTTCCGGTTCTGTGCCTGCATCCACATGAAACACCCCGCTGCCGTACCGTCAGGATTCCCGTATGAATAGGGGGCTATCTGAGTATAGTAGAACGGCATGTCAGCATTCCCGGTCTCGTCACGCAACATTCTTACGAACGCAGGTTGCAGCCGTGAGTATTGTTCCGGACGGTTGACATTGTTTTCACCCTGATACCAGATGAATCCACGCGCCGTAAACGGCAGCACGGAATGCAGCATTCCATTGTACAATGATGCTGGAGCCGTATGGTTGTTTTCCTCAGGCCACTGTCTTGTGGCATACGCGCTCATATCCACCTCTCCGGGAAACTCCCGGTCCAGAACCTCTTTGCTCATCCAGCCTTCTATGGAGGTTCCGCCCCAGGAGGCGTTGATCACACCTACCGGCACTTTCAACACCTCGGCCAGCCTTTTGGCAAAAAAATAGGCTATCGCGCTTGCCTCGGCCACCCCGGGCCCATCGTTCACGCTCCATACGGCGTCACAACGGTCCTGCGTATCGAACGATTTGGAACGCTTCACATAACAATGTCGCACCGGAAATGCCGGATCGGCACCGAGTATGGTCCCCGTAGCATCCCTTACGGGCTGGCCCGGCCAGCCCTCGACCGGCATTTCCATGTTGCTTTGTCCGGAACAGAACCACACCTCCCCTATCAGGATATTGCTTAACGATACAGCCGATTCACTATCCCGGATTGTTATGGTGTATGTCTCGGTCGACGCCTCAGGCGTCGGTACCGAAAACGACCAGTTCCCTTTGGAATCCGCCTTTACCCTCTGTTTCTTACCATTCCAGGAAACTTTTATCTCTACGCTATCTTCCGGCTTGCTCCAGCCCCAAAGACGGGCGTCGGCGCGCTGCTGCAACACCATATTATCGCCCAATACCCCGGGAAGTTCGACGGCGTGTGCCGATGTTGAAGCGGCCAACAGCGCCACAATCATACCTGAATGTTTCTTCATGATTTTGATATTGTCATTGTTATGTTATTATTGAATCTATCGTAAATGGGAAGATTCCATGCTCTATTTCTAATGATCTGTTTAGAAAATTTAAATTCTGTTTAGAAAAATAATGTAAAAAAGTCCCATTGAATATAAAAGCCTGAACCATGGACCATGAACACCTCAACACATTGACCGACCGGGAAGCCGCAGCATTGCTTCCCGATTATTTCAACGGATCGTTATCCGAGGAGGATAAACGGAAAATCGATGAATGGAAATCCGACAGTGAGGAAAACAATCGGAAATTCCATGCCATGCTCGAGATAATAATGGACTTCCGGGCCCTGGACTCCGTTTCCGGAATAGATGTGGAGACAGCACTCCGGGATGTGAACGACCGCATTTCCAAAAAGCGTCGCAGTTGGCTCAGACACATCGAGCGGGCCGCGGCTATACTCTTTATTCCATTGATGGCGGCCACCATCCTGTCAATAACGCGGTCTTCAACACCCTCTCCGACATATCATCAGCTGAAAGTCGGGACAGGCATGACCGGATACGTGACACTGCCCGACAGCTCCACAGTGATACTGAATTCCGGTTCCACACTTCGTTATCCCTCGGAATTTACAGACGAATCCAGGACAATAGAACTGGTCGGAGAGGCATATTTCGACGTGCGTAAGGATTCCGACAGGAAATTCAGCGTGATGCTCGCAGACGGAAGTTCCGTGAATGTCTATGGCACCCGATTTAACGTGGACGCCTATCCCGATGACAATGCCGTCATAACCCTCGCGCAAGGTGCCGTAGGCTATAATTACACCGATAATAAAGGCACCGTACGCGAAATCCGCCTATCCCCCGACCAACAGGTCATCAAAACGGCCGAGGGATATGTTTCCCTGATAAATACGGAGGCCTCCAAGGCCATTGGCTGGAAAGACAATAAAATCATACTCGAAAACACGTCTCTGAACAGTATCCTTAAATCTCTTGAGAAACGCTTTGACGTGGATTTCGTGATCAAGGACCATGAGATCGAGGAATTGACATTCTCAGGAAACACCATCAGCATCAACAGTCTTGATTACGTTCTCGAGACACTCAATATCGCCACAGGGATGAATTGGCGGTACGTCAACTCGCCGAAAGACGAACGACGGACAATCGAACTGTCATATCCCCGGTAAAGCTGCAGATAGATCAGTAATCATCAAAACAATAATTAACAACTTTTACTATGAAACAATTCTTTTTCGCGGCATTGTCATGCATGATGCTGATGTTTGCCGCATGTTCGGAGAAAAATGTCTCCACAGAACCGGAACCGGATCCCACCCCCGGACCAAATCCCGATGTCGAGGAAGTGGAGCCGCTGAAGGCCGTTCCCTTCTCCAAAGGATTCAATCTTTCGGACTGGCTCAACACCTCCGAGGAATATTGGTTCGTTCCCGACAAATACAAGGAGGAGGATTTCGACGACCTCAAGACATTAGGCGTGGACGTCGTCAGGATTCCCATCAACTTCCCCCTCTTCATGGGTGCGGCGCCGGCCTATACGTTCAATCAGAAACTGTACGACGTGCTTGACAAAATCGTGGAATGGGGAGCCGCCCGGGGCATGTACGTGATACTGGACCAGCACAGCGGCTTCGGTAACACCGGATTCACTGCCGAACATGAGGACCTGGTGGCGTCCGGCCTCCGTCAGCTCGCAACACGCTATAAAGGCAAGGACCATGTGGTGATCGAGCTGTTCAATGAGCCGAACGGCAGCTATGTCCAGAGCAACTGGGATAAGATTCAGCAACGTCTGGTATCTGAAGTCAGGAGCATTGACAAGAACGTGATAATAATAGCCACAGGTGTGGGCGGCGGCATCAAGTCGCTTCCTCTCGTCACCGACATTCCGGACAGCCGTATCATCTACACATTCCATTATTACAATCCGTTCCTGTTCACGCACCAGGGGGCTGAATGGATTCCCAGCAAACATATAGCCAACGTTCCTTTCCCGTACGATGCCGACAAAATGCCGGCTATGCCCGCCGAATTCAAAGGAAACGCCGAATATGAGGAATACTACAATATCTATGCCGCACAGGGCAACGAACAGGCCATCGCACAGGAGCTGATGGAAATCTACAGCTGGGCCACCGATCATGACAAGCTGATATTCTGCGGAGAATTCGGCACGCTCACCACCGCGTCCCGAGGCGATCGCAACCGATGGTACAAGGCTGTATGCGACAATCTGGCAGCATTCGGAATACCTTGGACCGCATGGGAATACAGCTCGGGCAGCATGCCTAATTTCGGGGTGTTCAAGGGCACCAAGAATTTTGATACGAATCTTGACGCCGATCTGATACGGGCCATGGGTCTGAACGTACCTCCGCAATACGAATCCGGATGTCCGGAAGTGGTTTACTTCGACGACGAAGTGCCTGATTGGTGGACGCAGGGAAGCAAATGGGACGGTTATGAACCCAAAATAGACTTCTCCTGCAAAGAAGATCCATACGACGAATCCTTGAAATGCATACGTTGGGACATTGACAATGTGTGGGGTGGTCTCACGATGTCTACATGGCCTGTATCCGACTTTTCCGAACAATTCAATGCCGGTGCTTCGCTCGAATTTGCCATCAGGACCACCGACGAGATTGACAAAATGATAGTAAGGTTCGTACAATACAAGACCGGGGCTCCATGGAACTGGCGTATCGTGGAGGAAATCAGCACCACTAACGCCGATAAGCCGGCTTACAGATTCGCAAACGACGGAAAATGGCATCTCATCCGGATTCCGTTGCAGAGCATGTGGATATGCGGAACCCAGGGCGACTGGAAACTCGGCCCCGACGAGGGTGACGAAGGTTTTGCTTGGGACTGCATCCAGCATCTCGAGTTTGCGCCCGAAGGTAATGAAAGCCTGCTCGGAAAGACAGTGTATATCGACAATATCAGGATAAGAAAATAAAAACGTGTTTATGAGCAATAACATATATAAGGCTTTGGCGTTGACACTGATCATGGGTGCCGGCTATCTTCAGTCGGCAGCCCAGGTGAAAGTGTCGGTCAACGCGAACAACCAGCCGATAGAGAAGGTTCTTGACCAGATAGGCAAATCTTCCGGCTACGAGATATTTTACGTCGACGGTCATCTGGACGACTTAGGCAATGTGACCGTAAAGGCGACTAACGAAGACCTGAAGTCTGTGCTTGACAGGATCTTTGCAGGCAAGGATGTCACCCGCACCATCAGGGACAGACAGGTCATTATAACGCGCAGGAAGAAAAAATACAACAGACCGGGAAAATCCGCCGGCAGGAAAGAGAACAAGACAGCCGGAGCCGCCACAGTCACCAGACTGACGGGTACAGTGACAGGGACAGACGGAGAGCCCCTGATCGGAGCGACCGTGTTCGAAAAAGGCACGCAAAACGGTGTGGTGACCGACGTGGACGGTAACTTTGAGATCAATGTGCACAAACCGGATGCCACGCTTGCTGTTTCCTATGTAGGTTATGACGGGATTTCCGTCAAGGCCACTCCCGGAAAGGCCATGAAGATAACGATGCGCGAAAACAGCGAACTTTTGAACGAAGTAGTGGTTGTCGGATACGGTACCATGAAGAAAAGCGACCTGACCGGATCGGTGTCTCAGATCAAAATCGACGAGACAAGGGCCGCCACGGTGTCGTCCGTGACCAACGCGCTTGCCGGAAAGGCCGCAGGCATGCAGGTCAGTCTCAGCACGTCGCAGCCCGGCGCGGCATCCACCATACGCATCCGTGGCGCGGCATCGCCCAATACCGACAACTCTCCGCTGATCGTGATCGACGGGTTTCCCGTCAACCCTACCAGCGATGGCAAAACAGCGGTCGGAAAATACAACAGCGGTCAGAACGACAACTTTCTCGGATCGATCAATCCTAACGATATCGAATCGATCGAGGTATTGAAAGACGCTTCGTCGACAGCCATATATGGTTCGCGTGCGGGTCACGGCGTAATTCTCATCACCACTAAGAAAGGCAAAGCCGGCCGTGCCACCGTCACTTATACAGGAAATGTCTCGGCTCAGGTAATGGCAAAGGGTTACGACATGCTTGACGCCAGGAACTACATGATCCAGACGGAACGTTACCGTATGGAAAAATGGCGCATTGACAACGGCGTCGGATTCTTCGGAGGCAAAGACGAGGAAGCCACCATGCAGACCAATCCATACACTCCGAAATACACGCAGGACATGATTGCCAATCCCGGAGAGACCACCGACTGGTTCGGTGCTGTGACGCGCACCGGATTTCAGACAGCCCACAACCTTAACGTTCAGGGAGGCGCCGAAAACACCCGTTATCTTGTTTCCGGCAACTTCATGATGCAAAACGGCTTGGTCAAAAACAACGACATGAAGCGCTTCACTCTCAGAAGCAATATCACTCAGAAATTCAACGAACACTTCAGCGGTGGAATCTATCTGACCTTCTCACGCATCGACCAGAACAGCATACCGAGCGGACTTTCCTCCAACGAAGATTCCGGAGTAATGGTCGCCGCAGCATCACAGAGTCCGTTGCAGCCCATCTATGATGAAAACGGCAACTATACCACCAATCCTCTCGCCGCATATCTCCCCAACCCGGTATCGATGCTCGATATTACCAATAAAAGCCGCCGCAACCGTTTTCTTGGTTCAACCTACGTCGAATATAAGCCGATCAAGGAACTTACATTCAAATTAAACCTGGGCATAGACTATAACAACCAGAAACGGCAGGTATATATGCCCAAGACCACCCTGTACGGACAGAAAGTAGACGGGCAGGCCGATATCGCGCAATACGACCAGAACGATTATCTGGCGGAATTGACTGCCTCATACGTGAAGGATTTCTCGGACATTCATTCCATAAACGCCGTCATAGGCGCTTCGTATCAGAAATTCAACAGCGAGGGATTCACGGCCGGAAACAGCGGTTTTCTCAGCGACGCGTTGCTCTATAACAATCTGAGTTACGGAGACTATGCCAAACCGTGGGTGTCATCATCAAAACAAAACAGCGAGATGGCGTCTTTCTTCGGACGTATCAATTATTCGTTGATGAACCGATACCTGCTCACCGCCACAATCCGTGCCGACGGCTCCTCCAATTTCGCAAAAGGCCACCAGTGGGGTTATTTCCCCTCTGTAGCTCTCGGATGGCGTTTTTCCGAAGAAAACTTCATGGACAGGGCACGTTCATGGTTCTCCAACGGAAAATTGCGCCTCAGCTGGGGCCAGACCGGTAATTCAAGCATAGGATACCAGGCCGTCAGCATGTACCGGGGTGCAAATTCGGGAGGTACGAAAATGAATCACGGATTCGGGGGTGTGGAACATCTGGGATTCATAATTTCGCAACTCGGCAATCCCGATATCACATGGGAGACCACAACCGAGTTTAACGTGGGACTTGACCTCGGGTTCATCAACAACCGGATAAACCTGACGGTGGATTATTTCAACCGCGAGATCTCAAACCTCTTGAACTGGCGCACACTCGCATGCATAAGTCCTGTATCCGGCATCGCCGACAACATGGGCAAGACAAGGAGCCAGGGACTTGAAATCACACTGAACACCATCAACATCGACAACCGGGACTTCTCATGGACCACAGACCTGACGTTCTCGTTTTATCGTGACCGTTGGGAAGAACGCGCCGAAAACTGGACTCCATCCGTCTACAGCCGGTATAAGGGTGCCGTACGCCCGCTGGAAGGATATTTCCTGACCGACGGTCTTGTACAGCCCGGAGAGGAAATCCCAAGCATGCCTGGCGCGATACCCGGTCAGATCAAGATAAGGGATATCAATGGATATGTGTTCAACGCCGACGGCACATATAAGACCGACGAACATGGAATACCTGTCCTCACGGGTCAGCCGGACGGAAAGATAGATGACGCCGACCGCGTGTATATGGGCTCGAGAGACCCGGGATTCATCATGGGATTCAACAATACGTTGCGTTATAAGAATTTCGATTTCAACATCTATTTCTACGGCCATTTCAACCAATGGACCACGGGAGCCTACCGTGACCTGTGGATACAGAACGCCTATATAGTGGACGAAAACAAAAACGTGCCGGTCAGCATCGAGGAAATGTGGAGCACCGATAATCCGGACGGATGGCGACCCGGATTCGCCCAGTCTTCCAACTCGATACACATGGGCAGTACCGATTTTTATCTCAAGAAGTGCTGGTTCATACGTTGCCGCAACATAACGCTCGGATATTCAATCCCGGTCAAGAAAGGAATTTCAAAACTGCGTGTGTACGCCGACGTCAACAATCCTTTCATGCTCACCAACTATAAAGGCCTCGACATGGAAACGGATGACTCCGCATACGCCATCCCCAATGTAAGGAGTTTCAACTTCGGTGTGGAAATCTCGTTCTAACCATTTAACAATTAATGAAATGATTAAGAGAATCATATATATTTTAGCCGCGTTCATAGGCGTTACGGCGTTATCGTCGTGCGAGCTGAAATCAAATGTGTATGACGCCTACAACACCTCGATATTCCCCAAAACCGAGGAGGATCTGGAGGCCCTGCTTGTAGGCAGTGTCTACGGTCCGTTCCGGTCCAACCAGTTCAGCGGTCTTTTCACCGTAGCCATAGGGGGTGTGCAGATCTATAACGATATGTGCACCGATATGGGCGACTGCAACTGGAATGACCCCTACTGGTTCGACATCATAAATGTCAATTTCAATCTCAACAATTCCAATGGCCCGCAGTTGATATACAACAACTGGCTTTCATCCCTTTCCAGAATCGCCGATGTGGTGAAGCAAATCAAGGAGATGGATTCCATATCCGAAGAGAACAAACGGAAAATGCTTGCCGAATGCTATTGTGCCACGGGATGGTTGGGATATATCCTGTACGACATGTATGGAGGCATACAGATTCCCACCGAGGAGTCGCTGGCCAATCCTGCCGCCAATGTAATCATTCCCCGTTCGTCTAATGAAGAAACCGCCAAGTTTATTGAAGACAATCTGCTTGCCGCGGCCGAAGTCCTTCCCAAGAATATAAAATACGGCTCGTCCGATTACGGCAGATTCACGGCCGGTACCGCCTACACGATACTGATGCACCTGTACATGCACGACGGCCGATGGAAGGATGCAGTGGAAATAGGACGGGAATTGATGAAAGCGGAATACGGTTATAGTCTTGTGCCGGAATACAAGGACATCTTCACTCTCGAGAACGAAGGCAACAGCGAGACCATATTCGCCTGCACATGCGATCACGGCATTCACACGCAGTACTGGCTGTCGCAGGTATTGTCCGAGAATTATCCGGTCAAGAACAGGAAAATGCAGCGGTGGGGCGGATACCGCATGCCGTGGAACTATTTTCATACTTACGAGGACGGTGACCGGCGTCTCGAGACAATCGTGTCGAGCTATGTCAGCACCGCCGGCGTCCTTGTTGACGAGGCCCACCCCAGCGACGGGTTGAGAAAAGGAGCCATGCCTAAGAAATATGGCGAGGATCCCGAGGATACCGGTGCCGGTTCGTCCATCGACTGGATAGTGCTCAGATACGCGGACGTGCTTCTCCTTCAGGCCGAAGCCCTGGCACGCAGCGCCGATGGCGTGACACCCGAGGCCGTGGACAGACTCAATGACATTCGCCGTCGCGCCGGACTCGATCTCTACAAGACCGGCGACTTCAGCGGACTGGACTCATTCCTGAGTGCTGTCCTTGCCGAACGAGGTCATGAATTGTATTTCGAAGGATGGCGTCGAAGCGACCTGATCCGCCATGGCAAGTTTGTGACTTATGCCAAATTATACAAAAAGAGTCGCACGGCGGCTCCGCACCATGTCCTGTTCCCGCTGCCTCAATCGGTCATAATGGAGGGACACGGCCAGGTGCTTCAGAATCCGGGATATTAAGTTCAATAATCAGTTAACCCATGAGAGGAAAGGGCTGTATTCTATGGGATGCAGCCCTTTCATAAATTGATATGAAACCGTTATTGTCAATAATAATCCTACTGACCGCCTCATTGGCAGCATACTCCGCGGAACATCGTTTCTATGCCGATGAAGGCGCGGGAGACGATTTTTCTCCGCAAGACGTCGTCTGCACAATCCACACAAGCATAGACGGCGACGTGGAGAACGTACGGGTCACCATTAAGAATAACAGACATACGCCGTTTCAGCCCGTAAAGGCAGGCATCCTCCTTGGCATCGATACATACATGGATCAATACCCCGACTGGAACGACAAATACTTCCCTACCCTTATGGTATGCGAGCCATGTCATTTCTATGGTTATATGCAATCTCCTTCTGGAAAGATCAAGGCCATAGCATCACCGGACCCTGTGGCGTCATGGAGCCTCGATTATAATCTCGGATATCAGGATCCGGCGCCGCATTGGTTCATGGGACATCGCATCAAGTCTTTGAGGCTTGATCTTCTTGCAGCTCCCCCGTTGCCAGATCATCATCCACGGGACCAATGGCAGCTTATGCCCGGTGAAGAACGCTCCTGGACCATAAAGATCATTGATATTCCTGCACTTGCGGATTTCGAAGCGACAGTAAGCCAGGAATGTGACGTTCCGATGCTGCACATGGAAACGACATCCACCGCCCCGGGCAATGAAATACAGTTTGACATCTATGGCTCTGCTCCGTCAGTGACAGTCAACCGACAGCCTGTACCCGTTAAGAAATCAGACATCGGCTGGCAGGCCTGTTTCTCATCTTCCACACCCGGCATATATGACATTGAGGTCATTGACGCGAACAAAAAGGCTCATGGTCACATAAATGTCCGTTATCCCTGGCGCAGGACCATGGAACTCGCCCGGGAAGCAGCCTGGAGATATAAGCAGAAAGCCACATCGCATGTCGAGAGCTGGTATGGATTCCATACCGCATTCCTCGCCGCACGATATTTCCCATGCGATTCCATCGACAGCCTTCTCAACAAACGGTTCGATACGATATTCAATGAATTGTTTGACTCCTACGGCAACCAGAAGAAGTATGACTGGCGCATTCAGAACGTATCGTCGACTGTCGGCATGCTGGTAGACAGATACGAGGCATACGGCGACAAGGCCGACCTTATGAAAGCCCGTCTACTTGCCGACCGGTTTATTTCATCGTTCCAACAGAAAGACGGAGCGTACAGGACAGGCAACACCGTATATACGAGTGTGATATATCCTGCCAAGAGCATTCTCGAACTCGCCGACGCCGAATGGGAAGCTGGCCTCAGGAACGACGCGCGTAGACATGAACGTTCCGCCCGGATGGCCATTGACAGGCTTGTGGAATCCAAAGGGGATTTCGAAACAGAAGGGGAAATTACATACGAGGATGGAATGGTCAGCTGCTCCGCGCTGCAGATAGGAATGCTCGCCCTCCGGCAGAAGGACAACAGATTGCGCCGGC
This sequence comes from uncultured Porphyromonadaceae bacterium, assembly GCA_902468245.1. Classification (GTDB taxonomy): domain Bacteria; phylum Bacteroidota; class Bacteroidia; order Bacteroidales; family Muribaculaceae; genus Lepagella. The sequence goes on along the minus strand of CABQXY010000028.1, from coordinate 215,832 downwards.
ATTATACCGATGAAATGCTCGAGATATTGAAAGGCCATGACTGTCTGACTCAGCTCAGGGTGCCGGACGGGCGCCGGAGAGGCGGAACCATGCGCTATTGGGAGGCTCAGTATGACGTTCACATGCTGCCCAACATGATTTCATCGCCCCATGGCTGGAGCGCATGGCGCGCATACGCTACTTATTATGCGTATCTGCTCACGGGTGACGAACGCTGGATTAAGGAAACTTTCGACGCGGCTTCATCGTTCGCATCTCTCATTGACCCCTCAAGCGGCCGGCTCAGATGGGCGTTTGTCGTGGACCCTCAGCTTCATGTCCGGCAAATAGCCGTCCCTGACTCTGCGCACACATCCGAGACTCCAAGCTATGGCACACCACATCCCGATGTGTACGGCAATCGTAAATTCACTATCGGCGAACAATATGTGGACATGATATCCGACTGGCAGACTGTCGTATCTTCCGACAATGACGTTCATGAGGTATTCAAGTTCATAGCCGAGGCCGTGCTGGACAAAGCGTATGTTGTGGAACGCACAGACGGATCGTTGGGCTGCTACAATTGCAAAGCCGTGCGAAACGGCAATAATATTGAAGTCTATGCCTCCGAACCCCAGATATGCCGCCTGTTCGTCAATACAAAGGGTAAATATAATGTCAAATTTGATGGAGAAATAATATGGCAATGAATATAAGGAATATATGTCTGCTGGTCTGTACGCTTGCCGCCCCTGCCTGCCTCGTCAGGGCGGACGTGCCGGCATACCTCAATGACAATCTGGATATCGAGACAAGAGTCGAGGATGCCCTGGGACGGCTCACCGTCGAGGAAAAGATCGCAATGATTCATGCCCAGTCCAAGTTCACATCCCCGGGCGTTCCTCGTCTGGGCATTCCGGACCTCACGGTCAACGACGGTCCGCAGGGTGTCAGGGATGAATTGTTATGGGACAGTTGGGAAAACGCCGGGCATACCAACGACTCTTGCACTTCGTATCCGGCATTGACATCCTTGGCGGCAACATGGAACCTCGGACTGGCCCGCCGGCAGGGACGCTCGATAGGGGAAGAATTCCTTCAGCGTGGAAAAGACGTGGCTCTTGCCCCGGGAATAAATATCTCGCGCCACCCTCTCTGTGGCCGTAACTTCGAATATATGGGCGAAGACCCATTCCTGGCCGGTGTCTTGGCCGCTGAATTCGTGAAGGGGATTCAAACCAACGGTGTGGCGGCTTGTGTGAAGCACTTCGCGCTCAACAATCAGGAAACAGACCGTCACGAAGTAAACGTGATCGTAAGCGACCGGGCCCTTCACGAGATATATCTGGAAGGCTTCAGGCGAGCCATTGTCGACGGCGGGGCATGGACTGTAATGGGCGCCTACAACAAATACAGGAGACAATTCTGCACCCACAATGAGTATCTTAACAAAATCCTGAAAACGGACTGGAATTTTGACGGAGTCTTCATGTCCGACTGGGGTGGCACGGAAGATACGCGTGAAGCCATATTCAACGGGCTTGACCTGGAATTCGGCACCCATACCGACGGCTTGTCCTCCGGCATGAAAAACGCATACGACAACTATTATCTCGCGTCTCCATACCTGGAATTGATAAGGTCCGGGGCGGTAGGTACCACCGAACTTGATGATAAGGTTCGCCGCATCCTGCGCCTGATGTTTCGCACATCTATGAACCGCAACCGCGGATTCGGGTCCCGCAATTCGAAGGAACATTCTGCCGACGTACTCGCCGTGCAACAGGAGGGAATTGTACTGCTGAAAAACGACAATGACATCCTGCCTGTCGACAGAAAAAAATATCACAGGATACTCGTAGTCGGTGAGAACGCGTACCAATCACATACCCGCTGGGGCGGCTCCTCGGGCATTAAAGCGCGATATGAGGTCAAACCCATAGACGCCCTGCGCAGTAGAGCCGGCAATGATGTCGACATCATGTTCCAACAGGGTTATACAACTGTTATGCCCGAGAACATTCATCTCGAGGATTCACTGAGAGCCGCCGCCGTTGAAGCTGCCCGGAATGCGGATCTTGTGATATACATCGGTGGTTACGACAAACGGTATGACACGGAAAGTCACGATCGGACGGATTCTAAAGCCCCATATCGTCAGGACCGTCTCATAGAAGAACTTCTTCAACAGCACAAGCCTGTTGTGGTCGTAACTTTTGGGGCAAGTACGTTCGACATGCCGTTCATCGACCGGATACCCGCCATGCTTCATGCCTGGTATGGAGGAAGCGAGTCGGGCACGGCTCTGGCACAGGTCCTTTTCGGCGAGATAAACCCTTCGGGCAAACTTCCTGTAACCTTTTATAAGCAGGCGTCGGATTGCGGAGCGTTGGCCTTGGGCGAATATCCCGGCGACGGTGAGAACGTTCGTTATAACGAGGACATTTTTGTAGGTTACCGGTATGTTGACCGATATGGAGTGAAACCTCAGTTCCATTTCGGACATGGGTTAAGCTACACCCGCTTCTCCTATGGGAAACCCACCGTCGACAAAAAGGAGTTGGCTAAAGGCGACACTGTAAATATTTCCATCCCTGTTACTAATACCGGCTCACGCTACGGCAAGGAGACAGTGCAGCTGTACGTTCACGATGACAAGGCTTCGGTAATACGTCCGGTCAAGGAATTGAAGGGATTCGACAAATTAAGTCTCGCTCCCGGAGAAACGAAACACGCCGTGTTCCGGCTCACAGCCCAGGATCTGAGTTTCTATGATGAATCTTCCGGGAGCTGGAAAGCGGAGCCGGGCACATTCCAGGTGCTGATAGGCGCTTCTTCCAACGATATCCGAAGAAATATACAGATACGACTTAAGTGATATTGACATGAATTTTATTAAAATGATTTGGGCATTGACGGCATTAATGCTGCCGTTGCAATGTCTGGCAGAGGATTATCGAAAGGATAAACCACAATCCGTAAACTACCTTCAGGGAAAGATACTGTCCGTTATCGGCGACAGCGAGGCGGCGGGCGATAAAAACGGCATTGCCGACACATACTGCTACTTCATCGCACAGCGCAACTGCATGAAGGTCCACAATCTGGCTCTCAACGGTCAGAAACTGTGCAATGCCGTTGAAGGCAAGGACTGGCCGGCATTAATCGACAACTATGACCGGATACCGGAAGAATCGGACTATATCCTGGTCCACATAGGGTATAATGACAGTTTCGATCCCCTTGAGCCTGACGAATCCTCGGATTCATTGAAATTCAAAGGTGCGTTCAACGCTCTTGTCAAGGGATTACGCTCCCGCTATCCCCATGCACGGATCGGCGTTATCTGTCCTTATTACTTCAACAACGAGCCTACACGAATCGCGCGTGCCGAATGGATGACGCGTCGCTGCCGGGAGCTGCATATACAGTGCATCGATGGTTGCGCAATGTCCGGTCTTTCCCGCGAAATCCCGGAACAAGCCGACATGTTTCGCGATGAAGTCCATCTCACAATCAAGGGTCACAGACACATGTCGTATATCTACGAGAATTTCATGCGGGGATTATAAGGCATTGTCCCTTCATGGCATATAACTATGATAATCACGCCCCCTCCACCATGGTGAAGGGGGCTTTGATATTGTTCCTCAGGCATTGCCTCTTAAGATATTTCGTGTATCTTGTACATCTGAAACCGGGTATCTTTATAATCAGGCGACCAAAAACCGTCAGAATACATATAACCCAGTACAATTGCGAGAGCCACTGCCGGAAGATAATCGCTGAGGTCCCGGTGGAGTTGTTTTAATGCCTGCTGAATACGATAATAAATGGTTTTTTGCGACAGATTGTATATTTCAGCTATTTCTTTGCAACTCTTTCCTTCGAAGCGATACATCAGAAATGCGGTACGATAGGTTTCAGGCAAAGCGTCTATCGCCTTTCTGATTCGTTCTTTCAATTCTTCGACCACCATGAAATCACTTTCGTTCAATTCATGGCGGCGTCTATATTCCTCCATGTACACAGCCGTTGATTGTGCCTGCCGGTTGCGTACGGCTATTTTACATGCACGATGGTATACCATGGAATACAGGTAATGACGGAAATCGGTCTCTATCTCAATCTGCTCATGTTTCTCCCAAAGCCATACCATCACGTCACAGGCAACACTCTCGGCATCCCGGGCATCATCTAAAAAACGTGTCGCGTACGCACAGATCGATGCGTAATAGCGGCGGAACAAGGTCTCGAAAGCTTTGTGACTTCCATCCTTGAGCCGCCTGACCAATTGCTCGTCGTCTAATTCCTTATAACTGGAAACCATTATGAGTGTTCTGTGTGTTTCTGATTATTCTTTTATCGCTCCACCGGGGCTATATGTACATGGACATTGGGTCCTATCCGCAGTCTGTCCGGTTACCTGGAGTATGTTTACTCTTATATGGTTCAAAGTTAATAATTATTTCATTCTCCGCAAAATCGCGTCAACGATTTAACAAGTGTGTTAACAAGTGGGCGTTCCTTATTTCAGGCGCAGGTAGGAGTAACCGAAGCGTTCGGCGGCGGCGCGGTCCAGTTCCTCGCGGAATTCCGGGGCGGCTATGGATACCATCAGCTTGGCGCGCTCGGCCAGGTTCTTGCCGCGCAGGTTCACTATACCGTTCTCGGTCACGATGTAGTTGGTCTGGAAACGTGTGGTCACCACTCCTGCTCCGGGCGTCAGCACAGGCTTGATCTTGTTATGCCCCTTGTTGGTCTTGGACAGCATCGCCAGGAACGACAATCCACCCTCGCTGCGGCTCGAGCCATACACAAAGTCATGTTGTCCGCCCACACCCGAGAACATGCGTGTGCCTATCGAGTCGGCGCACACCTGACCCGTCAGGTCTATCTCTAAGCATGAGTTGATGGACATCACCTTCGGGTTCTGCGCTATGGTGAATGGATTGTTGGTCCATGCCACATCCTTGAACACCACATCCTCGTTGCCGTCCAGAAACTCGTACAGAGCCTTGGATCCGAGGGCCAGCGAACCGACGGACTTGCCGGGCATCACGGTCTTGCACGAGTTGTCAATCACGCCGCTTTTCAACAGCGGCAGCACGCCGTCGGTCATCGCCTCGGTGTGCAGCCCTAAGTGCTTATGGTTGGCCAAAGCACGTATCACGGCGTTGGGTATGCCGCCCACACCTATCTGCATCGTGGCGCCGTCCGGTATCAGCTCGGCTATGTAGTTGCCGATCCGTATCTCCTCCTCGGTCGGCACGGCCGTAGGCACCTCCACCAGCGGTTCGTCCACCTCCACGGCGGCGGCAAGCTGCGATACGTGTATCACGGCGTCGCCGGGCAGATACGGCACGTTGGGGTTGATCTGCGCTATCACCCTGTCGGCACATTCCACGGCGGCAGTGGCCAGGTCGGCCGACACGCCGAAGCTGACCAGTCCATCCTCGTTGGGCACCGAGCAGTTTATCAGCGCCACGTCCACGCGGCAGGTGCCGTCGCGAAACAGCTCCGGCACCTCGCCTAAGAATCGCGGCGTCATGGTGCCGTAACCTTCGTTGATGTAGTTGCGGAAGGCATTGGATATAAAGAACGAGTCAATCAGAAACGAGTCCTTGTACTCGGGATTGCACAGCGGCGACGGGCGACGCCCCACGGCGAAACCGCTGTACACCGTCACGTCGCGCAGTTCATGTCCGCGTTGAGCCAATGCCTCTACCAGCACCTCGGGTATCGACGTCGACCCTTGTATATACACATGGTCGCCGCTCTCTATCAGCTTCACCGCCTCGGTGGCGCTCACAAATTTCAGTCCTTCCATCATTTCGTCTTATCTTCCATCATTTCGTATTCTTATGTGTGGGATGGTCCTTGGCAAACGCCTTCAGGCGTTCTTCCAGCCGCCTGAAATCGTCGGGCGTCGACACCATCGACACGCATACGCGTATACCCTGCTGGTCGCTTCCCGTGGAATCCAGCGTGATGGCCGAGATGCCGTAACGCATCAGATCGCGCTGCAGCTCGGCGCCCGTCATGTCGTTATAGCCGACCGTAAAGAAGAAGCCGTCGGAAATGGGACGGTCGCCGTCACGCTCGTACACGATATGAAACCCGTTTTCCAGGAACAGACCCTTCATTATCTCGGCACGGCGCGCATATTCCGAGGTATGGTCCACAAACTTCAATTCTCCGCTCGCAGCCTTCTCCAGCATGGCGGCCAGTGCGTACTGGGCCGAATGCGACGTGCCGGACGACGACACGTACAGGACACCGTTTATATAAGCCTCGCCTAATTTCGGCATCTCGTAGAATTTCTCCAGATACTCGTACTTGCGGTCGTACACCTTGTCGCTCATGCACACCAATGCGATACGCTGACCGGCGTAGCTGAACATCTTGGAGCCGGACATCAGCAGGATGTAGTTGTCGGTGTAATGGGCCACCGTCACTCCAGTCTTGCCAGGTTCCTGCACGTTCTCGCGGAAGTCCATGCCGAAATAGGCCATGTCCTCAAGCACTATCACATCGTACCTGGTGGCGAGACGTCCAATTATCTCCAGCTCCTCCTCGGTCAGATTGGTCCACGCCGGGTTGTTGGGATTGCTGTACATCAGCGCCGTTACGTTGCCTTTCTTCAGATATTCCTCCAGCTTGGCCTCAAGTGCCTTACCACGATAATTGTATATGTCGAACTGCTCGTGCTTGATACCCAACACCTTGGCCTGTTGCGGGTTGGCGGGGAATCCCGGCATCAGGAACAACATGGTGTCCTTCTGATCCTTCAACCTCTGCGCCAGAATGATCTGCAGCGTGAAACTGCCCTGCATGGAGCCTACGGTGGGCACTATGCACTTTTCGCTGACGTCGATGCCTAAGAACCGCTTCAGGAAAGCCTTGCCGGCCTTCTTTAAGCGAGGCACTCCGAATACAGGGGGATATTGGTTGGCCACTCCACGGCGCAGGGCCTCGATCTCGGCTTCCACGCCGTCTGTTTCGGCAGGTAATCCGGGATTGCCCAATTCAAGATGGACAACCGGCTCGCCCATCTGGTCTTCCAATGCATGAGCCAACGAGTTGATCTGACGTATCGTGGCGCCGGACAGGTCCATGATGGACAGTTCCTCCACCAGCGCGTTGAATTCCTGTTCGTTTATCGGAAACATGGTATGTATTATTTAAGGAGATTTCGATTTAAGGTAATTTCTATCTATCGTCTGGCTTACGCACAGCTTATTTCGTATTCAGTGCCATTTCGCGGCCTCGTCTGAACGCTGCTATGTTGGCCTCCACCACCTGCGGGCCCTTGCGGCCGAACAGTCCCTCTATGGCCTTCTCTATCTTGTCCTGCGGGATGTCGACGAAGGGTGACGCCGCACCCAACAGCACTAAGTTGGAGCTACGTGCCGACGCCACTTCCTTGGCCACGGCCTCCATGTCGAAGGCCACTACGTGACCGTGGTTCTGCAGCTCGGCCTTGATGGCCTCTAAGTCAGGATAGTTGTCGATGTTGACGAAGGGCAGCGTCGAGGTCACAATCCAGCCCTTGGGCGAGAGATAGGGAAGGTAACGCAGTGCCTCCATAGGCTCCATCGAGACTATCAGGTCAGCCGCTCCCTTGGGTATCAGGTCGGAATGAATGGGTTTGGAGCTGAGACGCAGATTGGACTGCACGTCGCCGCCACGCTGACTCATGCCGTGCACCTCGGCTTGTTTCAGATACAGATCGTCGGCCAATGCCGCCGAGCCTAATATGGTGGCTATCGTCAATATGCCCTGTCCGCCGACTCCGGCCAAAATTATATCGCTTTTCATCGTAATTTCTGTCTTAAGTTAATGACTTATTCCTGTTAGTCGCGCTTATTTCTTGGCGCTTGCATGTCGTCGGGCCGTCTGGATACATTCGCGGCGCGAGATTATCACCGACAGGCCGGGATGCTGTATCTCCTCCTCGAACAGGTCGCGGATCTTGTCGTGCAGCTTGGGCAGGGAGTCGATGGTGCGCACGTGCGCGGGATCTGCGCCCAGTCCGAGACATATCTCCTCCAGTTTACCGGTGCCCTGAGAGTCCTGGCCTCCGGTCATGCCGGTGGTGAGGTTGTCGGATATCACCACCACTATGTTGGAATTCTCGTTGATGGCGTCTAACAGTCCGGTCATTCCGGAATGGGTGAAAGTGGAGTCGCCTATGATGGCCAGCGACGGGAACTGTCCGGCATCGGCCGCACCCTTGGCCATGGTGATGGAGGCGCCCATGTCCACGCACGAGTCAATGGCGTTGAACGGCTTCAGGAATCCGAGAGTATAGCAGCCTATGTCGCCGAACACCTTTGCGTCGGGATATTTCTCCAGTGCGGCGTTCATGGCGCCGTACACGTCACGGTGACCGCAACCCTGGCACAATGCCGGCGGACGACCCACCACATTCTCGGGAGCATTCCCCTCCTTATGCGCTTTCAGCCCGGCAGCTTCGGGACGCAGTGCCTTGATGGTTCGCGCCACCTCGTCTGGTGTAAGTTCGCCGTCGCGTACCACATGGCCGCTCAGCTTGCCGTAGATGGTCTTGCCGTCGTATAGCAGTCCACCCATCTGACGCTCGATGAATGGCTGGCCTTCCTCCAGTATAAGGATGGCATCGCTCTCGTCGCGCAGGTGCTTAAGCATCTTGACCGGCAGCGGATACTGTCCTATCTTAACCACGCTGAACGGCACTTTGCCGCCGAACACTTCCTGAAGATAATTGTATGCTATGCCGCTCGCCACGATTCCCAAGGAGTGGTCCTCACCCTCCTCAAGACGGTTGAACTGCGACTTTTCAGATTCATATACGAACTTCTCCTGATCCTTGATCAGCTGGCGGTTGCGTTCGCGCGACACCGCTGGCATCAGCACCCACTGGCGCGGATTGGCCGGGTAATGCAGATGGTTTTCCAGATCGGCCTCGTTCTCGGTCTCCACTACCGCACGCGAGTGCGACAGACGCGTCACCATCCTTACCAATACGGGGATGTGCAGATGCTCGGAGAGTTCGAATCCCTTGCGGGCCATGTCGTAGGCTTCCTGCTGATTGCCCGGCTCCAGCATGGGCATCATGGCGAAGTCTCCGTAGAAACGCGAGTCCTGTTCGTTCTGTGAGGAATGCATCGAGGGGTCGTCGGCCGAGATGACCAACAGACCGCCGTTGGCGCCGGTCATGGCCGAGTTCACGAACGGATCGGCCGCCACGTTCAGGCCCACGTGCTTCATCGACGTGATGGCGCGCTTGCCACAGTACGACATACCCAACGCGGCTTCCAGCGCGGTCTTCTCGTTGCTCGACCAGTGGCAGTGTATTCCGCGGCGACGGCTCTCCTCGTCGCCCTGTACATATTCCATAATCTCAGTGGAGGGAGTTCCGGGATAGGCATACGCGCCTGACAGTCCCGCCTTGATTGCTCCCAGCGCCAGGGCCTCATCCCCAAGCAGCAGACGTTTTGTTCTCATGGTATAGGTTTTGATTCATCGGTTTCCGACACGGACAGTGCCCGTAGCGAATAATAATTGCAAATATAATCAATATTTCGTAACTTTGCAAAAATTTTCAGAACACACCTAAAATAATTATGATAAAAAGAATTTCGAGTCTTCTTGTATTCTCCCTGTTTATAGCCCTGTCGTGCGTGGCCGAGCAGGTGACGTGGAGCTATAAGATATTGGGAGACAACACTCCCACCCCGTCCATCCAGATCACGGCCGCGGTCGAGCCGGGATTCCATCTGTACGCACCCAATACTCCCGACGGCGGCGGACAACCCCTGGAATTTCATTTCGACGTGAAGGGATGTACCCTCGACGGTACTCCCAAAGCCAACAAGGCTTACACCAAGGAATACAACGATGTGTTCGAGGTTGACGAATACTTCTACACCGGCACCGTGACCTTCACCCAGAAGCTGAAGGCAGCCGCCGACAAGTGGGAAGTAAAGGCTGAAGTCAAGGGTCAGGTATGCGACGAGCAGGGATGCTTCCGCGTTCTCGGTTCGCACGCATTCAAGGGCACGGCACCGGTGACCGATGCGGTCAAGAAAGAGGCCGAGGCTCTGAAAGAAGCCGAGAAAGAGAAGAAAGACAGTGCGGTGGAGGCCGTTACGGCCATGACCGACTCGCTGCAGGGTTCGGAGGCGTTCATGACGCCGGCTGCCAACATGAGCGGCGTCAATGCCGACAAGTGGTGGGCCAACGTCGAGGCCGAAATCAACGTGTTCAAGGAAGACCCGGTGCAGCAGTCGCGCTCGCTGTGGTACATATTCATAGCCGGATTCATCGGCGGCCTCATAGCACTGGTGACGCCTTGCGTGTGGCCTATGATTCCTATGACCGTTTCCTTCTTCCTGAAGGGCAACAAGACGCGTAGCAAAGCCATCACGTCTGCAATGGTGTATGGTGCCGGCATAGTGGTGATATACGTTTTGCTTGGACTTGTGGCGACGGCCATATTCGGGGCCTCAGCGCTTAACGAGTTGGCCACATCGGCGGGATTCAACATCGCCTTCTTTATCCTCCTTGTAATATTCGCCATCTCGTTCATGGGGGGCTTCGAACTTACGCTTCCCGCCAAATGGACCAACCGCGTGGACTCCAAAGTAGACTCTACCACCGGCTACCTCTCCATATTCTTTATGGCGTTCACCCTCTGCCTGGTGTCGTTCAGCTGCACCGGTCCAATCATCGGCACTTTGCTGGTCGAGGCCGCGGCCACATCCAACTTCATCTCGCCGGCCGTGGGTATGTTCGGTTTCGCGCTGGCTCTGGCCATTCCGTTCACGCTGTTCGCCTGCTTCCCGACAATGCTTAAGTCCATGCCCAAGTCAGGCGGATGGATGAATACGGTCAAGGTGGTGCTCGGATTCCTTGAGCTGGCTCTGGCGCTGAAGTTCCTGTCGGTGGCCGACTTAGCTTACGGATGGCGCATCATGGACCGCGAGGTGTTCCTGTCGCTGTGGATCGTGATATTCGGTCTGTTGGGCTGTTACCTGCTGGGCTGGATCACTCTGCCACACGATGACAAGGTAGAGCGTATCGGCGTCACACGCTTCTCGCTGGCTGCAATCTCGCTGGCATTCGCCATATATATGGTACCGGGCCTGTGGGGCGCGCCGCTTAAGAGCATCAGCGCCTTCTCCCCACCGATGTACACCCAGGACTTCAACCTATACACCGGCGAGACCCACGCCCAGACCGATGACTACGACCAGGGCATGACAATGGCCGCACAACTCGGCAAGCCGGTGCTTGTGGACTTCTCGGGCTATGGCTGCGTCAACTGCCGCAAGATGGAGGCCGCCGTGCTCACCGACCCCGATGTAAAGAATTCCATCGACAATGATTTTGTGCTCGTCACACTGATGGTGGACGACAAGAAGCCTCTGCCCGCTCCCGTCAAGGTCAAGGAAAAGGATGGACAGGAAACGACTCTCCGCACCTACGGCGACAAGTGGAGTTATCTGCAGCGCAACAAGTTCGGCACCAACTCCCAGCCTTACTATGTGATACTCGACAACGAGGGCATGCCGTTGAATCACGGCTACGTTTACGACGAGAACGTACCCAAGTACAAGGACTTCCTCAAGGGTGGTCTGGAACGTTACGGAAAGGAAGCCGCGAAGTGAGACACGCAGGACTGATATTCTCCGGACTGATGCTGGTCAGCGTCTGCGCCCCTATGGGTGCCCAGACGCTGACCAAGCGCTATGTGGAGTTGGCGGATTCGGCCGACTATTATATGAAGCGCGACCGGTGGCGCGACGCGGAGCGTGTCATCGTCACGGCACTGCGCCACGAGCCGGCCAATCCGAGCAACTGGCTGCTGTGGTCCAACCTCGGTGTGGTGCGCACCCATTCCGACGACTACAAGGGGGCGATGGAGGCATACGATGTCGGACTGGCGTCGGCGCCTAAGTCGACGGTATTGCTTTCCAACCGCGCCTGGACCCAATTGTCGTTCGGCCACCGCGACGAGGCCCTTAAGGACATCGACGCCACGCTGGCACTCGATTCGCTGCAGGCTTGGCCGCTGAAAATGCGGGGCCTGTTGCGGCTCTCGCATCCCGACAGCGCCGAGCGCGACCTGCTGAAAGCCGATGAGCTTTCACCTCGCGATCCGGCTGTATTGGCAGGACTCGGCGACATCTGCGCGGCTTGCGGCAATCTGGACAAGGCTCTGAACTATTACGCCAAGTCGCTCGACATAGAGCCCGACGAGGACGTTACATTCAAACAGCTGCTTATCCTGACGGAACACGGCGATTTCCGACAGGCACAGGACAAAACCATCGCCGCCCTGGCTAAGTGGCCGAAAAACCCGAACCTGCACATCGTGCGGGCCATGCAACATCGAAAAAGCTACCAGCAGGACGCCGAACTGAAAGAAAAAAATCTTGCCTTGGCCTACGGTGCTGATCCACTTTTAGTTGACCGGCTGTTGGGTCAAAAATCGTCAAAAAAGTAAAAAAATCTTATTGACAGCATAGCCGGAATCTGACAAATTTTCACTAACTTTGTACCCGTTTTCGCAAAACCCCATGGAGAGACTGGCTCTACATATTGAATATCTGCTGCTGCGTCACGACTGCGTTGTCGTGCCGGGCTTCGGCGCATTTATCAATGTGTATCACAGTGCGTTAGAGGATTCCGAGACGCACAGCCTCCAGCCCATGACCACGGAGGTAAGGTTCAATTCGGCACTGAAGCACAACGACGGGATGCTGGCCACGAGCTATGCGCGTCGCGAGCGCGTGTCGTATGCCGAAGGACGCGAGATGGTGCGCGTTGCCGTCTCCGACCTGCAGGACACCTTAGCGCTTGAGGGCGAGGTATCCATCGGGCGTATCGGACGCATCCGCACCGATAAGTCCGGCAACCTTACTTTCCATCCTCTCCTCACTCCCCGCAGGCTGTCGGCAGCCTTGGGTTATCTCCCCGTGAAGCGTCACGCTCCGGCGGTCGAGGTAGCTCCGGCAGCAGCAACAGCCGTAACTGAAACCGAAACTGCCGAACCGGTAGCGGAGAATCTCATCAGGAAATTCGACACAGACAGGAATTACTACATACCTATTAATAAGATGTTCGCTCGCATGGCGGCGTCGTTCGCGGTTGTGGCCGTTCTGTGTCTGTCGCTGATACTCCCCTTCACGCGCGATTACCACGAGGATCAGGCGTCGGTGGTGCCCGTCAAGGCCATCACCACAGCCGTGACCAAGGCTTCGCAGCAGATTCAGGCCAAGGAGCAGCCCGCTCCCGCAGCTGAACCGGAGGCCGAGGCCGCTCCGCAGCCTAAGACATGGCACCTGGTGGTCGGAACATTCCGCAGCCAGGACGAGGCCGACAACTTCATCTCCTCTAAAAATGACAGCCCCTACGAACTGCATACCGTAGCATCCAAGCGGATGGTGCGCGTCGTGGCCATCAGCGCGACCGACAAGGAGACGCTGCTGCCCGAGCTGAACTCGCCGGAATTCCAGTCCGCCTTCCCGCAGGCCTGGATTTTCCACCAGCAGTAAGGCATCGCTCATTAAATCCGCTGAATTTAGTGAAATCAGTAAGCAGTTAGTAATAAGGAAGAAGAACAAAAATGTTAAGAAAATTGCCAAAAAAGTTTGGTAGATTCAAAAAAAAGCAGTAACTTTGCAACGCAAAAAGGGAAAACAACCTCCCTGATGAACGCGAAAATAGCTCAGTTGGTAGAGCACGACCTTGCCAAGGTCGGGGTCGCGGGTTCGAGTCCCGTTTTTCGCTCCAAGTTCAGGAACAGCGGTTTCTGACCGATTAAAACAACGATACGCGAAAATAGCTCAGTTGGTAGAGCACGACCTTGCCAAGGTCGGGGTCGCGGGTTCGAGTCCCGTTTTTCGCTCCATTCCCTCTGCCGCGTTTGCGGCCCTTGAGTGATTGTCCAGGTGGCGGAATTGGTAGACGCGCTACTTTGAGGGGGTAGTGGCAGTATTTGCCGTGTGAGTTCGAGTCTCATCCCGGACACTTCGTTCCCGAGTCCTTTGGATTCGGGATTATTGTTTTTATATCCCTCCTCGATTTAGCTCGATTCAACTCGATTTAACTCGAGCATCTCGATTATCTCGAGCTTCTCGGTTATCTCGAGCATCTCGGTTATCTCGAGTTTCTCGGGGTTCTCGGGCTTCTCGATTTATAAGCACACACCGCAATAACAAAACCGGCATCATTCCGATTCCCGACTTCGGATACGCCCAAGACCCACCGATTATGAGTCTTCAAAAATTGCAACGACGCGAATGGCTGTTTTGCGCAATATATATTATTGCCCTGCTGCCCGTCATGATAATGCGTGACTTTACGCCCATGAACGAGCTTCGCTATCTCAGCATCGCCGACGAGGCTTTGGCCAACGGTTCTTTCTTCGCTTTCACCAACCACGGAATCCCTTACGCCGACAAACCGCCGCTCTACCTTTGGTGGGTCATGCTGTGCCGCGTCATGGCAGGCGAACACGTGCTATGGCTGCTGTCGTTTATGACACTGATACCGGCCTGCGTCATCTTTATTGTGATGAGCCGCTGGATGGCACCGTATCTCGACGCGCGGCGCCGCTACACGGCCATGCTGATGCTGGCCACGTGCGAGATGTTCATCGGCGCCGCCGTGGTGTTGCGCATGGATATGCTGATGTGTATGTTCATCATCCTGGCGCTGCGCTCGTTCTTCGTATGGTACCGGGATCCGGAACGCAACAGGCGCCAGCGCTGGTGGTTTCCCGTATGGGTGTTCCTCGGCATTTTCAGCAAAGGGCCCCTCGCCTTCCTCATTCCCCTCTTAGGCACTGCCGTCTTCCTGTTGGTGGAGGGCCGCATCAAGACATTTTTCCGCTACTGGAACTGGTATACATGGACCGTGCTGCTCGTGCTGTGCGGCGCGTGGTTCGGCTGTGTATACGCCGACGGCGGCTATGAATACCTCGACAACCTGCTGTTCAAGCAGACCGTGGGACGCGCCGTAGACGCATTCCATCACAAGCGCCCGTTCTATTACTACTTCATCTCGATGTGGTACTGCATGGCGCCGTGGTCGCTACTGATGGCGGCATTGCTGATCAAAGGCGCCGTCCGACACAGATTCTCGCGCAATAATCCCACGGTATTCACGATTACGGTGGCGCTGATAACGCTGGCGATGCTGTCGTGCATCAGCTCGAAGGTAGACATCTACCTGCTTCCGGCCATACCGTTGTTCGTCTACGCATCTGCATTCTTCCTCAACGATTATCAGCGTTCGCCGCTGATGCGCTGGATGGCCGGAATACCTGCATTCATACTGGCACTGGCGTTGCCGGGACTGATCATAGCATCCACATACGGCCTGCTCCCCTTCCCGGTATCGGTGCTGCTGTATATCGGAGCCGGAATCATCTCGTTAGGCGCCATGTCGGCTATCGTGGCACTGTGCCGCAAGCGTGACAGGCATCCGGTCGAAAACAGCGTGCGGTGCGTGACATACGGTCTGTTGGCCGGCGTGTTCATCGGCGCATGGGGCCTCGGCGACGCCAACCCCATCGTGGGTTACCGCGATATGTGCGACAAGGCCATCGAGCTGTCGCACTCCTATCCACAGGCCGAAATCATGGTCAAGGATGTTAAGCGTCCAGAGAATATGGATGTCTACCTGCAGCGGCCTTTTACCATACTCCCCGATTCGGTCGACATTCCCAAAGACCGTCAGGTGATACTGATGACTAAAAAGGAATCCGGTCTGAACATACCGGCCGTCCGTAAGGAGGAATCCGGCAAGTTCGTGGTTATCGTCACGGACAAAACCGAATAACCTCCTGCCTAAAGAATAGTAAATAATAACAGAACGATATTAGAACGTAAGTATGAACATTATTGAAGTCCAGGGAGTCTCCAAGCACTACAGTTCGCACAAGGCGCTGGACAATGTAAGTCTTGAGATTCCTGCAGGAAGCGTATACGGCTTGCTCGGCCCCAACGGAGCCGGCAAGACCACCCTGATACGCATCATCAACCACATCACGGCCCCCGACTCGGGTCAGGTGCTGTTCGACGGCCATCCCCTCGTAGCCGAAGACGTAGTGAACATCGGCTATCTCCCCGAGGAGCGTGGTCTGTATAAGAAAATGAAGGTGGGCGACCAGGCCCTGTTCTTCGCCAAGCTGAAGGGTCTGAAAGCACGCGAGGCCGAGACCCAGCTGCGCGCATGGTTCGAGAAATTCGGCATCAGCGACTGGTGGAACAAAAAGGTGGAGGAACTCTCCAAAGGTATGGCGCAGAAAGTGCAGTTCATCGTCACCGTGCTGCACCGTCCCAAACTGCTGATATTCGACGAGCCCTTCTCTGGCTTCGACCCCATCAACGCCGAGCTGCTTAAGAACGAGATTCTGCAGCTGCGCGACGAGGGCGCCACGGTGATATTCTCCACCCACAACATGGAGAGCGTCGAGGCTCTGTGCGACAACTTCACGCTGATAAACCGATCGCGCAACATCCTGAGCGGCAATGTGGCCGAGATACGCCGCGAGATGGGCAAGAACCATTACCGCCTCTCGTTCCAGGGCGATGCCGACAAGCTGATACAGACGCTCGGCCCCTCCATCCGCAACTACAACATGTCGGCGCCCGAGCAGACAGAATCAGGCATCATCTACAATTCCGAGTTCACGCTGAATCCCGACGTGACGATGCACGACTTCATCCAGGCGGCCAACGACACGGTGGAGATAGTCACCTTCGACCGCGCCCTGCCTTCGATGAACGAGATCTTCATCCGCACGGTGGAAAACTACAACAATCCCGCCCCGTTCGCCAACGCAAACAATGAGTAATTATTAATTTGACATAATACGGGGATATTCAAATAAGAAACAATCAAATGAATAATTTAAATATAATAATAGGGCGGGAAGTCAAGGAGCGTGTGGCTAAGAAAAGCTTCATCTTCACCACGCTTCTCACACCGCTGTTCATGATACTGCTGATGGCTCTGCCGTCGCTCATCATGCTGTTCTCACACGGTTCCAAGCAGAAAATCGTGACCATCGACAAGAGCGAGTTAGTGCTTCCCGCTTTGCTTAAGGAGGCCCAGGACAACGAGCTTGTGGCCATAGTGCCGGCCAAGAGCGGCGCCACCCAGCAGGAACTGATTCATGACGAGAATTACGACGGCGTGCTTGTCATCGGTCCGGACATCGTGTCCAATCCGAGCAACGTCACCCTCTATTCGCGCGAGTCGTCGACCATGGACGTAAAGGATGCGGTCAGCTCCACGGTAGCCGAAGTGGTGCGCGAACAACGCATGAAGAAGTATAACGTGGAGGACATAGACCGTCTGCTGGCCGACAGCCGCGTGTCGGTCGACATCAAGGAGGTGCGCGTGGACGAAGAGGGCAACGAATCCGATTCGTCATCCACGCTGGCAATGGCCCTGGGATTCATCATGACCTTCATGCTCTACACATTCCTGCTGCTGTACGGACAGATGGTGATGAACTCCATAATCGAGGAGAAAAACAACCGAGTGCTTGAGCTGATGGTGTCATCAGTCAAGCCCATACAGCTGATGTTGGGCAAGATTATCGGCGTCGGACTCGTGGCACTGATACAGATTGTGGTATGGGCCATCCTGGTATGCGTGTTCGTGGCGATGGTGATGCCGCTGCTGATACCCGCCGACATAGCCACAGACATGGCCGCCATGCAGGCCGGCACGTTCAATGCCGCATCCAGCGACGTCTCGACCGAAATGCTGACGGCTATCTCCACATTCTCCAATGTAGGTTACGTTGCCTCTATATTCGGATACTTAGCTCTGTTCATGGTGGGCGGCTTCCTGTTCTACGCCTCCATCTTCGCGGCCATAGGCGCCAGCGTCGACAACGCCCAGGATGCCTCCAACCTTACGACCTTCGCCACCATTCCAATCATATTCGGACTGGTGTTCGGCATGATGGCCTTCCAGGATCCCAACTCGACAGCCGTGATATGGATGTCGATGATTCCGTTCACGTCGCCCATGGTGATGATAGCCCGCATACCGTTCGACATCGCGCAGTGGCAGATATGGCTCTCGTTCGCAATCCTGATAGCCTCGTTCGTGGGCATGGCCTGGTTCGCCGGCAAGGTGTACCGCATCGGTATCTTCATGTACGGCAAGAAACCTACCGTCAAGGACATCATACGCTGGGCCCGGTATAAATAAGGCCCTTCCCTGATACAACATTTGCGAATCGTGCAACAAATACTGACATATTGTTGCACGATTCGCATTTTTATTGTAATTTTGCAAGCGATTAAGGTTATTACACGCATTTGTGTTTTGTTATTACCCAAATTTAAGATAAAGTGAAAGCTGCAGAATTAATGGAGGAGCTGCGTCAGCGGTTCCCGAACGAGCCTGAATATCTGCAGGCCGTAGAGGAAGTGGTGACATCCATCGAGGACGTCTACAACGAGTATCCCGAATTCGAACGTTACAATCTGATAGAGCGTCTCTGCATACCCGACCGCGTCATTTCGTTCCGCGTGTCATGGGTGGACGACCAGGGCCGCGTGCGCAACAACATGGGTTACCGCATCCAGCACAACAACGCCATCGGCCCGTACAAGGGGGGCATCCGTTTCCACGCTTCGGTCAACCTCTCCATCCTTAAGTTCCTGGCTTTCGAACAGACATTCAAGAACTCGCTGACCACCCTGATGATGGGTGGCGCCAAAGGCGGCTCCGACTTCTCGCCGCGCGGCAAGAGCGACATGGAGGTGATGCGTTTCTGCCAGGCGTTCGTCAACGAGCTGTGGCGTAACATCGGCGCCGATATGGACGTTCCGGCCGGCGACATCGGCGTGGGTGGTCGCGAAGTGGGCTACATGTTCGGATGGTACAAGAAGATGACCCGCGAGTTCACGGGCAGCTTCACAGGCAAGGGACTGGACTTCGGCGGCTCGCTGATGCGCCCCGAGGCTACCGGCTACGGCAACGTCTACTTCCTGCTGAATATGCTCGGCACAAAGAACATCGAGCTGGCAGGCAAACGCGTGGCCATATCCGGCGCCGGTAACGTCGCGCTCTACACCTGCGAGAAACTCCTGGCTCTCGGCGCGGTACCCGTGTCAATGTCCGATTCCGACGGCACGCTATATGTGCCCGACGGCATCACGCCCGAACTGTTCCAGAAGATATTCGACCTGAAGATGATGTATCGCGGTCGTCTCAGCGAGTTGGCCCAGGAGCCGGGCTGCGAATACCATCCCGGCGAGCGTCCCTGGAAAATCGCCAAGTGCGACATCGCCATGCCATCGGCCACGCAGAACGAGATTGACGGCGACGACGCACGTGCGTTGCTGAAACAGGGCTGCATCGCAGTGAGCGAGGGCGCCAACATGCCTTCCACTGCCGAGGCCGTTCACGAGTTTATCGACGCTAAGATACTTTACGCTCCCGGCAAGGCTGCAAACGCAGGAGGCGTGTCGGTTTCCGGCCTGGAGATGGCTCAGGACAGCCAGCGCCTCACATGGACCGCCGAGGAAGTGGACGAGAAGCTGAAGCGCATCATGGCCGACATCCACGCCCAGTGCCTCAAGTACGGCGTGCAGGAGGACGGCTACTGCAACTATGTGAAGGGTGCCAACACCGCCGGTTTCATCAAGGTGGCAAAGGCCATGATGGCGCAGGGAATCGTGTGAGCCGCAGCCGTCTTTTCCGTGAATTGATGCGCAGCCGCGTGCTGACGCTCGACGGGTCGCTTGGTGTGCAGCTTCAGCGTTCGCTGGCCACGGCCGGCGGCAACGTCGATATGCTCAACATCACGCGCCCCGAGGTGGTGGCGGCCGTGCACCGCTCCTACCTCGAAGCCGGCGCCGACATAATCGAGACAAACACATTCAATTCCAACGCCATTTCCCAGCAGGAATACGCAATGGAGCATCGTGTGGAGGAATTGAACCGCCGCGGTGTGGAGATAGCCCGCGCCGAAACGCAGCGCGCCGAGGGACTCGATCCGTCTCGGCCCCGCTTCGTGGCCGGCTCCATGGGACCTACGCCCGTAGCCGCTTCGCTCCCCGACGATGTCGACAACCCGGCTCACCGCGCCGTTGACTTCAACACATTGGCCGAGGCCGCACGTCAGCAGTCGGAAGCTCTGATACGCGCCGGAGTGGACCTGATAATTCTCGAGACATGCTTCGACGCCCTCAACATCAAGGCACAGCTGTTCGGCATACGCCAATCGTTGAATGCTCTCAATCCGGACCTGCCGCTGATTGTGTCAGTCACCCTTTCCGATGCCTCCGGGCGTCTGCTGTCAGGTCATACGTTGGATGCGGTTCTGGCAATCGTAAAGGAATTCCGTCCCGATGCCGTGGGGTTCAACTGTGGAGCGGGTCCCGATTCATTGGCCCGTCACGTGCGCGAACTTGCCGACAAATCGCCTTACCCCATCATATTCTACCCCAATACAGGTCTCCCCGACCGCCTGGGCAATTACAGCCTGACGCCGGTGCAGTTGGCTGACACTGTGCGTCAACTGCTTGATGACCGCTTACTGAATATTGTTGGCGGTTGCTGCGGCACAACCCCCAAGCACATCGCATACATTTCGGAACTCGCGCGCGACGCCGCTCCACGCGAGTTCTGAAATATTTTACTTGCAGATAGCTTCCTTAAGCTGATCGGCAATCTGCCGCATCCCCTTGATGGAGGGGTGCCCGTTTATCTTGTCTATATCCTTCAGCCGGATGGTAGGCACGCCATATTTCCTGCAGGCCGTCTCAA
This sequence comes from uncultured Porphyromonadaceae bacterium, assembly GCA_902468245.1. Lineage (GTDB taxonomy): Bacteria > Bacteroidota > Bacteroidia > Bacteroidales > Muribaculaceae > Lepagella. The sequence continues at coordinate 195,057 of CABQXY010000028.1, read as the reverse complement.
CCGACTCCACTATCTCGGGACGCAGCTCGCTGTTGATGATGTAGTAGATGTCCACGTTGGGATAACGCACGGTCACATCCTTCATCAGCCGGGCGATGGCGGGACGGAACGTATAAAGGTCCATGTCGGTCTGTCCTTCCCACTTGTACTCGCCCACCTCCACGTTGGCCCAACTGTCGTTGGTGGCGCCGAATATCAGCAGGATGTCGGGACTGCCCAAGTTGTTGACGCGGGTTATGAAGCTACGGGGCTGGTAGTTGCTCTCGTTATACCCCTTGTACGATATGGTCGAGCCGGAATATGAGTTGTTCTGCTCCAGCCGGAAACCGTTTTCCTTGATGAACAGCCACCACCAAGTCTGAGTCACGTCGCGCACGTCGGTACGGTCGCCGGACTCATTTGCAAAGTACCACATCTCGTTGGTAGCCGGTTTGATAAAACCCTCGTAAGTGGAATAGCTGTCGCCCAAAATCGATACCGACGGCTTGTACTCCCACGTCTTGGCCGCTCCCGCCGCCAGACACACCAGCCCGGCCGCCGCCATTGTCATTATTCTTCGCATAGTATTTGAGTTTTAATTATTCCCGATTTATCTCGATTAATCCCGATTATTCCCGATTTATCTCGATTAATCCTGATTTATCCCGATTAATCCTGATTTATCTCGATTAATCAGGATAAATCGAGATTAAACTTGACTTATCGGGAGGATTCCGTTGCATCTGGGATAGTCGCTGCAACCCCAGAATTCACGCCCCTGCATCTGGCCCTTTCGCTGCATCCTCCTCAACATCGGCTTCCCGCATTTCGGACAATTCGGCGTGTTGTCGGCCTGTGCCTGCAGTCTTCGCGCCTCAATACGTTCCACTGTCATATTTTCAGTGAAGCCGCCTGTCTGTCGGAAGGAGTCGAGTTGGCTCTGAATCTGAGACTGAAGCATTCTGTTTTCCCGCAGGCATAACACTAATAACGCATTTGCTGCAATTACAGGATTATCGCTTTCAAGCCAACGGTCAAATTTACTTTTCTGCGCGAGGATATGCTTTGCCGCATCATGCAGGTAATTGTCCGTATATTGCGGAGCGTCAAGCCTGATCTGCCAGATGGATTCACGGTCATGGTTGCCTATGGACCAGACATCCGCCCTTTTTCGAAGAAGGAAATTGAATAAGTCGCCTTGCAGTTCATCGAAGCTGGCCCTTGCCACATCCAGCAACCGCATTTCAGTTTCGACCGATGTGGAATGCCTGGCCGAGCCTTCCGCGATATTCGCCACGCCACATCTCGCCGCCATCACCATCTGATCATAGAGCCGGCGGCCGGGATCAATGCGATGGTCGATAAACCTCTCGCAAAAATCCTGCGTCGCAAGCTGAAGCACATTGGCCAGAATCCATGAATTCAGCCAATGATATGATTGAGAAAACCTAATGTTAACGCCCATGACTAAAGATGCTGATTTATCGAATTATCTATTACCCTTCCCCTTCCACAATCCAGTCGGAAATGGAGCGGATGGCGTCGTCGAAGTTGGCGCCGACCTTGATAATCCGGCGGCCATCGGCGCGGAACGGCAACAGATAGTCGCGGTCGTTGATCTGGTCCATGGCTTCCCGTGCGCTGCGGTTCACCTTGAATTCAAACAGATACAGATATTCGGGTGTCTTGACCCTCAGGTCGATGCGGCCTGAAGCCGTCTGCATCTCGGCCTCGGTATAGAAGCCCATCAGCTTCATGGTCAAATATATCACGTTACGGTAATGCAGTTCAAGATTGCCAAGGTCCATCTGGTCGTAATGATAGCCGCTGAACAGGCTCTGCAACCGAATCATAAAATCTTCGACACGACCTGCCTCCACGTCCAGCACGAACTTACGGACATCGAACTCGGTGCGACCGTTCCGACCGGCGGTGAATACCTTCATCAGTCCGTTAAGGAACCCTCGTTCTACCTCACGGTTCGGATACCCGAGTGTGACTGTATTGAAACGTGTGTCATAATCCTTGATGGTCAGATACCCGCTCTGGTACATTATCGGCACGGTGTTGCCCAGGTCGAACGAAGCGTCCATCAGGTCATCCACATCCTCCTCCATATTCTCCATGTCACGCAGGTCGATTTCCATACGGCGGATCATGTCTACAAGAAATGTCGGAGTGCCTGTCGAAAACCAATAGGAGCCGATCTGTCTGGTCTTCAACGCGCTCAACAGACTGAACGGATTGTACATATCGGGCGATGAAGGCGAGAAATGGTAACCGTCATAATTCTCCTTCAGCAACGCGTATGTGTCATCGACCGAGATTCCATGTCTGTCGGCAAGCTCCCGCACGCCTTCGCTGAAATTCTCCTTGATTTCCTCCAATGTCATGCCGCAGATGGCGCTGTACTCCTCGTCAAGCGATATGTCCAAGAGGTTGTTGAGGTCGCTGAAGATACTCAGCTTGCCGAACCGCGATACACCCGTCAGCATGGCGAACTCGATGTATTGGTCGTTGTTCTTCAGATTGCCGTAAATGGATTTAAGCTGGGAGCGGTATGTGTCCTGAAGTTCCTTATTTCCGGCTGTGTCCAGCAATGGCTTATCGTACTCGTCTATCAGAATCACCACCTTTTGGCCGGTCTTGGCATAGGCCTGCTCTATAATATAGCGGAATCTGTCGGCATGGGATGCGGATTGCATTTCAGTCCCGTACAGCTGTTCCCAGACTCGGAAATCATAGTCAAACTTATTCAACAGGCTTTCCGGCTTGTTATATTCGTATGCATTCAGGGCGATATGCAACACCGGATGCGGCTGCCAGTCATGCTCCATGTGACTTATCGCCAATCCCTCGAAAAGTTCCTTTTGTCCCCGGAAAAATGCCTCGATGGTGGAAAGAAGCAGCGACTTGCCGAATCGGCGCGGACGACTCAGAAAATAACAGTTGCCTTCCTTTATCAGATTTTCTATAAAAGCTGTCTTGTCAACGTATGTATAACCGTCCTCGCGAAGTTTCGCGAAGCTTTGCACGCCGATGGGATAAAGTTTTGCCATTTCTCTCTGTTCTTGATATTCTACCGCTAAATTACTAAAAAAGATGGAGAAAATCAAAAGGGGCCATACCCCATCACCTTGCCGCCTTGATTATTACGTAAAAAATTGCTAATTTTGCAAAAAATATCGAAGCGGCCCATATCCGGATCAGGAATCGGGCCGACGCTTTATAACATACATCAATGGACAAGCAATCAAAGATATACGTAGCCGGCCATCGCGGTATGGTCGGTTCCGCCATTGTAAGGGAGTTGCGCCGTCAGGGCTACGACAACATCATTACCCGCACTCACGCCGACCTCGACCTCACCGACCAGGTGGCAGTCAACGAGTTTTTCGCTACCGAACGTCCCGAGTACGTATTCCTCGCCGCCGCCAAGGTAGGCGGCATCCAGGCCAACGACTTGCATCCGGCCGACTTCATGTACGACAACATAATGCTGGAAATGAACGTGATACACGCCGCCTGGAAGAATGACTGCAAAAAACTGGAATTCCTCGGCTCGTCGTGCATATATCCCCGCATGGCGCCCCAGCCCATGCCCGAAAGCTGCCTGCTGACCTCCGCCCTTGAGCATACCAACGAGGCATACGCCCTGGCCAAAATCTCAGGCCTGAAATATTGCGAATACCTCAACCGCCAGTACGGCACGGACTATATCTCGGTGATGCCTACCAACCTGTACGGTCCCAACGACAACTACCACCCCGTGCACTCGCACGTGCTCCCGGCCCTGATTCGCCGCTTCCACGAGGCCAAGCTCGCCAATCAACCCGAAGTGGTATGCTGGGGCGATGGATCTCCCCTACGCGAGTTCCTGTACGTGGACGATCTCGCCAACCTGTGCGTGTTCCTGATGAACAATTATTCAGGCAACGAGACGGTCAACGCCGGATCCGGCAAGGAACTGACCATCAAGGAACTGGCCGAGAAAGTAGCCCGTACCGTCGGTTACGAAGGCCGGATAGTGTGGGACACCACCAAACCCAACGGCACCCCGCGCAAGCTGCTGAACGTGGACAAGGCCAGGAAATTAGGCTGGACTTACTCCACCGAACTTGACGAGGGACTGAAACTCGCCTACGAAGATTTCCTCAACAATCCCACACGCGCTGAACGATGAATACACAGATTCCCGTACTGCTCCTGACAGGATACCTCGGCAGCGGCAAGACCACATTGCTCAACAATATACTGGCCAACCGCCAGGGCATTAAGTTCGCCGTAATAGTCAACGACATAGGCGAAGTCAACATCGACGCCGACCTCATTGCCAAAGGCGGTGTGGTCAATGCAGGCGACGATTCATTAGTACCGCTGCAGAACGGTTGTATCTGCTGCACGCTGAAGACCGACCTGGCCAAGCAACTCTGCGACCTCGCCGAATCGGGCAAGTTCGATTACATCGTGATCGAGGCCAGCGGTATCTGCGAACCCGAGCCGATAGCGCAGACCATCTGCGCCCTGCCCCAGATGGGCAGCGAGTTCCAGGCCGGCAAGAACATCTATCTGGACTGCATCACGACTGTAGTCGATGCCCTCCGCCTCCGCGACGAATTCGAGAGCGGCGACGCATTGACCCGCGACAATATCGACGAGGAGGACATCGAGAACCTCGTGATTCAGCAGATAGAGTTCTGCGACATCATCCTGCTCAACAAGATTTCGGAGATCAGCCGCAGCGACGCCGACAAGGTTCACGCCGTGATCAAGGCCATCCAGCCCACGGCCAAAATCATAGAATGCGACTTCTGTAACGTTCCCCTCGATGACCTGATTCACACGCACCTATTCGATTTCGAAAAGGTAGCCACCTCGGCCACCTGGGTCAAGGAACTGGAAAATCAGGACAACAACGAGGAAGAACATGAGCATCACCATGAGCATGAGCACGAGCACGAGCATGAGCATGAGCATGAGCATGAACACGGCCATCATCATCACCACCACCATCACCATGACGAGGGAGAGGCCGAGGAATACGGCATCGGCACATTCGTATATTTTGCGCGCAAACCGTTCTCGCTGAACAAGTTCGACTATTTCTGCGCCAAATACTGGCCCGATTCGGTGATCCGTGCCAAGGGTGTGTGCTATTTCGTGGAGAATCCCGACATGTCGTATCTGTTCGAACAGGCCGGACGTCAGAAACGCCTCACGCCGGCCGGCAAATGGTATGCCACGGCACCGGAGGACGACCTGCGAATGCTGTTGGCCAACGAGCCGGGACTGATGCGCGACTGGGATCCTGTTTACGGCGACCGCATGGACAAGATAGTGTTCATAGGCCGTCACATGGATCGCGGAGCAATCACCGGCGCCCTCGACGCCATCCTCGACCCCGACTGGAAACCGTCGAAATAAACCTCTAACCCGAAATCATGACGATAAAACATATCTGGAGGGTGCGCGGCCTTATGCTGGTCGCGTTCCCCCTTTGCTTTGCATCGCCGGCGGCATCGGCCGACGATGTCCAGACCACTTCCGCCCCGACGGAGCCAAAGTTCTCGTACATACCCACTTTCCACGGGGCCATACGTCCCCGCTGGGAGATAGACACAAAGACAGGCGACCAGCGGTTTCAGGTGCGCAACGCACGTTTCTCAATAGAGGGCAAGGTCATGCCTCAGATCGGTTACTTCGTGCAGCTTGACCTCTGCGACCAGGGTAAGATCAAGATTCTGGACGCTTACGGCAAGTTTGACCTTGTGAAAGGTCTGACGCTGCAGGCCGGACAGTTCCGTATGCCGTTCGGCGTCGAACCCTTCCGCGCGCCGGCCAACTATTACTTCGCCAACCGCTCGTTCATGGCCAAGCAGGTGATGAACTACCGTGCCGTCGGCGCCAAACTGTCGTACACGCTGCCCAAGACGCCCCTCACTCTCGAGGCCGGAGCGTTCAACCCGGCCAACATGGCCGACCACAACGTGTGGAGCAAGACTGTGGCATGGTCGGCCAAGGCTCTGTACAAGCTGCCCGCCGGATTCAGCCTCAGCGCCGGATATGCCTCCATCAAGCCGGGCGAACGACGCGCAAACCTGATTGACGGGTTTGCCGGCTGGGAAAACAAAAACTGGCTGGTATGCGCTGAGTATATGTACGAGAAATACTGCAACGCGAAGCATAAGGACGCGCACAGCTACCTCGCATTCGTGGACTGGCATATACCCGTGAAGTGGTGGCTGTTCAATCGCTGGAGCGTTCAGGCCCGTTATGACGGCATGACCGACCATTACTCGCTGGCGCAGACAGGCGACGATACCTTTGACGCCGCGCGTCAGCGCGTCACCATCGGCTCGACCCTTACATATACGTTCAAGGCCGTACACGCCGACTTGCGCCTGAACTACGAAGCATACACGCAATGGAAGGGCGAAGGCAAGTCTCCCGACCGATTTGTGGCCGAAATCGTAGTCCGATTCTGACGCCTGACTACAATACCAAAGACCGCCAACCCTTCGGGGCCGGCGGTCTTTTTTATGTTCTCAGTTGATTTCGGTCTGTCTGAACCTCATCACTTATCACTCGTCACTCTTTGACTTCTTCCAGGTTTACCTCGAATCCATCGAGGAAGTCCATGGTGCGGCGGATATAGTCGTTCATCACCACATCCTCCTGCACGAAGGGCACTACCTTGCGGTACTCCTCCATCACATGCTCGATGTAAGGCGACGACTTCAGCGGACGGCGGAACTCGATGCCCTGTGCGGCATTCATCAGCTCGATGGCGGCTATGTACTTCAGGTTGTCGATGATCTTGTGCAGCTTTGTGGCGGCGTTGGCACCCATCGACACAAGGTCCTCCTGGCCGTTGCTGCTCACTATCGAGTCGCACGACGCGGGCCATGCGTACATCTTGTTCTGGCTCACCATCGACGCTGCGGCATACTGCGGAATCATGAAGCCTGAGTTCAGTCCGGGATGGGCCACAAGGAACTCGGGAAGGCCGCGCTGGCCGTCTATCAGCTGCGCCACACGACGCTCCGAGATATTGCCGAGTTCGTGCAGCGCCACGCCCATATAGTCGAATGCCAGGGCCAACGGCTCGCCGTGGAAGTTGCCGCCCGACACAACCATGTCCTCGTCAGGATATACGGTAGGATTGTCCGTAACGGAATTGATTTCTATATGCAGTACGTCCGTCACGTGAAGCATTGCGTCCTTGATGGCACCGTGTACCTGCGGGATGCAGCGGAAGGAATAGGGATCCTGCACGTGCTCCTTGTGACGCGCTATAATCTCGCTCCCCTTCAGCAACGCGCGATATATCTTGCCCGTCTCTATCTGTCCGGGATGCGGGCGCACCTGCTGTATGCAGTCTAAGAACGGCTCGATGCGACCGTCGAAGGCTTCAAGCGACATGGCGCCGAACAGGTCGAAGCAGTTCACTATATGCCAGCCGTCTATCAGAGCCTTGATGCCGTTGGCGCTCATGAACTGTGTGCCGTTCAGCAGCGCAAGCCCCTCCTTGCTCTGCAATTTGATGGGTTCCCAGCCATATTTCTCCAGCGCCTTGCGGGCCGGCACCTGCTCGCCGTCCATCCACACGTCCCCCTCGCCTATCAGCGGCAGGAACAGGTTGGCCAACGGAGCCAGGTCGCCGCTGGCACCGAGCGAGCCGCGGTCGCGCACCACGGGGAGCACGTTGTTGTTGTACATGTCGATGATGCGCTCCACGGTGCACACCTGTACGCCGCTGAAGCCCATCGACAAGGCGTGAGCCTTGAGCAGCAGCATCAGCTTCACTATCTCCTGGCTTACCGGCGTACCGACGCTGCAGCTGTGGCTCTTGACCAGGTTCTCCTGCAGGGTCGACAGCTCATCGCGGCTGATATGCTTGCTGCACAGCGAACCGAAACCGGTGGTCACGCCGTAAATCGGCTCGGTGTCATGGTCCGTCTTATGGTCCAGGTACGAGCGGCAATGCTCTATCCGCTTGCGGGCGGCTTCCGAAAGTCGCAGCTCCTTACCTTCCTTCAGTATTCTCTCTATTTCGTCATAGGTCAGCTCGCCGCTGCCCACTTCATATATCTTATGTTCTGACATGTCCTTATAGTATTATTCCATTTTTGATTGTCACGTCCACGCAGTTCATACCCACGTAGTAAGGCAGTGCGTCGAGGGTGTCGAAGTGCAATATCACGACATCGCCCTGCTTGCCTGCCTCGATACTGCCTATGCGGGCCGCGCGGTCGATGGCGGCAGCACCGTTCAGCGTAAGCGCCGTCAGCGTCTCCTCCACGCTCATCTTCATGTAGATGCACGCCAATGCGATGGTCAGGGGTATCGAGCCGCTGAAGCATGAGCCGGGATTGAGGTCGGTGGCCAGTGCCACGGTGCATCCGGCGTCAATGAACTTACGGGCCGGAGCGAATTCCTCCTTCAGCGCGAAGGCCGTCAGAGGCAGCAGCGTGGCCACTGTGCCGGATTCGGCCATGCGGCGTATTCCCTCGTCGCTGACGTGCAACAGATGGTCGGCCGAGACAGCGCCCAAGTCGGCGGCCAGTTCGGCGCCTCCCAACGACACTATCTCGTCGGCGTGCATCTTCAGCTTATAGCCGGCCTCGCGGGCAGCCTCCAGCAGACGTCGCGAATCCTCAAGCTCGAACACGTTCTTTTCCGTGAATATGTCGCAGAACTCCGCCATGTCGCGGAACCGGGGCAGCATCTCCTTTATTATCAGGTCCACATACTCGGCGGTGCGTCCCTTGTATTCCTTAGGCACGGCGTGTGCGCCAAGGAATGTGGACACCACATCCACCTTGCGCTCGGGATCCTCGGCAAGCTCCTTGATGACGCGCAGCATCCGCTCCTCTGTCTCGGTATCGAGTCCGTAGCCGCTCTTGGCCTCTACCGTAGTGACACCCATGGCGCTCATCTCGTCAAGGTACCATTCCGCTTTTTCGCGCAGTTCCTCGGCCGATGCGGCGCGGGTGGCGTTCACGGTGCTCTGTATGCCTCCGCCGCGCTCCATGATGCTCATGTACGTGTCCCCTTTCAGGCGCCAGCCGAATTCCTCCGGGCGATAACCGCCGAACACCAGGTGCGTGTGGCTGTCGACGAATCCAGGCAGCACGGCGCGTCCTAAGGCGTCCATATACACCTCGTCGCGCACATGGCCCTCAGGCTCCGGCATCTCCGAGTCCGGACCGACCCAGCGGATTATCCCGTCCTCGATGATGATTCCGCCCTTCTCGATATGCAATATATCGCCCATTTCGGCACCGCGTTTCCCTGCGGTGCCGACGGGCGTGTAGATATTGGCGTTGGTTATGACCAGTCTTCTCATTATGGCCTTAAGATATTTTCTGATTTACTATATCCAGCACCTCGGCTTCCTCCTTCTTAGCCTTTTCAGCAATATCGGCAGCTTCCTTCAGCAGCTTGTCGGCCTGTTCGCGGTCCTTGAGTCCGGCGGCGTTTATCCTGACGTTAAGCCATGCGCCGAACACGGCTGCACGTGCGGCGAGCGCTCCTACTCCGGCATCGCTCACCGAAGCGGGGTTGCCGTTATGGGCCATAGCCTTCACCAGTTCAAATACCCGGAACGACTCGCGCATGGTGCGCAGAGGTACCTCGGTGGCATACAGCGTGGCCTTCTGCAAGGCTGCGCTACGGGCCTCCTTCTCCTCGGGGGTACCTTTCGGCATCGCGAACACGGCCATAATGCGGTTGAAGGCGTCGGTGTCCTCGTCTACCAGGTGCATCAGTTTCTCCTGAATCTCGCGTCCCTTTACGGCCTGGTCGGAGAATTCCTCCCAGCGGTCGTCCCAGCCGGCCTTGTGGGCCGACAGGTTGGCCACCATCGCGCCAAGGGCCGCGCCCAACGCTCCCATATAGGCCGATATAGAGCCGCCGCCGGGTGCCGGTGATTCGCTCGACGTCTCGTCGGCAAACTCCGTCAGGGTCATGTCGACAAGGCCCTTATTATGGCCTCCCAACATCGATTCAATTATCTTCTCCTCGGGCTTGAACGGCTTGAGGTCGTCCAGGCCCATCGACTTGACGGCTATCTTGATGATCTCGTGTTCGGGGATGCCGAGCGAACGGTTCTGCATCTTCAGGTAATGCTTGCCGGCGTCGAGTATGGCCGACTTGGGTACGAGACCGACAATTTCCGTACCGGTGACGCGCAGGCCGCGTGCCATGGCGGCGCGGCTTACCTCGTCGAATGCACGGTGCAGCGGCGTGGCCTTCATGTCGGTAATGTTCATCGACACCTGGGCGATGCCGTATTCATCTATGTACCATCCTATGGCCTTGGTACCCTTCAATGTGCCTGGAATCATGATGGTGTTGCCGTTCTCGTCCTTCAGCGGTTTGCCGGTCACCTTGTCTCCCTCGCGCTTGGGGCGTCCCTTCTCGCGCACGTCGAATGCTATGGCGTTGGCGCGGCGCGTGCTGGTGGTGTTGAGGTTGAAGTTCACGGCAATAAGGAAATCGCGTGCACCCACGGCCGTGCAGCCGGTACGTGCCACTCCCTCGTCAAACGGGCGGTCGCCGAAATCGGGACCCTTACCCTCGTGACCCATGCGTTCGGGCAGACCTTCGTACTCCCCTTCGCGGCAGACAGCCAAGTTCTTTCGCTCGGGCGTGAACGCCGCTGCCTCATAGCTGTAACAGGGAATGTTCAGCTCGGTCGCAGCGCGCTCGGCCAGCTTGCGTGCCAGTTCTGCGCATTCCTCTAAGGTGATGCCCGACACGGGAATCAGCGGAAGCACGTCGGTGGCGCCCATACGCGGGTGCGCGCCGTGGTGCGTGCGCATGTCTATCAGTTCGGCAGCCTTGCGCATTCCGGCTATCGCCGCGTCGCACACGGCCTCCGGCTCGCCCACGAAGGTCACTACCGTACGGTTCGTGGCCTCGCCCGGGTCTACGTCAAGCACGCGGACGTCGCCACCCTGCTCTATCGCCTTTACAATCTCGTCTATCTTCGCCTTGTCGCGCCCCTCCGAAAAGTTGGGTACACATTCTATTATCTTCTTCATAGGACTACGGCCATTAGATGTCTAATTTGTCAAGAAGTTCGTCATTTACGATATAAGGCTCCGTAATCATGAAGCCGCGGTCACCCTGTGTGTCGTTCCATTCGCGCACGGTCTCCATGGCGTTGGGGTTGCGTGCCCAGCTGCGACGGGCCACACCGCCCATCACGTCCCACAGCATGGCGCGTTTCAGGATTTCGTCTACACGTTCCGAGCCGTCGCACACCATTCCGAATCCGCCGTTGATGGCCTTGCCTATGCCGACGCCGCCGCCGTTGTGCAGGGCCACCAGGCTCATGCCGCGGGCGCAGTTGCCGGCGAAGCACTGCACGGCCATGTCGGCCATCACGTTCGAGCCGTCCTTGATGTTGCTGGTCTCGCGGAAGGGGGAGTCAGTGCCGCTCACGTCGTGATGGTCGCGGCCTAACATTATGGGTCCGACCTCGCCGTTGCGCACCATCTCGTTAAACTTCAAGGCTATGCGCAGACGGCCCATTGCGTCCTGATAGAGGATGCGTGCCTGGCTGCCTACGACAAGCGCGTTCTTCTCGGCGTCGCGTATCCAGTTGTAGTTGTCGCGGTCCTGTCCGCGGCGGTTCGGGTCGATGCACTCCATGGCGGCATGGTCGGTCTTGACCAGGTCTTCGTGCTTGCCGCTGAGGCATACCCAGCGGAATGGGCCGTAACCGTAGTCGAACAGCATCGGGCCCATGATGTCCTCCACATAGCTGGGCCAGATGAAGCCGTCCTTGTCGTCCACGCCGTTGCGCGAAATCTCCTTCACGCCCGAATCGTACACGGCCTTCATGAAGGCGTTGCCGTAATCGAAGAAGTATGTGCCTCGGGCCACCAGAGCCTTGATAGCTTCGAAATGACGCTTCAGCGACTTGTCGACTTCCTCACGGAACTGTTCGGGATTCTCGTGCAGCATCCGGGTACGCTCGTCGAACGTGAGCGACACGGGACAGTATCCGCCGTCATAAACGGCGTGGCAGCTGGTCTGGTCGCTGAGCAGTTCTATATGCTCGTTGTGTTCCACCGCATATTCCAGCAGGTCCACCACATTGCCGTGATAAGCAATTGAAATCGGTTCCTTGCGGGCCATTGCCTCGCGCGCCATGCGGAAAGCCTCAGGGATGGAATCGGTCACCTCCTGCACCCAACCCTGGTTGCGGCGGGTGTCGATGCGCGACAGGTCAACTTCGGCTATGATTGCGGCGGCGCCGGCTATCTCGGCTGCCTTGGGCTGTGCGCCGCTCATGCCGCCCAGGCCGGACGATATGAAAATGTGGCCTTTCAGGTCGCCGTCGTCGGGCACGCCTAATTTCATGCGGCCGGCGTTAAGTATGGTATTGAACGTGCCGTGCACTATTCCCTGGGGGCCGATATACATCCAGCCGCCGGCGGTCATCTGTCCGTAGTTGGCCACGCCGAGCTGCATGGCCTCGTGCCAGTCGTGCTGAGTGTCGAACATACCCACCATCATGGCGTTGGTGATGATGACGCGCGGCGCGTCGGGACGCGACGGGAACAGACCGAGAGGATGTCCAGACTCCACCACTAATGTCTGGTGATCGGTCAGCTGCTCCAGATATTTCTTTATGAGGCGGTACTGCAGCCAGTTCTGAGCCACCTGGCCGGTCTCGCCGTATGTTACGAGTTCGTAGGGATAGAGGGCCACCTCGAAGTCCAGGTTATTGTCTATCATAAGCTGGAAAGCCTTGCCTTCGATGCAGTTGCCCTTGTATTCGTCTATGGGCTTGGCCTTGATGCGCCCTTCGGGACGGAAACGATAGGCATAGATGCGGCCGCGCGTCTTCAGTTCCTCTAAGAACTCCGGGATGGCGCGTTCGTGCAGTTCGGTCGGCAGATAGCGCAGGGCGTTCTGCAGGGCTAATTTGGTCTTGGCTTTGTCGAGTGTGTATCCGCGGTCGGGAGCACGCCTGATGCCCTCCGCGAATGAGGGGTAATCAGGCCATTCGTTGTCAAGTGTGATGCGTTTCATGGTCTTTGTTGTTATTTTTTGCGAAGATACTAAAAAATTCTCACTCCACAAACAACAAAAGCCCATCGTGAGTGAACAAACAAATGAATTTGTTTTATTCGCATGTTTAATGTAATTTTGTTTTATGAAACATGCAATGGTAATAGCCTGTGTGCTTCTCGCCATGGCCGGCGCCTGCAACAGGACACAAACGCGACAAGACACACACGCATCGTTCGAACAATTGTCCGAACGCGGCCGCGAACTGTGCCGCGACGGGCATTATATCGAAGGCCTGACGCTGCTGCAGGCAGCTGCCGATTCGCTGGAGACGATGCATCCGGACAGCATCAATCCCGAAGGCGCCGTACGGCTGTTGGGCAACATAGGCAACCTGTACCAGCGCATGGGTATGTTCGAGGAAGCCAAAGCCGCCAACTCGCGCGCCATGGCCATAGCCGAAGCCAAGGTGCCGGAACGACTCCAGGACCTGTGGCGCATGCGCGGCATGACATACGAGATAACTAATCAACTCGACTCCCAGCTGATATGCCTTCACCGTGCAGTAGAGTCATGCTCGCTGGTCGAGAACGAGAAATGGCGCCGCAGTGACTTAAGGCATAACCGCACTTTCCTGGCGGTATTCTATTTAGAGCATCCGGACTATGCCCCGGACTCAATCGCATCGGCGCGCAGGACGCTGGAACGCATCAATCCCGATTTTTCCGTAAGCCGGTTACTGATAGGATATGCATACGTGCTTGAAGGGAATTACGCGAAGGGAATCCCGATGATGGAAGACGCCGTGAAAATATTTCGTACGGACAACGACCGCGAGAGCCTGGAATGGAGCCTGCAGTATCTGGCACGCGCCTACGCCAAGGCCGGGGACAGGAAACTGATTGACATATATCCCGAAGCCGCGGCTCTGCACGACAGCATCGCTGAAGAACTCCGCAGCAACCTCCTGCTCGGTATGGATTTCAAGTACCGCACCTCGCAGCTGAAACGCGAGACCGCTGTGCTGCAGTCCGAACTGCGGACACGTCAGCAACGCACCATCCTGATATCCGTAATCGGTCTGCTCGTCGTGGCGGGACTTGTCGCATTCCTGATAATGCGTTCGCGCAACCACAAACAGAAGCAACAGCTTACGCAGCAGAACATAGACACACTGCTGGCCGAGCGCATCGCCCTCAACACCAAGATTGAGGAACTGAACCGGAGACAGGCTGAAAGCAACGCGGATACCAATCCGTCCGAGGCGCTGCCGGCCATATTGCTTGAAAAGGAGGATGAGAAACGGTTCCGCAAGAGTTTCAACGACCTGCACCCCGGCTTTATCGACAATCTGAGGAAGAATTATCCCGACCTGACATCAGGCAACGAACTGCTGTGCATGCTTATCGCACTGCGCCGCCGCAACGAGGAGATAGCCCTGGCCTTGGGTATATCGCGCGACAGCGTGGCCACCTCGCGCTACCGCCTCCGCACCCGCTTCAACCTCCCCAAAGACGTCGACCTCAACGACTTCATCCAGTCGATGCTCTAAACCCGATAGTGGCGCGGACACTCCGTGCCGCGCATACCCCGCACCATAAACAATAAATTGTTCGACAATTTGCGAATATAAATAAATTCTATTAACTTTGCGACAAGATGTTCATAGAATTTGAAAAAGATTATTTATTGGAATTGTACCAGAAAGGTTCTACCTCCGATAAAAAGCACCGGTATCAACCTTCGGTTATACGCGGCTACCAAAAAGTAGTCTCCATATTATCCATGGCTAAACGGATAGAAGATCTTTTTCTGTTCAATTCCCTGAACTATGAGGTTTTGGATGGCGACAAGAAAGGATTGTCTTCCGTAAGAATAAACCGGCAATATCGTCTGGAATTCAAAGTATACAATAAAGATTCAGTGGACATCGTGACATGTTGCAGATTAATTGACATCAGCAACCATTATAAATGATTCAAAACTGCTGCTTTATGGCTGATAACAAAATATATGCTCCTCATGAGCTTATGCCTTCCAACCCGATACATCCCGGAGAAATACTTAGGGATGAGCTGGAGGCGCGTGCCACCTCCCAACGTAAATTTGCTAATCTGATAGGCGTGTCATATTCGGTATTGAATGAAATAATCAATGGCAAACGGCCTGTCACAACCGAATATGCGTTGAAAATCGAGGCAGCCACTTCAATTCCGGCATATATTTGGCTTGATTTGCAGTCGGCATACAATATCCAGTCAGCACGCCTTGATTCCAGATTATCAAGAATACTTGACAATATCCGGAAGTCCGTCGCCGTGCTTTAACCACGCCGCTTAATTGAGCATTTCATTGCTCGTAGACGGCTTTGTACCAGTCGAGGGTGCGGTAAAACTCCTCGTGGGCGGCTTCGCGCTGTCCGTACTCGCCGAGGCTGTGCATGCTCACGCCGCACAGGGGAGTCTGCACCCACTGACGGTTGTTGAAATCCTTTGACGATTCGGCATGATATACCACAAAACGGTTCATGCTGTCCTGAACGCCCTGCCATAACTCGCCCTGATCCTTCAGCTTCAACAGCTGCATCATGTCGTAATAACCGTAAGTGCCCCCTCGGCGATAATTAGATACACCCGTCACTTTGCCAATCTCATCGGGATACTGCTGCATCAGTGTGCGGGTGGCCTCGGCCACGGCCTCGATCCTGCTCATGTCCATCACCGACACCGTCACTGCATCGCTCTTATCATTATAATATGTATAGAACTCGGCGGCGCCACCGACCAGGTCCTGATTCTTGCGCATTATATAAGGAAGAACCTCGTTATAGTTCAGACCTTCGTCCCATACCTCGGTGGGATAGGCCACATACATCTGCGTCTTATGTCGAAGCTGATACGCCACCTCTATCGACGACATATAACAACAGTCGAACCAGATGGTGCGGAACGCGCCGTCGGGAATGGCATTGGCGATGTCGGTTATTTCGGCCCACTGCCATTCATTGTCTTTGCCATATTCCCCGCCATAGCTATGCAGCGCCGGCACATCGGCCGGAGGGTTACTGCGCGTCTCATGGTCGCTGAAACCTGGCGTCCACGCAGTGCCGTGACCCCAGAATATCAACGAGTGCTCGGCATCGGGATAGACTGCGAGAGCATCGGATATGACGCGCTTCATCACCGCCGGCGCCGTGGATGTCTGCTGGCGGTCGTATTCCTTCACCTTACGCCAGGTCAGCACCTTCTTTTTCTTTATTAGAGATTGTTGCAATTCAAGAAGACATGTCGTGGAATCTGTTGTAGTAAGATATAACAATAATTTCTGACGCGACATATCTATGCTATCCATAGCAGCCTTGATTTCAGCGGTATCTCGCTGAAATATACCTGACAATGAACTTTTATTAATGGCATACACAATCGTAACACCTTCTGCAGTGCCAGGTGTCGGTGGAATAGGCGGCTCCGGTTCCGGCTCGTTCTTGGAATGCTTGCAGCCGGAGAGAAGCACCGTCAGCAACGATATGATAATTATAAGGGATGTTCTGAGTATCTGCATAATAATATTAAAACGGTGTGGCCTGAGGCTTATTGTTTACTCCGGGGCGCCTTGATACGTGCCGGAGGTTCGAACTTTAAATGTAAAATTTTGTTAATACATTAGGAAACCGGTGTAGAATCACTGACGCATAAACGGGATTTAACGGGACTAATCAAGATTTATCGAGATTTCTCGGGATTAATCGGGAGAATCGGGATTTAACGAGATTAATCGGGATAAATCAAGAAAATTTGCAATTTTCATATTTAATTGTTAAATTTGCCCCGAATTGTTAATTAACAATCTAAATTTTTAGGACTTGTGAGGGGAACGGCTATATGAAAAGATCTTTAATCTGGATACTTACCATACTGATGGCCATTACTTTCGGCACTCTGCTGTATTTTCAGATCATGTATCTTGAGAATATGGTGAAGATGCGCGAGGAGCAGTTCTCGGAGGGTGTGATGCGCTCGCTGTACGCCACTTCGGAGTTCATGGACCGCCAGGAAACGCTGCACTTCCTGCAGGAAGACGCCAACGTGATTGAGTCGAGCTTTTACGAAGACCTCAACAATACCGGGGGCACCGACAGCCAGATGACCAAGGAGCCGAGCGCTCCCCCGTCGCTCACCTTCCCGTCGGCTACAGGCTCGGTAAGCTCGCATTACGGCACGATGCAGGAGGTGATACGCAGCCAGTACCTGTATCAGAAGGGGTTGTTGGCCGAAGTGATACTGAACATATTGCGTGACTCCGGGTCACGTCCGGTGATGCAGCGCGCCGACTCGACCGTGCTGCGCAACTGTCTGTCGACCGAACTGGCCAATAACGGCGTGAACCTACCCTTCGCATTCTCAGTCAACACGGCCGGCGGCCGCGAGATATACGCCACATCCGACTACGACCCCAAAATCGACGACATCTATTCCATACCGCTGTTCGGAAACACCGACGTGTCGTACCGCCTCAGCGTGGAATTTCCCAACAAGCACAACTACATATTCAGCTCCGTGCGGTTCATCATCCCGTCGCTGGCATTCTCGGCGATACTGTTGGTGGTGTTCCTCTACACCGTGATACTGGCCTTCAGACAGAAGAAGCTGACGGAGATGAAGACCGACTTCGTCAACAACATGACGCACGAGCTTAAAACCCCCATCGCCACCATTTCGCTGGCGGCGCAGATGCTGGAGGACTCGTCGGTGCGCAAGTCGCCCGAATCGATCAAGCATCTGGCCGGCGTCATTTCCGACGAGTCGAAGCGCCTGCGATTCCAGGTGGAGAAGGTGCTGCACCTCTCGGTGATAGACAATGCCGAAAGCTCCCTGAAATTCACGGATGTCAACGCCAACGAGATAATCGAGAACGTAGTGACCAACTTCAAGCTCAAGGTGGAGCGTCAGGGGGGCACGCTGTTCGCCGACCTGGAGGCTACGGACTCCGACATCCACGTGGATCAGCTGCAGTTTACCAACGTGATACACAATCTGCTTGAAAACGCCCTGAAATACAGTCGCGAGGACGTCGAGCCGGAGTTGTCGGTAACAACGGGCAATCCCGACGACCGGCATCTGGAGATTCGGGTCAGGGACAACGGCATCGGCATACACAAGGACGACCTGAAGCGCATATTCGACAAGTTCTACCGCGTGTCGACGGGCAACCGCCATGACGTCAAGGGCTTCGGCCTCGGCCTGGCATACGTCAAGAAGATGATAACCGCATTCCACGGCAGCATACAGGTGGAATCCGTTCCCGGCGAAGGCTCCACGTTCATCATCAAGCTTCCGCTGACCCAGCCTCAGCCGGACGCTTCTTAATAATTCTGTATAAAATTTGACACCGATAAATATATTTTAATACTTAATTGTTATAATTATAAAATAAACACCGACTACGATATGAATGAGAAACTAAAAATACTTCTTTGCGAGGACGACGAGAATCTGGGTATGCTGTTGCGCGAGTTTCTGCAGGCCAAGGGATTCTACGCCGACCTGTGCAATGACGGTGACAAAGGATACAAGGCGTTCCTGAAAGGAAAATACGATTTGTGCGTTCTCGACGTGATGATGCCCAAGAAGGACGGCTTCACGCTGGCACAGGAGATACGTGCGGTGAACCGCGACGTGCCCATCATCTTCCTTACGGCCAAGAACCTGAAGGAGGACGTGCTGCAGGGCTTCAAGATCGGTGCCGACGACTACATCCCGAAGCCTTTCTCGATGGAGGAACTTGTGTCGCGTATCGGAGCCATCCTGCGCCGCGTGCGCGGCAAGAAGGACAAGGACGTGACCGTGTTCCAGATAGGCAAATACACGTTCGACACCCAGAAACAGACCCTGCTGTGCGACGGCAAGGTGCAGAAGCTGACCACCAAGGAGTGCGAACTCCTGTCGCTGCTGTGCCAGCACATGAACGAGATTCTGGAGCGCAACTACGCGCTGAAGTCCATCTGGATCGACGACAATTACTTCAACGCCCGAAGCATGGACGTGTACATCACCAAGCTCCGCAAGCTGCTGAAGGACGATCCCGCCGTCGAAATCATCAACATCCACGGCAAGGGCTACAAGCTGATCGCCCCCGGCGACGAGGAATAACATCCGAACCACATCCGGCTCCGGCCGGTCGTCAAGGCTCCGTCCCGCCCTAATGGCGAGGCGGAGTCTTAATATGTTGTCCCGGAGTCTTAATATGTCTTAATTGCTTTGATTTTTCGCGAAAATAACTTAATTTTGTAATGTCGGTTCATAGACGATAGAAAACGATAGAAAAGGTTAGAAAATAGGACAATAATGGAACAGAGACCTCCCGTGCGAGCCGCGAGGCCGCATCGCAACGCGTGGCAGTGGATGCTGCGCGGCCTCTACATATTTTATGAAATATTCATAGCCACCCCGATATTCGTGGTGCTGACCCTGATCACAGCCGCCATCACGCTGGCAGGATGCTGGCTGGGCAACCGCGATTTCTGGGGTTATTGGCCGGCCAAGATATGGTCGCAGGTGACGTGCGCGCTCTATCTGATGCGCGTCACGGTAACCGGTCGCGAGAACATCGACCCGAAGCAATCGTACGTATTCGTAGCCAACCATCAGGGAGCCTACGACATCTGGACCATCTACGGATTCCTGAACCACAATTTCAAGTGGCTTATGAAGAAGGAACTTGAAAGCATCTTCATGGTTGGCAAAGCCTGCCGCAAGGCGGGCCACGTGATGGTGGACGACAGCAGCATCGCCGGCATCAAGAGCACCATCCGTGAATCGGAAGGCACTCTGCAGGGCGGTATGTCGCTGGTGATATTTCCCGAAGGCAGCCGCACATGGGACGGCAACATGACGGCCTTCAAACGGGGCGCGTTCATGCTGGCCGGCGAATTCAAGCTGCCTGTGGTGCCCATCACCATCGACGGCAGTTTCCGCGCCATGCCCCGATACACCTACCTGATGACACCCTCGCATATCCGCATGACCATCCACAAACCGATATGGCCCGGAGAGCGCGGTTTCAACACCAAGGTGCTGATGGAACAGTGCCGCCAGGAAATAGCCTCGGCCCTCCCGCAGCCCGAGACCGACGGCAAGGACGAAACCCAACAACAGCCCGACCAAAACTCCTGACCATGTCCAAGACTCCGGTGATATTGCTGATAAGCGGGATGGATCCCACTGGAGGCGCCGGCATGAGCGCCGACATCCGCACGTGCGCCCGCATCGGGACCTATCCACTCAGCTGCATCACCGCCCTTACCGTACAGAACCAGCACGGCGTCCGGGCAATTAACCCCACGCATCCTGACCTGATCCGCGACCAGATAGACGCCGCCGTGGAGGCCACGCGACCCGATGCCGTGAAAATCGGACTGCTCCCCACCCCGGAAACAGTAGAAGCCGCAGCCGAAGCCATACGCCGCCACAACCTTCGGAATATCGTCATAGACCCGGTGCTGGCCCCCACAGCCGGCGGTGAGCTTATAGATCGCCGCGATGACACCGCCCGCGCCATGCTCCATTCCCTGTTCCCTCTCGCCATCCTCGTCACCCCTAACGTTCAGGAAGCCTCTTTATTCCGCGCAATGGCCGGAAGGCCATTGAACACCCTCTCCCCTTACCTCCTGCTGAAGGGCGGCGACACCGACGGCGCCGTCTGCACCGACTCCCTCTATCGCGGCTCGGAATTGCTTCAGCAATACACCACGCCGCGAATCGCATCGCGCAATCTGCACGGCACCGGCTGTGTGCTCAGCTCGGCTATCGCCTCATATTTAGGCCACGGCCTGGATATGGCCGAAGCCATCGGGCGCGCCAAACTGTTCGTGCATGATGCCATCCGGCGTAACGTTAACAACAGAATAATTGAAGGATACGGACCTGTGCTGGAATAAGCGCCGGGCCGTTCATATACATTGAATTTATGAAGATAGTATTTTTCGGAACACCAGAGTTTGCGGTGCCGAGTCTTGACAGACTGGTGGCCGACGGCCACGACATAGCGGCAGTGGTGACGATGCCCGACAAGATAGCCGGCCGCGGCCACAAGCTGATTCAGAGCGACGTCAAGAAATATGCAGTTGAGCACGGTCTGAAGGTGATGCAGCCGGAGAAGCTGAAAAATCCCGAATTCCTGTCCGAGCTTCAGTCGCTGCAGGCCGACCTGTTCGTGGTGATAGCCTTCCGCATGCTGCCCGAAGCCGTATGGGCCATGCCTCCCAAGGGTACGTTCAATCTCCACGCGGCCCTGCTGCCCAAATATCGCGGCGCCGCTCCGATAAACCGCGCCATCATGAACGGCGAGACCGAAACCGGCGTCACCACATTCTTCCTGAACCACGACATCGACACCGGCTCCATCATAGACCAGCAGCGCATCGACATCCTGCCTGAAGACAACGTCGGCACAGTATACGACCGCCTCATGGTCCTGGGGGCCGACATGGTGTCGAAGACCGTCCGGGACATCGAGAACGGATGCGTAAAGCCTCTCCCGCAACCCGAAGGTGAATTCATTCCCGCTCCCAAGATTTTCAAGGAGGACATGGCTATAGACTGGGACCGCCCGGCTGTGCAGATTCACAACCAGGTGCGCGGCCTGTCGCCGTATCCCGCCGCCTACTCGGCGCTGGAACTGCTGAACCACGCCCCCATGGACGTCAAGATTTACACCACCGCACTGACAGACGAACCCAGCACCGGCACCGAGGATAGCACCGGCACCGAGAATAGCACCGGCATTGTGCCCGGCGACGTGCGCATCGAAAAGAAGCGCTTGCTCGTCGCCACCTCCGACCGCTGGCTTGAAATTGTGGAGCTGCAGCCCGCCGGCAAGAAACGCATGGCCGCATCCGCCTTCCTGCTCGGCTACACCCCGCTCCGCTTCAAAGCCCCCCAGCTCTGACACTCCCATTCCCCCTCTCTCCGCTTTCTTTTTCCTCTTTCCTCTTTCCCTTTTCCCCGCCCCCGCTCCTCCTTCTCCTCCTTCCTCTCGCTCTCCCTCCGCCCACGCGGAGCCGTTTCCGTAAGGAGCTCCGCTCCATTTTTAATTATCAACCCAAAAACCCAACCCATCATGGCTTTCAAAAAAGGTGAAATCGTACTTTTCGAAGTTGACAGGTCGGTGACAGACCCCGAATTCATTAACATCAAGACCGGCTCCGTCCACGGTCTGAGCGAAACGGTCCAGGTGCCGAAACTCCCTTTCCAGAAGGAACCCGAATTCCAATTGCCGGAATATATCGCCTGCCGCATCATAATCTCCTATAACGGCGTGGTGACAGTGAAACAGCATCTGCCCGCCATTATTTACGAGCTTTACAACGACACGTTCCGACGCGGCGAAAGCATAGAATGCACCGTGACCTACGTGCCGCTGGACCGTATGCACGACAAATTCAAGGTCGTGGACAGCAACGGCCTGATATTCAGCATCCATGACCGTAACGCCATGTTGCAGAAGGGTCAGAAGGTGAGCTGTAAGTTCCAGTCGCTCAGCAAAGTGGGCTGCATACTGCGTTTCGACAACGACAGCGCCCGGCTGCCGTTCTACGAGCCCAAGTCATTGGCCGAGAAATTAGGGCTGTCCTCCACTTTAGTAAACTTCATCCGCGAATTATGGACCTCAGGTCCGGATTACGAGTATCTGAAAAGCGACCTTGACAACCACAATCCGCTATGGTTCATCAACAAGATGCGCCTCACGCTCAGCACTTTCCCATGGAGCTTGACGGCCGACACACTGAAATACCGTATTTCGGAGGTTAGCCAGTTCCTGTCGGCGTTACGCGCCGGTGCCCTGTACTTCCTGGAGGATTCCGACTTTCTGGAGGGTCTGGCGTTCGAAGCCCGCAAGTCGATGCAGCAGCAGATCACCACACTGGTGGAATCCGTGCAGCCTTACGAGCAGTTCATGGGCCTGTTGCGCAACGACAAGCTCGATGAATTCGTAAGCTCCATATTCGCCAAGCTGGAGAAGTCAGGCTATCTGTATCATCCCGACCAGGCGTTCGGCGTGATGATGATGATATTCCGCCTGTACCCGCACAAGGTCAGCGACTATCTGAACAGCATATTCCAGAGCATCTTCACGCGCAACCTCGAGAACTGGGAGCGCGAACCGTTCCGCACGGCGTTCGTGGAGCAGTTCGAGATGTATCTGCAGCAGGCGGCGGCCAGCATCGACGGACTCCCGCAGGCCGAAACCCGCAGCCAGAAGGAGAAGGTGCTGACCGCGGTAACGGCCACGGCGCTCAAAATCCTGCTCTCCAAGCCGGGCACCGACCTGAACCGCACGTATTCATACTATTACCGTTACATATCGCTGCTCAGTCCCAACCGGACGCTGAACGTGCTGAACCAATCCATCGGCGCCCTGTTCGGATGCACCTCGCTGACCAAGCCGCTCTATTCGCAGCTGCGCGACCCGATGTATCTGGTGGCCGCGGCTGCCACGCGCACCATCAGCTCACCATTGTCGCTGATCCGCGGAAACCATCGGTTCACCTCAGGACAGCTGGAACTCTCCATCAGCCCCGAAGGGATGGAACTGACCCGCAACGACTCCAC
The DNA here is from genome assembly GCA_902468245.1 of uncultured Porphyromonadaceae bacterium. Classification (GTDB taxonomy): domain Bacteria; phylum Bacteroidota; class Bacteroidia; order Bacteroidales; family Muribaculaceae; genus Lepagella. The sequence goes on along the minus strand of CABQXY010000028.1, from coordinate 171,439 downwards.
GCGCGACCCCGAACAGGCCGTGCCTTCCGTGCTGATGCAGTGGCTCCATCCCTCCATCATGATAGGCGGTATAAAGGGTATGTCAGGCTCCAAGATAAAGAGGATGAACGACCATAACTCATGGTGGAACGATATAGAGCACGAACTGTTCCGCCGCGACGAGATCACGGTTCAGACGGAACGCCCCCACTACACCGTCAAGGCCGAGCCGGGCGACGTGGTGACAATCGAGGTCAACGCCATGCTGCGTGACGACGACCAGGGCAATCCCCGCTTCCTGTGCAGCATCATCGACGACGACTACGAGGACGGCTCCGGATACATCGACTGCAAGGATGTAGTAGGCTATCGCGTAAGATACCTGGACGACACATGCTGGCACGACGCCAACGGCAAGCCGCTGCAGTTCCGCGCCACTGTGGCCGATGTGGACGACGACTGCAGATACCACTTCTCGCTGCTGGAACAGGCCGGCGAATATGTGCGCGACAACATGGACATCAATACCGAATACCGCGCCGTAATCACCAACGCCGAGAACATAACCGAAGGCCACAATTTCAGTGCGCTGACCCTGAAGGGATTCGGGCTGTTCGTGGAGGCCGACTCCAGCTTCGACATACGCAACAGCGATATAGTCAACGTGAAGCTGTACAGTGTGTCGGGAGGCGTGATAAACGGATATATCACGGAGAAGCTGGACAAATACGCCGATAATTTCACCACATCCGACGCTTTCAGGAACATATTCCGCGCCCTGTCGCTCAACGGCGACGACGACATGAACATGGACGGCGACGGGCAGATGGAGGAGGAATACGACGAGCTGCTGCCCGACGACATGCAGGAACTGGTGGAGATAATCCGTTACGCCGCCATAGCCGAAAAGGATCTGTTGGAGGCTTACGACTATCTGCGTCTGGCACGCATCCTGGCCCTGATGGCCGACGACAAGGAAAAGGCCGATGCCCTTTCCACACACGCCGAGCTGCTGCTGATGCACGATTATTATGCCACCAACAAACGCATCGACCTCGCGGAACTCTCCAAGCTGGAACAGGAAAGCCTTAAGGTACCCATCCTCACCAGCATGTACCGACGCCTGGAGATGGTGGCCTGGATGGGCGACGAAAGCTATAACTCCGCACTGTACGAGATAGCCCGGGATCCCGAATCGTCTGAACTGGACCGCACAGTAGCGAGGATGGTGCTGTCGTTCAACATGATGTCGGACGTGAGCGACAATTCCGACGACATCTGTTCGCGTCTGCGCAAGGAAATAGGCAACGCGCTGGATGTGGTGAGCGACACGCGTCTGGGCAAATATTACGGCTCGGAGTCCAAATTCATCGAGTTCAAGACCAGCATCGTCTATCCGGCGGTGGCACGCGGCCAGAAGATGTATCCCGACCCGATGGCCCAGCAGGACCACATTCTATCGCGCATAGCCGGATTCCTGAACGCCGAGGGCGGCACGCTGTTCTTAGGCGTGAACAACGAGGGATACGCAGCCGGTCTGCCCGACGATTTCGAATATTTCCGCACGCATACGCTTGTGGCCGGCAAACATCAGCATAAGATCACGGACGCCGACAAGCTGCAGGTGTACATCGACAACCTGCTGGCCGACAACTTCGGACCCACGGCCCTGGCCCGCATCTCGGTGTCGGTCGACGACGACGAGCTTAACCGCGAGAAGGGGCGCGTGGTGATACGCTTCGACATCGAAAAGAGCCTTGAGCCGATTTACTACAAGGACCGCCTGTATGTGCGTCTGTCGGGTCAGTCCACCAAATACTTCACCGGCCAGGCCGAGGAGGAATTCAAGCGCGACCGGCGTCGCCAGTTAGCTGAACTGGAGGACCGCAGCCGACTCCATGCCGAGGCCCTGAAAGCCGAAGCCCGCGCCGAAGCAACCCCGGAAGCCGGTTCATTAAACGCAGCCGGTCCCGAGACCAAGGAACCCACATCCGATACATCCTCATCAGCCACTCCTGCCGATGCCACCTATACCTCATCGTGGCGCCCCAATGTGCTGCATGATTACGAGGACGGGTATTCCGAACCCTCCGGCTATCTATACTTCGACAAGAAAGGAAATGTGGAATTCAGCCCGACCGACCTGTATTGCGAGGGTGACTGCATACTGAGCCTGATCATACCGCACGACATGGAGCACGCCAATCTGGTGATGTGTTATGAAAACAGCGAGCCGCTGCGCGTTCCATTGGCCGAGATATACGAGAAGGGTGCCAACTCCAAGATAAAGTACGGCACCCGGTCGCCACTTCGTTTCGCGGCGATAGCCGACGACCATGAGGGCGTGTTGAGTTTCGTGGCCGATAATTCAGGCAACGTCTATTTCCGCGTGGAGCCTATGACGGAGATCGGGCAGGGACATATCAATTCAGACGGTGAAAGTGCCGTATCAAGCACCCTGAACCATGTATGCGGCTGGGAAATCGTTGCTGAACAGTCCATGCCGGGAATGTCGAGCGCATTGAAGTCGTCGCTGAAACGCAAAGCACTCGGCGCTCCGCTGCGCACCAACGAAAGCAAACCGGACCTGATGGAGAAGATGGCGCACATCATCAACTCATGCCATGCCTGATATGGATACGGCCAAGACCAATTGCCGCGTGCTGCTTGACGTGCTGACGGCACAGGGGCTGCGCGATGCCGTGGCAAGCCCCGGCAGCCGCAACGCTCCGCTGCTGATGGCCATAGCCGCCCGCCCGCAGATAAAATTCCGCGTCATAACCGACGAACGCACCGCCGCGTTCGTGGCCCTTGGAATGGCCATAGCCACGAACAGGCCCGTGATGCTGTGCTGCACCTCAGGCACGGCGCTGCTGAATTACGCTCCGGCCGTGGCCGAGGCGTTCCACCGCCATGTGCCGCTCATCGTGGTTTCGGCCGACAGGCCGCGCCGATGGATTGACCAGAATGATTCGCAGACCATGCGCCAGCCGGACGCGTTACAGAATATAGTCAAGCGAAGTTTCGACATTCCCGTTTCGGACGGAAATTCGGTAGAATGCGGCAATCCGGCATTCCGGTCCGAATATGAATGGTACGTGAACCGCATGGCCAACGAGGCGTGGATAGCGGCTACGTCCGGCATCCCCGGCCCCGTGCATGTGAATGTGCAGATAGACGCGCCGATCGGAGAGACAACCGGGACGGATGTGACTTCGGCTTCCGCCTCAGTGCGGGAAATTAAGACGCTGGAAGGGCCCAGGACTCTGACCCCGGCGCAATACAGGGAACTGGCCGGGACAGTGGCCGGCAAGAAGATACTGGTGGTGGCGGGATTCATGGATCCCGATTCAAGGCTCAATAAATCGCTGGCCACGTTTCTGCAATTGCCACAGACGGCCATCTGCGCCGAGCCTCTGTCGAACCTGCATCTGGTCGGACATCCCGATTCCTGCGTCACGGACTTAGTTCTGGCTGCCGATGAAGATACGCTACGGTCATTGCGTCCGGATCTGATCATTTCCATAGGAGGCGCCGTCGTGTCGTCGCGGCTCAAGAAATTCCTGCGCTCATGTCCGGATGTGGAATGCTGGACTCTTGGAGACACCGATCCGGGCGTGGACTGCTACCAGTCATTGACGCTTCACATAGACGCGGATCCGGGCCTGTTTTTCCGAGGATTCGCATCTATTATAAAATGGATGAAAGGGCACGGCGTGTATCATGACGGAAACAGCGTCTCGGATTATTCCGCAGCATGGCGTAATGCCCGTCAGGAAGCCGTAAAACGAGCCGAGGAATATATCGGCACCGCACCGTGGTCGGAACTGAAGTCCATGAATATATTGCTGAATGCCGTGCCGCGTAAGTTCAACCTGTTCTTCTCCAACGGAACAGCGGTCAGATACGCCTGTCTGGGTCTTGCGCCGATGCCACACGCCTGCTGGTGCAACCGTGGTGTGTCGGGCATAGAGGGGGGCAACGCAACGGCCGTAGGCACCGCCGTATGCTATGCCGGCCCGACAATGCTGATTACGGGCGACATGTCATTTTCATACGCCCCGGAGATAATGGGTTTGGACCTGGTTCCCTCTGATTTCAAGATAGTGGTACTGAACAACGGCGGCGGCGGCATATTCCGCTGTATCAGCGCCACCTCAGCCTTGCCAATCCGCGAAGAAATGTTGTGCGCACCCCGTGAACTGCCCCTGGAAAGCCTGTGCCATGCCTACGGCTGGCATTACCTCCACGCAGACTCCGAAGCCTCATTGCACACCGCCCTCCCCTCGATGTTCGCTCCGGGCCGTCACCTGCTCGAAATCACCGTCGACCCGACCCTCTCCGCTAATGCCTTCACCGAGCTGTTCCATACCAAGAAGTAATAGGTACAAATAAACTATAAATATATGAAATACTCAGAATTTGAAGAATTAATCTCCTCTGAAAGGATGTATCGGTATCTTGCTGCCTGTAATCGTGACACGAGGAAAGCCATGACATTATATCGTTATAATATTAGACTTTCTCAAGAATTGTTAGCTGTCGTTGGATGTTTCGAAGTAATTCTCCGCAATAAAATCGATAAACAATTCATTGCTCAATATGGCAACAACTGGTTAAGGGATTTAATTCTTCCTAACGGAATTTTTTATTCAGACCATAGAGTAGCTAAAACTAAAAATATAATTGAGAAGGCATATACAGGACTTCTCCGCAAGAACTCTTACAATCACAACAAGCTGCTGTCAGAAATGGAGTTTGGTATTTGGAAATACATGTTTTCCAATGTCCAATATTCATTAACAGGTCAAACGCTCCTTTCTATTTTCCCTTACAAACCCGTTTCTTCTCATAATAGGCAATATGATAATTCGTACATATTCCAAGAACTTGATTATATCAATAATCTCCGAAATCGTATAGCACACCATGAACCAATTTGCTTTGGAAATGGGATAAAACATAACTGCATCGATACTTCATACGCTACCAACAGATATTCTCGTATCATAATACTTCTTGAATGGCTTGGTATTGATTATAAATCTTTGTTATATGGACTTGGAGATGTAGTCGGCAGTTGTGAAAAGATCAATGCTTTATAGCACCAATTTCTTAAAATTGTTTAAATTTTATACACAAACAGAAGTTTTTGTTTATTATAATTTGTTTTTAGAATAAAAAGCATTATCTTTGCGATGTTTATTCCCGGTAGCCTCTGGTATCAAGCTATCGGGTTTGGTTTTTTAGCCACATATCGATTATTATTCAGTCTTTGAACAGGGACATCTCGCAGCGGGCGCAGTCGAAGGCGAGACGGAATGTGTGCGGGCCGGTGGTGATGGTCAGGGGGTGCTTGAAGCGGCGGCGAATTGCGGGATCCTTGCAGTCGCGCTGACAGGCTCCCAATTCGCGGAGCATACAGTAACGGGTGGTCATCACGGCTTCCGCATAACGCGGATTCTTTTCCACGGCGGGTTCAATTTCCTTGACGCCATGATCTTGGTAGAACTTACGGGCCATCACATTCGCAACGTTGCCGCGCGCATCAAGGTTCCGGTCAGGATAAACGGCGGCTTTGTCCTCGGGACGCCGGCGGTCGAACGGATAAGTCTCAATATTGAGTCTATCCAGCATATCGGTGCCTTTGCGGCGCAATTCGGTCAGTACGGAGGCCGGAATGAATGTGTCGGGATTCAGCCTGTTCTCAAGATTGCGTAGACGGTAAACAGTGGCGCCCAACTTGCCTAACACCCGTTCGGGCTGCATCGGCTTTTGGGCCTTGTCCTTCACTACATCCTGCAACGATACCGTAGCCGTCAGTCCGCGTTCGTCTGTAAGTCGAAGATTATCCTCATCTATCGTAATATCCACCCACAGCTTGCGCTCGGGCGTTCGGCCCGACATGAGTTTGTTCCATTCTATGTCGTTGGTGCGATGGATTACAGCCCCCTTAGGTAGCTCGAATGGTCGCGAGCCGATGATACGGCCGTTGCGGATGCCGTTCACATTCACGCCCTCGTATTCGCCACGTGTGTTGAAGAAACTGATGCCATCACCGTTATGCAGCTTCGAGATGTCCGTTATCTCCTCGCCCATCGACTTGGGCGTCAGCAGCGACGCCATCCTGCCCGGACGACGTGAGCCTAAGAAATAATCGGTAAATCCACGATTAAAACTCTTGTCGAGCCGCGGAGTGTAGTTTATAGCACTTTCGCCATACGACGAGCGCATATAGCGGTCCGGATTACGTGCGATAATTTCGTCTATGGCCTTGCGATAATATGCCGTGACGTTACGGACGTAATCCACATCCTTTAGCCGTCCTTCAATCTTGAAGGACGATACTCCGGCCTCAAGCATTTCCTCCAGATGTGTCGACGCATTGAAATCGCGCAAAGAAAGCAGATATTTGTCCTTCTCTATCACCTGGCCGTCGGCGTTGCGCAGCGTGTAAGGCATACGGCACATCTGCGCACATTCTCCGCGGTTGGCGCTGCGTCCCAGGCACGCCTGGCTGGCACCGCAACGTCCCGAATAGCTGACACATAGCGCGCCGTGCACGAAGCATTCCACAGGCACGCTGACAGTGTCGCAGATATTCTTGATTTCGGGTATTGTCAGTTCGCGTGCCAGCACTATCTGCGAACAACCCACTGCCTCAAGAAAGCGTGCCTTGTCCGGCGTGCGTGTGTCGCATTGCGTGGATGCGTGCAGCGCAATGGGCGGGATGTCCATGCGCAGTATCGACATATCCTGCACTATCAGCGCGTCGACTCCGGCTTCATACAGACGGCATATCAATTCGCGCACCTGCTCCAGCTCGTTGTCGTAAACTAAGGTATTGACCGTGACATATACACGAGCGAGATAAGTGTGCGCGAAGTCCACTACCTCGCGGATATCCTCTATTGAATTGGCGGCACGATGGCGGGCGCCATGACTCGTGGCGCCCATATACACTGCGTCGGCGCCGCTCAGGATCGCGGCCTTGGCCACCTCCTTGTTCGCCGCCGGCGACAACAGCTCTATCTTTCTCGGAGCCATCGCTTGTTATTTCTTGAACAGACGGTCCAGCTGCCGCTTGTCGTCGCGTTCGCGCATGGTCTGACGCTTGTCGTACTCCTTCTTGCCCCGGCCCACGCCTATCACCATCTTGGCCAGTCCACGGTCGTTGATGAATACACGCAGCGGCACGATGGTAAAGCCCGGATTTTCCGAAGCCTTCTGCAGCTTGGCTATCTCCTTGCGGTTAAGCAGCAGCTTGCGGTCGCGTCGGGCCACGTGATTGTTGTACGACCCGTAGAAATACTCCGACACGTTCATCTGCTTCACCCATACCTCGCCGTTCTCGATCAGACAGTAGGAGTCGACCAGCGACGCCTTTCCGTCGCGAATCGACTTTATCTCGGTTCCGGTCAACACTATGCCGGCGGTATATGTGTCGCCTATCTCGTAGTTGAAGCGCGCTTTCTTGTTCTGTATGTTAATATCCTTAGCCTTCATTGCAGTCCAAAATTACACAAAGTGCCGCAATTATCCAAATCTCCACAGTCCGAGGCCTTACACTCCCGGCAGCAATACAGCGAAAAGCCACTGCCAGAACATCGGAAGTCCGATGGTAAGCACACTGAGAATCACCGTAGTAGTACCCCACTTTTCCTTAGACACACGCATTACGGGCACGAGGCGGTGTATCAGATAAATGGTCCATAGCGGCAGGAACACCAGCACCGGCTCCATGAACGGTATGGCATTATAAGCCACCTTAAACAGAGCCAGCGTGGAGAACAATACCATCAACGCATTACGGCCGAAATTTGTTTCCAGCGTCTTGTTTGCTTCAGCGCACAGGAAAGGGCGTCCCAGTATGGGCAGCACTATGTAGCTGAATATATAGGACACGAATATCACCAGCGCCGAGACTATCAGTTTCAGCACCGACTGGTGGGCTTCGTATATCAGATCGACGAACTGCGACAGTGCGGCGGCCACACACAACGGATAGAAATATACCGAGGCCACGGCTTCCTTTTTCAGCGAGGCACGCTTAAGATCCTTCCATCCGGTGGCGGGACCGAGCATCACACGCCACAGCAGACTGATGCGCGACGGGCTGCCCTTTTCCTTTTCGCCACCGTCCGCTTCAGGGTCCGCGGGACGGCCCGGATCATCCTGGCCGTAAGCGTACGGCAGTTCGTCTTCGTCAATTATTTCGTATAGGGGTTTGTCGTTTTCCATCTACTTTTTAACGCACCTGCGGTGCTAAAATTGCCCCGTCAACACATATATAACAGAGGACGCACCGTGTATGCGATGCGCCCTCTCTGAACAATTTTAATGTCCTTAATGTCCTTAAAGTCCTTAAAGACCTTATCGAATTAAGATCAAGCCTCGCGGTCCTCGTTGAGGATACGGATCATTTCGATGGCTGACTTCGGGATGCGTGTGCCGGGGCCGAAGATGGCTGCCACGCCTGCTTTGTACAGGAAGTCGTAGTCCTGGGCCGGGATTACGCCGCCGGCCGTAACCAGGATGTCGGGACGACCCAGTTTCTTCAGTTCCTCGATCACCTGCGGGATCAGCGTCTTGTGACCTGCGGCCAGCGAGCTGACACCGAGGATGTGCACGTCGTTCTCCACTGCCTGACGGGCTGCCTCGGCGGGAGTCTGGAACAACGGTCCCATATCCACGTCGTAACCGCAGTCGGCATAACCGGTGGCTACTACCTTGGCGCCACGGTCGTGACCGTCCTGTCCCATCTTGGCAATCATGATACGCGGCTGACGGCCTTCACGCTTGGCGAAGTCGGCAACCATGCGGCGGGCCTCCTCGAACTCGGGATCACCCTTTTCTTCGTTGGAATACACTCCTGATATGGTTTTGATTACAGCTTTATAACGTCCTACCACAGCCTCGCATGCGTCGGAAATCTCGCCCAACGACGCCCTCAGGCCTGCGGCCTTGACGGCCAGGTCGAGCAGATTGCCCTTCGACGGATCCTTTACGGCCTCCGTGATGTCGTTCAGAGCCTTCTTCACGGCCTCCTCGTCGCGGTTCTTGCGCAGCTCCTCCAGACGGGCGCACTGTTCCTTGCGCACCTCGGTGTTGTCCACCTCCAGGATGTCGATGGGATCCTCGTGGTCCAGACGATACTTGTTGATACCCACGATTGTCTGGCTGCCTGAATCGATGTGCGCCTGCGTACGTGCGGCGGCCTCCTCGATCTTGAGCTTGGGCAGACCGGTCTCGATGGCCTTTGCCATACCGCCGAGCTTCTCGATCTCCTGTATGTGCTCCCATGCGCGGTGAGCGATCTCGTTGGTCAGGCTCTCCACATAGTACGAGCCGCCCCACGGGTCGATCTCCTTGCAGACGTTGGTTTCCTCCTGGATATAGATCTGAGTGTTACGCGCGATACGTGCCGAGAAGTCGGTGGGCAGCGCGATGGCCTCGTCCAGCGCGTTGGTGTGCAACGACTGGGTGTGACCCAGGACGGCACCCATAGCCTCGACGCAGGTACGGCCTACGTTGTTGAACGGATCCTGCTCGGTCAGCGACCAGCCGGAGGTCTGGCAGTGCGTGCGCAGTGCCAGCGACTTCGGGTTCTTGGCGCCGAACGACTTCACTATCCTGGCCCACAGCATACGTGCGGCACGCATCTTGGCTATCTCCATGAAATAGTTCATCGAGATACCCCAGAAGAAGGACAGACGCGGAGCGAACGAGTCGATGTCCATGCCAGCGTTCACACCTGCGCGCAGATACTCCAGACCGTCGGCCAGCGTGTATGCCAGCTCGATGTCGGCCGTTGCGCCCGCCTCCTGCATGTGGTAGCCGGAGATTGAGATGGAGTTGAACTTGGGCATGTTCTTCGACGTGTATTCGAAGATGTCGGCGATAATCTTCATGGAGAATGCCGGCGGGGAGATGTAGGGGTTACGCACCATGAACTCCTTGAGGATGTCGTTCTGGATGGTCCCTGCCATTTCCTCGAGGCTTGCACCCTGCTCCAGACCGGCGTTGATATAGAACGCCAGCACGGGCAGCACGGCACCGTTCATGGTCATGGACACGGACATCTTGTTCAAGGGTATGCCGTCGAACAGCACCTTCATGTCCTCTACCGAGCAGATGGACACACCTGCCTTACCCACGTCACCGACGACGCGCTCGTGGTCGGCGTCATAACCGCGATGGGTCGGGAGGTCGAACGCTACCGACAGACCCTTCTGGCCGGAAGCCAGGTTACGGCGATAGAATGCGTTGGACTCGGCGGCGGTGGAGAATCCGGCATACTGACGGATGGTCCAGGGACGCAACGGGTACATGGCGCTGTACGGGCCACGCAGGAAGGGAGGAAGACCCGATACGAAGTTCAGATGCTCCATGCCCTCCAGGTCGGCCTCGGTATAAACGGGCTTCACGGGAATCAGCTCCGCGGTCATCCATTCCTGCGCCGCAGCGGGCTTGTGATCCTTGGCGATCACTACTTTATTTATATCTATGTCTTTGAAATTCGGACGCATGGTTACTTAAGGAGTTTGGCGTTAAAATCTACTAACGTGTCAAGCACATTGACCTTGACATGGATGAAGTTCTCGATACCCTGTGCCTTCAGGTCGTCCATGCAGGCGGGAGCTCCGGCCACTACGAAGATGGCTCGGCCGTCCAGTTCCTTGAAAGCCTCGGGGGCATACTGGGCGTACTCGTCGTCGCTGCTGCACAGCACCACTACGTCGGCGTTCCCGGCGATGGCGGCGTCTACGCCTTCCTTCACCGTCTCGAAGCCGATGTTGTCGATTATCTCGTAACCGGCGCAGGCGAAGAAGTTGGAGCTGAACTGGGCGCGTGCCAGACGCATGGCCAGGTTGCCGATGGTGAGCATGAACACCTTGGGACGCTTGCCCGAACGCTCCGTGTCAAGACGCAGCTGCTCGAACTGGCTGGCGGCACGGTCCATGTTGAGCCATTCCACGGCGCCGTCGGCCGGCTCCTCGTGGTGGCAGCCGCATCCGCATCCGCAGCTCTCGCCCTGCACCTTCTGCAGCGCCGTCTCGTTGAAGTTCGGGAACTGGTTGGTGCCAAGCAGATTCTCCTTGCGGCGTGCCACGTCAAGATGACGCTTCGTTCCGCTTTCGTTCACTTTCTTCTGAATCTCGCCCTGCTTCAGCAATGCCTCGAAGCCACCGGCGTCCTCGGTCTCGTTGAACAGCTTCCAGGCCTGCTCGGCGATGGAGGCGGTCAGCGTCTCGATATAGTAGGAACCTCCGGCAGGGTCAACCACCTTGTTAAGGTGCGACTCATCGCGCAGCAGTATCTGCTGGTTGCGTGCTATGCGCTCCGAGAACTCGTCGGGAGTCTGATAGCAACTGTCGAAGGGAAGTGTCTCGATTGAATTCACGCCTGCCAGTGCGGCCGACATGGTCTCGGTCATGGAGCGCAGCAGGTTCACGTGCGAGTCGTACAGAGTCTGGTTGAACATGCTGGTCAGGGCGTGTACCCACATCTTGCAGCTGTCGTCCTCCTTCGGTGCGTAAGCCTTCACGATCTCGGCCCACAGCATGCGGCCGGCGCGGAACTTGGCTATCTCCATGAAGTAGTTGGAGCTGATGCCCATGTTGAACTTGATGCGCTGAGCCACCTCGTCGACGCCGAGACCGGCTTCCGTCATCATGGTAAGCCATTCGGCACCCCAGGCCAGCGCATAGCCCATTTCCTGGGTGATGAACGCTCCGGCGTTGTTGAGCATGTAGGAGTCCACTGCGAAGCAACGCAGGCCCTTCACGTCCTTAACGGCCTCGTAAACCTTCAGGCCTTCTTCTGCGGCGTTCTTGGGGAACGGCAGGCCGTGCTTCAGCAGGCGACGGAACGGATTGTAGTTGACGGCTCCGCGGAATGCGTCGGCGGCTCCGGCTTCCTTGATCATTTCTACCAGAACGGCGGCAACCTCGGCGGCTTTGCCGGGGCAGCAGTCGATGTTCACTTCGGTCTTTGTCAGGTCCACGTCCTTCAGGATCACCTTCAGGGCTTCGGCGGGATTCTTGCCCAGCTTTATGCGCAGCGACTCAACGCCGCGGTCGGTGATGTGGCGGATATGGTCGGCCATAGCCTCGGGGGTGTCGCCCTGCACGGCCTGGGCCACCAGCCAGTCGTTGTCGGCGCGTGTGCCGCGAACGTACGGATACTCGCCGGGAAGACTGCCTAAGTGGGTCAGCTTCGACAAATCCTCAAGTCGATAGAACGGCTGTACGTTGAACCCCTCGTTGGTGCGCCACACCAGTTTACGGTCGAAGTCAGCACCCTTTAAGTCCGTTGTGATTTTCGCCTTCCACTCCTCGGTGGTCACAGGCGAAAACATGTCGAACAGTTTTTCTTTCTTTTCTGCCATTGGTTTGGTATTTGATTCTCTAATTTTTTCTATAATTCAACATCCGTTTATCACGGATTATGCTGTAATATTAAGACCCGCATTACTACGGAGCTTTCATGGTGTCACAAAATTATGGAATTATTTCTGCATTACGAAATTTTTAAGCAAAAATCTGACCACGAATCGTCACTGAGGCAGTGTTCCTTAAAAAATACATGACAAAAAAGCTCCGGCGCGAATCAAATCAGCGATTTGTTCTCGCAACGGAGCACTCTGGCCGGAAAATCCTCCACCATCTGCATGTTGTGCGTGGCCATGATCACGCCTGTGCCCTGCTCCGAAAGCCTGTGCAGCAGGTCCACAATCTGGTACCCGGTCTGCGGATCGAGGTTGCCGGTAGGCTCGTCGGCCAGTATCAGCTTGGGACTGTTGAGCAATGCGCGGGCTATCACCACGCGCTGCTGCTCGCCGCCGCTGAGTTCATGAGGCATCTTGTATGCCTTGTTTTCCATTCCCACGGCCTTCATCACCTCCTCGATGCGGTCCTCTATCTCCCCCTTCGACTTCCAGCCGGTGGCCTTCAGCACGAAGCGCAGGTTTGCGGCCGCCGAACGGTCCTGCAGCAGCTGGAAGTCCTGGAACACGATGCCCAGCGAGCGGCGCAGTCCCGGTATCTGACGGCTGCGCAGACGCAACAGGTCGTAGTCCAGCACACGCGCCGTGTCTCCCTCCGGTATTTTCACCTCGGCGTACAGCGTCTTGAGCAACGAGCTCTTGCCGCTGCCCACCTTGCCGGTGAGGTAACAGAACTCACCTTCCGACACGCTGAACGTCACTCCTTTCAGCACCACGCGGGCGGCACGCTCTATGGTGACGTTGCGGTAGTCCACCAGCCGTTCGCCGCTTTTCGGGGACTCGGCCGCGGACCCGGCCTTATTATCCGTTACGACGACTTCTTCGTCGATCGTTTCGTATATTTTCGATTCCATGTTACAAAGATAACACTTTTTCCGCAATTTACATACTTTAATCTTTTATCTTCGTTATTTGTTATTATAGGAAAAGGAACCGACACTGGGATTCGATTCCGCACATAATAATCAATTAATCTAATTTGATACTGAGATGAAAAAATTACTTTACCTGTTGCTGCTGTTGCCTCTGGGCTTTCTGGCATCGTGCAATTCCGACGACGATCTGCCTGACGTAGACATCACCGTCACATTCGACAATGTCGTAGAAGGCGAAGATGCCATCTATGTGGTCAAGGGCGATACGCTCAAGATAGAGAGCATCACCTGCAAGGGCAACGACAACAAGCAGGCTGCCGTAAACGAGGTGACGTACGTACTTGACGGTTATCCGTTAGGCACTTCGGTCATCGCTCCCTACGGCGCCGCAATCGCCACTGACGATTTCTCGGCCGGCAAGTTCCTGTTAGGCATGCGCATGAACGTGCTTCAGGTAGACAAGACGCTGGCTTTCGGAGTAATCAGTTTCGGATTCAAGGTTGTGGAAAGCGCGGCCGATCTGCCGGATGGCAAGGAACCCGGAACGCTGACACGCACTGTCCGCATGTCGGCCAAGAAATGACGCCGGCCTGACGGAGCTGATTTTTGATTTTGTATTTTAACCGACGAGGGAGTGCCGCAATCGACACTCCCTCATCTTTGTATATACTGCATATACACTGCCGGTTCATTATGTATATGACGCCTGTTTGTTATTCCGGATTGTCTGCTTATTCCTGATTGTCTGCGGCGCGGTTGCGCCCGCTGCCGAACAGCGACTGCACCAGTTCCTGCACCTTGCCCACCTCCACCACATCGATCTTGAATTTGGGTGACATACCCTTCAGGTTTCCCTTGGGAATGTAGATGGTGTTGAATCCCAATTTCTCGGCCTCGGCCACACGCTGCTCCACTCGGGTGACGGTGCGCACCTCGCCCGACAGGCCCACCTCGCCGGCGAATGCCGTGCGCGGCGGCAGCGACATGTCGAAATTAGACGACATGACGGCGGCAACGACGGCTAAGTCCAATGCCGGGTCGGTCACTTTCAGGCCGCCGGCAATGTTCAGGAACACGTCCTTCTGCCCGAGACGGAAACGCGCCCGTTTCTCCAGTACGGCCAACAGCATGTTGAGCCGTCGCTGGTCGAATCCCGTAACCGATCGCTGCGGCGTACCGTAGGCCGCTCCCGACACGAGGGCCTGCACCTCGACCAGAAACGCACGCACACCTTCCATCGTAACGCCGATGGCCATGCCGCTCATCTCCTCCTCGCGGTTTTCCGACAGCAGCATCTCCGACGGGTTCTTCACCTCACGCAGTCCTTTGGACACCATCTCGTATATGCCTATCTCGTTGGTGGAGCCGAAACGGTTCTTGATGGCGCGCAGCAGACGGTACAGATACTGCCGGTCCCCCTCGAACTGCAGCACCGTGTCCACTATATGCTCCAGCACCTTGGGGCCGGCGATGGATCCCTCCTTATTAATATGACCCACTAAGATTACCGGGACGCCGCTCTCCTTGGCATAGCGCAGCAACGAGGCGGCGCATTCGCGCACCTGCGACACGCTGCCTGCGGCCGACTCTATCTCGTCCGACATGACGGTCTGGATTGAATCGACTATCACCAGCTCCGGCTTCACGTTCTCGATCTGCGTGAAGATGGCGCTGAGGTTGGTCTCGCACAGGATGAAGGTGTTCTCCGATACCTTGCCGAGACGGTCGGCGCGCAACTTCAGCTGCGCGGCACTCTCCTCGCCCGACACATACAGTATCCGGCGCGTGCGTATCGACAGGATGTTCTGCAGCAGCAGAGTGGATTTGCCTATGCCCGGCTCGCCACCTATCAGCGTCAGACTGCCCGCTACCAGGCCGCCGCCAAGCACGCGGTTCAGCTCGTCGCTCGGCATCCTGAGGCGCACCTCCTCGCCCACCTCTATCTCCGACAGCTTGACCGGCCGCGAGCTTTTCACCAGCCCGCGTTTGCCCCCCTTGCTCTCCTTGGCCGACACTTTCTCCTCGACCATACTGTTCCATTCCCCGCAGCCCGGACACTTGCCGAGCCACTTGGCACTCTCATATCCGCAATTATTGCAGAAATACACGGTTTTCGTCTTAGGCATCATTCCTCATCTTGCTGTTGCAAAAATAACAAAAAATTACTAAATTTGCACAAACGTTGGAACAATCCTCCCCGCAGCGTGTAATATCTGTGACGGAAGACCGTAACAACCGCCATGAAATTAGACACAACATATTAATATAACCCAATAAAAAGTATTAATCATGAATTTTCTCACAGATGAAAAGCTTCTGATTGTCGGCGCAGCCGGCATGATTGGCTCCAACATGGCCCAGACCGCCATTATGATGCGTCTTACTCCCAACATCTGTCTGTACGATCCCTACGCAAAGGGACTGAAGGGTGTTGCCGAGGAAATGCTGCAGTGCGGCTTCGAAGGCATGAACATCACCTATACCGACGACATCGAGACCGCCTTCACCGGTGCCAAGTACATCGTATCGAGCGGCGGCGCACCCCGTAAGGAAGGCATGACCCGCGAGGACCTGCTGGCAGGCAACTGCAAGATCGCCGAGGACTTCGGTAAGAACGTGCGCAAGTATTGCCCCGATGTAAAGCACATTGTAGTGATCTTCAACCCCGCCGACATCACGGGTCTTGTAACACTGCTGTACAGCGGCGTCAAGCCCGGTTGCGTCACCACACTGGCCGCACTGGACAGCACACGTCTGCGCAACGAGCTGGCCAAGTGGTTCAAGATTTCCCCGGATCTGATCACCAACTCCCGCACATACGGCGGTCACGGCGAGCAGATGGCCGTATACGCCAGCACCACTATGGTAAACGGCAAGCCTCTGACCGAGATCATCGGCACCGAAGCACTTCCCGAGAATGAATGGGAGGCCATGAAGGTACGCGTGATCCAGGGTGGCAAGAACATCATCGAGCTCCGCGGCCGCAGCTCGTTCCAGAGCCCCGCATATCTGTCGATCGAGATGATAGCAGCCGCTATGGGTGGTCCCGCATTCCGCTGGCCGGCAGGCGTATATGTAAACGACGCCAAGTTCCACAACATCATGATGGCCATGGAGACCACCATCGACAAGAACGGCGCATCGTTCAAGGTCGTAGAGGGCACTCCCGAGGAGGCAGCCGAACTCGAGCAGAGCTACAAGCACCTGTGCAAGCTCCGCGACGAAGTCATCGCTCTTGGCATCATGCCTCCCATCGACAAGTGGGGCGAGCTCAACCCCTACATGGTCGAGCAGACCAACTAATAAGATTAAGATAAGGAAAACAAATCTCAGTAATTACAACCGAGGATGAGGGTGTGCCGGAACTTCCGTTCCGCGCACCCTCTCTTTATGTCATTATTTCTTTATTTATTTTTGTGGTTTGGGAAATTAGGGCTATCTTTGCATTACTTAAAAGTGTGACAAGCCACATTTTTAAGCAATGGCAATGATTATAGAACGACCGATATATCTCAAGAAGTTAATATGCAGCAGACACAATGGCATGATTAAAATCATTACCGGAGTCAGACGCTGCGGCAAGTCATTTCTTCTTAATAACATCTATTCATCCTGGCTGAAAAATCAAGGTGTAACTGACAGTCATCTTATTCGTATCAACCTTGAAGACAGGCGTAACAAATCACTCCGCGACCCGGATGCCCTGCTCGCCTATATTGACTCAAAGATACTTGACGATTCGATGCATTATGTTATGGTCGATGAAATTCAGCATGTGCCCGAATTTGAAGATGTGCTCAACAGCTATCTTCAGATGAGTAATGTCGATGTATATGTAACCGGAAGCAATGCACGCTTTCTGTCAAAGGATGTCATAACCACATTCCGAGGCCGCGGATATGAAATAAAGGTGTATCCGCTCAGTTTCAGCGAATATTTCCCCATCAGCGGCATGAACCCAACGAATGCGCTGCGCGAACGCATGATTTATGGAGGGCTGCCACAAGTGGTGCAACTGGAAACAGAAGAAGAAAAGTCTGAGTTTCTGAAGGAATTAATGGAGCAAACATACAAAAGAGACATTGTAGAACGATACAAGATTAAGAATACATCTGTGCTTGATGATTTGCTTAATATTCTCGCATCATCAATCGGAGGACTGACCAATCCCACCAAACTTGCCAATACCTTTGAAAGCGTCAAGCATGAGAAAGTAAGCAATAAGACTATTTCTTCGTACATTGATTATCTGTGCGACTCCTTCATTTTGGAACGGGCATGTAGATATGACATCAAGGGGAAACGATATATCGAAAGCCCCTTCAAATACTATTTCGTAGATGAAGGCTTGCGTAATGCAAGATTGAATTTCCGACAGATAGAGTTCACACATTTGTTGGAAAATCTAATATACAATGAATTGTTGATTCGAGGATTCAATGTGGATGTTGGCGTTGTGCCTATACAACGCCGTACTGACGGCAACCACAAAACACGTATGCAGCTGGAAGTAGACTTTGTATGTAATCTTGGCAGCCGTCGTTATTATATACAATCGGCCTACAGAATGCCTGACGAGAATAAATTGAATCAAGAGGAATCCTCTCTACGCAACATTGACGACTCATTCAAAAAATTAATCGTCATTGGGGAAGAAACTCCTATAATACGAACACAATCAGGCTCAACAATTATCAGCATCTACGATTTTCTGCTTAAAGAAAATTCATTGGAACTATAGACATCTGCTGACTGATAAAACAAATTTCAGCAATTACAACCGAGGATGAGGGTGTGCCGGAACTCACGTTCCGCCGCACCCCCTCTTTATGTTCTTTCTAAAATTCTTGAATTCTTAATTTGTTAGTCCAAAATTGCAGATATGCAAAAGTCCTCATAGTTAGCATTCTACCAAAATAAAAAGTGCCTCAGAATCAAAATTCCAAGGCCGTGCGTATATTATTTAGCAACCATCCAAATCTCTTAGAGAGAGATACTAAATCAGTGGCAAAGGTATAAATAAATTTTGATATTTAGAACAATATTTCAAGTATTTTTTGAAATAACTATGTAAAAATGTCTATTGTGTTTGCCAACAAGGCCATTCCTTTTCATGTTCTCGTTACCACTCAGGCTTATACATACCATCCAAATCTCTCTCTAAGAGAGACTTGCCAAAATGAACGGCGAAAGCCATATTATTAACCAACATTTTCATGAAAATGGAGAAAAACAACAACGAGGAACTGCAGTCGCGGCGTCAGTTCTTCAAGAAGGCAGCGAAGGCGGCACTTCCCATTCTCGGGGTGGCAGTTCTATCACAGACTCCGCTGATTGCAAGCGCATCAAATGTCGCAAGTGGATGCAGCCGCTATGGATGCGGAACATGCACGGGTTCATGCCGAAGCAGCTGCAGTGGCGGTTGTAACACTACTTGTTCCGGTGGTTGTAAGCATTATGCCTGCAAGGGTGTGAACAAACGGTAAACCCAAATTCCTACAGAACTTATGCAATATTACCTTGTAAATATACATCGTATATATTGCATAAGTTTATGATCAACATATAACTTCAATATATGTCTACTACATTACCAATCAAACGGGACAGCATCTGGAAAGAAGGCGATGCGAAAGAGATTACATTCATCGTTACCAAAGACTGTCAATTGGCTTGCCGTTATTGCTATCTGGTAGGTAAGAATTCCAAGGAACGAATGTCCTGGGAAACGGCTAAGAAAGCGATTGATTACATTTTGGATCATGAAGATGATCTGATGTTTTCCCAAGATTCCGTAGTCTTAGATTTTATCGGTGGAGAGCCGTTGTTGGAAATAGACCTCATAGACAAAATATGCGATTATTTTAAAACGGAATTGTTCCGTCGCAATCACAGATGGTTTAACTCTTATCGTTTTGGGTTCGCTACAAACGGATTGAATTACCAAGCGCCCAAAATTCAAGAATATATAAAGAAAAACAAGAAGCACCTTAGCATTACCATCTCAATTGACGGTAACAAAATGCTTCATGACACCAACCGCATATATAAAGGGACGGAAAAGGGATCTTACGACGACGTTGTGAAAAATATTCCTTTATGGCTTAGTCAATTTGAGGATGGGGCAACAAAAGTCACAATCAGCACGGAAAATATAGACTATATTACTGAAAGCGTACTGCATCTGTTCAATTTAGGAATACACGATGTCAATATAAACTGTGTATTTGAAGATGTCTGGAAAGAAGGAGATGACATTCGCCTCGAGAATCAATTGATGCAACTTGCCGACATAATGATTGATAACGATTTGTACGTCGACAACCGGTGCTCTTTCTTTTGGGAGGAGTTGGGGAAACCGTTGGATCCTATATTGGAAAACCAATCATGGTGCGGAGCAGGCAAAATGTTATCGATTGATGCGGCCGGCAATTTCTATCCCTGTACCCGTTTTGCCGCATATTCCCTCCGGTCGAAGAAGCCAATTATCATCGGTAATGTGAATGATGGGATCGATAAGAATAAACTTCGTCCGTTCCTGTCATTGGACAGGACTACACAAAGTCCCCGGGAATGTATAACATGTGAAGTTGCAAGCGGGTGTGCCTGGTGTCAAGGGGAAAATTATGATGCAGCCCGGACACCTACCATATACCAGCGCTCGACGGCTATATGCAAGATGCATAAAGCCAGAGTCCGGGCTAACAATTACTATTGGAATAAACTCTATCGCAAGCTCGACTTACAGGGCAAGCGTGACGATTATAATTCCACTCACGCCACACCGTCTAAAACATTGTGCTGATGTTAAAATATTTAATCATTCCGTTAGCTGCCGATGCAGTTTCTTTCTGCCGCTACGAACGCAATATGTCTTCGTCCAAAGTTATTGACATCTATAATCTTAAGAAGATTATCACATGGGCGATGAAGGAGAACGTAAACATTCAGTTTCTGTTCCCGGATGAGATATTGCCGTCAGAGTACGGAGATGTCATAAACTCTGTTGACCATATATCTATTGTTGCGTCAACGTGTTCTGACGATACTGTATTGACAGATGCAGATATCATAGTGTTCGATGATTGGAACAGTATTACGAAGTTTCAATTCTCGCCCGAAAAACGTTACATAATCCGAACCTCAAAAGACGATTTCTTTAATCATGCACAGACATTAAAATTGGCTTTATATAAGGCAAACTCAGTCGTAGTCATAATCAAAGATATCGACAAATTCAACGAAACGGATTTCCTTCGCTATAAAGAAATTCTGGAATCGTTGGTTCCATTTGTAGCTGACGAAATAAAGAAAGACAGAAACCTGCACTTTAATCTGCTCACAGACAGATTGTCTCTTACTAAGATGAACAACTGTGGAGCAGGTGACGAAACGCTGACATATAATGTGGATGGCAAGTTTTATATTTGCCCGGCATACTGTAACGTCGAAGAAGATAGTTCGGTTGGAGATTTGGAAACCGGTTTGGATATCAAGAATTCCCAACTGTATAAACTTGGTTACGCTCCTATTTGCAGGATGTGCGACGCATACCAATGTCATCGCTGTATATGGCTGAACAATAAAACCACATTAGAGGTAAATACTCCTTCGCATGAACAATGTGTTGTCTCGCATATTGAGCGTAATGCCTCCAAAATGTTGCTGAACGAACTCAAAGGTGTTCAGGGATTTGGCAATCTCCCTGACATAAAGGAGATCTCTTATCTTGATCCATTTGATCTCATCGAGATACCTCGTGCTCATCATTAATCATTATATGACGGAAAGCATATAATAATCTACTCTAAGCGAATAATAACTAAACCAATATGAAGAAATTTATAACATCACTTCTGTCACTGATGCTATGCTTCGTGATGCCTTCCTGTGGAGGGGATGAACCTGACAAACCGTCATCCGGCACATCTGGCGGCAGCACACCGGGCGGAAGTACAACACAACGAATCACAAAACCGTCATTCGATAAAGACCTGTCGACATCGGATCTGGCGAGTTTCTCCATACGGGTTCGATTCAAGACCGGCGGAGATAAGGAACGCAATCTGGGCGCAACGGTTCACTGGGATTCTTATCGTTCAAAGCCCTCTAAAACTCCATCCAAAAAGGATTTGACTAAGGCTGAATCAATGCGTCAATACGGTTCGGCTACCTATCACAATACAGGCTCTAAAAAGGGCATGACAGAAAGCATTGTATTCGACAAATCTCACGCCGGATACGGGGGCTCATATATCTATTATTATGTAGAATGTACCAACAGCAAAGGCAGCGCAAGTTCTACTGTGTCATATTTTAAAGCGAAAGGCAGATAATAACCTAACCGATATGAAGAATACTATATTCGTAATATTAATGACACTTTGTCTGATGCCTGCAGCGGCTCAGACGGCCATAAAATCGGTGTATGGAGTTTCTTTAGGAGATTCCAGAAGTGTCGTGGAATCTTCCTTGCAAAGACAAGGTAAGACTCTCAAAAACGGAACTACAAAAAAGGGAGTCCCGTATGTGTCTATAAAATCTCCCCGTCTTGGAGATTGCACCTTCCAAGGAGGTACGTTCTATTTCAACGCCGGGATTTTGGACCGCGTTGTATTCTATTCATCTGACGGAGGGCTGATGGATCCTGATTTTCCCGGTCCCAATAATGCATACGCTGCGTTTCCCTCTACCGTCAGCCGGCTCCAGCGAATATACGACATAATGAGGGGAGATTTAGCTGACAAATATGGTCACCCGTCTATTGATACTGAAGATAAGTGTGTATGGCGTGCTGGAAAGAATGAAATAGTCCTCACGTTTGAGAACAAGGATGACACGAACCAGTATGGTTGGCATGACTGTTGGGTTCGTGTAGCCCTGGAATATAGAAAAAGAAGTGCCTCGAACTTCTGATGCTGTTGCTATCCGACTGCAACTGATAGTAATCGGATTGTTTGGATTAATCCATGCCAACCAACTTTAAAATCAGGGACAGTGTACTGTATATCTGATTCAATATAATATAAACCGAAATAAGATGAAGAAAGAAGTAGGCCGTGTGACAGAAACAGAACGCGATGAGATTCTGTCGCTATATGAGCGTCAGAACGGACTTAACGAACTTGCCATGATTCTGACTGCGGATAATACGGAACTTTACGAACGTCTGGTGAAAGATATGGGCGAAACCTCCGTAAAGTTTCAAAATTGGTGGTCGTCCATGGCAGAGAAATATTCCTGGGAATCTGCCGAGAACGGCAGCTGGGAGATAGATTTCGAAGATTGTACAATTTATTTAGAGACACCGGAATGATACTTTGTGCTATTGGCGCAACTGAGATAATCCTCATTTGCGCTGTCATATTATTGATTTTCGGAGGCAAGAAATTGCCCGAGCTGATGAAAGGCATGGGTAAAGGGGTTAAAAGCTTCAAGGAAGGAATTAACGAACCCACCGAGGAAGAAATGAACCGTCGTGTCGAGGAGGAAATACAACGACGTGCTGATCAAAGAGAAATGGATAATGACACACAAAACGTGGAGACAGGAAAGTGAGTATTTCTGAATCAAACGGTCTCTTGACATTTGGAGGGCATCTTGAAGTATTACGCAAGATGCTCTTCAGAATTATTGCGGTGGTTATTATTATCGCCACCGTAATATTCTGCTTTAAAGATGAAACGTTCAATATTATCTTAGCTCCTCACAATTCTGATTTCTGCACATTCAGATTAATCGAATCACTATTAAACAGTCTGGGCTTCAAATTCCATTTCACGGAATACAACATTCCACTTATCAATACCGAACTGTCAGCACAATTCATGACACACATCACGGTGTCTTGCGTATTGGCAGTTTTGCTGGCTTCGCCTTATATTGTATTTGAATTGTTCAGATTCATAACCCCGGCATTATATGAAAGGGAAAAGAAATATTCCTACCTCGTTGCGGGTGTTGTATATTTCCTATTCTTGTTCGGACTGTTGATGAGTTATTTCGTGCTGTTTCCTATATCGTTTCAATTTCTGGCCACCTATCAGGTTAATCATGAGATTGTCAACACCATCAATCTTGAATCATATATTTCCACTTTCACTACCCTTACATTTATGATGGGTGTTGTGTTCCAGCTCCCGGTGTTTTGTTTTGTTCTTGGCAAAATAGGATTCATAGATGCCGGTTTATTGAAAAGGTATCGGCCGTATGCTTTTGTCATCATAATGATTATTGCCGCAATTGTCACTCCTCCCGACCTTTTTACCCTCGTACTCGTTACGATTCCTATATATGGTCTGTACGAACTGAGCATTCTCGTACTCAAAAGATGGGGCATCAAAATTCAAGAAGATGTTGACATACAAGATATTGAGAATTTGGATAACAAAGACCCTGAAAAAACCAATATAATGCCTGAATCATGAAAAAAATCTGGACTATAATCACACTGACAATCATTGTCATTACGACAGCCTTTGCAAAACGGCCTGCCTCGATTTCGGCAGTTTACGTTGGAGAAAAAATGTGGAACACACGGAATATGGTGCCGTATTACCAGTCTGTTTCATTAGCAGTACATGACACTACTGCATATCTTACATACCATAAGGGCAGCCCTGTTGAAAGGACCGACACCTTCACATATCATGACATTTATAACGATTCTTATAGATTTGTAAGGAAAACTAAGATGCAGACCTGGAATTTCATTCTATTGTCAAAAGACTCATTACATCTGCAGGTAGGCGAGCCTATGGAGGAGAATTATTTCTATAAACTTAAACCTGTCATTCACTCTGTAACATGTCCCAAATGTAATGGTACCGGAAGGACCACATGCACCCGCTGTCATGGAACAGAGTATGTAAAAGTGAAGAAAGCGGCGGAGCTGGATGCATTAGCCGGTGTATGCTATCGGTGTGGAGGAGACGGAAGATTGCCCATGCCTTGCAGGCATTGTAAAGGAACGGGATCGATTGCTGTCACACATGATTGTCAGACAGAAATCCCTGAGCACAACCATTAAGATTCCATGCTCTGCTCGTTATAAAACAGCATCAAGAAGCATCATTTTCGCATAATCCACCTTTCAAACGGTTGTTGAACAATAGATCCTAATGTTAAATTTGGCGGGACAGACGCGATTTTCGGCGTGTTGGGATGCGATTGCGTCCTTTGATTCGGAATGTGACAGAAGCTGTGGATTTTTATCACAATCATATTTCGTAATTTTGCAGTGCAAACCAATAAACAACAACACAAGTGAACAAAACAATGAAACAATTGATGCTCCTGCTCTCCATGGTGCTGATAACCGGCATCATGACCGGCTGCAAGAGCGATGACAATGGCCTGAACGGAGTATACGCCGAGATAGACGGCAGCGGTTATGGCTATGCCTATTACTTCGTCAACGACAACACCGTGAAGTGGTGTTACTGCCATGATGGTTATATGGCTCCCACAAGCCAGATGATAGGCTATACCAATCAGATTGGCAAAAGCTCGCTGTATTCCTCCAACGATAATCCCTCCTACACATATACGTATGTTTATGAGGACGGCAAAGTGTACATTCCCGAGAAGGGGACAATTCTGACCAAAAGCGGCAACCGCCTTACGGACGGAGGCCACACTTACCGCAAATATTGATTTACCTCCTCCATATTACTGAATAAATTCTGAATCGAACATAAGTGCCGCGCTGCCATCCAGCGTGGCACTTACTGTTTTAATGGATAAGGAAGCCAGCCGGAGAGCCGGCTTTA
Organism: uncultured Porphyromonadaceae bacterium; assembly: GCA_902468245.1. Taxonomy (GTDB): domain Bacteria; phylum Bacteroidota; class Bacteroidia; order Bacteroidales; family Muribaculaceae; genus Lepagella. The sequence continues at coordinate 146,306 of CABQXY010000028.1, read as the reverse complement.
ATTTTGCAGCAAAATCAATCACTGTTACATACACTATTACTGACATGAATATGACTACTGAAAACTTATGGCAGGCTGCCGTGGCGGTACTCGGTGCGCTGGGCGGTCTGGATCTGCTGAAATGGGCGGCGAATCTGATAATGAACCGGCGCAACAACGCGCGCATGGCCGACAGCCAGGCCGACCTCTCGGAGTTTCATACCATGAAGGAGATGATTGAGTTCCTGCAACAACAGCTCAAGGAAAAGGAGGAACGCTTCGCCGAGCAGACCGGCCTGGTGCGTTCGCTCAACGGCGAGGTAATCTCGCTGACACAGGCCAAGGCCGCCGTCGAACTCGACCACGCCCTGCATCGCTGCGACAACCTGACATGCCCTCACCGCCTCCCTCCCAACGCCTTCACCTCCGTTTCCTCCGTCTCCAATCAGAACACCTAATCACTATGACTTCTAACATAATTCTTATTGACAATGGTCACGGGGCCGAGACTCCGGGCAAATGCAGTCCTGACGGCAGGTTGCGCGAATATGCATGGACACGCGAGATAGCGCGTCGTGTCTGTGACAAATTGAAATCACTGGGTTATGACGCCCGGCTGTTAGTGCCGGAACTCAACGACGTTTCGCTACGCGAACGGGTCAGACGTGTCAACAGCGTTTGTGCCGGAGCCGGCTCTGACAACATACTGTTGGTTTCCATTCACATCAATGCCGCCGGCACAAGCCAATGGCATAACGCTTCTGGATGGACGGCTTGGGTCGCGCCAAACGCATCACAGCGTTCACGCAAACTTGCTACATTACTCGATGCCGAGGCCGTAAAACTGAATCTGAAAGGCAACCGCTCACTCGAGCCGTTCTTTACCGGTAACTTCGCCATATTGCGCGACACGAAATGTCCGGCAGTCCTGACCGAAAACATGTTTCAGGACAATCGCCACGATGTTGATTATCTCCTTTCCGAGCGTGGCAAATCCGAAATCGCAGAATTACATGTAAACGCAATAATCCAATATCTAAGATCATTATGAATTATAACAGACTTATTCTTTACATGTTAATCCTCGCCGTTTTGTGCGGATGCCGTTCGCATCGCAACCAGACACCTGTTCCCGAAACAGTAACCTTGCAGACCTCCATGTCAACCCGCGAAGTCCATACCCAACATACCGACACTGTATATATCCACATCCCAGCACAGGAATCGGAACGCGAGACATTCGACAGCGTCTCGGTGTTGGAATCCGACTACGCCGTGAGCGAGGCACAGATTCGACCTGACGGTTCATTGCGTCATTCCCTACGTCACAAAGACACACCGCTGCCTGTCCAAATCGTCTCCACCACCGACACCATCTACAAAGACCGCATCATCGAAAAGCCAGTGCCGGTCAAAGTGCACGCTCCCGCACCTTCCAGTTCCTCAAAATCCTTCCCTTCCACAGTCCTCCCCTGGCTTATCGCCATTGCAGCCACTATATTGTTAGTCCTTATAGCAGTCAAGCATTTACGCACGAGATTTTAAATGTTTATCAAAAAACCAGACGAAGAACAATGCGCAGGCTGTCACCAGCTGCGCACTGGAAGGGCGGCGTCCCCGCCGGCCATAAGTTGACGACGTGGACGTCGTCATTCCAGTCATCCGCGGCTCGGAAAGTCTGCGCCACTATCGGATATTAAATTTATTTAACACATTGATGATGGTATCAGGCAGTGATTACTATTAGTTTTGCATTATGAAGCAGGTAAAGACTAAAATAATAACCCAAGATGGCAGGGAAGTCGAGGCGACGGCTCCAAAGATTCTATCTGTGAGCAGAGCCACCGATGTGCCCGCGTTTTACTCCGACTGGTTTTTCCGGAGTCTTGAGCGCGGTTATTGCCGTTGGCGCAATCCGTTCAATGGCACCGATATTCACGTGTCGCTCAAGGATGTAAGATTCATTGTATTTTGGTCAAAGAATCCAGAGCCACTTATTCGATACCTGCCGCAGTTAAAAGAGAAAGGTATCAATTGCTGTCTCCAATATACCCTTAATGACTATGAGCACGAAAGATTGGAACCGGGAGTGCCCGGTCTTGAGAAACGAATTGATACCTTCCGCAGACTTGCCGATACGCTGGGATTCGGAAGTGTTGTATGGAGATTTGATCCTTTGATACTTACCGATAACATCAGTATTGATTCATTGATTGAGAAAATCGGCAAAGTCGGCAACTTACTGAAAGGCTATACTGAAAAGATGGTTTTCAGTTTTGCGGATATCGCATCGTATCGTAAAGTAAGCGGCAACCTCAGAAACGAAGGCATTTTTTACACTGAATGGACGGACGAAACGATGCATGAAATGGCTCAAGGAATCGCGCTCATCAACAAATCTGAAGGATGGGACTATCATCTTGCCACTTGCTCGGAGCGTATTGACTTGGCTTCATACGGCATCAGTCACAACAGGTGTGTGGATGACGAACTCATTTCCCGAATTGCATGGCGCGATCAGGAATTAATGAAATATCTTGGCATCGAGATCAACCCCAAGGAACGGAATATATTCGGAGAATCCCCTCTGCCGGCGGGAGCATGGGAAGTATCAGACAATCTTTATGCCATCCGCACCCGCGTAAACCGCGACAGCGGACAGCGCAAGTTCTGTGGATGCGTCGCATCCAAGGATATCGGCCAATACAACACCTGCCCGCACGGCTGCCTCTACTGTTACGCAAATACTTCCCCCGCGTCAGCCCTCGCCAATTTCCACCGACACAATCCCGACACCGAAATAATAATCTGACTATTCACCGAGTTCGGCTTTCCAGGCGGTGATGTTGCGGGTCTCGGTGCTGAAGGTGATGCCGAGGTTGATGATGGGGCGTGGGTCACCGGTAAACTGCCGGGCGTAGTCCTTCTCATGAATCTGGGCCAACGCCTCGTCGGGGGTACCGTCACGCTTTAGCTCGATGATGTAGATGTTGTTGCGCATACTGAGCAACAGGTCTATACGGCCGTTCGATGTGTGCCATTCAGGCCGCGCCTTCACTCCGATCAGCATGAATATGATGAACAGATTGTTCTCATAGTGCAGTTCGTTGGCTTTTTCCGAGAATTCGTATGGAATTCCGGCCATGAATGTGCGCAGACGTTCCATAGCCTCGTCGATGTTACGGTTCTCCAGAAGTTTTCTTACCTCCCTGACATTTTTAAAGACAGTAGTATCATCCTTATCGAAATAATACTTGGCCAGATTCTCAAACAATCCTTTGCGTACCTCCAAATTTGGAATGCCGAGGTGATACTCATCCGGCTTCTCAAATCTCTTGATCGTGAGGTAGCCGGTCTGATAAAGCAAAGCCGTAGGTTGGGTATCGAATATATCGCTTGAAGTCAGGATGCTCTCATCTACCGTCTCCTCAAACATCTCCGGAAGAAAAGTGTTCCCTTTCTGAATCTGTCTTACAAGAAACTCAGGGGTGCCGCTTTGGAACCAATAAGAACCGATTTCTCCATCAGCCATAGCCCATAACAGGCTGAAGGGGTTGTAGATATCCGGACTGTTTCTGGTGAAATGATAACCGTCGTAATTGTCCTTAAGCAATTTGACGGCGCCTTCATAATCGGTGTCGTTGTTTTCCGCGAGCATTTCGATGCCCTGCCGGAAGTTCTCCATCAATTCCTTCTCGGTGATACCACATATTGCGGCATACTGCTGATTAAGCGATATATCACGAAGGTTATTCAGCCCACTGAAGACAGTCATCTTGCTGAACCGACTAACACCTGTCAGCATCGCAAAACGGATGTACTGATCCAGATCCTTGATGTTGACATATATTGACTTAAGAAGCTGACGATACTCTTCAATTTTTTCCTCATCGTGCATAGACGATATGAGAGGATGATCATATTCATCAACAAGAATCACGACCGAACGGCCCGACATGGCATTGGCAGCCCGGATAATATTTCCAAAGCGTGATGACAAATCCGTAGACTGGATTTTCACTTCATACTCCTGCTCCCATATCTTAAATTGGTTGTCAAGAATTTCATAAAGATTGCCGTCTCCGGTCGGATTGAAATTGGCCAAACTGAGTGTCAGTACAGTATGAGGTTGCCATTCCGTCTCAAGTTGCTCTATGGCAAGTCCTTTAAACAGTTCCTTTTTCCCTTCGAAATATGCCTTGAGTGTGGACAATAACAGGCTCTTGCCAAAGCGTCGCGGCCTTGACAGAAAGACATTTTTACTTGTGGTGACAAGATTGAACAATAATTCAGTCTTATCAATATACAAATAGGACAGGTTTCGCAGAGATTCGAAGCTCTGAATGCCTATGGGATATCGAACCGGAGTGTTTGCCATATCAATTTCGGTATTTCTCACAAAGTTAACCAATTTCCCCGACAGTTCCAAATCAGTCTTCCTCCCGGGCGTTGTCGCGCTCGGCGGGGTTTTCGAGGAGATCTTTTTGACGGAGTTCCTCGGCACGGTGCAGCCAGACGCGGATTTCATCCTCACGCATCTGACGTGGTTCGGGTGCCATTTCAGGCATATTCGCCAACAGTTCCTCGATGCTGGCGGCCATGGCCTGCGCGCCGCGCCAATCGCCATGCTTGTAGGCCTTCACAAACAAATCCGTTCCCTTGTCCGTGTCCCGCTCACAACCTATACCGAACGAATAAAGAACACCCAGCCTATAGGCATACTCCTCCGGATATGTCTTTTCGGCCACTTCCGTCCACCTGAACAACGGCTTGGTCCAGTCCGTATCGTCCGTGTGGTCCGGAAACGCCAGGTCCCAGTAATAGTCGCTCAACGCCTCGGCGGCCGGCGCATAACTGCCGGCTATCGATTCATAATACTCCACTCCTATTCCCGGGTCGCCTCCCTTGGCCATATCCATGTAATAGTCGCCCAGCCACATCACGGCGTCATAGCGCCAGGGGCTGTCAATCCTGGAACTCAGCTCATAGAAACGCTCCGCGTCGTAATGGTCGTACTTCTGACGCGGGCCGCCCTCGGCCTGGTCGGGTGTCTCGGCATTCTCGCACATATATCCCAACATATAATACCCCAGTCCGTCATGCCATTCCAACGCCGCCTTCTCGGCATACTCGAACGCCCGGTCCATGTCCTGCTCCACTCCGATGCCGTCATGGTATATCAACGCCAGCAGACCGGCGCGCTCACTGCTCTCCGGTGCGTTCAGCACTAAGTCAGCCGCCTCCTTCAATGCCTCGGGACGCTCGTCCTCCTCCCCTATCAGTTTATAAAACTTATTTTCCAGTTCCGTCTCCATAATTCAAAAATCAACATTCAACATTCAAAATTATTACGGTGATGTTGTCCTTTCCTCCCTCTAAGTTGGCGTCATCAACAAGCGCCCTGGCCGAGCACGACGGCGATTCAAGAATCTCCTGTATCTTCACGTCATCGATCATGTCGCACAGACCATCGCTGCACACCAGGTACTGGTCGCCGGCCACAAACTTGGTCGGCATTATGTCAACGAACGCATCGGGCACCCCCATCGCGTTGTAGATAAGGTTGGACGGCACGGTCATATCTCCGAGGCGGTTGCGCTCGGAGTGGTCGGTGGTCAGCTGCTTCAGATGCCCGTAGCGCAGTCTGTACACACGGCTGTCGCCGCAGTTCAGACAATAAGGCTTGCCGTCATAAATCAGGAACCCGGTCAGTGTGCAGCCCATCCCAGAACCGTTGGCGGCCATCAGTATCTCATGGTTTGCACCTGCAAACCATTTCTTTATCGCCATCACCAATTCCGAAGAATTCATGCCCGGTTGCAGACTGTCGGTAAAATCGCTGAACGACGACACTGCCATTTCAGATGCGACTTCTCCCGCGGCATAGCCACCCATGCCGTCGCACACAATTGCAGCCACCTCCGTATCGGGATTTATAGGCAGCGTCATGCTGATCCGTCCGTCGCGTATCTTCTGACCGGCAACAAGCGCCATATCCTCATTGTTAGAGCGCTGACGTCCCACGTCGCTCTCCACATCGAACCTTACCGTCATGCTCATCTTACAACGAAATCATAGAAGTTGGCGATTCTGACTATATTCCCTACATTGATACGCGCGGGCTGGTGAGGCACACAGGCCACGCCGTTCACCTTCGTGCCGTTGCGCGACCCGAGGTCGGTAATGGTCCATCCGGCGGCATCCTGTCCCAGCGAAGCGTGCGTGCCCGATATGTAGATGCACTGTCCCAACTGTCCGACATAATTGCCGGTGGTTCGGCCTATCACCGCGCCATGCACCAACGGAATCATGATGTTCATGGCCGCGCAATACAGGTCCACAGGCATTGCAGGCGGTGTATATGTGCCGGTTCGCGGCTGCTCCGGCTGTGCGGGTTCCACAGACTGCTGTACAGGGCCTTGCGGCTGTTGTTTATCCAGTTGGTCGGCGGCTATAAGTTCCTTGCCGCACTGGCCGCAGCGCTTTCCCTGCCCCTTGCCGAATATCAGATGCTCGGGGCACAGGTACATCATTGCGCCGCACTGGTCGCAATAACGGCTGTCGGCGTCTATCATCTCCCCGCACTGCGGGCATTTCTTCTGATTGTCCATAGTAGTGTAGGGATTTTATTCTTTAACTATCATATCCTCGCGGCGTAGCACGTACAGCTCGCTGTTGTCAAAATCAGGATTCCTTAGCAGTTCGCGCAGACGGCGTCCCTGGTTCAGTTTCACACGGTCGAAGTAATTGCGTGCCTCGCGGGCGTTGGCGAAGTTACGACCCTTGTTGTAGATCAGGACATTGAAATAGCGTTCCATTTCGGTCTCGGCGCCGTCATCCATCTTAAGTCCGGCCTTCCTTACGACAGTGCGGAATATGTTGCCTAATTCCCCGGCGCTGTAGTCCTCGAAATTGATGCGTCGCTGGAATCGTGAATCCATACCGGTATTGGTGTCGATCCACTGCTGCATCTCGCGGTGATAGCCGGCGGCTATGCACACGAACTTCCCTTTCAGGTCCAGCAGTTTGGTCAGCAGCACAGGCATGGCGTCCTTGCCGAATCCGTTCGGGCCGTCGTTAAGTCCGTACGCTTCGTCCAGGAAAAGTATGCCGCCGATGGCGCGGTTTATCATCTGCTCTGTCTTAGGTGCGGTCTGACCCACATACGGTGCTATCAGGTCCTTAGGCGTCACCTCTATCACCTTGTTCGACGGCAGCAGTCCGAGCGAGTAGTAGATGTTTCCCATGATGCGGGCCACGGTGGTCTTGCCCGTTCCGGGATTGCCGAGGAACAGCAGGTGGTCCAGGTTCAGCTTATGCCTGCCGCCGGTGTCGGCGTTGCGCTTCTGCTCCACTATCAGCGTGTCGGCTATCTCCCTTACGGCATCCTTCACGGCCTTAAGTCCCTCGAGTTCGTCAAGTTCCTTCATACACTCCTCCACGTCTATCTTCTTTGGAGCGTCGTACGGAATATCGCACTTTTCTATGGTATATAGTTCTTCGTCGCTGAGTTCTTCGGTTATGTTGTCGGAGATACGGTCGCTCTGGCGGTCCTTGGTGGTGTTAAACAGCTTCACCATCTCTCCGGCGTTGCCGAACTTCTCGTCCTTGGCACTCACCATCTCCTCGACTTTCAGGTTGAGCAGTTCTTCGGCTTCAGGCGTAAGCCTGTAACCCTCCTTGCGGGCGTTGAGCATGAATATCTGCACCAGCTCGTCGACCGTATAGTCGTCTATATGTATGCTGTATGTAAAGCGTCGCTTCAGTCCGGGGTTGGCGTTGTTGATGAATTCGTCCATCTCCTGCTTGTAACCCGCGAATACGGTCACGAACTTGCCGGCGTCGTTCGACATGCGGGTCATCAATGCCTCGATGGCCTCGTTGCCCGACTTGTCTTTCACACCCGACGGATCGGCCGGCATGAAGGTGTACGCCTCGTCGATAAACAGCACGCCGCCCATAGCCTCGTCCACCGCCTTTTCCATATTCTTGCCCGCGGAGTTGACGTAGCTGTCAAGTATATGCTTGCGCTCCTTGCACACCACATGTCCCTTGGGCAGAATGCCCAGAGCCTTGAACACCTGTCCCATCCGCTTGGCCACCTCGGTCTTGCCCGTACCCGGATTGCCGGTGATGATTATATGGATATTGGGTTGCTCCACCTTGCCGCCGCGCATGGCCTTGATGCGCGCTAATTTTATCCTGTTGGCGAAGGAACGTATCTGCTCCTTCACGCCCTGCATTCCGATGAAGTCGTCGAACCCTTTCAGCAGTTCGTCGGCCGACAGCACGGTCCGATCCCCCTCGATGTCCACAAGGTCTATCTCGTTCTTCTTCGACTCGTCGAAGGTGCCATCCTGCAGTGCCTTGTCGTTGCGGGCTATCAGGGCCGACACGGCCTGCTGATATTTGTTGCGCACCTCGCGGGCGTTGCCGAAGTTGCGCGTCTTCATCTTCTCCATCCGTTCGAACACCTGATCTAAGTGCTCCTCGGCCTTGGCCGACAGCGTATAGCCTTCCGGACTGCTTTTCACCATCCGCCGGAATATCTCGGCCAGTTCCTTGCCGGTGTAGTCGCGGAAATTTATAATCTTGTTGAACCTCGACTCAAGTCCGGAGTTGGAGTGTATGAACTCGCCCATCTCCTTGCTGTAACCGGCCAGTATCACTATCACCTTGCCGCGCCTGTTCTCCGCCAGGGTCAGGATGGTGTCTATGGCCTGTTGTCCCACGGCGTCGCTGTCGTTCTGCTTAAGCGAATAGGCTTCGTCTATGAACAGGACGCCGCCCATCGCCTTGTCAAACACGGAGCGAACTAATTTCGGTGTCTCTCCCACATATTGCGACACAAGGTCGTCGCGGCCTACTTCCACCAAGTGACCCACCGGCAACGCGCCAAGCGAATTGAGGGCGTCGGCAAACAGGCGCGCCATCGTGGTCTTGCCAGTGCCGGGATTGCCGAGGAACTGGAACTGGTCGTATAGCTCGACCATGGCACCGGGGCCGAGGCGCTTGCGCTGCTCCTCCAGCTTGAGCGTTATCTTGCGTATCTCCTCCTTTATCTCGTCGACACCCACGTATTTGTCGAACGACCGCATCACCTCGTCGTATGTCTTGGGAATATACTCCGTGCCGTCGATCATGTCAGGACCTACCGGAGCGCCGTCGGACAGCACCCCGATGCATTTAAGGTTGATGTCGTAGGCACGTCGCTCGGCGTTGTGGCCGCCCGCGCCCTGTGCCGCGTCAGGATTGCGGCGGTCGTACAGATAGATGCGTTTCAACTTCTGCCGGCCCTCATCGGTCAGGGTCCGTCCGCAAGTCTCGAGCAGCAGCCGTTCCGTAATGAGCAGCATACCCTCGTCGCTGATTCCGGGCGTCTCTAAGAAATAGTTTACCGCCGACGCCGGTACCGGATTCTCGTCGAAAAACTTCTTAAGCCGCTTTCCGCCCAACAGTATCACCACAGGCTTTGCGGCGTCGCCGCGCCATTTGCGTATATGCTTGATGATATGGTCTATCGGCGCCACATCCTTCTGCACTCCGTCCGGCACAAGTTTGTCGGCCTCCTTGATTATCAGGACTCCGTTTCCGAAATTCTTCAGATTCTCGTCTATCTTCTCAACGAATTGTTTGTAATCGGTCGGGTCTATGATCTTCGGCACGGGATTGTTCACCAGCCCCTTCTCGTGCAGCAACGCGGCTATGGCCTTTGCCACGGTGGCCTTGCCCGTACCCGAATCGCCTGTTATGACGAAACTGAGTTCCATGCGGAAGTTCAGGTTGTGAGCGTCGTTGTATGCCTTCATGGCTGCTCCCTTTGAGGCTATGTCGGCCAGCGTGGCGCGAATCAGGTCCTTGTCCACCAGTATGTCGAGTACGCCGCCGGCAGCCTGGTCCTTTGCTCCGTCAGAAGCCGTGCCTTTCGATTCGCCCGGAGGCGGAGGAGGTGTCTGTATGGCGGCCATAGTGGCGCCACACCATTTACAGTATCTCGCTATGTCGCGGTTGTCCTTACCGCATTTATTGCATTTCATTTCTTTGTCAGTCTGTAGGTGTAACTCGAACCTTTGTGGTTGTTGGCATAGCTGCCCTCTATCGTGTCGTCGGCATCCTTGGCTTTGCCGATGGTGTATGTGATGTAATGGTCCACCGTACCGTCTGCCTTCACCACGTTCAGCTTCAGCTTCTCGGGATGCTCGGGGTCAAGCATACCCTTAAGCTGATGGTTCAGCGGATGTCTGTAATTTATGGTCATTTCTCCCGTCACCACATACTTGCCGTCGATGGTGTCGGTCGTCAGCGTCATCGTGGAATTGCGGTCGTCGAACCGGCCGGTGTATGTACCGTTGTACATTTCAATGGCCTGCGACTTGGCCGATGCTTTGCCCGTGGCATAGCTCCTGAACCATGCGCTACCGGCGAATATCAGCACGGCCAACAGCAGTATGGAGAATCCTTTCAGTGCCATCTGTCCGCGTCCCTTGCGGGCGTTGGAGGCATTGTCCTTATATACTATGGCCGGGTATTCGGAGTGCATCCCGGGCAGCAGTTTGTCGCGCGAGCCGAACGCCGCTCCGATTTCGGCATAGGTCGCGGCATCGTTCAGGTCCATCGTGCCGTAGTTGTCAACGGGCTTCCGCGACAGATAGACTTTCTTGAACAGCTGCGCGGCTCCGGCCCAAAGCACAAGCGCAAGAATGGCTATCAGTATCCAAGGCACCGCCGGCACTATCAGCACGAACACCCAGGCTATCAGGGCGTACACGATGATGCCTGCGATACCCCCGGCCAACAGACCGGCCTCGGCTGCGCATACCAACGCTACTAAGATGCCGATGATGATGCCCACCCATTTGCCGGTCGATTCCAGCGCGGTGCGGAATATGCCCGAATCGGTTGTGGCGAACACATATCCGCCATAGATGCAGGCTATCAGCAGCGGCAGGAAACCGAGCACTATCGCGGCGATTTGGATGGTGCGCGTTCCGGCGCGGGCCACGGTGAACTGTGCCTTGGCGTTGCGTATCTTATTATGCGTTTCCTCGGCGTTGCGGGCCGACTGCGCGTTGGGCACATGCTCCTGCATGAATTCCAAATATTCCTTGGTTTTCTGCAAGTAGGGCGTTTTCTTCAGGTCAACCTGAGGATTCTCCTGGAACTGCACGGCGAGCCAGTCCTGTACCATCGCGTTTACCGCGTTGTCACGGTCCATCGCCTTGCGTATCTCGGCCTCGTGCTGCTTGAACTCGTCAAGGGTGGTGATGGTCAGATTGTCGATGTACAGCGGACACAGGCGCGACGGCAGAAGCCCGGCTATCATCTTCATCTGCGCCACGCCGCCGTTGAAACGTCCGTACTTACGCTTATTGTCCGTGCTCTTGAGGTTCAGACATTCGCGTATCCACTCTATCTGCTTGTCATACTTGCCTTTCGACCGCAGATACTGGCACACCCGCGAATCAGCGAAGTCCTTGTAAAACGGCCCCGGTGTCAATTGCCTGGTGAAGGATGTATGCTCCGGCCGGTTCAGGTTCTGCCAGTCCGCGGGATGCTCGCCTATGTGCCGGGCCAACTGATTGGCAAGGTCATCGATTGTGAGCCATTCGGAATCCTCGCGTTTCCGCACTTTCTTGAATTGGTAATCGACATTGCCGCATACATGGTACACCATGAACCATCCGAACGGACCGTCGTCCATAGGATAGTTTTTCTCCCAGACATCTTCGTACAGTTTCTCGTCGCGCCCCTTGACCCATTGCTTGAATTCCTCGCCGGCAAACATGGAGATGTCCCGCTTGCCGAAATCCTCCATATAGGAATCGGCTTCTTTTTCCATCAGCGAGCGCAGATGCTCGAAGTCCCGGATCTCGAAGTCATCTTTGCCGGAATCGGAGTCCCCGCGATACATGAACGGCAGGTCGGGGTCTATTTCATAACACATCTCGTCCAAGGCCGATATGGCGCGCTCCTCCACCGCCTCGATGTAGAAGTCCACGTCTATCGGGGCTTCGATGTGACGCAGGTATATCCACAGATTGCTGTACGGATCCTTGAGGGCATTTGCATACAGCCTGACATTACGGAATATGTCGCCGGCTATCTCGTATTCATCCTTCAGCACCTTCTTGGTGAGGCTGGATGTATATGGCATATCCTCGTCCAAAAGCAGGCATGTGGCGAACAGTCCGGCGTCCTGGTCCTCGGCGTAGGTGTCCTCGGTGTATGTCAGGATGGTCTTTTTCAGCTCAGGTTCCTCGTTGTCCTCCATCCAGTCGGCCACCATGTCGGAGTAAAGGTATTCCTTGGCCAGTTTCTTGTTGGCCCACATCATTTTGGCCAATTCCTTCTTGGTATAGGCTATCAGGTTCTTCTCGCGGCTGAACACCACGCGGAAGTCGGTCTTGAGTCCGTCGTATGTCGGATCTTCGTAGATGGTCTCTCCTTTCGACCATTGCACCACCTGGTCGAAGCCGGCGCGAATGTCGGCGTTACGCCGTGTCAGCGCTTTGAGCAGCTGCAGGTTGTGGCCGTCTATCTCCTTCACGTCGGGATACGGCAGTGTCTCCTCCTCCTTGTCCTTTACTAATTTCTCCTCGTTGGCTATCAGGTTGCCCTCTCCCTTCCACATGGCCAGCAACGTCATGCCCATGGCGTAGAAATCGGAAGGTGTGGATACGTATGTAGGCTTGTCGTAGTAGTACTTGTACATCTCGGGGGCGGCATACACAGGAGTACGGCCGGCATCGGTCGTGGCGCGCTTCTGGTCGTCGAGCATCTTTGCTATGCCGAAATCGGTCAGCACGAAGTCACGTTCCCGTTTGTCTACAAACATGAAGTTCGCCGGCTTGATGTCGCGGTGCAGGATGCCGTTCTTGTGGCAGAAGTCGATGGCCATTGCCATGCGCGGCGCCAATTTTCTGAACAGGTCCTCCTTCCCTTTCAGCGACACCTGCGACAGGTTGCGCCCCGTGTAATAGCGCATCAGCTCGTAGTCGTGCTTCGCCCCGTTGCCGAAATCCATAACGCCATGCTCGAACACGTCTACGGTCAGGCCATTGCCACGAAGGGCTTTCAGTTTTTCGAGCACATCGTGGTTTGGATGACGGTGGGCGTTGTAAATCTTCAGCGCATATTTCGTGCCTTTGTGTTCCACCAAGAACACCCTCGCCTCGCCAGACTGGCTGGAGATGCACTCCTTCTTTTTAAATTTTACGCCGTTTATCTCGAATTCCGTCACCAGCGAGTCGTCGAAAGCCACCTGTCTCGCCGCTCCGCCAGCAGCCCGCCCCGTAGCCGGCCTTTCCGCACCCGGCGGCACAGCCGTCCCGGATGGTGGCACTGCCGTTCCACTTGGCGGCACTGCCGTTCCCGATGGCGGTACAGCAGTTCCACTTGGGGGTACAGCCGTTCCTGACGGGGGTACCAGGGTGTCCGTATTATGTTCGTCAGTACGTTTCTTACTCATTGTTATCGTCGTTCAAATATTCAATAAAAGGTATGGGAACGTCAGATGTAAGCTGTGTTTTCAGTCTGATTGAAGGATACTACTTCTATTTCTTCGGTTTTCCATTTTCCTCCAAGTTCCGGCCATGTACACTCCGAAGGCTGGCGGTGGGAACAGCCACAGTAATTACATACCCACCATACTCCTACGGTTTCCTTCTTCTTGATTTTCTCAAGGGCCACGACCTTGCAGGCGCACATAAAGCCGCGCTGGATTTCGGGCGGATCCGAGGGGTCGGGAATCAGATCGTCAAGAGCCTGCTGCATTTCACGCCCCTTTTCGCGCTTCTTAACCTTCAGTTCGCGGAGGCGTTCACGCTTCTTCGCCATGCTTTCCCGGTCCGTCTTACGGACAGCCGCCTGCTTCGGTTTCGGTACATCAGGCACTGACCCGGCATCACCGAATAGATTCTTGTATTCGTCAAGAATCTTGCGGGCATTGTCGTCCAACGGCGAAGCGGTGTCCAAAAACGAGTCGTCAGGCTCACCGACCTCACGCTCCAGCTGTTCTATCTCGTCGTTCAGCTGTTCAATTTCCTGCGCCACCATTGACACGCGCTTAACGCGCTGGTCCTGTCGCGCGCGTTCTATCTGACGGAAAGCCTCGGCTGTCAGCGGCGTGTTGCAATTGCCGCAGAAGTGACGGAAAGCCAACGCTCCGCAGTTGGGGCATTTCATACCACCTCGCGGATTGCCGCATTCGCTGCAGAACATTTCATCCTGGTCCATGGCGCCCCCACAAAACGTGCAACGCGACCCGCCGTCGTCGACAGCCGCTCCGCATTCCTCGCAAAACTTCGCTCCGTCCTCTAATTCGGCGCCGCATCGCGCACACCGCCGTGCCGTAGCTGAATTCACTTCCTCCTGCGACAGCTGACGCGGACGGAAATTAGCGTATTGTTCCCTCTGCTTCTGTTGTTGCTGTTGTTTTTCTTCCATTAGAAATCTGCCGGTTTAGTCAAACATTACCCTTGGATTCATCTGCGACGGCGAGCGCCAGTCGATGCCGTATTTCTCCATCAGCAACTCACGCTTCATGGCCCAGTACTGGAAGCAGAAACCCATCTGACGCGGCACATTAGCCAACCGTCGGTCAAGTTCAGCCTCCACATCATAGTATATCTTCTCCCACTCCCATGTATATTCCACCGGGTCTGTACGCAAATGACCTATCTTCGGATCAAGCATTATCTTGAACAGCTCCGTCTGCGTGAACATGTCGGCCATGGCACGTTCCAGTTCCTTTGTCAGCCGGAAATCAAGCCAGTCGCTTTCCTCAAGAAGCAGATGCAGCTTCATCCATTTTCTGACACGCCCTTTAAATTCGTCCGTCAGGTTTCCGGTCTTGAACGCCATCAGTATGTATATCAGCAGCAGTTCGTACTCGGCATGATGATAAACCGTTTCAGACACTGCATCAATGATGCGCGGCAACGTCTCTGCCATTGCCTCCCATGCCACATCCTCATGGCGTATCATCTCCAGAACTTCCTGTGCGAGCTTGTATATGGGGCGGTAATTCTCCAGTTCAACGAAAGTTTCTGCCAACAGCGCATACAGCTGCAGCCGCGCCAGGTCCTCGACCCGTTCCGTGTCCTCGTCCTCTATCATCCGGATCATGCAGTCGTAATAGTCCACGTCATTGCGCAACCGTTCCTTGTCATCCTTGACTTCGAGTTGCTCACGCATATTGAACACCTCGTCAATGCGTTCGTCTATTGTCTTTGTTCGGTCAAGGGTAATTTTCTCTACCAGATTCCTGATTCCCCGTGGTCGTATCATGGCAAGTTGTATTGAGTTTTTCGTTTATAATTCAGTGAATAAAATGGAGTCCGTAGGTTCACCGGCCTCCATTTCCGCAACAAATATAGCACATCTCCCCCACATTACCAAATCACGACCCGTTCACAGTTTTGCATTTACTGTTTTTTAATTGTAATTTTGCAGTTAATTCCACAACCCTAATTAAAAAATTGTAAATCGACATGAATTTGCATTCTCTATATATCGCCGCGATAGCTGCCGGAGCCGGCGCTGCATTCGCACCCTTGGCACTGAACGGAGCTGACACTGTGGCGGAAGCCCGCGGCTTCAGCTCCGACGTTATCCTCTCCACCGACGCCTACCGCTGGCAGGGCGACACCATCTTCCAGAACGAGTTCAAGGCCTGGGCCGTCTCGCCCGAGGAGATTCATTCCACCTACAAGGGTCGTCCCGGTTACTTCATGCCGGTGGAACAGACCTGGAAACGCAAGAACGACCTCTCCTCCTACCCGCGCCTCAAATCGAATAACAAGCTGCACGAGGCCATCTACAACATGGGCCTCGACGAGATGGTGAATGCCGTGGAGCCTGACACCACCCTGCGCACAGGCAAGGAATGGGCCGGCGTGTGGACCCGCGATGTGTCATATTCCATCATACTGAGTATGTGCTATATGCAGCCCGAAGCCTCCATGATCTCGCTGATGAAGAAGGTGAATCCCTCCGGCCAGATTATCCAGGACACCGGTTCGGGCGGCGCATGGCCCGTCTCAACCGACCGCATGATATGGGTTGTGGCCGCATACGAGATATACAAGGCCACGGGCGACCGTCAGTGGCTCGAGAAGGTATATCCCATCGCGCTCCGCAGCATCAAGAAGGATATGGCCACAATACTCAGTCCCCGCGGATTGATCAAGGGAGAGACCAGCTTCATCGACTGGCGCGAGCAGTCTTATCCCAAATGGATGCAGACCGTCGACATCTCGCAGTCGGAGGCCATGGGCACCAACGTCCTCTATGCCGCCGTCCTCAACGCCTGCGCGCAGATGGCCGACATACTCGGTCAACGAAAGGAAGCCGCCCGTCTCAAGGCTGACGCCGATGCCCTGACCGACGCCATCAACAAATATTTCTGGCTCGACGACAAGGGCTATTACGGAATGTACACCTACGGACGGGACCACAAGATCATGAACCCGCGCGCGGAGACATTAGGCCTTGCCCTCTCCATTCTATACGACATCGCCCCGGCCGAGCGTCAGAAATCAATCTCCACCCACAATCCGCACACACCCTACGGTCCCGCCATATTCTATCCGCAGATCAGCGACATGCCCAGCTACCACAACAACGCGCTGTGGCCCTTCGTAGCATCATACTGGACGCTGGCCCAGGCCAAGGCCGGCAACGAGGCCGGAACAATGGAAGGCATCGGCTCGGTGTTCCGCCCGGCAGCCCTGTTTGCCACGAACAAGGAGAACTTCAACCTCGACAACGGCGACTATTACACCGAGCTGAATTCCAGCAACATGCTGTGGTCGCTGGCCGGCAATATAGCCATCACCACCCGCGTGCTGTTCGGCATCCATTTCGAGAAAGACGGCCTGCTTATCTCCCCCTTCGTGCCCAAGGCTCTGGAAGGCACCCGTACCCTCGACAATTTCAATTACCGTGGCGCCACGCTCAACATCACCGTCAACGGATATGGCGCCAACGTGGCCAAAATCACCGTCAACGGCAAGGAATACGCTCCCGGCAAGACCATCCCGGCCAAGAGACTGAAGGGCGTATGCAATATTGTGGTAGACATGGATTGCAAGCCCATACCGGCTATGGACGTGAACCGTCAGCCCAACCTCAAGGCTCCCGTCACCCCGCAGACATGGCTCACAAACAATCCGGCCCTTAACGGCGAAGGAGTGCCGGTCAACAATTATCTGGAATGGAACCCCATCGAATACATCTCCAAATATCAGGTGCTTAAGAACGGTATGCTTGTAGCCGAGACGCGCGAGACCTCGTGGCCGGCCACCGAGCCGGGCGAATGGCAGGTAATCGGAATCGACGCCCGAGGTGTTCACTCGTTCGCCAGCGAACCCCGCAGCAACCGCCCGGCCACCATATATCAGTTCAAGAACGAGGGCACCGGCATGAAGTCGCCCGAACTCTGCAACACTCCTGCCGAGGGCGTCAAGGGTTATACAGGACAGGGCTTCGTCGAGATTGACAGAACCACCGACCCCGAGACCATCAACATCAAGATACCCCAGAGCGGCATGTACACGTTCGCCCTGCGTTATGCCAACGGCAACGGTCCGGTCAACACCGAGAACAAGGCAGCCATACGCACCCTAATGCTCAACGGCAGCAAACGGGGCACGTTCGTAATGCCTCAGCGCGGCGTCGGAAACTGGGACGACTGGGGAATGTCAAACCGCATTCAAGTGCCCCTCACCGCCGGAACATATACCGTAGGCATCACATACCGGCCAGAAAACGAAAACATGAACATCAACACGAACCACGCGCTGTTAGACCAGTTAGTGGTCGAGAAGGCCAAGTAAACCTGCCAAAAATATATGAAAGACACCGGCACATCCAGATCCGTCACCGTCAGGCCGGACGTTATAAGCAAGCTGCAATGGGGCCTGCATATACTCGTGCTGCTCCTGTCGGCCGCACTGATATATATGATTTCGGTCGATTCGTTCCGCAACCTCAATTTCTATCAGGAACCCAGGTTCCTGAAATGGCAGTTCTGGATATGCATGGTTTTTCTGGCCATATATTTCATAGATTTCGCCCTATCACACAACAAATGGCATTATCTATGGTCGCAGAGTATATTCCTGATAGTGTCCATCCCGTATCAGGCGCTGATAGACAGATTCGGCATACAGATTCCTGACCAGCTGTCCTACCTGATCCGATACATGCCCCTTATACGCGGGGGATACGCCATGGCATACGTGGTGTCGTGGCTGACGCGCAACAAGGCCACCGGACTTTTCTTCGCATACGTCATCACGGTGCTGTCCACGGTGTATTTCTGTTCCCTCACATTCTATATGTTCGAGCTGAGGGTCAATCCGATGGTTCAGGATTACGCCGATTCGTTATGGTGGGCCTGCATGACCGTCACCACCGAGGGCTGCGACATTTCCGCCGTCACAGGCACGGGCCGCGCCCTGTCGGTGCTGCTGGCCCTGATGGGCATCATTCTGTTCCCGGTGTTCACCGTTTACGTCACCGACCTGATTCACCGCCAGCGCCGCAAGTCCGAGGCTTAGCGGCTAATCCGCAGCTTAGCCATTGTCAGCGTCACTTTTGTCTTAGCGAAGCCGCTTTAGCGGCTTCCCTGTCATGTTCCGACACCAGGCTGTTGAACACACTCTTGCTTCCTATCACTTCGCGGCGGGTATTGACCTCGTCGCGAAGTTTCTTCGTATCGTCGGGGGTAGTATCGAATCCGCCGTTAATAAGATGATCCAGGCCCAGCAATATCATCACCATCGCGCCCAAGATCACTATCACGAGTATTACCTGTATAAACACAATCATATACGCTTCAACACCCGCAGCCCCCTCCCGGTTCGCCACCTATTCCATCATCCGTTGACAAAATTCTATATATTATCAGTCCATATACAAAGAAAGCCCTCCGGATGAGTCTGAAGGGCGTAAATGGTGAGGCCTATTATTTATCGATTTATCATAATCTTTTTGCCGGATTGGATGTAGATGGTGCCGGGGTGTAGAACGCTTACTTTTATGCCGAACAAATCATATACAGGGGCATCGCAATCCTTATCTTCTATTGAGATATTTTCGATGCCGCTACTGCCGTTCATGGCAATGGCATGACGGGGATTGACAACCGGGTTGCCGTCCTCTGCGATCACAGCACCTTCAGGAATCACGAAAGTATATCCTGTCTCAGGTTGCATCTGAAATCCCCCGAAGTCGGCGCATACATTCCAGCAGTTAGCCTGTATGTCAAGATATGCGTCTGCCTCACTTACCAATGTATTGTTTTCAATTTCCCACAGTTGCAGTTTTGCGTCATCTGCGACACGCACGGGGCGGTCGTATGTGAAAGTTACAATGTTCAGCACATCCGAATGGTCAGTGAACAGACAGCACCATACATAGTTCAGCGGCGGAACCGTTTCCTCATAGCCGCCGATGAAGTTAAGGACTACTTCTTCGTTGACAATATCATCGCGATACATCGCGTGTGCACTCCCTGCTGGAAGAACCAGGGAGTAACGCACTCCCTTCTCGAAGCACATTTCTTCCTCAATCTTGGGATATGCCTGACCTAAATCCCAGTCCCATGTGACATAAGCGGGAAACTCGCGGACTGCCACGCCTTCTCGGTACAGAATGAAGTAAGGCTCACCGGCTGCCTCGGTTTCTATTCCCCAATAGCAAGGATAGAGACCGCCGCCGTAGCGCGATGTCTTGGCGATGGTTACGCCATCCTCGACATCGAAGTGCGCCGGGCCGAGGTTTTCCGGAACGGAGAACGACTGAGTGAACTCGGTGTTTTTAGTACCGTCTGTTTCAGACGCGATGGAAGCGGCGGCGACTTTCAGAGTGTACTCTTTCCCTTTCGGCAGAATCTGACCGTCGAAGAAGATTGCCAATGTACCTTGAGTTCTTTTGGAGGAAGTGTAGTTGCTCACTTCCATACGAGAGGCGGTTGCCACAGTTTCACCGCCGCATATTACGACGGCTTTAGCACCGTCAAGCAGTTTGATGCCACCATCGAAATAGAAGCCTATCTCATCAAGAGGACGGGTGAAAGGCCTGTCGCCGTCCGTGCAGGACTCCGGCACCAGCGGAGAAGCCGCCGTCATCGGCAGGACACATGAAACGATGCTCACCAGAGCAAGAAGGAGATTTTTCATTGCGTTAGTTTATTTGATTGTTAATTTTTGAGTTGCCATTATGTTTCCCTTATCGGCATACGAAATGATGTATATGCCGTCTGCCAGTTCCGGCAACCTGCAGGTGCCGTCTACGACGGAACCCGAACAGGTCATTCGTCCGGAAAGGTCAAATACCTTTATCAAACCTTCGTGATGGTTACCTGAAACATATATACACCCATTGTTGTAGGTCAAACTGACTTTTCTATTGTCCGCAACTATATTGTCAATCCCTGACTCTTTAGGATTTACTACCGCACGGATGTTCATACCATAAGCCTTCCTTGATGTGGCACCTTGGAATCCACTATAATCCACCAACATAGATCGAGCATTCATGCTTGGTTCTATTGGTGTGCCATTATTCGTAGTTTGTGGTTCTTCCATGCCCGTCCAATATGCGCCATCCGTATTATTAAAAGGATCTTCCATTCCATACCATAGACCAAACCTACAGACAGGTAAGAATATACTGTGTTCATTGGGACCGTGTATTCTAACTCCTCGGACTCCGTTTTCTACAGATGACCCATTGTTCCAACATAACATCCGTAATTCATAGCGTTCTTGCTCATTGGGAAGCCTCCAGCCGTTACCCCATTGGTATCGGGCTGCATCATATTCTGTCCCACTAATTTCAGTGCCAATATTTTGCAAAACTGCCCATTGACCATCTGAATCAACATGATAATCAATGAAGAATTTGTAGCTTTCCCATGAGAAGTCTTCGCGCGGCTCAACTTCTCCCCATGCAAAGTATTGACCTTTCTCATAAGGAGAAGTCGCACCTACATTATAGGTAGCCCATAATGTGCCGCTTGGAAGTCCAAGATCCACATATTCATGTCCTCCGATGACTCCGTCCGGTTTGCTCGTAGCATTAGGGTACGGTTCAACTGCGAATGCCATAAACGGCATCGCAACCAACGCGCTTAAGATTGTTTCAAGTATTCGATTTCCCATTTCCAATTTGTTTTATTTGCAAAGATAAATAGAATATTCTTCTATAAATGCACACAAAAGTGTGCATTTCATATTTATATTAGTAATGGGAATCATTTGCACACAAAAGTGAGCAAGAAATTCGACGCCAATAGGGTAATTTTGCCTCATACAATTAATAATATGGAAAAATCCGAAGGTCTTTCAACCGTTTTGAAACAAAGATATACCATGACCGCGATGGTTGCCCATTTACTTGTCGCAATGACAACCTGGGACAAAGGCAAGACTTATCCGAAATTCTACCCCTCGACCATTGCCAACGATGTTAATTAAAGCAGCTTGTAATTAGTCGCATAAGAAATAGCCTCCGAGATGTTGTTTACCCCTAATTTATCAAATAGCCGACGACGGGCCGATTTCACGGAGTCAACAGCGAGGTGGGCACGTTCGGCAATGGCATTGATTGTCAGTCCTTGTATTGAAAGGGTAAGTATTTCCTTCTCTGTTTCATTCAATACAGGGGTATCGTGTATATTCCATTTGTGAGATTGCAGGTCATATTCCCAGTATTCCCTTTTGCCTCGGCAGTGCATTGTGATTTGTCCGGCATTGGAGTGGGTGGACAGCGACACTACGGAAAGTCCGAGCCATACGCTTCCGTCAGGCTGATATGCGAACCCGGTGAGTTTGTGATTTATAAGGACCTTGTCATGTCCGTTGACGATATGAAAATCGTATGAGATAGTGTATTTCTTTCTCTCGGCAGGAGATACCTTGTTGATGAAAGAGAATCCGGCCTGGTTAATTTCCAGCAGCATCTTGACCTCATCAGCAGGTACGTGATCAAGGTAAAACTGATAACCGAGTTCCTTTACCTCCTCCGCCGACATTCCGCAAAGGAACAGCGGATTAGGCGAGACATACAGGAAATTCTTACGGAAGTAGTCGATTATATAGACGCTCTGATAAGTGGCGTTGGCAAATGCCTCGGCAGTTCGCACGAAAGTCTCGGCAAGGCCGTAATCGGGTTCGCCGCTCACCGCGTTTCCGGCAAAGAAGAAGTTTTCTATCTTGTTCTCCATATCTTTCGGGCCGTTTTATCTCGCAAAGTTACAGAGTAAAAATGACAAAAGCTGTGACAAATGTCACAGCTGCACGATAAATTAGCCTTTTTGAGCTTTAATCCGCCGATTTTTCCTCGTCTGGAGCGTTGGTAGCTATGGCTTCACGGATTCGATGGAGCTGACGGCGGGAAATATTGAGATAGGTGGCAATCTCTCCGAGCTAGACCAAATCAAAAAGTCGTGGATAACGTGCAAGCAACTGGCAGTAGCGTTGCTCCGGAGTGGAGCGGTAGTTGTTAAGCACCAGCCCGTATGCCTGCTCAAACAAGGCATCCATGAACTTGATGTAGAGAGTGGGGTCAAACATCAGTCTCTCACGAATCAGAGAGGCAGGTATGACAAGAACATCCGAATCCTCAAGAGCTATGATATCCGTAGGTATCTTCTTGCCGTGCATCGAGCTGATATAGTTAGCAAGAGCTGAGCCCTCGAACACAAAGCCCACTGTTTTCGCATTGCCTGAATTATCAATCAGCGAGTGCTTGAAACCGCCTGACACAATCCATCCGGCATTTTTGAGTACTTCACCCACATGTGCAAAGTATTCACCGCGCCTGAAATGACGCAGCGTGCCATGCTTCTCGCATAACTCCCTCCAGAAAGAGAAATCTATCGCCTCTTCAAACGCGTTGAACTGAGCGGCCATCGGTAACAATCTTCAGATTATTATGATACAACTATACTAAATGCGTGATGATGATACATCTACCATACATATTATAGCGTAAAAATGCGGAAAATATTTTACGATAAAACTAACAGTCTCACATATTTGCGTCTGTTGATTGTGCCGAAAACACTTCACCCGCGACGAACTGTCTGACGTGCTGAAAGTGACATCGTAGACCCTGCTCGTTTGTCAATGGACGTTTTTAAGCAGTTTAAGTCGTTGGAATTGTATATGGCCCTTATATGGAAATCCTCCGTATAAGGGCCATTTATTACACCCGTAGACTTACAATCATTTAACATGACTGACCGGAATCTATATTTTTTTAACAGGAGCAAACCATATTTGGGGTGAAATGTTATAGTAGTAAAAGTGAATGAAAACACAAAAGCATTCCACTTGAACATGTATATCAACATTAAACATCAAATTTATAAGTTATGAAAAGAACAGTTTTATTTCTCGCTGCATTGATGACGGTATCACTGTCATGGGCACAGCTTAACAAGAGCGAGGTCAAGAATCTGACTTCCTTCTTATCGCAGACCGCAGCCAACGGTGAGACCAACGCCGCCGCCCTGGGCATCGGCGTCAAGAATATCACGGCCGCTCCCGGTCTGAAAGTCGAGAACGGTCACATCGTCGAGATCGACTGGAGCCACAAGAAGCTGGCCGGCGACCTCAACCTATCCGGTTTCACATACCTGAAGAAAGTGAACGTGTCGGACAACAAGCTGAACACGCTCACACTGGCCAACAACCCCGCACTCTACGCCGTGAACGCCAGCCACAACCGCCTCACGGACTTCACCGTAACAGGATGCCCGCAGGTAATGAACCTGAAGCTGAACAGCAACCGTCTGGCCGAGGTGAACCTCACCTCAGTGCCCCTGCTTACGACGCTGAACCTCTCGAGCAACGCATTCGAGGCCCTCGACGTATCGAACGCCAACAACCTGAAGACCCTCAACGTCATCGGCAACAAGCTGGAAACTCTTGACGTAAGCGGCTGCCAGAACCTCAAGAACCTCTACGCAGGCTTCAACAAGCTCACCAGCATCACGCTTCAGGGCCTCGTGAACCTCGCCAACCTGAATATAAACAACAACAAGATCAAGAAGCTGTATATTCAGGACCTGCCCGCCCTCAGCACACTGCTTTGCTCCGACAACCACATGACCCAGCTGGCCGTAACCAACTGCAAGAGCGTAAACGAAATCTGGGCTCCATACAACGACCTTACCGAATTCTCGGTCGACAATGTCCCGACTCTGGCTTTCGTAAATGTTGAATGGAACGACCTGTCTCAGCTGTTCCTCAACAACCAGACCTACCTGCAGCGCGTCAACGCTTCCAACAACCAGCTGCTCACCCTGGACGTAAGCAACGACCCGATGCTGACCACCGTCAATGTCACCTACAACGACATGCTCACCGACTTCCGCGCAACGAACTGCCCGATGTTGGCCCACGTGATAGGTTACAACGAATGGGATCCTTACTGGGAGTAACCTTCAACCCTCATATATTGAAAGAGCCCGGATTTTCTTCCGGGCTTTTTTTATTGTATATGTTCCTTAACTTATACCCTCCGGGCCATTACCGCAGGCCGGACTCAGGCATCGTTAATTAAGGCATCGTCATTCGTCACTTAACTGTGAAACGCACCTTTGACCGTATGTCGCCGGCCGAGGCTCCCACCTGGGCATCGAACTCTCCCGGCTCAAGCACCCATTCGTGTTTGTCGGCGTCGAAATATTTCAACTCGTCGGCCGTCAGTTCGAAGGCCACTGTCTTGGTTTCACCCGGCTTCAGCGATATTTTCTTAAATCCTTTCAGTTCCTTCACGGGGCGGGGCACACTCGACTTGGGATCGGACACATAAAGCTGTACCACTTCCTTGCCCTCGCGCGCGCCTGTGTTGGTCACCGGAATCGTGATGGTTACGACGTCATCGGCCGAAGTTGTCGTCCTGTCGGCTGTCGCTTTACCATATTTGAAGGTGGTATAGCTTAATCCGTGGCCGAACGGGAAATTAGGTTTAAGACGGTTCTTGTCAGTAAACCGGTAGCCCACGAATATGCCCTCGTTGTAAGGTATGTCCATAACCTCGTTGCCTAGTGCGTCAATTCCGGGATGTCCGGGATATTCACCCATTTTATGCGCTCCGCACTGGTCGAGCGAGGCATAGTAAGTATAGGGCAGCTTTCCGCTGGGATTGACGTCGCCCGTCAGCACATCGGCCAAAGCGCGGCCGGTCTCTGTACCGAGATACCATGCCTGGAGCACGCCTTTCACTTCGCCGAGCCACGGCATCGCCACTCCGGTACCGCTGATGTTGATCACCACGATATTGGGATTGACCTTGGCCAGGGCCGAGATCAGTTCGTTCTGCCCGTACGGCAGATCCATCGACTTGCGGTCCGTACCCTCGGCGTCCTGATAGTCGCTCTTGTTCAGGCCTCCGAAAAACAGGACTACGTCTGCATTCCGGGCTGCTTCCAGCGCCTCGTCCCTGAGTTCCTGCGCGCTGCGCCGGTCGGCGAGTTTCTGACCGGTCACCACGCCGTTGTACGATGTGGTGGTATCGCCCACATATCCCCTTGCGTACACTATGCCGGCGGCGTCACCCACACGCTTGCGCAGGCCTTCCAGCGGAGTGATCTCATAGCGGGCCTTGAGCGACGAGGATCCTCCTCCCACGGTCATCATCTTGATGGCGTTTTCTCCTACCACCGCTATCCGGCGTGTCCTGTTCAAATCTACGGGAAGGATATTGTCTTTGTTCTGAAGAAGCACCACGCCTTCCTGGCCAATCCTGCGGCACGCTTCGATATGCTCGTCCGAACCCATCGAGCCGTAGGGACGGTTACGGTTCATCGACGTGCGGAACGTGAGTCGCAGCACGCGGCGCACCTTGTCGTCGAGTTCACGCTCGGAATATGTTCCGTTCCGGATTCCCTTCAGATAAGGATTTGCGAAATAATAATTGTCGTACGCATTCGACACGCCGTCGGCAAGGCCGTCGGTCCAGGAACCGAACTCCATGTCGAGGCCGCCGGTCACCGCCGTCTTCGTGTCGTGCACCGCGCCCCAGTCGGATATTACCACGCCGTCATAATTCCATTCTCCTTTCAGGATCTGGTTCATCAATATGGGGTTGTAGCTGGCATGTTCTCCGCGAAACAGGTTGTAGCCGCCCATGAACGACCAGGAATTTCCCTCGGTGGCGGCTGCCTTGAATGCCGGCAGATAGATTTCGTACAATGTACGGTCATCTACTATCGGATTCGATGTGTGACGGTTTATATCATTGTTGTTCAATGCAAAATGCTTCACGCACGTAGCCACACCGTTGCTCTGCACGCCCTTGACGTAGGGCACTACCATCCTGGACGACAGATAGGGGTCCTCGCCCATATATTCAAAATTCCTGCCGCACAACGGCGTGCGGTAAATGTTGACTCCGGGACCCAACAGCACGCTTTTGTTGCGGAAGCGGGCCTCCTCGCCTATGGATTTGCCATACAGCAGAGCCATGTCGGGATTCCAGGTAGCGGCCAATGCGGTCAGCGACGGAAAGGCCGTACAGGAATCGTTGGTCCATCCGGCCTGCTCCCATTCGTCCCACAGCACTTCGGGGCGAACGCCGTGAGGGCCGTCGGTGCACCATATTTCAGGTATGCCCAGTCGCGGAACTCCCGGTGAACTGAACTTGGACTGTGCGTGTATGATATTGATTTTCTCCTGAAGCGTCATTCGTGACAACGCATCTTCCACACGTTGCTCCAGCGGCTTCGTGTCATCCAGATATACAGGTACGGTCGTGGGGGACGATGCTCCTGCCGGCGTAATGTCCCGCCCCATCACCGGCTCACAGCACAACAATGCCGGAACCAGCCATAAGGCGTTCACTCGGAGTTTCCATTTAGATTTCATGCGATTTTTGTTTGTTATGATGGTTAGTAGTAAATTGCAACAGATTTTCCCAACCCCCCAAAGGGTCTGATCAAGAATATCATGGCATTGCAAAGTTACTATTTTTTAACAAAGCAAAAAATTGCGGTTAAAAGTAAATAGTAAGACGCACCTCTATGTTATTTCACTGAATCACAATCCGATGACGATTGCCGCATTAGTGAAATT
Organism: uncultured Porphyromonadaceae bacterium; assembly: GCA_902468245.1. Lineage (GTDB taxonomy): Bacteria > Bacteroidota > Bacteroidia > Bacteroidales > Muribaculaceae > Lepagella. The sequence goes on along the minus strand of CABQXY010000028.1, from coordinate 119,235 downwards.
AGTAAGAAATTCTATTAAATTTAGTAGCCCGGTCAGGCGTTTTCCCGCACGAATTGGCCCAGGGTATGCACCCGTTCGGCGAAATCCTTCTTGTCCCCTTTGGCCCGGTTGCGCATGTTGTATCTGTAATTATATACCGTCTGTGGCGAGCAGTGAAGGAATTCCGCGATTTTCACGCTGTCGGATATTCCGAGCCGGATCAGGGCATAGATTCGCAGTTCGGTATTGAGCAGTTCGCTCTCCTTTGGCACCACATGCCGGTCGTCTGAGAGCAGGCTGTTGAATTCCGTCACAAAGTCGGGATATATATGCAGGAACACGGAATCGAACGACCTGAACAGTTTCTTCAGCTCCTGCCGGGTGTTGTCGTTGCCTTCGGTCAGGCGCACTATATCGGCATACTGCCGGTTCTTGGCCTTGGCGTATACAGTGCTCCTGAACTCCTCCATTCTCTTTATATAGTTGGAACAGATGGTGAATACCGATCCGATATACTCCTCCTTCACATAGTTGGCCTCGTTGAGCTGTTCGTTCTTTCGCTTCAGGTCTTCGTTCAGGCGGTTCAGTTCGTTGTTGGACACTTCGATGTGCTTCTTGGCTTCCGAAAGTTCGGTGTTGTACTTTGCCAGGTCCGCGCTGACACTGGCCAGATGGGCGTTACGGTTCCGCAGACGGCGGTTCTGCAACACAATCCAGACGGCGGAAACCAGCAGCACGAACACCAGCAGACACACCACCCCCAGCCTCACCTCCATCTGATGTTTCTGATAGTGTATCTGCTCCTGATACGCTTTGTTGATTTTGTCCAGCACCCGCATCTCGCCCAACGCACGCACGCGGGTGGGATAACCGATGGATTTGTTGATGCTGTAGTTTATGTATCGGTAGGCCCTGTCTATGTCTCCGCGTCTGAACAGCATTCTGGCAAGTTCCTCCATAGATGCAATTTCCGCATTGTAGATCTGAATGTCGGTCATGGCCGAAAGCGCCATGTATTTCAACGCCGACAGCGAGTCTCCCCTTTCTTCGTACAGCTTGGCCAGCATGTATGCCTCCTTGGCATCCTGGCGGCAATTATGGCCCGACTTCTCCAACTTGGCCACCAGGGCCGGTATCAACGTGGAATCCCGTCCGGGACTTCCGAGCACATCCCACCCCCTGTACCACAGATACTCGGGATGATCGCGCGGGATGGTCTTCATCATGGAATCCTTGTAAGCTCGCTCCAAGGCATAATATATGTTCGACCCACCACCCTGATAAGTCCCGAGATGGCTGTACAGGAATATCTTCATGCCGAAATACCGTATCAGCTCGTCTCGAGTCATACCGGATGTATTGATGGACTCCATAATTTCTTCCGCCTCCTGCAATAATCCGGCCCTCGTCAGCAGATCCGCTTTTCTCATCATGGCGGCTGTCTTCCACTGCCTGTTGTCCGTCTCCATGCCAAGCCGCATACAGACGTCTATGTATTTCATGGCCGAGTCCGTGCAGAATACCATGTATTCGTCACTCAGCTGGGATGCCTGGAAGTATCGGTCCATCCGATCCGTGGCGCGCATATATTTATGTGTCAGGTCCGACATGTTCCGCTTTTTCTGAATTTCATATTCGTGAGCGTTTCCGAGTATGGAATCGAGCCGCGACAGATATGTTTCGGATTCGGACGCCTTGTGTCCGCATGACACGACACAGGCATACGTCATTATGCCGATAAGGATTACATATACGAGCTTTCTCATTTTCGCAGGGTGCCATTGGAGCTTCTGACAAAAGTATATAAAAAAGACGTAAAATCAAAATCCGGCTGCCGAATCACATAAAATTTGTATAGTTAGTGTTTTTTCATTAATTTTGTGTTTAATCCAAATATATGGTGTTTAATCATATATTTAGAGGATTACAAAAATGGTTATGAACTATCAGCTGATTGCCGACATAGGCTCCACCAAGAGCGCCTGGACATTGATATGTCCGGACGGTTCGCTGTTGCCTTACAGCGACACGGGCATCAACGCGTTGCTGGCCTCGCCCGACGAACTGGACGCCGCCTTCGGCCGTCTGGCCTCATGGCTTCCCGACAAGTGCCGCATTGATGCGGTGCATTATTACGGTGCCGGCTGCGCAACGCCGGAACTGTGCGGCAAAGTAGCGTCCCGGTTGCAGGCTGCGTTCCCCGACGCCCGCGTCGAAGTCGCCTCCGACCTGCTCGGTGCCGCACGCGCCATGCTCGGAACAGCCCGCGGAATAGTCTGCATACTCGGCACCGGCTCCAATTCATGCCTTTACGACGGCTCGGCCATCACCCGCAACATTCCCTCGCTCGGGTTCATCCTGGGCGACGAGGGAAGCGGTGCGGCACTCGGCAAACGCCTGGTGAGCGACACTTTCAAGCAGCAGTTGCCCGAATCCGTGCAGCAGCGGTTCCTTCAGACCTTCTCCCTCACCACGGCCGACGTGCTCGACAGGGTGTACCGGCAGCCCAACCCCAACCGGTTCCTGGCCTCGCTTGTCCCGTTCATAGCCGACAATCTCTGGAACCCGTACATATACTCGCTGGTGCGCCGCGAATTCGAGGCATTCCTGCAGCGCAACGTGCTTCAATATCCCGAAGCGCATTCACTTCCGGTGGCCTTCGTGGGCTCCATCGCATATCATTTCCGCGACGTGCTCGACAAGGTGTGCGCAGACGCCAACATCCGTATCGACACCGTGGCCCGCGACCCGATGCAGGGCCTCGCAGACTTCCACACCATGACAAAATGAACCTTAAGCATTCCGATATGAAAATTGCCCGGACACTCACCATGATTCTCCTGCTGGCGGCCTCGTGCTGTCTGCCGGCACGCGCCGACGAGTACTGGGACCAGAAGACCAGCCTGTTCGACGTGCTGCCGGTCAATTCCGACGACATCGTGTTCCTCGGCAATTCCATAACCGATGGCGGCGAGTTCGCCGAGCTGTTCGATATGCCCAACATCAAGAACCGCGGCATACGCTCCGACGTGATTACCGGCGTAGAGAAACGTCTCACGCAGGTCACTGCCGGACATCCGGCCAAGATTTTCCTGCTCATCGGCATCAACGACGTGTCGCACGGTCTCACCGTCGACCAATTGGCAACCCGGTATGAGCGTCTGGTCAGGAAAATCAGGGAACAGACACCCGATACCAGGCTCTACATACAGTCGGTAATGCCCATTAACAACGATTTCAACCGATATAAGAACCTGAAGGGTCGCGAAAAGGTGATTCCCGCACTGAACCTGCGCCTGCAGACCATCGCCGCCCAAAACGGCGCCGAGTACGTGGATCTGACCAAGGCTCTGGAATCCGCTCCCAACAAGCTTAACCCTAAATATACCAACGACGGACTGCACCTCAACGGCCCGGGCTATCGCGCCTGGATACGTGCAATCCAACACCTCGTGAAACAATAAGAAATGAAAAGATCTATAATTCTCAGCTTAATCCTTGCGGGGGCGTCGTTCGCTGCCTCCGCTCAGGTTCAGAGTGAATCCGGACCCATCGTGATCCAGCCTCTGTTCGAATATCCCGTAGCCCCGGACTCGATACCCTCGCTGCCGGGCAAATCGGAGTGGATAGTGACCCACTTCTGGGACAGCATGGACTTCCAGTCCAAGAACACCGTGGACCAGATAGCCCTGAACGACGCGTTCGAAGTCTATGTCTCGCCTATGCGCTGGTCGTCGGTCGAAACGGTAGACAAGTCTCTGCTGGCTCTGTTCAAGAAACTGGAGAAGAACCCGGCCCTCACCCTGCAGTTCACACGAGCCGCCGAGGAGGCCCTGCACGGCCCGCGCGCCATATACTGGTCCGATCCCATCTATATCCGCTTCATCGACTTCATGCTGAAAAACAAGAAGATAGACAACGCCCGCAAGGAGCGCTACAGACTGCACAAGAAGCTGATGGAGAATTCCAGGATTGGCGAGCAGCCGCAGACATTCGAATACACCACCCCTACCGGAACCACCGCGCGCTATATGCCTACCGGCGTGATTACCGTCATAGAGTTCGGAGACCCCGGATGCGACGAGTGCCGTTACGCCAAGCTGAAGATGGAGACGGACGTGACTTTCTCCAACCTTGTGGACAAGGGTATGGTCAACGTGCTGTTCATCATCCCCGACCCGGTGGATGGCTGGCAGACCGAAATGGTCGACTTCTCGCCCAAATGGCACACCGGTGCATCCGACACGGTGGCCGACCTGTACGACATCCGCTCCACTCCCTCATTCTACGTGATAGGACGCGACGGCAAGATTATTGTCAAGAACGTGGACTTCCGCAAGGCCATGCAGACAGCCGTGCAGGCAGCCGATGAATCCAACACAAAACAAGCCAATTAACCGGAAATGCTCAACTTCATCAAACGCCTGTACATCTGGTCCACAGGATATTCGTACACCAATCTGGGCCGTCTGTTCCTGCGTCTGTTCGTCGGACTCATGCTCATGCAGTTCGGAGTGCGGCAGATGTATCAGTACGGTAGCATTGCCCACGAGTTCCCCACCTTCATGGGGATGTCGCCCGAAGCCACCCTGGTCGTGATGATAGTGATAGAGATATTCTGCTCGCTGTGCATCATGATCGGCTTCTGCACGCGCTTCATGACGCTGCCACCCTTCGCGGCGATGATAGTGGCGGAGTATCATCTGCTCAACTACGTGGTGGACACGCCGAGCTATATGATTACATGGGCCATGCCGGGCTACCTGCCCATCATGTTCATGGGTATATATTTCTTCATCATCCTGGTGGGTCCGGGCAAGATCAGCATCGACTATTTCCTGTCGCTGCACCTGCTGCACACCGACAATAAGAGCGAATCGGAACTGGAGGAGGTATGAGGATAGCTGTACTGGTATCGGGTGGCGTGGACAGCGCCGTGGTCGTGGACAAGCTCTATAAGGAGGGCCACGACCTGACACTGTTCTATATCCGCATAGGCAACGACAACGGCGAGGGAGACTGCTCGGCCGACGAGGACATTGAGATGTGCACCCTCATCGCGCGCAAATACGGCCTGCCGTTGCGCGTGGTGTCGCTGCACGAAGAATACTGGGATTCGGTCATGGCCTACGCCCTGCGCACCGTCAGGGAGGGACGCACGCCCCATCCCGACATGATGTGCAACAAGCTGATCAAGTTCGGATACTTCGAGGAGTGCTGGGGCCATGAGTTCGACAAGACCGCCACGGGGCATTACGCCGACATCGTGGAGCAGGACGGCAGACTGTACCTGGCCACCGCCGCCGACCCCGTCAAGGACCAGACCGACTTCCTGGCGCAGATCAGCTACGAACAGCTGTCGCACCTGATGTTCCCGCTGGGCCGGATGCCCAAACGCGAGGTGCGTCAGGCCGCGCTCGACGCGGGTCTGCCCAACGCCACGCGCAAGGACTCGCAGGGCATCTGTTTCCTCGGCAAGATTGACTACGCCGACTTCATAGAACGGCACCTCGGCACCCGCCCCGGACCCGTCATCGAGATCGAGACTGGCCGTAAGATAGGCGAACACCGCGGTTACTGGTTCTATACCATAGGCCAGCGCAAGGGCCTCGGACTGAGCGGAGGCCCCTGGTTCGTGGTGAGAAAAAACGTGCGCGACAACGTTATATATGTGAGCCGCGGCTACGACACCCCGCGCCAGTACGGCCGCGTGATCAACCTGCAGGAGATGCACTGGATCAGCGGCGATCCGGGACTGGAACAGGTGGCATTCAAGACGCGCCATTCCCCCGAGTTCCATCAGGGACGCCTGGAACGTCACGACGACGGCTTGCTGACAATCCGTTCCGAGCAGGACATACAGGGTATCGCGCCGGGACAGTTCGCCATAATCTATTCGCCCGACTGCCGCCTATGTTTCGGTTCCGGCCTGATTTCATGAAGTCGTTTAACCGCTTCTATTGTTTACCATGATTGATCCGAAAGACAAACGCCTGATACAACTGATAGGCATCACATACAACCAGATAGAAAACGGCGTGTATGCCGTGATTCTGCAGGAGGTGCACGGCACGCGGCGTGTGCCCATCATCATCGGCTTCCCCGAAGCGCAGTCCATCGAATGCAAGCTGCAGGAGATAGCCACGCCGCGCCCGCTGACCCACGACCTGATGGTGAACCTGATGTCCACCTTCGGCATCTCGCTGCGCGAGGTGGAGATATACCGCCTGCCGTCGGGAGTGTTCGCAGCCGAGCTGGTGCTGTACTGCAACGGCGAGCGCCGCATAGTGGACTCGCGCAGCTCGGACGCCATAGCCTTGGCCATCCGCGTGGGCGCCCCCATCTACACATCGGTGCAGGTGCTTGACGAAGTGGGATTCGAACCTGACGACGACAACACGCCCCCGCAGCGAAAGGCCGACATCAAGGGCAACGCAAAGACCGTGACAGCACGCGCCCGCAAACTCTCCATCAAGGAACTCGAGGCCGAGATGCAGCGCGCCGCTGAAAACGAAGACTATAAACTTGCCGCACGGCTCAAGAAGGAAATCGACAGCCGCACGGCCGACAACGACAACGACAAAAATTTAGATTCCAATACAGATAACACTGACCTTACTAACACTATCCTCTAACCTACCATGAAAAATAGAAAGCAACGCATCGAACTGATGGTCAAACTGATCCGCAACAAATGCATCGGATCGCAGGACGAACTGGCCGCACTATTGGCCGAACACGGATACAGCGTGACGCAGGCCACCCTGTCGCGTGACCTCAAAATGCTGAAAACCACCAAGGCACCCACCGACCGTGGCACCTACGTCTACACTCTCCCCGACTCCAACACCCTCAAGGACAAGCTGCTGGCCCGCGGCCGGATGGACATAAACACCAACTACCAGAGCGGGTTCATCTCGCTGGAGTTCTCGGCCAACATCGCCGTGATCAAGACCCGCAACGGTTACGCCGCCGGGCTGGCCTACGACATAGACATGCACGATTTTTACGAAATTCTCGGCACCATCCCGGGGTCGGACACCATCTTCGCCATCCTGCGCGAGGGTGTCTCCCACGAGGATGCCCGAAAGGTTCTGTCACAAATTCTACCACTCTGATATGATACGCACAGTGATATTGGGTGCCGACACCCCCGATGCCGGCGAGTTGATCAGGATCCTGTCCATGCATCCGGACATCGAGCTGGTATGCGCCCAGGCCTACGGCAAGGAGGGCCGCGCCCTGACCTCACAGCACCACGGTCTGATAGGCGAGACCGACCTGACCTTCACCACGGTGCCCGCTCCGGCCAAATGCGATGTTGTGCTCGACTTCTCCGAGCACGGCGAGCCTGCGATAGTGAGCAAGCTCGCAGCCGCGTTCCCCGAGGCCCGCTTCATCCGGCTGGACCGCTGTCAGGCGCCCGACGACGGCAACGAATGGGTCTACGGTCTGCCGGAAATCAACCGCAAGGCTCTGGTCCGTGGCGCCCGATTCGCCGCTGTGCCCAACTCGTTCGCATCGATGGCGCTCGTGGCCCTATACCCGCTGGCGCTCCATCTGCTGCTCAACTCCGACATAACACTCGACATCGAGGCGCCTCAGGACATCATAGACGAGACCGACATCCCGGCCATCGAACGCGAGATTACCCGACAGCTCGAACTGGCGCAGACCAGTTTCAAGGGCAACGTGACGGTGCGCACGTCGCTGAGCAACACGCGCCGCACCGCCTCTCTACACCTCGACCTCCCCTGCTCGCTCGCGCTCGACGAACTCCTCAGGATATACGGCATGTACGAGGACCATCACTTCGCCTTCCCCGTCATGATGCCTGTGGGACCCTCCGAAGTGGCCGGCACCGACAAGTGCGTCATCTCCCTCTCCAAGCCCGACCCCGACACGCTGCACATCGACGCCTCGGCCGACTGCCGTATGCGCGGCGCCGCCGGCGAGTCCGTGCATATACTCAACCTGATGTGCGGTCTGCACGAACGTACCGGTCTCGCCCTTAAGGCCATCGACTTCCACCCAATCTGATATCCGCAATGTCTGTCAATAAAGTAATACTCCTCGGCTATGTGGGCCGCGACCCGGAAATCAGGTTCCCGCAACCGGGTTTCCAGCTCGCCATGCTCACCCTGGCCACTAACGAGACCGTCGGCAACCCTCCGGCCGAAATCACCGAGTGGCACAACCTCGTGATGACAGGCAAGAACGCCGAACTGGCCGAAAAATATATCCGCAAAGGCACCCGCCTGTATGTGGAAGGTCGTCTGCGAACCCGCGAATACGAAGACAAGTTCAAGATTCGCCGCCGCATCACCGAAATTCACGTGGACCGCGTTGAACTTTTAGGCCGCTCATCCTCCGCTCAATGACTTTATTGTGAGTTAAAAGAGTTGAAAGAGTTGATAAAGTCAAGATAATACTTGTTAAACCAATATAACCCAAAGGTCTCTCCTTTGATAAACCCAAACCATTAGAAAAATGCGTAAATGGCGTATTGAAGATTCTGCCGAACTCTACAACATCCCCGGCTGGGGACTGAGATATTTCTCCATCAACGACAAGGGTCACGTGCAGGTCACTCCTAAGGAAAACGGTCCTGCCATCGACCTGAAGGAAGTGATGGACACCCTGCAGCTGCGCGACGTGCAGGCGCCGGTGCTGCTCCGTTTCCCCGACATACTCGACGACCGTATCCGCAAGATTTCCGAATGCTTCGGACGTGCGGCGAGCGAATACGAGTATCAGGGCAAGAACTATATAGTCTACCCCATCAAGGTGAACCAGATGCAGCCTGTGGTAAGCGAGATAGTGAGCCACGGCAACAAGTACAACATCGGGCTGGAGGCAGGCTCCAAGCCTGAACTTCACGCCGTACTGGCCGTAAACACCCACGAGGACAGCATCATAGTCTGCAACGGATACAAGGACGAGGACTATGTGGAATTAGCGCTGCTGGCACAGAAGATGGGACGCCGCATCTTCATCGTGGTGGAGAAGATAAACGAACTCAAGCTGATAGCCAATGTGGCGCGCCGGCTGAACGTGACGCCCACCATCGGCATACGCATCAAGCTGTCGTCGTCCGGTTCCGGCAAATGGGAGGAATCGGGCGGCGACGTCAGCAAGTTCGGACTCAATTCCTCCGAGCTGCTCGACGCGCTGCAGTTCCTGGAGCACAACAAGATGATGGGATGCCTGAAGCTGATACATTTCCACATCGGCAGCCAGATCACCAAGATACGCCGCATCAAGAATGCCTTGCGCGAGGCCATGCAGTTCTATGTGCAGTTGCAGAAATCGGGCTTCGAGATTGATTTCGTCGACATCGGCGGCGGTCTCGGCGTGGACTACGACGGCACCCGCTCGTCCAGCGGCGAGAATTCCATGAACTATTCCATTCAGGAATATGTCAACGACTCGGTGTCGTCGCTGGTGGACGTCTGCACCAAGAACAATCTGAAGCACCCCAACATCATCACCGAATCGGGCCGTTCGCTTACCGCCCATCATTCCGTACTGATAATTCAGGCCCTGGAGACCGCCCAGCTTCCGATATGGGACGACAACGAGACGCTGGACGAGGATGCCCACGAACTGGCCCGCGAGCTTTACAATATCTGGGACAAGATAGACCCGGCGCGTATGTTCGAGGACTGGCACGACGCGCTGCAGATCCGCGAGGAGGCGCTGGAGCTGTTCAGCCTCGGCCTGCTGTCGCTGCGCGACCGCGCACGTATCGAGAAGCTGTTCTGGTCCGTGGCCCGCGACGTGCGCGACCTGTCGGGCAACATGAAGCATCCGCCGGAAGAACTCCGCAAGGCGGCACGTATGCTCCCCGAGAAATATTTCTGCAATTTCTCGCTGTTCCAGTCGCTACCCGATTCATGGGCCATCGACCAGATGTTTCCCATCATGCCTATCGCGCGTCTGGACGAGAAACCGACGCATCAGTGCACCATCCAGGACATCACCTGCGACTCCGACGGCAAGATCAACCGTTTCGTGGCTCCGTCGGGCAGCAGCTACTGTCTAAACGTGCATGGCATAAAGGCTAACGAACCTTATTACCTCGGCGTGTTCCTGGTCGGTGCCTATCAGGAGATATTGGGCGATCTGCACAATCTGTTCGGCGACACCAACGCCGTGCACATAACGCTTAACAAAGACAGCTACGAGATAGCACAGATCATAGACGGACAGGCCGTGGCCGACGTGCTGGACTATGTGGAGTACAATCCGAAGCGGCTGGTGCGCAACCTGGAGACCTGGGTAACGGCCTGCATGAAGCGCGGGGCCATCACGCCCGAGGAGGGGCGCCAGTTCCTCAACAACTACCGCTCCGGCCTGTACGGCGGCACATATCTGGAACGCTGATGCGCCGGTTCCTGAAGCTGAGCTATTCGGGAGCGCCCTTTCACGGCTGGCAGTCTCAGCCCAATGCCGTGAGCGTGCAGCAATGCATCGAGGAGGCATTAGGCACAGTGCTACGTACACCCACGCCCATAGTAGGCGCGGGACGGACGGACACCGGCGTCAACGCCCGCGTGATGTACGCGCACTTCGACACCGATACGGATATTCCGGACAGGCAACGGTTCCTCACAGCCCTCAACAGGCTGTGCGGACCCGGTATATCGCTGCTGGACCTGATTGATGTCGCGCCGGACGCACATGCCCGCTTTGACGCCTCAAAACGTACGTACAAGTATTTCGTCACGTTTCAGAAATCACCGTTCCTCAGTCCGCTCAGCTGGCACTCCCCCACGCATCTGGACGTTGACCTGATGAACCGTGGTGCCGAAATACTGACCGAGACCAGAGATTTCACATCGTTCGCCAAACTCCATTCCGACGCCAAGACCAACATCTGCCGCGTCTCCGAAGCCAAATGGGAACCGTGGCACAACTCTTTCGGCACGCCGGGAATTGTCTTTACCATCTCGGCCGACAGGTTCCTGCGCAACATGGTGCGCGCGGTGGTCGGCACGCTTGTGGACATGGGGCGCGGCAAACTATCGGAACAGGGTCTGCGCGACATCATCGACGCCAAGGACCGCTGCGCCGCCGGAACTTCGATGCCGCCCCAGGCGTTGTTTCTGTGGGATATCGAATATCCTTATATCAATCACGACTGATTCAAACCTCATCGCTTATGAATCCTCAAGAACGAATTCTGTTTCTGCGCAAGGAGCTGAACAGACACAACCATAATTACTACGTTAACAACGCCCCGGAAATCACCGACCGGGAGTTCGACCTCCTGATGCGCGAGCTTGAGGATCTGGAGAAGGAGCATCCGGAATTTGACGACCCTCTGTCACCGACAAAGCGCGTGGGTTCCGACCTGACCAAAGGATTTGAACATGTGATACACGAGCGCCCCATGATGTCGCTGGCCAACACTTACAGCATCGACGAGGTCGATGACTGGTTCATGCGCATATCCAAGGCATTAGAGGGCCAGGATTACGACATCGTGGGCGAGATGAAATTTGACGGAACGTCCATATCCATCACTTACGAACATGGCCGCATGGTGCGTGCCGTGACCCGTGGCGACAGCACGCAGGGTGACGACGTCACCGCAAACGTGATGACCATACGCAGCGTGCCACTCGAGCTGCTGCCGGGCGACTGGCCCGACAAGTTCGAGATACGCGGCGAGATACTGATGCCCTGGCATGTGTTCGAAAAACTGAACGCCGAACGCGCGGCCAACGAGGAACCGCTGTTCGCCAATCCCCGCAACGCCGCTTCCGGCACGCTCAAGACGCAGGATTCGCGCGAGGTGGCCCGACGTCACCTCGACGCCCGCTTCTATTACCTGCTCGGCGACAACCTCCCCTTCGACAATCATTACGAGAATATGCTGGCCGCCCAGCACTGGGGATTCAAGGTGTCCAAGGCCATGACCACCATGAAGACGCTGAAGGAAGTAGACGACTTCATCGCCTACTGGGACGAGCACCGCAAGGAACTCCCGGTGGCCACCGACGGCCTGGTGTTCAAGGTTAACAGTCTGCGCCAGCAGCTCAACATGGGTTCCACAGCCAAGTCGCCCCGCTGGGCCGTGGCCTTCAAGTTCAATCCGGAGCGTGAATGCACTCCGCTGCGGTTCGTTTCGTTTGAGACGGGACGCATGGGCATCGTCACGCCCGTGGCCAACCTGGAGCCGGTGCAGCTGTCGGGCACCATCGTGAAGCGCGCGTCGCTGCACAACGACGACATAATGCAGGAGCTTGACATCCATCAGGGCGACTGGCTCTATGTGGAAAAGGCCGGCGAAATCATCCCGCAGATTGTGGGAGTGGACAAGGAGCATCGCAAGCCGGACGCTGAAACAATAAAGTTCGTGACGCACTGTCCGGAATGCGGCACGAAGCTGGAACGCATCTACGGCGAGGCTGCCTGGTGCTGTCCCAACAAGTATGGGTGTCCGCCGCAGATTACAGGCAGGATAACGCACTTCTGCGCGCGCCGCATGATGAACATAGACGGCATCGGCGAGGAAACGGCCGAACTGCTTTATAAGGCCGGTCTGGTGGAGACCATCGGACAGATCTATGACCTGACGGTCGATAAACTGGCGCGCCTGGACCGCATCGGCGAGAAGACGGCGCAACGCATCGTCAAGGGGATAGAGGATTCCAAGTCTGTACCGTTCGAACGTGTGCTGTACGCCCTCTCCATCCCCAACGTGGGCGAGACAACGGCCAAGCGTCTGGCCGCGGGCGTCATCTCGATGGACAATCTGCTCAGCATGTCGGTCGAGCAGATAGCCGCCATCCAGGACATCGGTCCGGTGATAGCCGAAGGCATCTACACCTTCCTTCGTGAGCCACAGAACATGCTGAACATCGAGGCGCTGACCAAGGCCGGCGTCACCATGCAGGTAGACGAAGCCAGGTTGGCTCCGACCGGCACGGCACTTGAAGGCAAGACCATCGTGATTTCCGGCACGTTCTCGCATCACAGCCGCGACGAATACAAAGAGATAATCACGCGCGAGGGAGGCAAGAACGCCGGTTCCATCAGCAAGAAGACCAGCTTCGTCCTCGCCGGCGAGAACATGGGCCCCGCCAAGCGCGACAAATGCACCCAGCTCGGCATCCCCTTGCTGACCGAAGACGAATTTCTCGCCCTCCTCAACGAATAGTATAGTAGCGCGGGCTGTCCCCCGCCGCGCTTACTGGAATGGCGATGTCCTCATCGCCAACGAATCATAGCGCAGAACTGTTATTAGATTTCAATTATTGAATTTGGATAATTGAAATCTAATAATTAATTTTGTGGCGATAACACATGCTACAAAGGCTTTCGCTTTAGGCAGCTCGGTTCCTTTAGATTCTGTTCATTAAATATCGGTGATTATGGAGACGGTAAAGAATCCCTTCGTATTGGGGCATAAAATAGAGAGACCATATTTCTGCGACCGCGAGGATGAGGAGCGGGCGCTTGTGTCGGCTGTAACCAACGGCAGGAATGTTGTTCTGATTTCGCCTCGACGAATGGGCAAGACTTCACTGATCCATATCGCCATGAACGATTCCGAAGAAATACGTCAGGAATATCTGACGGTATTCCTTGACATCCTGCAGACAGGCACTCTGGGCGAGTTTACCTATCTGTTGGGGAAGGCCGTGTTCAACAGCCTGCGCCTCACCGGTGCGACAAGGCTCCGAGGCTTTCTGGCGGCACTGAAATCACTGAAGGGGTCATTTGGATTCGACCCCATGAGCGGAACGCCTACTTTCAACGTACAGTTGGGCGACATTCACAATCCGGAATACACACTTGAGGAAATATTCGCGTATGTGGAACAGAGCGACCGTCCCGTTGTGATAGCGATAGACGAGTTTCAGCAGATCACCAAATATCCGGAAAAGAACGTCGAGGCGATATTGCGCTCTCATATACAGCGCATGAGCAACGCCACATTCATATTCGCAGGCAGCGAACGCCATATATTACAGGAGATGTTCATATCCTCCAAGCGTCCATTCTATAACAGCGCCGAGCTGATGCATTTAGGCTCGATACCTGAAGGAATGTATGCGGAGTTCGCGCATCATCTTTTCAGGGAGCGCAGGCGAGGTATAGATAGGGAATCAATCCGCAAGGTGTTCCGCCTGTTTGACGGCAACACGTTCTATATGCAACGCACCATGAACGGAGCCTTTGCCTCCACGTCAGAAGGCGGAATGTGTGACGACGAAGCAATAATCAAGACCATACATGTAATGCTTGCCTCCAACGAAGTGATGTATCGCGAGATACTGTCGAATGTAAACGCTTCATCGCGACAGACACTGTATGCGTTGGCGGCAGACCGCATGGTGAACAGTCCGATGAGCGGGACGTTTCTCAAACGTCACGGACTGCCGTCGGCCAGTGTCGTGCAGAACGCCCTGAAGACACTTACCCGTACCGGATTCATATCCCGTTCCGAACAAGGTTACTATCTTACCGACCCACTGCTGCGTATCTTCATCAACAGCCTCTATTCCACCCCTGAAATATAAGGCATCGTTCCTGAAATCATTCGGAGCTAACTGAAAATTATTGAAAGGATTTCTGCAAAATGAAAAAGACTCTTTTTGTTTTTATGATGTGTGCGATGTGTCTGCTGATGTCTTGCGAGAAGCATGACGGGATGCAGTATTTCAAGGCAAAGTGCGTGGCTGAATTGAACGGACAGTCGTACGTTGACCAGACACCGTTTACAATAAGTCCGAATGCTGTCGTAACACCATCATTATATTGTGACGATGCCGTCAGATTCACGACCTTGCTGCGTATCGGACGTAAGGGCGATGTCGCCTTTGGCATTGATATAAATCTTTTCATCAACGCGCAGGATATTGTCATGGATCGGGAATATATAATAGAGAAACAGGATATCGAATCCCTCGGCAATGAGCCTGCGACTTCGGATTACGTCCGTTACTGCCGGGACAATAACGTTTCGTACGCGGATATCATCTCGTATGCAGACATGCAGTCCGAAATTCCGAGCAGATGTTCAATCAGATTCACGACCTTTGACCCGGACAAACGCCAATACCAAGGCACCTTTACCCTGACGTTCAGTGAAGGCACCCTCAAAGGCGAATTTGAAATTTAGCCACCCTGTCTATGTAAGTGTAGTAGCTGACACCCCGGAAGCTAAAATAGTGGCACGGAGTGCCCGCGCCTCTATCTGATGGCGATGAGGACATCGCCACTCCAGTATAGCAACGCGGGCTTCTCGATGGAAAAGAATGGCTATTCGGTGCGGAGGTAGTCGACGGGGTTGCTGCGGGCTACCTTAAGGGCGTTGAGGCAGACAACGGCGAGGATTATAGTCAGGATGCCAAGCAGGCAGAGGGACATGCTCCAGGGCGAGAGGGACACCTGGTCGGTGAACTGCGACAGCCAGTCGCGGCCTATCAGCACGGCTGCGATTCCGCCTGCCAACAGCGACGGCACGGCAACCTTCAGTATGTCGACACAGAATATGCGCAGGATCTTGCCCACGGTCGTTCCGTTCACCTTGCGGATGGCAATCTCCTTGGCGCGCCGCTGCACCTCGTCGGCCGTGTAGCCTATCAGACCGATAATCGTAATCAGCAGGATGGCGATACCCGCCGCCATCACCGAGAAGCCGAACCGCTTCACCGGCGCAATCATGGCCAGTACCTGAGCCTTGAAAGGCATAATATACAGATCACCCGCATGATTGCGGTCTATAATGTTCTGAGCCTCCTGCAAATTCTCAGGAGTGAGATTGCTGAACCGGACATATAAATTCCGGCATACTTCCGAAGAAGGAAACAGAACTCCGGCGCGATTGTCGGCATACTCGCTGTTGAAACCGCCGCGACGCATTTTCCTGATCACGCCACTTATGATGAATTCACTTGTTCCATCCAGTCCCTTATGTTCACTGATGTTGAAACGCTCGCCCACTATATTGTCATCCTTATGGCCAAAGTATTTCTTCATGACATCCACGAAGCCTTCTTCCACCACAACCTGATGGACGGTGCTGTCGGCGTTTTCGCGGAACGTACCTCCCTGCACAAACTCCATTCCCATCACATCAAAAATATCCGGATTGGCATAGTACATATCGGTGACGTTCACCTGGTTGTCCTTATCAGGGTCATCTTCCATCCAAACATTGTTTCCGGACCTTGACAACCCTGTAAAATTCTGATCGGCCGAAGACACGGCCTCCACACAGGCCAGACGGGACAGTTCGTCTTTCAACGCCCGTTTTTCGTTTTGGGGCAATGAACCTGTTTCCAGCAATGCCACATTCTCGTATTCATAACCCATGTCGCCATGGCTCATCATGTGGTACTGACGATAAACCAGCAGAAGCAGACAGAACATCAGTCCGATGGCGAAGAACTGAACGGTCAGCAACGCAAGTTTCCATACCTTGCGGCGGCGCGTGTTCTGATGGAACACATGCGACACCGGAGTCCGGCAATAAATCCACGCCGGAATCACACCGGTTATGAGCAGCAACGCCACACAGACGCACACCTCTACAAGCCACACGTCAGGACTTGACAGCAACACAGAGGCCGGATAACCCAACAGCATCTCGCACTGATCCGACAGACTCAGCACTATCAGCACGGCAAGCGCGATGGACACGGCAAGGAAGAACACGCTCTCCCCCATGATGCGCAGGAAGAGCTTGCGGTTGCTTGTGCCGTAACATTTGCGCACGGCCATCTCCTTGCCACGCTTGCCAAGCTGGCCTATCACTATCAGCAGATAGTTGAGCGACGCACTCACCAAAATAATGAACGCCAGCAGACTCAAGATCCATATCATGGTCTTGACGCTGTCCTGCGAGGCATACACTTCGTACAGGGGCTCCAGACTTATGTTATACTTGAAGGTTTCCAGATCGGAATTGTCCACATTTTCCTTCAGCATCCGCCGGATATGCGGGGCGACTTCCTCAGCCGACGCTCCTTTGGCCAGACGGACATAACTCTTATATCGGTCGTTGCCCACCCAGTTCTCCCGTCCGTCATAGGAAAATTTGACGATTGACGAGAGCGAGAGGTAAATAACATTCCTGAAAGTGGAATTTATGGGAAAATCCTCGTAAACTCCGTCAATCATTATATGATAACTTTTGTTGAAGTCCGGACTCACCAATGTCATGCCTACGACATCGCCTCCGATTTTCTCAGCCAAGGAACGCGGTATCATACAATGGTCCTCCACTGCCAATGCTTCATGCGGGTCTCCGCTGATTACCGGCCACCGCAGCACGTCGAACAGGCAGCTGTCGGCCATTGTAATGCTTTCGGCTTCAAAGTCTCGGCCATCGGGCGTGCGGACTGTCAATGACCCGTCCAACATCTCCGTGATTCGCGTGGCCATCTCAACCTGCGGCACATACCGTTTCAATCCGGGGGCTATCGCGCCCGCTGTCTGATTATGTTCGCGGAACTCACCGTGGGTTACTGCGCTTGACTTCACTATATACACATTCCCGTATTCCGGGATGGCGTGGTCGAACGACTGCTCGACAAACGCCTTGGCCACCAACAGCAGTCCGATGGCCAGACCTATGGTGAGACAGAATATCTTGGTCAGGTTCCGTCTCAGGTCGGATGTAAAGAACTTCAACATGGCATCACAGTTTATCGTTAAGGTTCTCCACCACCTGCCCGTCGAACAGATTTATGATATAGTCGGCCTGAGCGGCGTCGCGCTGCGAGTGGGTCACCATCACGATGGTGGCACCGTCGCGGTGCAGGTCCCTGAGCAGGTCCATCACCTCGGCTCCGTTCCTGGAATCGAGGTTACCGGTCGGCTCGTCGGCCAGTATCAGTCCCGGTTTGCCGACGATGGCGCGGGCTATGGCCACGCGCTGCTGCTGGCCGCCCGACAGCTGCGACGGGTAATGTCCGGCACGGTGACTGATGCCCATGCGGCGCAACGCCTCGTCAACGCGACGCCTCTTTTCCGCCTTGTCCAGCTTCAGGTTGTTCAGCGGCAGCATGATATTGTCGCGCACCGTCATCTCCTCGATCAGATTGAACGACTGGAACACGAAGCCGATGCGCCCCTTGCGCCATTCCGTACGCTCCGATTCACGGAGATTGCCTACTTCCTTTCCGTCAAGTAGGTAGCTTCCGGCCGTGGGATTGTCAAGAAGTCCGAGTATGTTAAGCAGAGTGGATTTTCCGCAACCCGACGGACCCATTATCGCCACAAACTCGCCGTCGCCGATGGTGAACGACACCTTGTTCAGAGCCACCGTCTCGACAGTGTCCGTACGGAACACCTTCTCCAGATCTTTGATTTCAATTTTCATAGTTATAGTTTTAGCGTTATTTTTTAGTCATTATTGTAGTATTATCTTCCCGGCGTTGCCGAAATTCTTGTAACTGCTCGTTATGATGCGCTCGCCCGGATGCAGCCCCTCCAGCACCTCGTAATACTGTGTGTTCTGGCGTCCTATCCTGATGTCGCGCAACGTAGCTGTCTTGCCGTCCTCGCTCAGCACGTATGCCTGGTGGCCGCCGGTGCTCTGGAAGAATGCACCGCGAGGCACAAGCACCGCCTCCGTAGGCTCGCCCAACTGCAAGTTGATGTAATAGGTCTGTCCCACGCGGATATTCTCAGGCAAAGCACCCTCTATCCTCAGGTCGGCCCTGAACATGCCGTTTGCCACTTCGGGATAGACCTTGAACAGCGTCACGTCGTACTGTTTGCCCTGACGTTCCACCTTGCCGCGCAACCCGGTTTCCACCCGGTCGATGTAATGCTCGTCGATCTGCACGGTAATCTTGTAGTTGTCCAGGATGTTGATTTGACCTATCTGCTGGCCGGCGCCCACGTTCTGGCCCAGTTCAACCGAGAGAGTGCCGAGCTGGCCGGCATGTGAGGCGCGGATGTTGAGGTTGTCCGCACGCTGACGCACCAGCATGAAGTTCTCCTGCATGTTATGCAGGCTCTCGCGCATCATCGACACCTGCACCTGGCGATACAGCGAGTCCTGACGCTGGCGTTCCTGCAGCAGCGTGAGGTTCTGCCGTGCCAGCTCGCAGTCCTCCTTAGCCTGAAGGTATTCCTCGCGCGAAATCAGCTTCTCCTTATATAATGTCTCCTTCTGCTTCATGACCCGCTGCTTTCTCACATAGTCCGTGCGCGCCGACAACAGATCCTGTTTCACCTGCGTACGTTCTTTTTCCATTGCTATCTCGGTGTCGCGCAACATGTTCTGTTTCTCGGCCAACTGCGATTCCGAGTCGAGTATCTGCTGACGCAGATTGGGATTCTGCAGCGTAACGATGATGTCGCCCGGCTGGACGTCGGCGCCTTCCTCCACCCACTTATGTTCCACTATACCCGATTCAAGTGCGGAAACCTGCACAATCACGCCGGTCTCCACATGGCCGTTGACTCGGATAAAGTCGTTGAACATTCCCTGAGTCACTTCGGCTGTTGTTATCGAGTCGGCCTCCACCTTGTAGGTTGACTCGCCCACCCTGCCGGCTGCGAATATAGCGGCCGCCACTATCAGCACCACAACGGCGCCGATTATGCCATACTTCTTAATCTTTCCGTATTTAGGTTTTATCTCCTTGTCCATTTCTGAATCAGTTGTTACTTAATCAGTTTTTCGCCGTTGTAGTATCCCAACAGGATGCGGCTTATTATTTTCTGAATCCGTTTACCTTCGCGGTTGGCGCGAGCCGTGGCCAGCTTCGCGCCTGAGGTGTACAGGTCAATCGCCGAAGCGCCACCAAGCTCGAACTTACGCTGCACGGCCTGGTATGCCGTTTCTTCTGCCGTGACCCTGGCCGTGGCTGCCTCCAGCTCATCGGTCGCGGCGTCATAGTCAAGTCGTGCCTCCGATTTCTGCCGGTCTGTCTCCAGTCGCGCTTCCTCCAACAGCGCTTCCTGACGCTTTACCTCCAATTTGGCTTTCTTCAGGCCGTTCACCCGCGATAATCCGTTGAAAATAGGAAAATAAACCGAAAAGCCGATATATTGCCCCATATTGTCACGCCACTGCTGCGAGAAGCGACGGTTGACATAATCGGCTCCGAATATCTTGTAGTATGAGGTCGACACCCCTGCATTCAAGGATATTACAGGCGAGAAAGCACCCTTTGCGGCCCTGAGGCTGTACTTGCTTTGCTGCAGGCCGAGTCGGGCCTCGGCTATCCGGGGATGCACGAACTCCGCATCAGGTTCTCCGACATATTCTTCCTCCGTCAGTTCCAGTTCGCTGTCATCGGGTTCCATACCCATGTCGGCGCGCAGTTTCAGGTATGCCTTGCTCAAAAGGTTGCGCTGATTGGTCAGCTCGTAACGGTCTGCAGCGACGATGGCTTCCACTTCGGCTACGTCGGCACCGCTCTTGGTACCGAGCTCCATGCCGAGCTCAGCGGCTTTCAGATTCCGCAGGTCGCGCTCAAGCTGTTCCGCCATCTGCGACACCATCGCCTTGCAGTACGAGACATTGTAGAACGACCGGATCACCTCAAGCGAGATATTGTCGGCTTCAAGTCTCGCGGCTTCCTCCTGTCGCAGTTTGCCGGTTTTCGCAGCCTTCAGGTTGTTCACGCTCACCAGGCCGTCGAACA
Organism: uncultured Porphyromonadaceae bacterium; assembly: GCA_902468245.1. Classification (GTDB taxonomy): domain Bacteria; phylum Bacteroidota; class Bacteroidia; order Bacteroidales; family Muribaculaceae; genus Lepagella. The sequence continues at coordinate 98,632 of CABQXY010000028.1, read as the reverse complement.
GAGGCAGCGACATCTGCAGTCCGAAGCCGGTGTACAGGGTCTTGCGGTTGTCGTAGGTGTTTGTTTCGGGGTCGATGTTACGGCCGAAACTGAGGTTGCCGTTTGATGACAGACCTACCGACGGCATCAGGTCGGAAGCGGCAATGCGGCTGTCGATGGCGGCCTGGCGCACCGCGAGGCCGTTTATCACATTGCGCGGAGCATGGTCGCGGGCATAGACCAGACAATCGTTCAACGTCATCTGCGCCATGCCCGGCAGACCGCCCAATGTAAACAGTATGGAAAAAATCAGTTTCTTCATCGTCTTTGTTTATGACGATGCAAATTTATATACCGTCGATTCATTTGGCCCGTTAAATTTGGAGAAACCGCATTTTGCACATTGAAATCGTCTAATATTTAGACAATCGTTCCGTTTGAATCCAATTTTTCCGGCAATTCACTTTGCGCATACGCCCATACGCGTTAAATTTGCATCATGAAAATACTGATAATCGACGACAACAAGGCGGTGCGGCTGTCGCTTAAGATGGTGCTGGGCAACGAGTTCGACAGCATACTGACCATCGGCGATCCGAAGTTGCTTCCGGCATTATTGGCCAACGGGGACTTCGACGCCGTGCTGCTGGACATGAATTTCGACACCTCGCGTCTGGACGGCAACGACGGGCTGTTCTGGCTGGAGCGCATCAAGTCCATGCCTCAGCCGCCGGCCGTGGTGCTGATCACCGCCTTCGGCGACATACAGCTTGCCGTCGAAGCCATGAAGCGTGGCGGCGACGACTTCGTAACCAAGCCTTGGGACAACGACGACCTTATAGCCAAAGTGAAGTCGGCCATACGCAAGAACCGTCTGGCCCGCTCTGAACAGGCCGTGCTGTCGCAGGCCAAAGACACCAAGGCGCGTCAGGACAAGCTCGATGCCATGACCCTCGACGAACTCAAGGCAGACCACATCAATTCGGTGGTGGCGCGCTGCAACGGCAATCTCTCGCAGGCCGCCAAACTGTTGGGCATAAACCGTCAGACCCTTTACAATCAGTTGAAGAAGTGAAACATTTCCGCCTTAATTTCATAATCTGCATATCGGGGACAGTGCTTTTTACGGCACTCTCCACGCTATGTTTCTCCTACGGCAGACATGCCTTAGGCATCCTTTCGCTTATACCCGCCGTTATCTCCGTCATTCTGCTGTGGCGCCTGGTGCGGCGCGTGATCAGGTCAATGTCCGATTTCATGGATGCGCTTGACATGAACGACACCACCATACGGTTCGCGGAGAGTCACGACCCGGACATAAACCGCATGTCGAATACCATGCGGCGCATCATGGCCGTTTACAGTTCCAGCCGGATGGAGCTGGAGACGCGCAAGCTGTATTACGACCGCATCCTGCGTATCATGACACACGAAATGCGCAACGCCATCACCCCGATAGTGTCGCTGAGCGCGGACATGACGCGCAATCCCGACCGTTACAAGGGCGAGAATCTGAACGAAGCCGTGTCGTTGATTTCGGACGAAAGCCAGAGCATACGCCGTTTCCTGGATTCATACTATGAGCTGACGCACCTGCCTAAGCCTCAGACCGAGACCATCGACGTCATGGAGTTTTTTTCAGGCATACGGAAGGCGTTTGCGATTTATCTGACGGACAACGGTCTTGCCCCTGACATTATGGATTATACCATACCGGTAGACATGCGGCTTCGGGCCGACCGCGACCTGTTGGGACGTCTTGTGACCAACGTGCTGCGAAACGCGGTGCAGGCAGTCGCCGGTGTCAGGGAGCCTCATATCCATGTCGACGTGTCTGTGAGCGAAGGGCGTCCGTATATCAGCATCGAGGACAACGGCTGTGGCATCCCGGCGGAGATGATGCCGAATCTGTTCCAGCCATTCTTCACCACCAAACCGGGCGGCAGCGGCATCGGCCTGTGCCTGAGCCGACAGATAGCCCGTCTGCACGGCGGCGACTTCACCATCACCTCCACCCCGGGCCACGGCACCAAAGCCCTGATAACCCTCACATAACAGAAAGGGCCGTGCCGACGGCACAGCCCTTGTCTTGTATAGGTCGGTTCAATTACTGCTCGGCCTGGTCCGGGGAGCGGAGCACCTCGACCTCGCCGGTACCGGCGTTGACCTTGAACACATACAGGCCGGAAGTAGCCTCGCCGTCGTATCCGAACGCGAAAGCGATGTAGTAACCGAAGCGCCACATACCCAGCGTGCTGTCGAATTTGCTTCCCATCGACATACTCTTGTTGGTGTCACCGGTGTATGTGTAAAGGTTCAGATAACTGCCCGCTATGCTGACGTAACGATCGATAAATTCCTGATCCGTGCAGTTCAGCTGTACCGAAGCGTTGTCGTCAGGCAGATAATCAAACACGAACTTGGCGTTCTTGTCCGAAGGAATGATAGCCACATCCAGAAGGTTGTTATTGCCGTTCTTCCTGAAGTTCGAGAATGTCAGGTCCAATTTCATATTGGCGGCCGCCGACTGGGGAGTTATCTTCTTCTCCTGGATGTCGGTGATGACACATCCGTTGTCGTCGATACCGAAAACCAGGACAGAATACTCCGTGCCTATGTTCATGAATTTGCCGGAGATAAGCCCCGACTGCGTGCTGATGCCCGATGCGGCTCCCTGATGGACCAGAGTGCCGTCTGTTCGCCACTGCGGATTGGTGTTGTTGAGGTAATAGATTGTGTTCGACACCTCGGCGGCACGTGTGTACTCGTCGGGAATCTTAGACGACTCGATCAACATACCGGTCCATTTGACATCATTGTCCGACGGCGTTACCGTCAGGCCATACTCCGACTGCGACAACGGCGCGGCCTGCAATTCAAATGTCGCGTCGCTGGTCTTGGCAGGCACGGGCACGGTAAATTCCTTGGTGTAGTACGGAGTGTTGACCACGCCATACTCGCAGCCGAAAGCCACGGCCACCATCTCGTCGCCCACACGTGTGTTGGTGAACGTACGCGCCCCGTTTTTGTAATACATGGCGTCCGACCATGTTCCGGTGCCACGGTAGATTATGTTCTCCAGCATGGCCAGATTGTTGGTCACCAGCACGTCAAGACCCGAAGCCTCGACCGAAGCCTTGGGGAACACATCGATATAGAAGGGAATATCGGCGTCGGCGCCTTCCTCCTCCACCGCCTTGGCGTTAACGGTATAGGTGTTGGAACTGAACGTCACATCCACATCATACCTGGTGTTCAGCATCTCGGCCTTCTTGGTGCTGAACCTCACCAGCAGGGGCTCGGTGGTCATCTCCACGTCATTGCCCGTTACCTTGGCCGTATAGAACAGCAGGGCCACCTCCTCGTCCGGCAGCAGGATTGTGGTAGGCCACCAGTCACGGGTCAGGTCTCCGCGATGGTAGATGTCGTCCATATTGAAGTCAGCCAGAGTCTTGCCGTAATTCTCCGCTACCGCCTGACAATACTCCACATCTTCCTTAAACAGAAGGTCAATCCACTCTCCCTCGGGAATCTTGCCGAAATCCTCGACGGGGCAACCCGAAACGCGGTAATAGGCATTGGGGTCATCGCTCTTTATTTCCAGCGTGGCGCACGCATGATGTGGATTGACCGTCACATGCAGCGGATTGTCGGGCAATCCCTTCTCATAGCCCACGTGGCCCATATTCTCAAGGCTGAACGTAAGCGGATCCTTGTCATCGAAAGCCACGCGCATCGTCTTGAAGCCCGCGTCCTCCTTGTCTTCGTAGCTTATCTCCTTTACCTCGTCCACCTTTACGATCTTCAGTTTCTGGTTCATTTTGTCGTAGACGACGAGTTTATCATTCTGTGCATAGAGCAGCGAAGCCGCCGCCACGGCAATGCCGCCCAGTATCGTTAACTTATTCATGATGCGGATCGCTTATTTGATTAATATCTTGAAGGAGCTTGCGCCGGCCTTCACTACATACACACCCTTGGGGAGATCGGACAGCGACACCACGCAATGGCCTGAAGCCTCGATGGTGCGCATCACCTTTCCTGCGGTGTCACACACAAAGACCTGTGTACCCGCGGGAAGGTCGTTGAACTCCAGACTGCCGTCCGTGTAACGGAATCCATCAGCCGCCACAGCCTCCGAGATTCCCGAAGACTTGGAATGACGGAGATCCTTGATGTTCTCGCGGGCCACGGTCACATCCGATTCCGTGCCGCTCACAATCAGGTCTGTATCCGTGAAATGCATCCGCAGCTCGTCGCCCAGACGGATCTCTACTTTGCCGCCGTCGTTCAGGTTGATCGTAACCTGATCATAGACGGCCGACTGTGCTGCAGCCACCGTCAGCGCCATCGCCGCCAGTGCTGTAAATAATCGTCTTATCTTCATGCTATGTATAATTTGTTTCGTGAAAACTCAGGAGGAAGCCTTGAAGCTTTCCCCTGATTGTCTGAATCATGTCGTCAGCGCACCATTATCACGCGAGCCTTGCCGTTGGTCCTTACGATGTATATGCCTGGCTTAAGGTTGGCGATGGCGTTGCTGTCTGCATTGACCAATACCTGAACGCCGTCAATTGAGAATACGCTGATACTGCTGTCGTTGGCCTGAATCCGGTCGACTCCAACAGGATTGTCGGGATTCTCGTCCTTGATGCTTACGGCCGAAATCATTGTGGTGTGTTTGGCCGATTCATACCATGAACCGAAACCGATGCGGAAATCAGGCGTGCCGGCATAGTCGCTCAGGTCAATTTCAACGGGTTTCCAATTGTCGCTGTTCCATGCGAAGCCGTCCACTTCGATGCCGTCTGAAATCTTGATGTTGCGCAGCACTGTCTGAACACCGTCCTTGATGGCCACCACATCGAACTGCGTGTCGTTGCCGGGGATGGCATAGTAGCTGAAGCGCAGCACAGGTTTGCCGGCATTCGACAGGTCGATGCAGTAGCTGCTGAGCGTATTCTTGGTGTCGGCACGGTTATAGTCATAATCAGTGTAATTGATACCCATCACACCCTTGTCGTCAGGGCCTCCCACTGTTGCCGTGGGATTGTAGGAATTGCCCACCTTGAAGGGATTCATGAACGACCATGTGTCGCCGCCGTTGGGATTCTCGGGCAGCCATACGTTGTCGGTCTTCTTGTCGACGGTCACGTTCTCCTCGAAAGGAAGCGAATAGAACGGACCCACCACAAAAGGCTGGCTGCTGGACGACGTGTTATTGGGATATGCGCTGCTGCCGGCACCGATGGAATTGTAAGCCTCGACGGCATAATTGATCTTGACGGGAGCCTCCAGATCGCTGGCATCGTCGGTGTATGTGGTCTCGGCGATATCCTCGGCGATCATGGTCCAGGTATCCTTGCTATAGCCCTGAGTACGGTATATTCTGTAGCGTGTCTGGGTGGGATCGATTTTCGAGCCGTCATAGCTGTTCTGGCCGACGGTCGGTGCCGTCCATGTCAGTTTCATTCCCTTGCCGTTCGGCACGGCCTGTACATCCGACGCACCATAGGGAATGTCGTAACCTACCCAGCCGCTTACCTTCTTGCTGCCGTCTCCCATCGAGCATTCGGCCGTGATGTACCAGTTGTTCTTTTTATTCAGCGTCGGAGCGTCATCGGTAAACACCACGACCGAACCCTTTTCCGGGTTATCAATGGTCTGGAATGGCTCCGCGCCACTGGCGGGACTGCTGTCATACTGGCCGAGACGATAGATGGACACCGATGTAAGAGGCACCGGAATAGCCTCCGAGCCGCCGTAGGTGGAGGGAAGCGTGTACTTGATTGTCACCGTGCCATCGGCGTTCTCCGTCACTTCTGCGTCGGACGACATATCGAACGTCATGCCGAATTTGGAACTGCTGTTTACCTCTGTGGATGTCTCGGTGGTGTCGTCCAGGGTGATCGAGGCCGTGCAATAGTAGGTGTAACTGTAGCCCGACTAAAGCGGATGGTCGGTACTGTTGTCAATAAGACTGATGACCTGACCCGGTGTGACGCCTTCCTGATTCAACACGGAAATCCCTGACTCACCGGCTTTGCTGCACGAGCGCGTCACGCTTATGGTCATCGTCGTTCCGTCGGGAAGCGGATCGCCGGCACTTTCCGGAGACCAAAAGTATGCTCCGGGAACACTCTCGGCGGTGGGCGCCGTCACGTCAAGGTGCATCTCTCCCTTCAGCTCGGATGTCACCACGAATTTCACCGCTATTTCCGGCTTATACGGTTTTAACGCGGAGGCAAGCAACGGCACCGAACATGCCATTACCGACAGGGTAATCCCCCTTAGTAGAAATCTATTCATAGTATAAAGGAATGAGGCTCTTAAAACGTTAGTAGTATTATGATTTACGGGATCTGAACCTCCTTAAAAGCCCGCTCAATCTTGTAAATAATCGTAAAATTAGCAAAAATTTCTTTATTCCGCAAATTTACAGATAATATAAATCCCATAAAATCTATGCCGGCAGTGCCTGCGCCACTGTCAGACGCATCATTTGTCATTATCCCTAAAACTTTCGGGTTATTATGGCGTTTATTATGTAAACTCTTAATAGCATACTTTATGGATTTGAAGGCACTTTACAACTTGTCGTACGGAGTATACATAGTCGGAGCGTTCAAGGACGGGCGCGCCGTGGGCTGCACCATCAACACCTGTTTCCAGTTAACGTCCAAGGGACCGATCGTGGCGGTATCTCTCAATAAGAGCAACTACACACTGGAGGCTGTGAAGGAAAGCGGACGCTTCTCCGTTTCCATCCTGTCACAGGACACGGATCCGATGCTGATAGGCCGTTTCGGTTTTTTCAGTTCGCGCGACACGGACAAATACGAAGGCATCGGCTATGACCTGATCGATTATGTGCCGTGTGTGAAGGGGTCGTTTGCCGGGAGGCTGATACTCGAGGCGTACGAGACGGTGGACTGCGACACGCATACACTCGTGCTGTGTCATCTGGTCAACGCAGTGGAAGGCACCGGCATCCCGATGACCTACGCCTACTACCACAACGTCATCAAAGGCCAGGAACCCCCGACCGCCCCGCTCTACCGCAAAGAATAATGAATCCTTTCCTATGGATTTTACTCAGAACAAGTCGGAGTGACTGCCGGTGCGTACTAATGAAATTATCTGCAATACGTCTTCGCGACGATAAATCAACAGCCAGTCGGGAGTGATATGACACTCCCGACTCCCCTTATAATCATTAATCAAGGAATGGTCTCGATTCTTGGGAGGTAGAACCTCTCCATTTGAAAGTTTTTGAATTATATCATTCAGTTTGCTTTCATCAAGATTCCGTTTACGCGCAAGTTTCAGATCCTTAAGATACTGGCGCGTGACTTCAATCTGATAACTCACTGTTGACTAATTTTAGATATTCATTAAAATCCGAGCAAACAACTGTCTGACCATTCTCAAGTTCATCAATCGCTTTGAGAGTTACAGGATTTGGCATGGAATCATTCACCTTCGATTCTTTTACGGAAACTACTCCTCTCAGCATTTTGATGGCTCGCTTCACGTCATTGAGCATGGAGCCGTCTTCCAACGATACTATTAATTGAGTCATAATACTTTTTAATTAATATGTAAAGATACAAAAAGTTTCAGCATTCACAAAATATTAACAATTATCAGTGTTTGCCAGATCAATATTCTTCTTTTATTCCTACACCATGCAGATGGGGCATTGACATCCTGTCCCATTGAAGGGTTCGCACACTCCAATCCTGAGATGCTGCTTCAGCTTCATACCATTGACGGGCTTCGTCATTAAGCTCTTGAATAAGTGTGCGATAATGAGTCCACGAAAGCAAATTCGAAGATTTTCCACTCAGTGAGTGGAAAATTCGCGGGAACATATTGAAGAAATTCACATAACTGTAAAGATTCGTCTTGGTGAACCCTTTACCGTAAGTGGCCGTCAGCCGCTTGGAAAGTTCCTTTATTACCGATGCGCCATATTTGGCGCGGTCCTCGCCGTTGAGTTCTTCTTCGGCTATAATCTGACCCAACTCCCAGTTTCGCCTTACAAGACTCTCATTTACCTGACGGTAGGCTTTTGCACGTGCATCTTCAATAATGGCGGACGCCCGGTTGTATAGAGGCTCTATAACCTCAGGTGCAGGCAATGGTGCATTTTGTCGAATTATCTTACCCATCAGGAATAGCTTAAACACATTGTTACAGGGCGCGGAGGTCGCGGATGCAGGCCTTGGGGTCGGGAGCCTTGAATACGTAGGAGCCGCTGACCAGGATGTCGGCGCCGGCTTCGGCCAGCAGCGGGGCCGTGTGGCCGTTGACGCCGCCGTCGGCCTCGATCATGGCCTTCGAGCCGGTTTCGTCTATCAGGGCGCGCAGACGGCGTATCTTGTCAAGGCTGTGCATTATGAATTCCTGGCCGCCGAAGCCGGGGTTTACCGTCATGATCAGCACCAGGTCCACCTCATGAATCACGTCGCGCAGCATCTCGACCGGCGTGGAGGGACACAGCGTGACGCCGGCCTTCATGCCGGCCTGATGGATGCTATGGATGCAACGGTCCAGATGCACGCATGCCTCCTGATGTACGTTCATGATCTCGGCGCCGAGGTCGCGCACCTGACTCACCCATTTCTGCGGCTCGACTATCATCAGATGCACGTCCAGAGGTTTTGTAACCACTTCCGACACTGATTTCAGGACAGGGAACCCGAACGATATGTTGGGGACGAACACGCCATCCATTACATCGAGATGCAGATAGTCTGCCTCCGATTCATTGATCATCTGAAGCTGAGGCTTCAGGTCGGCGAAATTGGCTGCGAGCAGCGACGGACTTACTTTCATGTGTTTTATGGTTTAAGAATGCACGATGCATTATTAAAAAAGCGCAATGCACAATTCGCGATGCGCAATTTTTATTTAGATTTAAGGATTCACTCTTTGGGTGCGGTGGCCTTCTTGCGGTGCTTGCCGAACGCATTCCAAAGTATCACTAAGATACATATCAGCAGGATGCCGTAGCCGGCCCATGTCAGATAGCGGTTGTACTCCTCCACTTTCTCAAACAGCCTTTCCGGCGGAACGGCGGTCGAGAGCCAGTAGCCGAGTCCGGCCAGTATGGCGTTCCATAATCCGGCGCCGAGGGCGGTGAACAGCGCGAACTGCCCCACGTTCATACGCGAGATTCCGGCCGGTATCGATATCAGCTGGCGGATAGCCGGAATCAGACGGCCTACAAACGTGGACACCGCCCCGTGGTCGTCGAAATATTTCTCGGCCTTCTCCACCTTGGCGCGGTCTATCATGCAGGCGTGACCTAATTTACTGTCGGCGAAGCGGTAGATAACCGGACGGCCCACCCACAACGACAGATAATAGTTGATGAACGCTCCGCACAATGCCCCGAGTGTGGCCATCACTACCACCATATATATGTTCATGTCCGAACCGGCACCGGAATTGGTGCAGGCCAGATAGGCCGCCGGGGGCACTACCACTTCCGACGGGAAGGGTATGAACGAACTTTCGATGGTCATGAAGATGAAAACAAACCAATAGTTGGCATTCTCCACGAACCACTGGAAGAAACTGCTGGCATCGAATATGGCCAGGGGTATCATGTCAAGTATCATAAATATTCAATCAGGAATTAAGTTTAGCGGCCACTTCGGCAGCCAGGGCACGAGCGGAGTTGCGGACATCTTCGTCAATGCCCTGCTTCATCATCACGAAGCCCTGCATTTCCATACCGGCTGCGGCGCAGAAATCGTCCATTTCCTTCTTTACGACGTTTGCGGCCCACGTATAGCTGCCGAATCCGGCGAACACCTTGTTCTTCACCTCGCGCACCTGCAGGGCCGTCAGCAATGCCCTGACGGGCGGGAACAGCGTCATGCTGTATGTGGCGCTCCCCACAATCAGACCCTTGTAACGGAACGCGTCGCTGATCATATAGCTCATGTCGCTGTGCGAGGCGTTGTGTATCCTGATGTTCTTCACCCCGGCCTCGGCCAGTCCGCGTGCTATCTCCTCGGCCACCTCGGCCGTATTGCCGTACATCGAGCCGTAGATGATGGTCACGCCATCCTCACCTTCGTAGCGGCTGAGGCGGTCGTAGATACCCGTCACTTCAGCTATCTTCTCATGCCATACCGGTCCGTGGGTAGTGCAGATATATTCGGGCGTGACGCCGTTGAGTTTCTGCAAGGCTTGCTGCACGAAGCGGCCGTACTTGCCCACGATGTTGCTGTAATAGCGGTACATCTCGTCCCAATATACGGTTGTGTCCATCTCCGTATCGATCAGACCGCCGTTCAGCGCGCCGAAGCATCCGAAGGCGTCGCCCGAGAACAGCACTCCCCTCTCGGCCACATACGTCATCATGGTCTCCGGCCAGTGCACCATGGGCGTGAGGCGGAACAGAAGATTCATGTCGCCGAGGTCAATTGTGTCGCCGTCCTTGACGGTCACGAAGCGGCTGTCGTCGTCCACGTGGTAGAAGCCTTTGATCATGCCCACGGTCTGAGCGTTGCCAACGATTTTCAGGTCAGGCCAGCGGCGTACCACTTCGGGAATGGAGCCGGAATGGTCAGGCTCCATGTGATGTACCACCAGGTAGTCGGGCGTGGAGCCCTGCAGCGTACGCTCCACTGCGTCGAGGTATTCGTGAACCTCGGTGATCTCTACGGTGTCCATAAGCGCCGTACCTTTCGAGCCACGCACCAGGTAGGCGTTGTAGCTCACACCGTACGGCAGCGGCCACATGCCCTCGAACTTATCGGTAACGCGGTCGTTGACGCCCGTGTAATATATGCCGGATGTTATTTCTCTTATGTTCATAATCCAAGATCTGTGATTCTGTTGGGATATGCCTCCAGGGCATGCTCCAGAATGTCAAGGCCTTTGGCCAGATACTCAATGTCATGCACGTATGCGATGCGCGCCTGTCGGCGTCCCATTGCGGGATTGGAATAGAATCCGCTGCCAGGAGCCAGGAACACGGTGCCTCCTTCGTACTCAAACTCCTCGAGGCACCATTTGCAGAACTTGTCGGCGTCGTCCACCGGCAGCTCCACCATCGTATAGAAGGCGCCGTCGGGCATCGGGGCGTAGCAGCCCGGGATGCGGTTAATGCGCTCCACCAGGAAGTCGCGGCGCTTTTTGTACTCGTCGTACACGTCCCTGATGTATTTATCGGATGCGTCCACCGAGGCTTCGGCCACAATCTGTCCTAACAGCGGAGGGCTGAGACGTGCCTGACAGAATTTCATCACGGCGGCGTGTATCTCCGGATTACGGCACACCAAAGCGCCGATGCGGATACCACACTCGCTGTAACGCTTCGACACGGAGTCGATCATTACCGTGTTGTAGGCTATGCGATCCAGGCTCATCACCGACGTAAACTTCTGGTCGGTGTAGCAGAACTCGCGGTACACCTCGTCGGCGAACAGGAACAGGTCGTACTGCTCGCAGATGTCGGCGATGGCCTCCAGCTCCTTGCGGGTATAAACGTATCCCGTCGGGTTGTTGGGGTTGCACAGCAGGATGGCGCGCGTACGGTTGGTGATCTTCTTCTCGAAGTCCTCGACGGGCGGCAGGGCGAATCCATCGTGAATGTTGGAGGGCAGCGGACGGATACGTATGCCGGCCGAATCGGCGAAGGCCATATAGTTGGCGTAGGCCGGCTCAGGCACTATTATCTCGTCGCCCGGATCCAGACAGGCCATGAAGGCGAACAGCACCGCCTCCGAACCGCCTGCGGTCACTATGATCTCGTCGGGACTGATGTCCAGTCCGAAACGGTGATAATACTCGGAAAATTTCTTGCGCAGGCTCTCCAGGCCGTCCGACGGCGAATAGGCCAGTACGCGCAGATGGATATTTTCCACAGCCTCCAGCGCCTCGCGGGGAGTATGGATATCCGGTTGTCCAATGTTCAGGTAATAAACGGAAAGGCCCCTCCGGGCAGCCGCATTGGCCACGCCGGAGAGCCTTCTGATAGGTGACGAGGGCATGTAAATCCCTCGTTTTGACGGATGTAACATTTTTAACGTATAAACAGCAGCTCGCGATACTTGGGCAACGGCCATATCTCGTTGTCCACCATAAGTTCCAGATTGTCGATGTGTGTGCGGATCTCGTCCATCTTGGGCATCACGTCGTCGTGATAGGCTATGGCCTTGTCACGCTCGGTGTCCATACGGTTGGCCTTGTGTCGCACCTCGATCATCTCCTTCACCTTGGTCTTGATGGCTGCTATGTTCTCACTTATCTGTTCTATATTCTCCATGTCGATTGCCGCGATCGTATCGGCCTTGTCGCCCGAGAACAGCTGCTTGATCTTATACACGTTGTCAAGCAGCGTGGACTGGTAGCGCACGGCGGCAGGAATGATGTGGTTTATGGCCAGGTCACCCAATACGCGGCTCTCGATCTGTATCTTCTTGGAGTATGTCTCCCACTTCACCTCGTTGCGGGCCTCTATCTCCTTGAGGCTGAGCACGCCCGACTTCTCGAACATCTCCACGCTTTCGGGGCGTGTGTATGCGTCGTACATCAGGGGTGCCGAAGTCTCGGTGTCGAGACCGCGCTTGGCGGCTTCCTCCTTCCACTCGTCGCTGTAACCGTTGCCGTCGAAGTGGATGGGCTTGGATGCCACGATCAGCTTGCGCACCTCGGACAGAATCGCCTTGGTCCTGTCCTCGCCGGCGGCCATGCGCTTCTCGACAGCGTCGGCAAACTCATTGAGCTGCACGGCCATGGCGGCGTTCAGGGCAATCATGGCTGCGGCATTGTTGGCCGACGAGCCGACAGCACGGTATTCGAAGCGGTTACCCGTGAATGCGAAGGGGCTGGTACGGTTGCGGTCGGTGTTGTCCAGCATCAGCTCGGGAATCTGGGCCACGTCGATGTTGAATTTCTCCTTGCCGTTCACTGCCAGCGAATCGCTGTCGTGCTTCTCTATCTTGTCCAGCACTTCCGAAAGCTGGCGGCCCAGGAACATCGAGATGATGGCCGGCGGTGCCTCGTTGGCGCCCAAGCGGTGCTGGTTGGTGGCCGTGATGATGGAAGCCTTCAGCAGACCGTTGTGCTTGTGCACGGCGGCCATAACGTTGGCCACGAAGGTGACGAAGCGCAGGTTGTCCTCCGGGGTCTTGCCGGGCGCGAACAGCAGCGTGCCGTTGTCGGTGCCGAGGCTCCAGTTGTTGTGCTTGCCGCTTCCGTTGATGCCGGCAAAGGGCTTCTCGTGCAGCAGCACGCGGAAATTGTGACGCTTGGCCACCTCTTCCATAATGGACATCAGAAGCAGGTTATGGTCGTTGGCCAGGTTGCACTCCTCAAATATCGGAGCCAGCTCGAACTGATTGGGAGCCACCTCGTTGTGACGGGTCTTGGCGGGTATGCCGAGCTTGTGGGCCTCCAGCTCCAGGTCGAGCATGAAAGCCTCCACGCGGCTGGGGATGGAGCCGAAGTAATGGTCCTCCAACTGCTGGTTCTTGGCCGATTCGTGACCCATCAGGGTGCGTCCGGTCATCACCAGGTCGGGACGTGCGGCATACAGAGCCTCGTCCACCAGGAAGTACTCCTGTTCCCAGCCCAGGTATGCCACAACATGCTTCACCTCGGGGTCGAAGAAATGTGCCACGCGTGTACCGGCCTTGTCCACGCTGTTCAGCGCGCGGAGCAGCGGCGTCTTGTAGTCCAGGCTCTCGCCCGTATAGGAGATGAACACCGTGGGGATGCACAGCGTGTTGTCCTCGATGAAGGCGGGCGACGAGATGTCCCATGCCGAATAGCCGCGGGCCTCGAAGGTGTTGCGGATGCCGCCGTTGGGGAAGCTGGATGCGTCGGGTTCCTGCTGGACCAGAAGCTTGCCTGAGAATTTCTCTACCACTCCACCTTTGCCGTCATGCTCTATGAAAGCGTCATGCTTCTCGGCGGTGCTGCCGGTCAGAGGGTGGAACCAGTGAGTGTAGTGGCGCGCGCCGTTGTCCAGCGCCCACTGCTTCATGCCCTGAGCCACGCTGTCGGCCAGCTCGCGGCTCAATGGTTTGCGGTTGTCGATGGCGTCTATCAGCGCCATGTACGTCTCGCGGGGCAGGTACTCAAACATCTTCTGTCGGTTGAACACCTGTTTGCCGTAGTACCGCTCTACTCGCTCCTTGGGAAGCTCAACCTTCACTGCTTTCCGGCCGGTGGCCTCAAGCACACTCTTTACTCTGAGGTTTGACATAAAATTATAAATTAGGGTAACTCTCTTGCTTTATTTACCTTTACCTTTTATCTATTCCGTATATTTCACCGCAGTGTCCCGACGCCTCGTGCATCCCCCCTCGTGCATCCGCATCGGGTATCCGCTTTGGGTATCCGCCTCATGCATCCGCCTCATGCATCCGCTGCGTTTTTTGTTCCGGCTGCTTGGCTTCAGCCAAGTCCCACCGTTTCCAGTCTTTTCATCGCCTCGCGGGTCTTCTCCTCGGTATTGAAGCCCGTGAAACGGATCCAGCCCTGACCCAGGCTGCCGAATCCCACACCCGGCGTGCAGCTGATCTGCGCCTGCTCCAACAGCGTCTCGAACAGCTTCCAGCTGTCGTCGGCCGCCGGCGATTTCACCCATACGTACGGTGAATCGAGTCCGCCGTATACCTTGAATCCGGCCTTCAGCATCGCATCGCGGATGATACCCGCGTTGCGCAGGTAGTAGTCCACGTTCCGGCGTATCTGCTCCTGCCCGGCTGTGGTGTAAAGGGCCTCGGCGCCGCGCTGTATCACGTAGCTGGCGCCGTTGAACTTGGTGGTCTGCCGACGCAGCCACAGCTTGCGCAGCTGCACACGGTTGCCGTCGGCATCCGTGCCAGTAACCTCGGCAGGCACCACGGTGTATCCGCAACGCAGTCCGGTGAAGCCGGCCGTCTTGGAGAAGCTGCGCACCTCTATGGCAACCTCGCGCGCTCCCTCTATCTCATAGATGCTGCGGGGCACGTCGGCGCTGCGCACGTAGGCGCAATAGGCCGAGTCGTAGATTATCACGGCATCGTTGCGACGCGCATAGTCCACCCAGGCCTTCAGCTCGGCGTGAGTGAATGCAGCTCCGGTAGGATTGGCAGGCGAGCAAAGAAATATCACGTCGGCATGCGCCTCGGGAGGCGTCGGCTTGAAGCCGTTCTGCTCCGTGCAGTCCAGGTATACGAAGTTGCTCCACTTGCCGTCAACCAGTTTGCCGCCGCGTCCGTCTATCACGTTGGAATCGACGTATACGGGATAGCCGGGGTCGGTGACGGCAACTATGTTGTCTTTGGAATATATATCGCCCAAGTTGCCGAGGTCGCTCTTGGCGCCGTCCGACACGAAGATGTCGTCGGCCGAGATACCGAGTCCGGCATAGTCGCCGTCGGCTATGGCCTCGCGCAGAAAGCCATAGCCCTGCTCCGGACCGTAGCCATGGAATGTATCGCCGGCCGCCATATCATCTACGGCACGGTGCATGGCCTCTATGCAGGCCTGCGGTACGGGCAGCGTAACGTCGCCGATGTCCATGCGGATCACCTCGCTGCCGGGATGCGACTCCTTATATTCACGCAACTTGCGGGCTACCGTCGAAAACAGGTAGCTCTCAGGCAATTTCTCAAAATTATCGTTAATCTTCATCTTTATTCAATTAGAAATCAGTAATCAGCAATCAGCAACGCCCACTTCATCACTCATCACTATAACTTAATACCTATAAAACGTTCCGTCGCACACGAACCGTGCCGGGCCGGTCATCATCACGTGGTTGGTGTTCTCGTCCCAGCGGATGTGCAGTGTGCCGCCACGCAGCACTATATCCACCTCGCGGTCGGTGTGACCGTTCAGCACTGCGGCCACGGCCGTGGCGCACGCTCCGGTGCCGCAGGCCAGGGTCTCGCCCGTACCCCGCTCCCACACGCGCATCTCGACATGGCCCCGGTCCACCACGCGGGCGAACTCGATGTTGGCCTTGCGCGGAAATACCTCGGCGCGCTCCAGCTCCGGACCACGGCCCAGAACCTGCTCGTCGGTTATCTCATTAACAAAAACAACAGCATGAGGATTTCCCATGCTGACTGCCGTAATGTCGTATTCCGTATTGTTGACAGTGATTCGCTCGTTTATCATGCGGTCGGCGCTGGTGCTGACCACCGGCACCCGATCGGGCCGAAGCTCAGGCTCGCCCATATCCACGGTCACCTCGGTCACCTCGCCGTTCTCAACATGCAGCTTCAGCACCTTGATGCCGGCAAGGGTCTCCAGCGTCACCTCCGTCTTGTCCGTCAAGCCGCGGTCGTAGACATACTTGCCTATACAGCGTGACGCGTTGCCGCACATTTCGGCCTCGCTGCCGTCGGAATTATACATACGCATACAGAAATCGGCCACGTCCGACGGACATATCACTACCAGTCCGTCCGAACCCACCCCGAAATGACGGTCGCTTACCTCAACGGCCAATTTGCTTAAATCTTCGGGAATCGCCTCAAAACCATTCAGATAAATGTAGTCGTTACCGGCGCCGTGCATCTTTGAGAACCGCACCTCGCGTTTCCCAGCACCCGCCGATTTGTCGTTGTAAGTACTCATACTTCGGTCTTGAAAGCGCAAAGTTATAAATAATTTCCGAAACGTTCAAATAAATTTTCAAGGCATCGTCCCCTAATCATATATATTCTCCGTCGAGCCAATTTTCCCAAGGATGGGTATAAAATGTTAAAAATTGTGTTAAAAATGTTAATTTGTATAAAGTTTGAATAGATGGTTTGTACTTTTGCAATATAATGGATTTTTATATCCGAAAGTCATACCTGTTTGACGCGACACAAAGTATGAGGGCCGCATATTTTTTTAAGGCCTACACTAACAATAAATAATTCAGATACCCGTTTACAAACAAATTACAGATTTATGAAACGAATTTTACTTATTTCCGCAGCCATGGCGCTTGCCTCCGGCACTGTCTCTGCACAGACTCCGGACCGCGTCGCCGCAGCTGCTCGCCCACAAAGGGCCGTCACTGTGAAGGACGTTGCCCCGCAGGTGCTCGAATCACGTACACTTTCGGGCAACATCAAGATGCATACCGTCAAAAGCGGCGAAATGGTCTACAAGCGCATAGTCGGCCTGAAAGGCAACCGCGTGATACAGCCCCGTCGCGCGACCCGCGCCGAAGCAGGGTCCGGTTACGTCCTGAACGAAGACTTCGAGGGTTGCACCGGCAAAGGGTGGATGCCCGAAGGCTGGCAGGCTGTCTCCAAAGACGCCACAACGCAGGCGCCCTGGATTATAGACGAAGCCTCCGCAATCATGCTTATGGGAGCGCAAGGCTCTTATCTGGCCATCTGCAACTTCAACTCCGATTTCATCAACGAATGGCTGATCACCCCGACGGTCCATGTGGAGGATGGGATGGTGCTACGCTATCTCATAGACAAGGAGCCGCTCTGGATGTATTCCACCGATAATGTGGACTGGGATACATACACCTATATCGGAGAAAAGACACAGGTCTACACCATAAAGGTCAACATCTCGGAAGACGGTGGCAATACCTGGACCACAGTCGACGACTTCGCGAAACGTCCCGAGTTCCTGGCCATGGACTTCGAGGAGGCAATGAACTACGACGGCTCTCTGGCCCCGGAGACCCTCGACCTCTCCGCCTATGCCGGCAAGGATATAAAGATCGGTTTCGAGTATGTGGGCACCGACGGCCAGGTACAGGGCATCGACTGTGTCTCCGTAGGCTATCCGGAACTCAACGCCGCTTACTGGTATCCCTTCGAGACGCTATGCTTCGGCACCGATCCGAACTTCGTGCAATGGACGCTCGATGTGGCCATGCTTCCCGTTTACTCGCCCATTACCTGGACTAACGCCAGCGAAGGCAACCCGGACAACACATCCTACACATGGAGCTACATGGCAGCCGACAACAGCCAGCTGACCTCCACCGACGAGGAACTGACCGAAACCTACCGCACCGACTACACCTCCGAGTTCACCACCCGCAACAACATGTACACCGCGCCTGTACTCACCGCAACGGCCGACAAAAGCGCTCCCGGTGAATATTCCCTCTACAAATACTTCCAGACCGGCGGCAAACCGGAAGTGTCGCTCAAGGACGAAAAGGGCAACGCCGCCCTATATAACCTTGGCCTTACCACCTTCGCAACTTCCGAAGGCCTCAGCCTCTGCACCGGAGGCGATGACTCGTCACCCATCTTCGGCTATGACGCCAACTTGGACAAATTCTGGACCGACTACACCTTCCAGGGAGATAACGGCGAGAATGACTACGTCCATCTCACCGGCATACTCAACACCATATACACCGGTGCAGCGCCGATGGTGATAGACGGAGGCTGGGTACTGGCCAAAGGCCACGGCATCAAAGCCGACCACGAGTTCAAACTCGAAATCATCCCGCTCTCCGACGAAGGCGAAATGACGCAGCCCGTAGCCACCGCCACCTGCAAAGGCAGCGACATCCAGGTGATTGAAGGCGGCGGCCTCCAGGACTACCTGACGCTTAAATTCCGCTTCGCCCTGCCCGTGGTCATGAGCCAGGAGGTGTGCGACTCATACGTAGTGCGCCTCAGCGGCATGCACGATTGCGGCGAATACTTCGCTCCCTACCAGTCTGTGGATGGCAATCCCAACGGCTTTGCATTCGGCTGGATCGAGAAAGACATCTGCTTTGAAGGAGAAGTGCGCTCGTCGCTCTCCCCGGTGGTCAATTATACCGGAGCAACGCAATCGTTCGCCATCATGCTCGACGGCTATTATCCCTGGCTGCAGCCCGCCGCACAAGAGGTGCAGATAGACTCCACCGGCAGCGCTGCGCTCGAACTCGACACATACCATCCCGTAACGGACCTTACGGTTGAAGGCGCTCCCGAATGGCTGACATACACCTTCGAAGGCACGCGCTACAACGATGCCCGCATCAAGTTCCAGGCCACCAACCCCGAGGAAGCCACATGCTCGCTTACGATCAAAGGTCTCGGCATCAACAAGCAGATAAAGATCAGCAGCAGCGCCCAGTCGGGCATCCACGGCATCGAAGTTGACGGCAGCGGCAGCGAGACAGTCTACACGCTCGGCGGCGTGAAAGTCAACGGCCAGCCCGCCCCCGGCATCTACGTGGTAAAAGACGCCAACGGCCGTGTCGCCAAGAAAGTAATCAAGTAATAAGTAATCAATAATAAGAGAGTCATTTCATACGACTCATAATATTATCAGAGATATTATCAGAAACTTCAAGAGCCATCCCTTCACCGGGGTGGCTCTTTTTTACCAACTGCTGCAAAAACTTTTTTGTGCTTTTTCCCGTTAAACTATTGCAAGGGTAAGAAAAAAGTATTACCTTTGTATCATAAAAAGCAACGCCCTGCTTTCTTGCAGGGAATAGGCCGCTTACGAGCGGCTTTTTTTATTTATCATGGAACCTAAGAAAAGAGTTACATTCTATATTGATGGCTTCAACTTCTATTTCGGACTCAAACGCACGAAAAGAATTGATCCCGTTTGGCGCGGATTTTACTGGATTGACATTGTAAAACTTTGCGAGAGTTTTCTTGGTGAAGAGCAGACGCTTGAAAAAGTCATATACTTTACAGCCTCTCCTCTTAGTCCTCAGAAGAATAGCAGACAGAGCGCATTCCTAAATGCCAACAAGCTCATCAATGGCGACAGATTCGAGATTGTACGAGGTAAGTATCTTGACAAACACATCATCTGCCCCTACTGCAAAGGAGACATTTCAAGGCCCGAAGAAAAGAAAACGGACGTGAATATATCTATTCGCATGGTCGAGGACTGTGTGATGAACACAACCGACATCATAGCATTAGTGAGTGCCGACAGTAACCTTGTACCTCCTATCGAGCTTATTCAGCGTCTGTTTCCGAAAGTAGGCATCAAGGTCTACTTTCCACCATCCAATTTTAGTAATGACTTGAAGGACAATCTTATTCATCACCGAAGCAAACCTGTCCTGATGATTAAGAATATCCGCCGTTTCCAGTCTGCAATAATGCCGGACACTATTTCCAAAGACGGTAAAACATATACCATTCCAGACAAATGGAAATAAGCTCTCTGCAACGTCGACAATACTGAATTTCTTTAATGATTCGATAGCTCGGTCTACGTTTCTTCTGGATTGCCCCGTGCTGCTTAAAAGGGGTCAGCTATTGATGTTCTATCATTAGCACCGATTAACGTCTTATCGTCATAACTCTATCTTCAAAGGGTAAATCGACATCATGAAAAGCTGACTCATTAATCCCTTCCCTGCTTACCAGGTGAACCTCAGTCCGATTGGCAACGTGAATTCAAAGGGCTTGTCCTGACGGATTGTCCTGATATCCGAGCCGGAGTTGAAATAATATCGAAACGACGGCTCTGCGTATATACTGAATGAGGGTGTGAAATGATATTGAACGCCAAGACCGCCCTCCACTGACCACTGTACAGGTGCATGAATATGGAACTCATCGGTGCTCACAGCACCCTCTCTCGGTAAATATTCCCGGACAGACCGTGTGCCATAAACCGGAATATCCAACGCCCCGCCTCCCTGACCATACAGCGAGAATCCACGGTATGTGAATATCCGATAGTTGACTTTTAAGGGAATGCCTATATAATGTATGCGTTGCGTCGTCTCTCTGTCCATCAACTCGCTTTCCGAAAGGAATTCCGACCGCAGGAACGTATAGCGGAGTCCGGTCTCAATGCTCCAGCGGGATGTGAGCGTCTTATTGACGGACAGTCCGATTACCAACGGCATATAATGGTGAGATTTTTCAGTGACTTCAATTTCTTCAATCGGATCATTTGCATCTGACATATTGGGATCCGGTATCCGATAACGGTTCAAATCATTTTGACCAAAACTGCCGGAGTACGCCAACGCCAACGACCAGTCCCGGCTTTCGCTGCGTTTTGTACTCAGAACATCTTCATGTACTATAAGCCTTTCTCGATTTACAATATTCGGGGACAGCATTACGGTGTCGTTCGCAATACTGTCATTCTTAACGGCAGGTACGCTGTCCGCCGCGTTTGCCGTCTCCGCTATATTTTGATGTGCCTCAGGATGCTGTATCGCTTTGTATATCATCCTTGAGCCTGGCGCGTCATCTCCTGTCGCTGAATCTGTGCTATCGATCGAGTCGGTGACTAAGGGCATTGCCCCATCCGCGTTATTGCTTATAACCGGTGCCGGGCTTGTATCCTCATTGCGGTCGATAGTCCATTGCCAGATAAGCAATATAATTCCGATGATAGACAGTAGCCCTATCTCCATACGATACTGTTTTATCATACGTCGCAACATCGCTTTTGCATGAGTGAGTTGCGAAGACGAGGAATGTGGAGCTATGCCGAGCATACCCGCTATCTCCTTATGAGAAAGCCCGTCAAGAACCGCGAGCCGAAAGACTTTGCCGTAGCCTTCGGGCAATTTGCTGATCATCTTATCCAATTCTTCCCAGGTCAGTTCGCGTTCTTCATCTACAATCGCGCCGGAGTCGTTATCGGCAATCTCGGTATCAGACACAGCGACTGAAATATGGCTTGACCCATCTTTCAGATATTGGAGAGACAGGTTCTTCATTATGGAGATAAGCCACGGCTCTACCTTTTCGGCATCCTTCAGTGATGATATGGAGGCAAATGCTATAAGGAAACCGTCATGCAGAATGTCCCATACCGCATCCTGATTATGGACATAACGTGCCACAATCCTGTACATACGGACAAGGTAGGTCTGATAGAGAATCCCGAAGGCTTCTCTATCTCCCGACTGACAGCGTTGTATCAGATATCCTTTATCCATTGACTCATAGATGCACGCCACTTCAAAAGACTGCATGAACAATACAAATTATTATCACAAAATTAATAAAAACCACAATATCATAAAATTATTATCCGGGGGATGCAGTCTTTTGGCGATAAATCCATCTATACGGTGAGTTTATCAACAACGAAACACCAACAAAACCAATGACAAATTTAATTAACATCATTTCGCTTATGAAACGAATACTACCGCTTGCCCTTATGGCGTCAGCCATAACGTCGGCTCCTGTGGCTACTGCCTCCGCAGAACGGATCGATCCAGTTACGGTCGAAGATTCCGGATGCCTGAACACACGCTCTAACAGTCAGCATGCACCGGATTACGACGCAGACGCATGGTCCATAACATACGTCAACGGCATTCTTACCGTGACATGGGAGAATTTCGTGGCCAACTGCTGTCCCTACGGATTCACCACATGGTTTGAGAGGGATGGCAGCAACCTGGTTTTCAACATCCAGGAGAACAGTTCTCTCTGCGATTGCGTGTGCGCATTCAACGTCACCTCCACTTTCGGCTCAATAGAGCCGGGACATTATACAATCACGTTCCGCAGATACGGCGAGTATATTTTCTCCGGGGCAATCGACCTTAAGGAGGGATCCGCCATCTCATGGGCACCGGCACAGTCCGGTATCCGCACGGTCGGCCCGGCCAACGACCTGATTACGCTGACGCCCGAAGGCATGCTCCATGTCACGGCCGACAAGGAAGTGACCGTCGAAATCTACGATGCCGCGGGCATGATACGGTTCCGCATGGGCTCCGATAGCAATTCCGACATCGACATCAAGTCCCTGCCGAAAGGCATCTACATCGCAAAGGCCTCCGACGGCATCAATTCCGCCACCCTCCGCTTCGTCAGATAACTCACAGAAAAGAAAAGGATATTTTTATTGCGATTGCCTTCCGTTTGTTGGATTTATTTGTTAATTTTGTAGTTGGAAAAGCACTGAATATAACGATTAGAAATAATCCCAAAACACAATATAACTCAAAAATCATGATCTCAAACAAACTGCAAGACGCAATCAACGGACAGATCGTAGCCGAGATGTGGTCGGCCAACCTGTACCTGTCCATGTCGTTCTATTTTGACCGCGAGGGTTATACCGGCTTCGCCAGCTGGATGAAGGCCCAGAGCAAGGAGGAGATGGAACACGCCTACGAGATGGCTGACTTCCTGCACAAGCGCGGCGGCAACGCCCACATCGGCGACATCACGTCCGTACCTCAGAACTGGGAATCGCCCCTGCAGGCATTCGAGGAAGTTTACGCTCACGAGTGTAAGGTATCGGCCATGATCAACGCCCTTCTGGATCTGGCCGAGGAGGAGAAGGATCGCGCAGCCCAGGACTTCATGTGGGGCTTCGTGAAGGAACAGGTTGAGGAAGAAGCTACTGCCAGCGGCATCGTAGACCGCATCCGCCGCATGGGCGGCACCGACATCTTCGGTCTCGACCAGGAATACGGCAAGCGCAAGTAATCATACCGTCAGAAAACAGAAAAGGTCGCGGACTTCCCGCGGCCTTTTTTATATTCTGTTCCCGTCTGTTTTATTGCTCAAGCGGTATCGGTTTCGATGTCATCATGTCGTAGGTGTTGGTGGCGGCTGTCACGGCCACGGCACCGATCACGACCCAGGATATGACGGCAAACCAGTCGGCCAAGACTCTCGTAACCGATTCCTCGGGCAAAGTCAGCTGCCAGCCGGCAACCACGCCGCTGAGATACGGCAACGTCAACGAGAACAGGAAGCCGACTACAAAACCTACGACGGCAGCGACGGTGACGGCCCGACGGTTTCGCGCCCGCGTCTCAGCCATACGGCGCTTCACTATCTCGACCGATTCCATGTTCTGCGTCAGGCAGTCCATAAACCGACGGTCGGACGACAGTTCAGGCCGGAATTCAGCAAACAGAGATTTCAACTTATCTTCTTCCATAATCATTCGTTTGATAATAACCCGCGCAGATGATTCCGGCCGCGCGACAGATGCTGCTTCACCGCATCCTGCGACACTTCCTGAATATCCGCTATTTCCTTGACCGAATACCCCTCCATATAGAACAGCAGCACCGAGGTACGCTCCTTTGCAGGCAAGCGGTTCAGCGCCTCGTACAGTTCCTGATAGGCGAATCCGGCATCGGCGCCACCGGGGGCCGACAGTTCCTTTGCGTCGTCATACCCTACCGTCAGGCGCCGACCGCGCTTATGGTTCAGAAATGTGTTGTAGCCAATGCGATATATCCAGGCGTTGAACTTATCGGCGTCGCGGAATGTATCGCACGCCATATACGCCTTGATATACGCTTCCTGAGCCACGTCGTCGGCCAACGAGGAATCGCCACAGCACAGAGCCACCAGAAAGCGCCTGAACGCCTTCTGGGTGGCTTCCACATGAGAAATGAACTGCTGGCGCGTCATTTACAACTTTACAACAATAATTAATCCTTTACTTGTTTTCGAGTCACAAAATAGACCACCAGATAACTCAGACCAATGGCTAACGACGCTCCTCCGAATACCAATGGAACCGTGACCGGATCGGAAGCGAATTCGGTTCCCATGCAGGCGGACACTATGCCCACGATACATAACCCCAGGCCGACGAACGTGAACATGCAGCCGCGCAGCAGACGCAGGTTCAGGATCTCGCGGTCTGTTTTGGGCTTACGCTGTTGCTGCAGAGCCTCGGCCAGTTTGTCGACGTCAGGACCGCAGTTGGCCTCGATGGCCTTCATCAGTATTTGGGCACGCTTGTTTTCCGCGTTGATCTGCGACCAGTAATAGATGCCCACTATCGCCACCGGCAGCACCACACACACAAAGATAGGAACTAATATATCCGCCATAATGTCTATAAGTTTAATTGTTTAACGTCATTCTTACGACCGTTCTTATCAGCGGTCTCGTATTATAGACACAACGGCTCCCCGAAAGGTGACATAAATAAAAAAATTTTTGACAGGAGAACAGTAGAAACAGGAGAACAGTCCAACTGTTTTTTTGACAGGAGAACAGTAGAAACAGGTGACAAGTCCAATAATTTTTTTGACAGGAGAACAGGAGAAACAGGAGATTATCCGGTCTTTATTCACCGACCATCTACATAATAAATGGAGAACAGTAGTCATAAATCTCCTGTTTCTCCTGTTCTCCTGTCTAAAAAATACCTCCTGTCTAAACACATCTCCTGTCTAAAACAAAAAGAGGGCCCGACCGCTGCGGATCGGGACCTCGATTGTTTCTGTATGATGCAGGTTATTATTCTTCGGTCTGCGTCTCGGCGTATTCCTTCAGCAGCTTCTCCTGTACGTCGCCCGGAACAAGCTCGTAGCTCGAGAAGTTCATCGAGAACGAGCTGCGGCCGCCGGTGATGGAGCTGAGCGATGTGGAATAGCTGGCCATCTCCTTCAGGGGCACCTTGGCGTTCAGCTTCTCGATACCGTTCTCGGAAGCCATGCCCATGATGATGGCGCGGCGTCCCTGCAGGTCGCTCATCACGTCGCCCATAGTGTCGCCGGGGGTTAGAACCTCCACGTCGTACACAGGCTCCAGGATCTTCGGGTTGGCCTGCTTGAAGGCCTGGCTGAATGCGTTGCGGCCTGCCAGGCGGAACGAGATCTCGTTTGAGTCTACCGGGTGCATCTTGCCGTCGTAGATCATGACGCGGACGTCGCGTGCATACGATCCCGTCAACGGACCCTGCTCCATGCGGTCCATCAGACCCTTCACGATAGCGGGGATGAAGCGTGCGTCGATGGCGCCGCCCACGATGCAATTGTACACCACCAGTTTGCCGCCCCAGTCCAACGGAATCTCCTGCTTGTCGCGGACGCTCATCTTGTATTCCTGGTTGCCGAACTTGTAGGTGTCAGGTTCGGGCATACCCTCGGTGTACGGCTCGATGATCAGGTGCACCTCGCCGAACTGACCGGAACCGCCGGACTGCTTCTTGTGACGATAGTCGGCACGAGCGGCCTTGGTAATGGTCTCGCGATAAGGAATCTTCGGCTCCTGGATCTCAACGGGGAGCTTCTCGTTGTTCTCTATGCGCCATTTCAGCGTGCGCAGGTGGAACTCGCCCTGACCCTTCACCAGAGTCTGCTTCAGTTCCTTGCTCTGCTCCACTATCCATGTGGGATCCTCCTCGTGCATACGGGTCAGGATGGCCATCATCTTCTCCGAGTCGGACTCCGTAACGGGCTTGATGGCGCGGATATACTTGGGCGCGGGATATTTGATGAAGTCGAACTGCCAGTCGCAACCCTTCTCGTCGAGGGTGTTTCCGGTGCGCACGTCCTTCAGCTTCACGGCGGCGCCAATGTCGCCGGCCTCCAGCGCGTCAATGGGAGTACGCAGCTGACCGCATACGGTGAATATCTGGGCCATACGCTCCTTGCCGCCGCGTGTCACGTTCTCCAGGTCGGCACCGGCCTTGAGCGTGCCGCTCATCACCTTAAAGTAGCTGACCTCGCCGATGTGCGGCTCCACGCTGGTCTTGAAGAAGAATACCGATACAGGACCGTCAGCCTTAGGCTCGACGGGCTCGCCTGCCGTGTTCTCGGGAGCCGGCATCTCGCTTACGAACGGGCAAACGTTGCCCAAGAACTCCATGATGCGACGTACGCCCATATCCTTGGCGGCGCTCAGCACCACGACGGGGAAGATGGAACGGTTCACCAGACCCTTGCGGATACCTTCGCGCAGGTCGTCCTCCGACAGAGGCTGGTCGTCGAAGAATTTCTCCATCAACGTCTCGTCGTTCTCGGCAGCGGCCTCCTTCAGTGCATTGTGCAGCTCCAGAGCCTTGTCCATCTCCTCGGCGGGAATCTCGGAAATAGTAGGCACGCCGCCGTCGGGTCCCCATTCATATTTCTTCATCAGCAGCACGTCTATCATGCTGTGGAAGTTCGGGCCGCTCTCCAGGGGATACTGGATGGGAACCACGTGCGAGCCGAATGTCTCGCGCAGCTGTTCCATCACGTTGTCGTAGTCAGCTTTCTCCCCGTCCATCTGGTTGAGGGCGAACACCACCGGCTTCTTCAGCGCGGCCGTGGTGCGGAATATGTTCTGCGTTCCTACCTCGACGCCATAGTCGGAATCGATCAGTATCAGACCCAGGTCGCTTACTCCGAGTGCCGTATAGGCGTTACCCACGAAGTCCTCCGAGCCGGGGCAATCTATGAAATTTAACTTCTTGCCGTTGAATTCTGCGTTGAACACCGTCGAGAACACCGAGTAGCCATACTCCTTCTCTACCGGGAAATAGTCCGACATTGTGTTTCCAGCCTCAATGGTACCACGGCGTTTTGTCACTCCACACTCGTAGACCATTGATTCCGCGAGTGTGGTCTTCCCAGAGCCCTTGGATCCCAACAGGGCTATGTTCTTGATTTCGTTTGTCTTGTAAATCTTCATAGATATAGAGATTTTTATTGGTTATCGCTATGTCGTGCGTTATGGGGGTCCCCACACGCCCTCCGCGCACTTTGGTTTGCCCAAAATTAACAAAAATCTACATACCTTAGTCACTCCGGCACTATGTTGTAAAACATATTTTTCATTTTTGCATCATTTTTCCATAAAATTATCAGACATGAGAACAGTAGGAACAGGAACAGGAGATTATAACCGGGAATAATTTCTGACTCTTTTAACTGACATAATCCGTTTTCATTACAATAGACGTATTGCCTCGGAGAGGCTGTTTCTCATTAACCCCACGATGGGCGATGACAGCGACAGCTGATAGCGCCCTTCGTGGGGCATACCGGAGGGACAATGCTTGGTCGGAGACCATGTCTCTGTACTCCTCGATATGAAAGAGGTCTGCAGACGAGCGGCATGGTCTCCGACCAAGCTGTGCCTCATCAGTCTGTCCCCACGAAGGCTGTCGGGACGCTTCGCTTCCTCCAGCCATCGTGGGGTTAACGAGAAACAGCCTCTCCGAGGCAATACGTCCGTTGTGATGAAAAAGAGGGCGTATTGTGAGAGGCATTTCTTATTAAGTCTATGTAATTTTAAATGAAATGAGCCTTGTCTCCTGTCAATAAAACTATTTATTATTACCTCATGTCTGAAATATTTCTTAATTTTGCCTTTATGTCCGAATGTATGAAAAATAAAGAATGTCTTACTGTCAGACCGGGACTCAGTGCAGGGATTTACGTGCACATACCGTACTGTGCACGGCGGTGTCTGTACTGTGATTTCTATACCGAGGGGGTGATCCGCGCGGACTGGCCGGCATACATCTCGGCGCTGCTCTCGGAGTTGCGTCAGCGTCTCGACGGTCCGGAAGGCGACATACTGCACGAGGCCGACCGATATACCTTATATATAGGGGGCGGAACTCCTTCGCTGATTCCTCTCGCGGAATTCCGACGTCTCGCCGACGGCATAACCGGCATGACGGGACGCAAGCCGTCTGAGTTCACCATCGAGGTGAACCCCGACGACGTGACGCGGGAGAAAGCCGAGGCATGGCGCGCTGCCGGTGTCGACCGCGTCAGCATGGGCGTGCAGTCACTGATAGATTCGGAACTGAAGTTCATAGGGCGTAGGCATGACGCCGCAACGGCGATACAGGCGTACGGTATACTCCGACCGCTGTTCGGCAACATCAGCCTTGACCTGATGTTCGGACTGCCCGGACAGACCATGGAATCGTTGCGGCAGACTCTCGATGGATTGATGCAGATGCGTCCCGAGCATGTTTCGGCCTATTCGCTGATGTACGAGGAACGCACGGCATTGACGCGCCTTCGCGATTCCGGCAAGATACAGGAAGCCGACGAAACGCTGAGCGTCAATATGTTCCGCACCATCTGCGTCACGCTGGAACAACACGGCTACGGGCATTACGAAATCAGCAACTGGGCATTGCCCGGTCGTGAATCGCAACACAACTCAGCCTACTGGCATGGTGTCCCCTACCTTGGACTCGGCGCCGGCGCCCACAGCTACGACGGCCACCGCCTGCGCCGCAGCAACCTCCCCGACGCCCCCCTTTACGTCTCCTCCCTCTCAGGCCCTTCCCTTTCCTCCCATTCCTCCCACTACACCACGGAGCACCTCGACTCCGAGGCACTCCGAGAGGAGATGATCATGACGCGCCTTCGTACGCGCCATGGTCTCGGCCTTGCTGAATTTGCCGAAAGATTCGGTCAGTCAGCTCACGACTCGTTGATGCGTCGCGCCGCGCCCATCATAGCCCGCGGGCTGCTCAACGATGACCGCGGTCACCTCTCCCTGACCCGCGACGGTGTCATGCTTTCAGACGACATCATCACCGACCTGTTTTAGAAGCTGACCTGAAGCATGGCCTGGAGGCGGTTGTCGTGAGCCTGGCTGCCGTCGTAGTTGACGCGGCGGCCGTAGTCGTACTCCACGCCCACCTGCACGATGGAGTTGATATTATAGAACATGTTGGCGGCTACATATTGAGCGTACTTGTAGGTCGAACCCCATGTTGAGTCCGCATCCTCGAACCGGTCGACATAAGCGCGCACGTGGCTGTAGGTAGCCGTGGCGAACAGTTTCGGTGTAAACTGATACTGCAGCGAGGCATACCCTCCCCAGGCCTCCGTAAGTCCGAGACGAGATGTGTCCGAACCTGTGGGCATCAGATCCATCCCCTCGCCGTTCAGATCCTGGATATAGCTTGCTATTCCCTGCCCGTACATGGCCATATACGAGGCCGAGAGTCCACCCGCAATCGGAGTGGTGCCGCTCACCTTCACGCCCCAGCCAACCTTGTCTATATTCCGGTTCGACTCCATGTTGCGGTAATACAAGTTACGTATCATACCCGACAGACGCACCCAGCCTTTGCCTTCGGCCCAGTAACGCTGGATATAGAAGGGTATGTCCGGCACGCGCTGTGTCACCGTCTCTGTTCTTGCGGCGTTGGTGAATGAATATTCAGGCATATCGATTGCCACTCCGGCCTGCCACATCCTGTTGTGTCCGAACCGAGGCTCGTATGCTATCATGCCGTGGGGTATGAAGGGTATCGCATTAGGTCCCTCGAAATCGATTGTCGGAGGAGCCGCAGCCACATCGCCGAAAATTGTATATGAATAGCCGGCGGTAATGTGACGGTACTTCAGATATGCGAGATGTAGCTTGGGAGCATAGTTCTTGCCTAAGAAATTTAGCGAGACGTATGCGCCAAGCTGGTTTTCACCGCCGGGCAAAGCCACGACGTTCATGTAGACGTTGCTTTGGGCAGCCGAGAACCGGAACTGCGCCTTATTGCCGGGACGCGTGTCCATCGGTATGGCCGAGGTGACGAAATAGTTCGCGTCGGGCAAGGGATTGCCTATGTCGTACACTCCTATGGCCTTTACATTGGCCCCGATACCGATGTAGAAACGCCCCTCCTTGCCTAAGACAGCAAATCGGGGCACATCCTTGAGATTGACCACATGAGGGGCATTCTCATGAAGCGTGATGTATGCCACATCGGTTGTATCGTTGTAACGCACCACACGCACCAGTCCGGAGTCGTGCGACACGCTGTCCGCAACGGTCTGCGCGGCCGCCGTCAGGGCCAGCGACGAAAGACACAATGCAATGACGTGTTTCATAGCATTTACAGTGATTTTAGCGCATTTTATTGTCCGGGGAGTACGGTGGCACCTTGTCGGCCTTGGGAGCCTGTGCCAATGTGTCGCCCACATATTGCGAATGGTCGCCCGTGTCGAAATGTATGGCGTTCATCTGCAACGGGGTCAGGTCCTCGGCATCCTTAAACTGAATTTCCGGTATTGTTTTCATGACTTTCCTATGCGTGCGTTAATAAATTCCGACACTCTGTTCAGGCCGAGCACCGCGGCTACGTATGCGGCCAGCAATGCGAACAGCGGCAATGTCAGCGGGAAGATGTCGTGCCACCAGCCTCCGAACAGATAACAGAAGAACTGCAGCCACAGCAGGCCCTGAGTGATTACGCACATGGTGCACCACGTGTGTATGCGGAATCTCTGATACCAG
Source organism: uncultured Porphyromonadaceae bacterium (assembly GCA_902468245.1). Lineage (GTDB taxonomy): Bacteria > Bacteroidota > Bacteroidia > Bacteroidales > Muribaculaceae > Lepagella. Next base: position 67,760 of record CABQXY010000028.1, on the reverse strand, counting down.
ATGCTCCAGAACGTAAAGGGGAGGCAGCATCCGTTGGCCAGGGCCAGCCAGCGCATCATGTCCGGGAAACAGAGCATGGTGAGCAAAGACACGGTGAAATACCCCACTCCCACCTCGGCCCATCCGAACAGACCGAAAAATTTGGATGCTTTCTGCTCCAGCACGGTGTCGCAGCCATGTTTCTGCAGCACTCCGCATATACGGTCGGCGGTCTTGACGTTAACCTTCAGTGATTTCAGCAACAGCTGGAAGGTGATGTACAGGCCGAACAAATCGATGCAGAGCAGGAATATCGCCGACAGGTCATGCCACAGCCCGCTGCGCCAGAATCCGAACGCCACAAGCGCCACACAGCAGAATCCCAAGATCCATGCCTTGGCGGTCTCGGCCAGCTCGAACAGGTGATGCTGTCGGTAACAGGGTTCCTCCGACTTGCCGTCGGGATAAGCCAGCAGGGCCACGCCGCTCCATCGCTGGGCGAACAGCGCCAGGTAACGTCGCTTCTTCTCGTGATAATAAATATAATCCACGGTCTGCGAGCCGTCGGACGCGGTCTCTATCCCCGTGACTATGACAAAGCCCGTACCCTCCTGTGCCAGAAACGGCACGGGGATACGGGTCAGGTCGGTCTTGTCGGTCACCTTTACTCCACGGGTCCTGATGCCGTAGGAATCAAGCAGGCGCGAGAAACCGAACAGCGACTTGAACGGCATGTTCCTGAACGCCTTGTCCGATTCCGCACCGGTATGCTTCACTCCGAGCGCACTCAGAAAATCACTGAAGACGGTGACCCCGGTTTTCATAACGCTTCCATTTTATACGGATTCCTGTACATGTTTACAAGGCTTCCTGTACGCGTTTATAACGCCTGCTGCACGTGCTGGGCCAATACGGCACCCTCCATCTCGCCGCTGCCGCGCCATACTTCGGCGCCGTCCTTATAAACGATGAACGTGGGTATGGACTGCACGTCGAGTTCGGATGCCAGTTCCTGATTCTCGTCTATATCGAACTGATATACCGGCACCTGCCCGGCAAAAAGTTCCTTCACGTCGGCCACGATGGGCATCATGCGCTGGCAGTGAGGGCACCAGCTGGCATAAAACTCCACAAATACCACACCCTTCTCGTCCTTCAACTGATCGTACTTCGATTTATCCATAACATTTGTAGTTTTAGCTTTTCGTAACACCTGCGCCTTACTCCAGAAGACGCTTACCTACGAATATAACGCCGGGCGGACCTGATGGTTCGCCCGGCGTAACTATGACCACTGTTTATCAGATCCAGCGCATGTAAGCGAAGTCCTGACGGTGAGGCAGCTCCTTGTTCTTGGGATAGATGCGGAGCGCGTAACGGAACACGCCTGCCTCGCGCATCTTGCTCTTAAGCTCGTAGGTGTAGATGTCGCCGTCGCGCTTCACCACCTTCAGGTCCTCACGCTCGGCGTACTTCTCCTCGCCGTCATGCTCGCGGTAAACCACCAGCTCTACGCCCAGCGAGTCGCCCAGGCCCTTGGTGTCGATCACGGCCTTTGCGGTGAACGGGTCGCCGGTGCGGCCGGCGGCTGCATCGTTGACGGTGTGTATCTCACTGCTGATCACCTGGATGCTATCCCACTTGGAGGCAACCTCCTCTTTCCATGCCACGATCTCCTTGGCCTTCTCGGCGTCGTTCTTGCTCAGCTTGGCGAAACGCTTGGCCTCCGGCTCGTAGAAGCGGCTGATGTAGTCGTCCAGCTGACGCTTCATGGTGAAGTGAGGCGCGATGTGGGCGATGCTGCGCTTGATGTACTGTATCCATTCGGGGCTGTAGCCCTTGGAGTTCTTGGCGAAGTACAGAGGAATGATCTCGTTCTCCAGCATCGAATAGATGGTGGCGGCATCGAGCTTGTCCTGCTGGCCCTGGTCGGTGAAGGTGCGCTTGTCGGTGATGGCCCAGCCGGCCTTCTCGTCGAAACGGTAACCCTCGTACCACCATCCGTCGAGTACGGAGAAGTTGAGCACGCCGTTCATCTCGGCCTTCTCGCCCGATGTGCCGGATGCCTCCAGCGGACGTGTCGGGGTGTTCAGCCAGATGTCCACGCCCGTAACCAGACGCTTGGCCACGATCATGTTGTAGTCCTCCAGGAAGATGATCTTGCCGCGGAACTGAGGCATGCGGCTGATCTCGATGATGCGCTTGATCAGGCCCTGGCCGGCGCCGTCGGCGGGGTGTGCCTTACCGGAGAATACGAACTGCACGGGATATGCGGGATTGTTGACGATGCGCTCCAGACGCTCCAGGTCGGTGAACAGCAGGTGTGCGCGCTTGTAGGTGGCGAAACGGCGTGCGAAACCGATGATCAGCGCGTTGGGGTTGATCTTCTCCACCACACGCATCACCTCCGTGGGATCGCCCTGGTTCTTCAGCCACTTCTCCTTGAAGTCACGACGCACGAAGTTGATGAACTTGTTCTTCATGATCATGCGCAGGTTCCAGATGTCCTCGTCGGGCACGCTGAAGATGTCGTCCCACATCTCGGGGTTGCTCTGGTCGTTGAACAGGTCGGCGTTGAGGTGCTCGCCGTAGAATGCCTTCCACTCGGAAGCGGCCCATGTGGGCATGTGCACGCCGTTGGTCACGTAGCCTACGTGGCTCTCCTCGGGGCTGTAGCCCTTCCAGATGCCGGCGAACATCTTCTTGGAAACCTCGCCGTGCAGCCAGCTTACGCCGTTGGCTTCCTGGCAGGTATTCAGCGCGAACACCGACATCGAGAAGCGGTCGTTGGTGTCGGGATTCTCGCGGCCCATGTTGATCAGGTCGGCCCAGCTGATACCTAACTTGGCGGGATATTCACCCAGGTATTTGCCAAGCAGCGACTCGTCGAAGTAGTCGTGACCTGCGGGCACGGGGGTATGCACGGTATAGAGCGACGATGCGCGCACCAGCTCCAGAGCCACGTTGAACGACAGTCCGTCACGCTGCACGTAGTTCACCAGACGCTGCAGGTTGAGCAAGGCGGCGTGACCCTCGTTGCAGTGATACAGCTGCGTGTGGATGCCGAGCTTGTCGAGCATGATGATACCGCCGATACCGAGCAGATACTCCTGCTTGATGCGGTTCTCCCAGTCGCCGCCATAGAGCTTGTGGGTGATGGGACGGTCCCATTCGGAGTTCTTGTCCAGGTCGGTGTCGAGCAGGTAGAGCTTCATGCGGCCCACGTTCACGCGCCATACGTGGCAGTAGATGATGCGGCCGGGGAAGGGAACCTCCAGAATCATGGGCTGCCCGTTCTCGTCCAGCACCGGGTCGATGGGGAGCTGGTCGAAGTTCTGGCTCTCGTAGTTTGCTATCTGCTGGCCGTCCATGGCCAGGCTCTGCGAGAAATATCCGTACTTATAGAGGAAACCTACGGCGGTCATGTCCACGCGCGAGTCCGATGCCTGCTTGATATAGTCACCGGCCAGTACGCCCAGGCCTCCGGAGTAGATCTTCAGGCAGTTGCACAGTCCGTACTCCATCGAGAAATAGCTTACCGACGGAATCTTCTTGTCGATAGGCTGGCTCATATAGTCGTTGAACTCGCGGTAGGTATCGTCGATACGCTCACGCAGAGCCTTGTCGTTCAGTATCTCGTTGTAACGCTCGTAGCTGAGCTGCTGCAGCAGCATTACGGGGTTCTCGCCCACCGCGCGCCACAGGTCGTGGTCCAGGTCGCGGAACAGGCTCTTACCCTTGCTGTTCCATACCCACCACAGGTTTTTCGACATCACCTCCAGGGGCTTCAGCTCTGCAGGGATCTCCGCACTGACTGTCATCATGCGCCAGTTGGGAGTGTTCGTGTTGCTTACTTTGAGTTTCATATTGGTTTTTGAGTGTTGTTATCTAATTATTTATTAACGCCATTATCATTAACGCATCATTAACGCATCATCGGCGCATATTGCGCGACAACGCTATCTCGAATGCCTTGTCGTAGTTGAGGATGAAGAATTTCCAGTCGGCCTTGGCTGCGGTGAGGAACGCCAGGTTGCGTGCCTTTAGCCTGAGGCTTACATCCTCGGTGATGTATTCCAGCGCGGCCATCCGTATCAGCGCGGCTGCCTGGGCGTAGTTGGAATCCGTGCGGTCCACCACATACACGCCGCTTTTCATCAGCCCGTTCTGGAAATTGTCGAGCACCCACTGACCGAAACCGGCCTTGTCGTCGGTGATGGTGGGTACGCCGAACGCCACGCTCTCGAGCGGTGTGTAGCCCCACGGCTCGTAGTAGCTGGGGAACATCGTCAGGTCGAGTGCCGGCAACAGATCGTAATAAGTGATGTCCACCACGCCGTCGTGTCCGTCCAGATAGCTGGGCACATATATGACGCGCAGCTTCTTCAGTTTGCCTTCGCCCTGCAGCTGCTCGATGCGGCGGCACACCTCGTCCTCGCCCTCGTTGTTGAGGCGGTGCGTCAGATAGTCGGGCTGAGTCTTGACGGCACCGTCGAAGTACAGGTTGGTCACCACGTCGCCCGAAGGCTCCTTGACCCATCCGGGCACCAGCACGAATGCCAGGGCTTCCTGGTCGGCGGGAAGTTCCTGCTCCAGACCGGCAAGTACATCAAGGTACATGTCCAGGCCCTTGTTACGGTACTCATGGCGCCCTGACGTCGCTATTATAAAGGTGTCGGGGCCATACTGATGTCCTGTCACGGCCTTGGCCACGGTCAGCAGCTTGTCACGGCCGTCCTTGCGCAGGCGGTTGTACTTCACGGTCTTGGGCACGAAGTCCGGCACGAAGCCGTTGGGCGTCACCACCTGGGGACGGATCTGCAGCAGCTGTTCGCATTCGCGGGCGGTCACTTCGCTCACTGTGGTAAAGCAGTCGGCGTTGTGGGCGGCGGCCTTCTCCAGGCTGTGCTTGGACTGCATGTTTAGCTCCACGGCCATCTGGTCGCCGTTGTACTGATGGAAATAGTCGTACAGAGGCTTGCCGTTGCCGCAGATGCTTCGGCCTATGCTTGTGGCGTGGGTGGTGAAGATGGTGCTGACGCGGGGTTCGCGGTTCTTGAGATAGAGCAGTCCCATCCCTGTGGTCCATTCGTCGAAGTGTGCTACGACGCGCGAGGGATTGGCCTTCAGGTGCTGGGTCAGCGCCTGGATCACGATGGCCGAGGCCACGGCAAACGCGCAACTCTCCTCGTAGTCGCCGTACGAGTGCAGCGAGTCGACGCCGTAGTCGCACCACATCTCGCCGTATATCTCGCTGAGATGGGCGGCGGTGTCGCCCCAGTTAACCAACACTACCTGCGGCGCGCCGGGTATGTCCCAGCGACCCACACGGATGCTGATGCCCCAGGGCAGCTGCAACTTCTGCTGCGCTTGCTTCAGCAGCGTCTTGCGCTCCTTAAAATAAGGAGAAGGATTATCTTCGTTCCACAGATCCGGACCGATGAAGATCAGTTTGTCGCCAAACTGCTCGCCGAGTGTCCGTGCTTTCGTCGACAACACCGCGTAGATGCCTCCGACCTTGTTACATACCTCCCAGCTGGTCTCAAACAGCAGGTCTATCTGATTTGCCACGCTCGGCGTGGCGCCTTCCGATAAATCTTTCGCAATGCTCTTGCGAGGTTCCATGTTTCTATTGTCTATTTTTTGACGCCTCACGGCCCTCCGGCTATGCGGCGCGTTTCTTTTTAGTAATTGTACGTCTCTTATCTTGACGATTATTTTGACGCTTGTAATAATATCCGGGTGCAAATTTAGTAAAAAATTTCCACTCTGCACCTTTTTTAACGTAAAAACGCATGATTTGGATTAATATTTTTCATTCATTGTGCATTATCATGCCCTTTGGTGTAATATTTTACACTTTCTTAACATTGCAAAAGGGACAGACGCGCTGTCTGTCCCTTTCAATGTGTATTTTTTAATCTTTTTGGTCTAAATTACCTCGTCACTTGTCACTCGTCACTCTGACTTAGAAAGGCAGGTCGTCCGACTGATTGTCGGCCGGAGCCTCGAACGGGGTCTGGGCCGGAGCCGCACCGAAGCCTGCGGGCTGTGCGGGAGCACCATACTCGGGTGCCGGTGCGGGTGCGCCGTAACCGGGCGCGGGAGCCGCCATACCCTGGCCGTTCTCAACGGGACGCGCCGAGAACACGCTTACGTCCGTGTACCAGCGGCCGTTGAACTCACGGCTCTCTATGTCGCACGAGAGCACATAGCTCTTGCCGTTCTCGAATTTCAGCTGATCCGCCTTGTCTCCAAATATATGAAACTTAACCTTGCGGGGATATGTTCCCGGGGTTTCGCATACATACTCGTCTTTCTGCCACGGCCGTCCTGCTTTCGATGTACCTGTCTGCCGTCCCAGGTACTGCACTATCATTCCTTCAAATTCCATAATATAATATTGTGGGTTCCGGGATGTGTTATATGACCCGGAACCTCCCACAAAGTTAATTATTTTTTCCCTTACTCACAAAATTTAGCCGAAATTTCCCTTTTAAATTTTCGGGCTGCCATCCTCTGTCACTCTGACTTCTGACTTCTGATTATTTAGAGGTACGGATTGAACTTGGCCTCGTCGCCTATGGTGGTGGCGGGACCGTGACCGGGATACACCACGGTGTCGGGCGGCAGAGTCAGAAGTTTGTCTTTCACGGCATTCACCAGCGTTGCGTGATTGCCTCCGGGCAGGTCGGTGCGCCCTATGCTGCGGTAAAACAGCGCGTCGCCCGAGATCACATAGCCGCCCTCCTTGTCATAGAGTACGATGCTGCCGGGCGAATGGCCGGGGACATGAAGCACATGCAGCTCCCCCTCGCCTATCTTCACCACGTCGCCGCCCTCCAGATAGCTTGTCATGGAAACGGCATCCACCTTCTCGCGCATACCGAACTGCCATGCCTGCTCCTGCAGACGCTCGCCAAGCACCGTGTCGGCCTTGTGGCCCAGCACCGGCACCTGGAACAAGTCCTTGGCATACTTGTCGCCGATGGCATGGTCCACATGCAGGTGCGTGTTGATGATATGCGTCACCTCAAGATTGTTCTTTTTCACAAAGTTGGCTAATGCGGCCTCCTCCTCGGCATTGATCATGCCGGGGTCGATAACTGCGCATTTGCGTGTGGCGGTGTCCACCGTCACGTATGTATTGATCTCAAACAGCGAAAAGGTAAATTTAACCAGTTTCATAGCATTCTTTATTAAACGAATCCGGGAGTGCGTCACACCACCGGCGTGTACAGCAGTTTCTTGGTCTCGAAGAAGGGTTCCTTGAAGTATCCCGACAGTTCGACCTGTTCCGACACCTGCGCCAGCGGGCCGAGTTCGGCCTGCACGTCGCCCCCTTTCAGCGTGATCAGCCCGTTGGGCACTCCGTTGCGCTGGTCGCGCGATATGTTCTTACGGCATATCTTCAGCAGGTCGCGCTGCGGCATCACCGCACGGCTCACCACGAAGTCGAACTTCTCCTTAACCTCGGCCACGTCGCCGTGCTGAAAACGAACGTTCTTCAGTCCGCAAGCCTCGGCCACGGCCTGAGCCACCTTCAGTTTCTTGCCGGTGCGGTCTACCAACAGAAACTGTGTGTCGGGAAACATCACGGCCAACGGAATGCCCGGGAATCCGCCTCCCGTTCCGAAGTCAAGAACAGCCGAGCCGGGCTTAAAGTTGATAAACCGTGCTATGGCCAGCGAGTGCAGTATGTGGCGTTCCTCCAGGTTCTCGATGTCCTTGCGCGAGATCACGTTGATCTTCTCGTTCCATTCGGGATAGAGCCGCAACATGATTCCGAACTGCTCCTGCTGTCGTTCGTTCAGGTCAGGAAAATATTTCTGTATCAATTCCATGTTCGGGATTTTACATTTCGGCCGCGCCAAGTATCAGCTCCGACAGTGTGGGATGTCCGAATATCAGGTCGCCTATCTGCTTGCGGGTCTGTTTCAGCGCGATAAGGTCGGCGCATTGCTGGGCCAACAGCGCGGCCTCGGCACCCATGATGTGCGCGCCGATCAGCACACCGTCGTCCTTGCGAAATATCAGCTTCACGATGCCATCGGTCTCACCCATTGCCAGCGCCTTGCCGTTGCTGCGATACAGGCTCTTGGCCGTCTCGATATCGATGCCCTGCGCCTTGCACTGCTCCTCGGTAAGTCCGGCCATGCCACACTCGGGGTTGGTGAATACTGCGGAAGGAACCACATCGAAATTGATGTTATCGGCCTTGCCGAGAATATGATTCAATGCACGTTTGCCCTGTGCAGTGGCCACATGAGCCAGCATCATCTTGGCGTTCACGTCGCCAACGGCATAGATGTTGGGCACGTTGGTACGGAAATTCTCATCTACCGGTATGCCCCGCTGCGTCCATTCCACGCCGGCGGCGTCCAGGTTCAGGCCCTCCACGTTGGCGCCACGGCCCACGGCCATCAGCACGTTCGTGCCGGTCACGGTCTGTTCCTTGCCTTTCTGCTCGTAAGTGACGGCCACACGATAGTCGGAAGTCTCCTCCATCTTCGTAACGGCCGCCCCTGTGACGATGTCGATGCCGCGTTTGGACAGAGTCTGTTTCAGTCTCTTGGCTATGTCGGAATCGAAGGGAGGCAGTATCTGTTTCATATATTCTATGACAGTGACCTTCGACCCGAATGCGGCGAATACGGAGGCGAACTCCATACCGATGACACCGCCCCCAATCACTATCAGTTCCGCCGGAACGAATTCCAGTGCCAACGCCTTGGTGGAATCCAGCACCCACTCCTTGTCGGCTCCGGGAATCGGCAGCGAACGGCTGTGGCTTCCCGTGGCGATGATTATGTTGTCGGCGTCGTAGTCCTCGCCATTGACAGTGATGGTTGTATTGTTCTTGAACGTAGCCATTCCGTTCACCACATTCACCTTAGCCTTGGCAAGCAGAGTCTCGATGCCGTTGCGCAACTGGTCTACCACGGTGGCCTTGCGTTGCACCACGCGGTTGAAATCCACGTCGAACTTCACGTTGTCGGCCGCGAATTCTGCCGACTCCTTAAGCGTGGTGATGACTTCGGCGTCCTTCACCATGCACTTGGTGGGAATGCACCCCTCGTTAAGACATGTTCCCCCCAGTCTGCCGCCGTTAACCAATGTAACGCTCAGCCCCTGTGCCGCCGCCGACAGAGCCGTCTCATATCCTCCGGGACCGGCCCCGATTATTATTAAATCGCTATGCATAATAATTTCTATCTTATTTTATAACAATATGAGATAAGGCTTAACGGCCTTATCTCATATTATTAACTATATTACAGTATTTTCAGTTCTTGGCCTCACACATCTGCTTGTACGAAAGTATCGGCTTCTTGGCGGCCGTCGTTTCGTCGGGATGCGAGATCGGAGTGGTGAGTGGAGCGTTCTTGACGCTCTCGGGATCCTCGGCGGCCTCGATTGCCACCTTGCGCATCACGTCGATAAACTCGTCAAGCGTCTCCAGACTCTCGGTCTCGGTCGGCTCTATCATCATCGACTCGTGGAACAGCAGCGGGAAATAAATGGTAGGCGCATGGAAGCCATAGTCCAACAGTCGCTTGGCCACGTTCAGCGTAGTTACGCCCGTGCTCTTGTCAGCCAGACCGTCGAACACGAACTCATGCTTGCAATGTCCCTCGATGGGAAGTTTGTACAGGTCCTTCAGGCTTTCCTTGATATAATTGGCGTTCAGCACGGCCATCGGACCCACTTCCTTGATCTTGTCGCGGCCAAGGCTCAGGATGTAGGCGTAAGCCTTCATCATGACGCCGAAGTTGCCGAAGAATGTTGACACGCTGCCCAGTGACTTGTCGCCGTCGGTCAGCACGCCGAACGTGCCGTCCTCGTTCTTCACCACGCGGGGCATGGGAAGCAGGTCGACCAGGTTCTTGGCCACCCCGACGGGTCCCGAACCGGGGCCGCCACCGCCGTGAGGCGTCGAGAACGTCTTGTGCAGGTTGATGTGCATTATGTCGAAGCCCATGTCTCCGGGACGAACCTTGCCCAACAGCGGGTTGAAGTTGGCGCCGTCGTAATAGAGCAGTCCGCCTGCCTTGTGCACAAGCTCGGCTATCTCCATAATCTCGGTCTCGAACATACCCAAGGTGTTGGGGTTGGTCATCATGATTCCTGCCACGGTGTCGTCGAGCAGAGGCTTCAGGTCCTCCACGTCAATGCTGCCGTTGGGCTTGGACTTCACCTCCACCACCTCCAGGCCGGCCACCATGGCCGATGCGGGGTTGGTACCGTGGGCCGTGTCGGGCACAATCACCTTTGTACGCTTGTGGTCGCCGCGCAGCTCGTGGTAGCGGCGCATCACCATCAGACCCGTCAGCTCGCCGTGGGCACCGGCGTAGGGATTGAGCGTGAATTCCTCCAGACCGGCCAGCGACGACAGCGCGCGCTGCAGGTTCCAGTAGAGTTCCAGCGCTCCCTGCGCGGTCTCGGCCGGCTGCAATGGGTGCAGACCGCTGAACTCGCGCATCGATGCCAGCTCCTCGTTGATCTTCGGGTTATACTTCATGGTGCAGCTGCCCAGCGGATAGAAGCCGGTGTCGACACCGAAATTCTTGTTCGACAGGTTGGTGTAATGTCTCACCACGTCAAGCTCGCTGACCTCGGGCAGATCCAGAGGCTCGTCGCGGTGCAGCGACGCCGGGATGGCGCCGAGTCCGTCGGTGGCATACCGGTCGGCCGGCAGTTCGTAGCCCTTGCGGCCGGGCCGCGAAATCTCGAATATAAGTTTGTCGTATTCCTTCATTTCTCAGCCTCCTTTTATGCCTCCAGCATTAACTTCACCAATGTTTCTATTTCTTCCTTAGTGCGCTTCTCGGTCACGGCGAACTCCAGCACACCCGGCTCGATCTCCACGCCTCCCATATAGCCGTGGTCGGCCAGATACTTATTGACGCGCTTCACGTCCAGATCGGTCTTCACGACGAATTCCTTCAGGAAAGGTTTGTCGTAAACAGCGTGGAACTTGCCCGTGGCCAGCAGCTGATTGTACAGATAATGCGCGCCGTCACAGCTCAGCCTGTTCACCTCCTTTAGCCCTTCAGGACCCATCAGCGCCACGTAAACGGTGGCGTAGAGGGCCATGAGGCTCTGGTTGGAGCAGATGTTACTTGTGGCCTTCTGACGGCGTATATGCTGTTCGCGCGCCTGCAGCGTCAGCACGTAGCAACGCTTTCCGTCGCGGTCGACGGTAGCCCCTACGACGCGGCCCGGCATCTTGCGCAGCATATCCTTGCGGCAGGCTATGAAGCCTAAGTACGGGCCTCCGAACTGCAGCGGCATACCCAATGTCTGGCCGTCGCCACACGCTATGTCGGCATCCCATTCGCCGGGAGTCTTCAGCACTGCGAGAGCGGAAGGATCGCAGTAAACGGCCAAAGCACCCTTGGCGGCATGAATCCTGTCGGCAACGCCGGTCAGGTCCTCGACGATACCGTAGCGGTTGACGGAGGGCACCATAACTCCGGCCACGTCACCCTTGGCCAGTTCCGCATCAAGGACGCCGAAATCGGTGACGCCCTCCTTGGCGGGGAGCTCGGTCAGCTCCACGCCGTGGAACTTCATGTATGTGGCAATGACGCGGCGCACCTGCGGCAGCAGCGTGGCCGACACAAGCACGCGGTTCTTCTTGCGTGCCGACGCCACCATCATGAACATCGACTCGGCGGCTGCCGTAGCGCCGTCGTACATCGATGCGTTGGCCGACTCCATGCCGGTCAATTCCGAGATCATGGACTGATACTCGAATATATATTGCAGCGTACCCTGCGAAATCTCAGGCTGATAGGGAGTGTAGGCGGTATAGAACTCGCTGCGCTCCAGCAGGTGGGATATCACCGAGGGGCTGTAGTGGTCGTAGGCTCCGTTGCCGCCGAACACCTTCAATACGTTGTTGGCTGCACCCAACTTCGCGAACCATTCGCGAAGCTCAGGCTCGGACATTCCTTCGGGCAGGTCGTACTCGCCACGGAACACTACCTGCTGCGGCACGTCGTTGTACAGCTCGTCGACACTGCCCACGCCTATGCGCTCCAGCATCCGGGCCTTGTCCGCGTCTGTGTGCGGGATATATCTGTTGCTCATCGCTTCCTTATTATATAGAATGCGTCGATATTATATCGCTTCCTTATTATAGAATGCGTAGATATTGATATGGAGTGAGCCGTGAATTACTCCTCGCAGATCTTGGCGTAAGCGGCAGCGTCCAGCAGAGCGTCAAGTTCGGAAGGATCGCTCAGCTTCACCTTGATCATCCATGTGCCGAAAGCATCCTTGTTGATCAGTTCGGGAGCATCCTCCAGCTCGCTGTTCACCTCCACAACCTCGCCGCTGACGGGGCTGATCAGGTCGCTGGCAGCCTTTACGCTCTCTACTGCGCCGAAGGTCTCGCCTGCCTCTACCTCGTCACCCTCCTCGGGAAGGTCGACATATACGATGTCGCCTAAGGCGTGCTGTGCGTAGTCGGAGATTCCGATGGTTGCGATCTCACCGTCTACCATTACCCATTCGTGGCTCTCGGCATACTTTACGTTTTCTTTTACTGTGCTCATATCTGTGTCGTTTTATTTGATTATCATTATAATAGTTGAAAATAGTTGAAAAAGTTTATAGAGTTTAAAAAGTTAAGATAATAGTGTTGTCGTGTGAATTCATCACATTTATCTTAACTTTTTCAACTTTTTTCACTTCTTATAGTTCTTGTCGTAGAAGCGTTTCTTGACCACCGTCGCGGGGAAAGTCTTTTTGCGGATGCGCACTTCCACGCGGGTACCCAATTTGTCGTAGGGCTTCTGAATCATGGCCATTGCCACCGACTTGCCGGTGGAGATGCTGCGGTAACCGGTCGTCACCTCGCCCACAACCTGACCGTCAACCTCCACGGGATAACCGTGACGCGGGATGGCGTTGCCGTCCAGTTCCAGACCCACGATGCGGCGCTTCACGCCTTCGGCCTTCTGCGCGGCCAGAGCCTCTTTGCCGATGAATTCCGGTTTGTCCAACTTCACGAACATACTCAGGCTGGCTTCCAGCGGAGTGATGTCGGCGCTGAGTTCGTCGCCATACAGCGGCAGACCCACCTCAAAACGCAGCGTGTCGCGGCATCCCAGTCCGCAAGGCTCGACGCCTCCGGCCATCAGCTTGTCCCATACGCGCTGTGTGTATGCGTGGCTTCCGTAGATTTCGAAACCATCCTCACCCGTGTATCCGGTGCGGCTCACGATGATGGTCTCACCCTCTGTCTCGATGGTCTTGAACGTATAGAATTTCAGGTCGGCCACCTGAAGACCAAGCAGTTTCTCCACAGCCTCCTCGGCCTTGGGACCCTGCACGGCAACCTCGCCGTATATCGGGCTTTCATCCTCCACCGTCACGTCGAAGCCGGCGGTGTGCTCCTTGATCCATGCCACGTCCTTGTCGATGTTGGCGGCGTTGATCACCAGGAAGAATTCCGTGTCCGACACTTTATAGACCAGCAGGTCGTCGACCGTGCCGCCGTTGTCGTAACACATCATGCCGTAGAATATCTGGCCGTCGGGTGCGCCGGTCACGTCGTTTACGAATATATGGTTCACATATTTCTCGGCTTCGGGGCCCTTGACGCGCACCTCGCCCATGTGGCTGACGTCGAACACGCCCACTTCATGACGCACGGCGTTATGCTCCTCGGTGATTCCCTTGTATTGTATCGGCATGTCGTAGCCTGCGAACGGCGACATCAGCGCGCCGAGCTTTACGTGACGGTCGTGCAGACACGTCGTTTTGATTTCTTCTTCCATCCTTGTCGTTCTGTTTTTCGTATTGGGTTTAAGGTTCTATTTATCTATTATCTAATACCTATTATTTAATATCTAATATAGTTCCAAACAAAATTAATATTTGGCGGTGTTCTTTCCAAATAATTCCGAATAAATTTTGTAATTTTGTCTTCGAAATGAATTATCCGTTATTTCTGGCGCGCAGCATATCGCCCGGTCGCGGGTCGCTTAAGGGCGGCACGGGACGCGGTCGACGCGGGGGTGCTCCGACGGTCAAGGTTGCCGTTGCCGCAGTGGCCCTCTCCGTAGCCGTGATGCTGGCGGCGCTGGCCATCGTGTCGGGTTTCAAGCGCGAGATCACCGCCAAGGTCACGGGGTTCAACGCCCATATATCGGCCTATACGCTCCAGACTTCGGACGACGAGGACAACCTTGTGGCACTCACCCCTTCGCTGGAAAAGATTCTGGACGAAACTCCATACGTTTCGGATTATTCCTTACAGCTGTCGGTGCCGGGCATCTTCAAGACTCGCTCAGACTTCCAGGGCATCTATTTCCGCAGCCTGGAGGGTAAAGGCATCAACGATTTCCTGTCCTCCAGCCTGGTAAGCGGCAAGATTCCGGACTTTTCCAAGCCTGAGAACGCCAATCAGGTCGTAATCTCGGAGATAACGGCACGACGCCTGGGGCTGAAGGTGGGCGACCGCATCGACACCTATTTCATGACCAACGAGCTGCGCGTGCGCCCGCTGAAGGTAGCGGCCATATTCAACTCGCATTTCGACAATTACGACAAGGTGTTTGCCTACGGTTCGCTGTCGCTCCTGCAGCGTCTCGGCGAGCTTCGTTCCGACCAGGGCACGAGCCTGGCGATACATACCGACGATTTCCGCAACATTTCAGAATATACCGACGACCTGAGCCGCACCCTGGCCGGAGCTTACGCCACTGGGCTTATTTTCCGTCCCCTGCGTTTGGAGAACGCCATGATACAGGGCGCGGGGTATTTCAACTGGCTGGCATTGCTCGACACCAATGTGGCGGTGGTGCTGACGCTGATGACATTCGTAGCCATAATCACATTGATTTCAGGACTGCTCATAATCATTCTTGACAAGAAGCGGTTCATCGGACTGTTGCGGGCGCTCGGAGCGCCGGCCCGACAGGTTCGCAGGGTGTTCATCTATCTGTCGCTTAAGATCACCATCCGGGGGCTGGCCATCGGCAACGTGGCGATGCTGCTGTTCCTGTGGCTGCAAGACAAATACCATTTCCTGCACCTTGACCCCGAATCATACTACATCGACTTCGTTCCCGTCGACATCTCCTGGCTGCAGATTCTGATCCTGAACCTCGGCGTCCTTTTGGTTGTCTACCTCTCCCTGATCCTCCCCTCCTGGCTCGTGGCCCGCATCTCCCCCGCCGAAACCCTCCGCTACGAATAAATGCATAATTTCGGCCATCGGCGACTGGAATGACGACGTCCACGTCGTCAACTCGTGTGCGACGTGGACGTCGCTCCTCCAGTCATCGTCAATTCCCCAAAGCCTACAATTTCATCGTGTAGAAATAAGCTCAAAAAATCGCTTATTTTTACAAACAACCGTATATTATTGATTATAATGCCATTATACGCGTAAAATAAGGTTCAAAATAAGCCAAATACGCCTGTTCCGATTCTTATTTTACACGTTTTGGGCCACTATATTCTATAATCCAGTCGCTGATGCTGCGGATATTGTCATCAAAATTTGCTCCGACCTTTATGACGGTTCGACCATCAGCCTGGAAGGGCAAAAGATAATCCCGACTGTTGATCTGTGACATAGCATCTTCGGCCGTACGGTTTAATTTAAATTCAAACAAATACAGGTAATCGGAAGTCTTCAACACCAGATCGATTCTTCCTGACGCCGTCTGCATCTCCGCCTCAGTGTAGAATCCCATCAGCTTCATCACCAAATATATAACATTTCGATAATGCAGTTCCAGACTGCCGAGATCAATCTGATCATAATGATATCCACTGAAAAGAGCCCTGAGACGTACCATGAAATCTTCGACACGTCCTGACTCTACGTCACGTACAAACTTATTAACCTCGAATTCACTGCGACCATTGTCATTCGTAGTGAATGCTTTCATCAAGCCGTTCAAGAATCCACGTTCTACTTCCACATTGGGATAACCAAGAGCAACCGTATCAAAACGGGAATCCGCAGATTTGATTGTAAGATAGCCGCTTTGATACATTAACGGAATCGTACTGCTCAGATCGAAAGAAGCATCCATCAGGTCGTGTATATCCTCGTCTATGTGTTCCAGGTCGCGTAAATCAATCTCCATTCGCCGTATCATTTCCACCAAGAACGTAGGAGTTCCTGTGGAAAACCAATATGCTCCGAAATCTTTGGCATCAAGGGCATTGAGAAGGCTGAACGGATTATATATATCGGGCGATTCTCCCGAGAAATGATAACCGTCATAATAACGGGCAAGTTTAGCGTAGGTTTCATTTACCGACATCCGCTTATTGCGGGCCAATTCCGTTACCCCCTCGGGGAAATATGTCCGGATTTCTTCAAGAGTGATACCGCATATCGCGCTATAGTCCGGTCGCATCGAGATGTCCTTAAGGTTGTTCAGATCACTGAAAATGCTTAGTTTCCCGAATCGTGACACACCTGTGAGCATGGCAAATTCGATATATTCATCGCAAGTCTTGAGATTGCCATATATCGATTTCAGTTGCGAACGGTATGTGTCCTGCAATTCCCTGTTACCGGCTGTATCCAGCAACGGCTTGTCGTATTCGTCGATAAGGATTACTACTTTCCGGCCAGTCGATGCGTATGCGTGTTCTATGATACGACGGAAGCGTTCGGAATGGGGGGCATCATCTTTTTCTATTCCATACAGTTTCTCCCAGCGGTCGAAATCAAAGCCAAATTTGTCCAATAGACTGCCGGAAGAAACATACTCGAATGCGTTGAGAGCTATATGAAGCACCGGATGTGCTTTCCAGTGATGCGCATAATTGCTTATTGCCAGTCCCCGGAATAAGTCTTCCCTCCCTTCATAATAAGCCTTGATAGTGGAGAGTAGCAACGATTTTCCAAAACGTCGGGGACGACTGAGAAAAAAATACTTACCGCTTGAAATAAGATTATGGATAAACCCTGTCTTGTCAACATATACATAACCCTCCGAGATTATAGTCTCGAAACTCTGAATACCTATCGGATACTTCATTGCCATGGCGTCTATCGTTAATCTCATTTGATTCTACAAAGTTAATTCACAGATTGATTCGATGCAAATTTATTTTCGCAAGACTCCCCCTTTGTATGCTTTATCTTTATAGAACCGATTCGGGTCCCCGGGTGTTTTTAAGTAAAACCCTGAGGATATGAATCGTATTGTTACCATATTGTTGCTGATTTTTGCCGCTTTGCCATTGCCGGTCGCCGCACAGAGCCGCGATCTGAACCAGGCATATAAAAAAGAAGTGTTCACTGATGGCCGTCATAAGAAGATGCCGTATCGGCTGCTGTCGCCCAAAATCAGGGCCGACCACTCGCAGTACCCGCTGGTGGTGTTCCTGCACGGATGGGGCGAGCGTGGCGACGACAACGAAAAACAGCTAACCAACGGCGCGTCGCTGTTTACCAATCCGGCCAACGAAGATGCTTACCCGGCTTTTGTGCTGTTCCCGCAGACCCGCAAGACCTGGACAGGCAACATTGACCCGCGCTCGTTTCAGCATGGAGCACCCGAGCCCAAGGAAACGCAGACCGAAAAGACTCTGATGGAACTGATCAATAAGGTTGTGGCCGAAAACCCGATTGACCGCAGCCGCATTTATCTGGTAGGACTCTCCATGGGCGGCATAGCCACCTACGACTTAGTGTGCCGCTATCCCGACGTATTCGCCGCAGCAGTACCCATCTGCGGCGCCGTCAACCCGGACCGCCTTAAGAACGCCAAAGGGGTGAATTTCCTGATATTCCACGGCGACCAGGACGAGGAAGTGCCGGCCGTGGCAAGCCGCGAGGCCTTCAAGACGCTCGACGCCATCGGCGCAACGGTGAAATACGTGGAGTTCGCCGGCGTAGGCCACGAATGCTGGTCGTTCGCCTTCAATTCCCCGACGTTCCTGACATGGCTGTTCCAGCAGGAAAAGACTCCGGCTCATACCGAGTCCATCGCCGAAATTACATCCCCCGACAACAGTCAGGAATAAGTCATTCTCTAACATAGAACATACAGGTTCTTCCCGAAAGGACGGGAGGAACCTGTTTTTTACAAGAAAAAACTATGATTATTAAACAAAATGATTAAATTTGTGGAGCAATAACACTTCACCATGAATTTGATCCGTAAAATCCTGACGCTTTCCTTGCTTTTCGGCACAAGTTTCGGTATAGCATTTCCATCCGACTTTGCTGATGCCAACGTTGTCATCACCGAGCTGAACAAGAAGTATGTACTGAAGTCGGATGCCAACCGTCGCCTCAGCGAAGTAAAAGCCTCGTCAAGCTATACTTACCAGGCGCGACGTGCTGACGACAGGGCTCTGGCTTATGAATATTACTCGTCCGAGACTCCGATTAAAAAGGCGTCCGCGCCCGGTTCCAAGCCGATATACAGGTCAGTGGAGGACGACGACATCTTTTACAGCGGCATGCGCGTATGCGCTTTGCCTCTCGAGCTGAAGAAAGGCAAACCGGTCACCGCCCGCTTCGAAAGGGATTACACGGCACTCGAGCAATTCGGAGATATCATTATAGCCTCCGACAAATTCGTGGAGCAAGGCTGTTTTGAAATAACGGTACCCTCAGAACTGGCCGACGTCATCAAGGTTCAGCCATACGACATGCCTTCAACGGCCATGTTCACATCCGCCACTGACAAAAACGGCAACCTCATATATTCGTTACGTATCAGCGATCTTGAGCCTTTCCGGCACGAGGATTATGCCGCACCGGCAACACAAACCGTCCCGCGCATCATCGTGACAGGTCAGTTCGCCACGGTCGATGATCTTTATGATTTCCTGCGGTCAAACGTGGACAATGACGATCCTGAACCCGAAGTAGCCGCAATGGCCCGACAGGTAACGGAGAACTGTGCGGACGACAAGGCCCGTATCCACGCCATCGCCTCATGGGTGCGTCAGAACATCCGATATGTGGGCATCGAACACGGCGAGCTGGGCAAACGTCCCGACACGGCCGGCAACGTGCTGTCCAAGCGATACGGCGACTGCAAGGGGTCGGCCAACCTGATACGCCAGATGCTGCGCGCGTGCGGCATCGACGGGCGACGCGTATGGATTGGCACGCGCGGTAATGTGATCGGACCTTTCTCCAGATACAAACTGTTCGGTTGCGCCGACCACATGATAGCCGCGGCCGTACTGAATGACAGCATCATATATCTGGACGGCACCACCAGCTTCTCGCCCCGTGACTATCTGCCCTTCTCCATAGCCGGCCAGGAAGCCATAGTGGAAGCAGGCGACAGCTGTCTGCTGACTACACTCCCGGCTTATGATACAGACCGTTACCCTACGGAAATAAAGGGTTCATTCGCTCTTGACGGCAATACGCTGACCGGCAACATCAGCATGTCCATGCGCGGCAACGACCGCATGGCTTTTGAAAACTTCATGGCCGACGTGAACGTCAATCAGCGTCTCAGCTTATGCCACGCATGGCTGGCACAGTCCAACAGCGCCACATACACCGATGTGGCCAACAGCACCGATGCCCCGGACGCTCAGACCTCTACTCTTTCAGCACATGAAAGCGACAGCAAAGCCATTGTGCCTGCAGGCGCAAAACGATATGTCTCACTGCATCCTTTGCGCAACTGGACGCTTAAGCCTGTCAATGTCAATAATCGTCGCAGACCCGTTTCGACAGGCACTCCTTACAACATCATCACCTCGATGGAACTTGCCGTACCCGAGGGCTACACCGTGGAATCGTTGCCGAAGGACGCAAAAATAGATACTCCATGGTTTGCCGCAAACCTCAGCTACCGACAGGACGGCGGCAGGATCACAGTGACCGGCGCCGTCAAGGGTCTTGAAACAGACGTCCCGCTTGCGGACATCCCCGAATGGAACGAGGCTGTCAAGGCCATTAACCGTATGAACAACGATGCAATAATACTGACCGTTAACCAATGACAATCCACACTATGAAAATATCAGGATATTTGCTGACTGCAGCCGTCATATTGACGTGCGCCATATACCCGACATCGGCAGATGCCGGAATCGACAAGAAATTCTGCGAGAAAATCGCCAAAAAGGTATGGAGCGACAACGACCCGCTGTTTGATCCGAACATGGCCATACCCGACTCGCTGCTTCAGAACAACTCAGCCGTGATAATGTGTGCGCTGGACGATATAGAAACCACAAACGAGCGCACCGCCACAAACTTCAAGCTTTCGGGATCCACCAACCGCATCTGCCGCAAATACCTGAACCGAATGATGGTCAGGATAATCGACAGGTCGGCATTCGACGACTTCTCGGAATTCGAGTTCGATGCCAAGGCCTCAGTGAGCGACGGAATACTTCTGTACGATTTCAAGGAAGCGTTCGGAGCGCGGATCCATTATCCCGACGGAACCACACGCGACGTGGACATAAATGAAGCCGTTGAAATATCCGACGGCAAGAAGGGCAAGGACGACGTGCGTTACAAGATAGCAGTCTCAGGTCTGACCGAGAACTGCGTGCTCGACGTGTTCAAATACAAGGAGGAGACCATCGAGGAATTCGACCTGGATTGCATCGACATGAACATGTGCAATTATTATCCCACGATGCACCGTGTGATACGCGGCAAGTTCGACCCGATGCTGACCGTGGAGTATAAGACATACAACGGCGCGCCTACCCTTAACGTTGACCAGAAAGACAGCGACTGCATACGGGGCTCCCTGCACGCGCAGATGATTCCAGCCATACCGTTCAAGAAGTTTGTCAACGCCAAGCGTCAGCTGCCCTTCATCCGCATGAACTTTCTGAACAACTCCTCGCGATACATATATCATCCGGCCACGGCACGTGGCGGAGGCCTGTTCTACAACGTAGCGCCCGGCACCATCTACCGCGACATATTCAGCTATCTGAAGGACGCTTCATACGAATCGCCGCTGCCTGCGCGCGCGGCCAGGCTGGTAAAGGACTGCTATCTGAAGGCTCATCCTGAAGCTACGCCACGTCAGACGGCCGATGCGCTGGCTCTGGCCCTGCGATACGTCAACGCCACGGCCGATGACAAGGATTGGTCCGACCGCAACGCATATCTTAACCTGCTGTATATGGACGCGCTTAACCGTCTGAAGGTATATTCGCCCGACAGTATCGGATTTGCATTCTTCAATCCGATAGACCGCGTGCCGACCGAAGGCATCGCCACATGGGAAGAACCGAGGTTCGTGACAATGGTCGACGGCACGTATTACGACATGTCGGCTCCGTACCATTATCCTCCCGGTCAGATGGAGGCCCGTTTCAACGGTCAGAAAGGCGGCGCATTCACTGGCAACCGCAAGACGTTGCCCCGGACCACTCTGGCCACAGTGGTCAGTGTGCCCCAGGCCCGCACCGGTTCCGACCGGCTGGCCATGGTGGCCAAAGCCTGTATCACTCCCGAACATAAGGTCCGGATAGACCGGTCCATGCGTCATACCGGCATCTACAAGGATATAGTGGGAAACATCACCGACAGATACGAGTGGGCGGATTCCGTCGAAAACTTTCTGTGCATTCCCGACAACAAGCGTTCGGACGCGAAAGGTCGCGACAAGGCAGGACGCGAGAAGGAACTGCGCGACTTCTTCAAAAAGGAATGCGAGGCCTTCGTTGGCGTCACGCCCGACAGTATTGTTTCATATAACGTGACGTCACGTTCCATTCTGCCGGGCCGCAATTATGTGTCGTACGACGTGACGGACCTGATTCCCGGTCTGGTCGAAGAACTGAATCCGGAAACACTGATGTTCTCCATAGGCAAACTGTTCGGCGACAATCCGCGACTTCCCGCAATGGAACGCGACCGTTTCTTCGACGGCATGATCGATGCTCCGTGGTACGAAGTACGCCAGCTTACGTTCCAGGTCCCGCAGGGATATACATACGACCCGGCATCACTCGAAAGCCTGACTGTAAACAAGAAGAATGCCATAGGCATGTTCTCCGCCGCGCCAAGCATAGCCGACAACGGCGACATAGACTTCACGGTGCAGATGCGTGTCAACAGGACAACCATCCCTGTAGACTATTGGTCCGATTTCATGGCTCTGCTTGATGCCGCTTCCGATTTTTCCGAGACCCGCATTGTGCTCACCCGCAAATGAGAAATCATTCCATGCGTCAAAAATAATTTGTATCTTTGCAGACGTTATGATAACGGCTGAAGATATATATTGCACTTTGGAGCAGATGGGCGACGAACGCCAGGCACGGAATCTGAGCCGGTTTTTCAAGACCGGCAAAGGCGATTACGGCGAGGGCGACAGGTTCCTGGGACTGAGATGTCCGCAGACTCGTATGGTGGTGCACGAGGCGCGTCTGGACGTACCCTTTGAGGAAATCGAGAAACTGCTGTACTCCGAATGGCACGAGGTCCGCTTCGCTGGCTTCATGCTGTTGGTGGAGGAAATGAAAGCGGCGTTGCCTCGGAAACGCGACCCGCAGACCCTTCATGCCGAAAGACGCAAGGCGGTGGTTGACTTCTACCTGCGCCATGCGCGTCAGGCCAACAACTGGGACTTGGTGGACATGACATGCACCAAAATTGTGGGCGAATGGCTGCTGTATCCCCAGGCCGACGGCACGATGCCGGACCACGGTATTCTTGACCGCCTCGCGGCCTCCGACAACCTGTGGGAACAGCGCATAGGCATGGTGACTACGTGGCGGCTGACGCGTGCCGGACAGACTGACGACACATTCCGTCTGGCCACGAAATTATTGCATCATCCCCACGACCTGATGCACAAGGCGGTGGGCTGGATGCTGCGCGAGGCCGGCAAAGTGGACAAGGACCTTCTTCTGAACTATCTTGAAGAACATTACCGCGAAATGTCGCGCACCACACTACGTTACGCCATCGAACGCCTCCCCGAACCGGAACGCCAATACTGGCTCAAACGACAATGAACGATCGTCAATCATTAATTAACAATCAGTAATGAAACGGATAGGAATACTGAGCGACACGCATGGGGTGTGGGACCGGCGGTTTACGGAATATTTCAAGGAGTGCGACGAGGTGTGGCACGCGGGCGATGTGGGCGACCCGGAGATAATACAGAAACTGCAGGCCCTGGTTCCGACCGTGCACGCCGTCTACGGCAATATCGACGGCCAGGACGTGCGCTGGATCACGGAGAGCACCGCCGTGTTCCAATGCGAGGACTGCAAGGTGATGATGCAGCACATCACCGGCTATCCGGGCCGCTGGGCACCGGGAATGAAACTGCTGATTGATGAAATAAAGCCGGATATCGTGGTCGGGGGACACTCGCATATCCTCAAAGTTGTGTACGACAAGGAGTTGCAGCTGCTACACATCAACCCCGGCGCCGCGGGCCGTCAGGGATGGCAGTCGTGCCGCACTCTGCTGCGCCTCACCATCGACGGCTCCGACATACGCGACTGCGAGGTAATCGAACTCCACTAAGGCAGCGCTCCTTATAAACACACTCAAAGCCTGCCCGATACCGATTTCGGACATTTTTTGCCTTTTTGACACGTCAGATTACATCCGAAATTTTTTAGTATTGCATAATTTTCGTAACTTTGCACATTGAAGTCGACTTTATTGTGTCAGCACTAAAACAAAGTCTATTACCACATCTGTGCATAGACTCCGTATGCCGGCAACAATAACTATTACATTTTCAGAATGAAATTAACCGAAGTATTCGCCAACATTTTTGGCAACGCCGTTTTTCGACCCTCGGACGAGGGTATGCGCAAGTGCGCCGATTCTTATCAGTTCCTCAGCGAATTCGTAAAGGACAAGGTGATATACGGCATCAACACGGGTTTCGGCCCCATGGCCCAGTGGCGTGTGGATGACAAATACCTTACCGACCTGCAATACAACATAATCCGCAGCCACAGCACAGGCGCGGGCGACCCTCTGAGCGACATCGAGGTAAAGAGCGCGATGATAGCGCGCGCCGGCACGTTCCTGCAGGGCCGTTCGGGCATCCATCCCTCGGTAGTGGAGTTGCTGACAGAATTCATCAACCGCGGCATATACCCGTTCATTCCCCGCCACGGCAGCGTAGGCGCCAGCGGCGACCTGGTGCAGCTTGCTCACATAGCCCTGTGCCTCATAGGCGAAGGCAAGGTGCATTATAACGGCGAATGGCGCCCTACAGCCGACGTGATGAAGGAATGCGGCCTGAAGCCGATGCAGATATACATCCGCGAGGGTCTGTCGGTCACAAACGGCACTTCGGTGATGACCGGTATATCGGTAGTGAACCAATATTATGCCGAGAACCTGTTGCATTACGCCACGGTGTTCGGCGCCTGGATGAACGAGATAGCCTCGTCGTTCGACGACTATATGTCGGTAGAGGAAAACGAGCCGCGCCGCCAGTACGGCCAGCAGGTCATAGCCCGCTGGCTGCGCGAGGCCAGCAAGGGAAGCGAATGCCTGCAGAAACGCGAGCACGAACTGTATGATCCCGCCAGGAACCGGTGCGATTACTTCGAACATAAGGTGCAGGCATACTATTCGCTGCGCTGCATCCCGCAGATATACGGCCCGATATACGAGGTGCTCGACAATTCGGCGCGCGTGCTTGAGAACGAACTCAACTCCGCCTGCGACAATCCCATAGTGGACCCCGACTCGAAGAACATATATCACGGCGGCAACTTCCACGGCGACTACATCTCGCTGGAAGCCGACAAGATGAAGATAGCCGTGGTGCGTCTGGCCCAGACGGCCGAGCGTCAGCTCAACTACCTGTTCCACGACCGCATCAACGGCATCCTGCCTCCCTTCCTCAACCTCGGCACCCTGGGCCTGAACTACGGCATGCAGGCATGCCAGTTCACCGCCACGTCCACCACGGCTGAATGCCAGACGCTGGCCATGCCCAACTACGTGCACACCATCCCCAACAACAACGACAACCAGGACATAGTGAGCATGGGCACCAACAGCGCACTGCTCTGCCGTCAGGTAATAGACAACGCATATCAGGTTTACTCCATACTTTTCATCGCGCTGGCACAGGCCACCGACTGCCTGAAGATAGCCGACAGGCTGTCGCCCGTCACGCGACGGCTGTATGACGACGTGCGTGCCATCTGCCCGCTGTTCGTTGAGGACACGCCATTTTACCGTGAGGTGGCCGAGACCGAGCAATACCTACGCAATAACATCATAGACTATCTGAAATGAAGAAATACGCATTGGTCACAGGCGGCTCACGCGGCATCGGAGCGGCCATAACGAGCCAGCTGGCCGCCGACGGATACCATGTCATAATAAATTACCGCAGCAACTCCGAGGCTGCCAAGGAAACGCTTCGGGCCATAGAGGATGCCGGCGGCGAAGGCGAACTCCTGCCCTTCGACGTGACCGAGGGACATACGGTGGACGAAGCATTGGAACAGTGGGAGGAGCGTCATCCCGACGCATATATCTCGGTGCTGGTGAACAATGCCGGCGTGCGCAGCGACAACCTGATGGTGTTCATGGAGACCGAGCAGTGGAACCGCGTCATGGGCGCATCGCTCAACGGCTTCTTCTTCGTGACGCGCCGTCTGCTGAAGAACATGATGACGCACCGCAACGGACGCATCGTCAACATCGCCTCGCTCTCGGGCCTGAAGGGTCTGCCGGGCCAAAGCAATTACTCGGCTGCCAAGGCCGCCATGATCGGAGCCATGAAGGCGCTGGCCCAGGAGTTGGCACCCCGCAAGGTTACCGTCAACGCCGTCGCTCCCGGCTTCATACACAGCGACATGACCAAGGACCTGAACGAAGCCGAACTCAAGAAGACGGTGCCCATGAACCGATTCGGCGAACCTCAGGAGGTGGCCGACCTCGTATCTTTCCTCGTCTCACCCAAAGCATCTTACATCACCGGACAGACCATATCAATCAACGGAGGTCTGTATTGACACAATTATGAGCAGAAGAGTAGTTATCACAGGTATAGGAATCTGGTCGTGCATCGGCAACAATGTCGACGAGGTGTGCGAATCGTTGCGTGCCGGCCGGTCAGGCATCAGTGTGGACCAGGAACGCATGGACTATGGTTACCGTTCGGGTCTCGTAGGCAAAGTTGAACGTCCTAAACTCAAGGGTGTGCTTGACCGCCGTCAGCGTCAGTCGCTGTCGGAGGAGGCCGAATATGCCTACATGGCTTCGGCCGAGGCATTCAGGATGGCCGGCGTTTCCGACGAGTATCTGCGCGAAAATGAAGTTGGCGTGATTTTCGGTAACGATTCGTCGGCCAAGGCGGTGATCGACTCGCACACCATCATGGAGAAGGAACGCGACTCTGCCATGATAGGCTCGGGCCTGATATTCCAGTCCATGAACTCGACGGTGAACATGAACCTGAGCACCATATTCCATCTTAAAGGCATTAACATGACCATTTCGGCGGCCTGCGCCAGCGGATCGCATTCCATCGGTCTGGCCTATATGATGATAAAGCAGGGTATGCAGGACATGGTGTTGGCCGGGGGCGCCCAGGAAACGAACCAGTACAGTATGTCGTCGTTCGACGCATTGAACGCATTCTCAACGCGCATGGACACGCCGGAGAAATCGTCGCGACCGTTCGACCGCGACCGCGACGGCCTGATACCAAGCGGAGGGGCGGCTGCGCTGGTGCTCGAGGACTATGACCATGCCGTAGCACGCGGAGCCACGATATTGGCCGAAGTGACCGGGTACGGTTTCTCGTCTAACGGCGGCGGCATATCGCAGCCCAGCGACGACGGCTCCATTCTGGCCATGTCGCGCGCCATGGAGGATGCCGGAGTCACCCCCGACGACATCGACTATATCAACGCCCACGCCACCTCCACGCCTCAGGGCGACAAGTTCGAGGCCATTGCACTCGGCCGTCTGTTCAAGGGGAAGAAGGCGCTGATCAGCTCCACCAAGTCCATGACAGGACACGAATGCTGGATGGCCGGCGCGTCGGAGATAGTGTACAGCGTCATCATGATGCGCAACGGGTTCGTGGCCCCGAACATCAACTTCGAGAACCCCGACGAATTCAGCGAGGGACTGAACATCACTCCCGTCACCGTCGACAAAGACCTGAACATCATCCTGTCCAACTCCTTCGGCTTCGGCGGCACCAACAGCGCCCTCGTGATACGCAAGCTCTGACATAGCTATTGGACTATCTGAGACTGGCTGCCTGTTTTTCATTGCTGTAAGGATACTAAGCGTGAGGAGACAAGACATCTTTGATTGTTAAATTATTTTTAATGTTGCATATTTTTGTTAACTTTGCACATCAATCTTAATCTAACAAACAAAAAAGAGTATGAAAAAATACTTACTGACAGCCGTTCTGGCACTCGTTACCGCCGTATCTGCATCGGCAGTAGACATCGATATCAAGTACAAGGGATACGTGGATACAGGCGGAGGACTGTTTTTCCCCTCCACAGACGAGACGGAAGTGGACGGACTCGGCTACAATTACACCATATCCACCACGCACGGCATCGAGTTGTTCAAAGGTCTGTTCTTAGGCGCCGGTTTCGAAGCCAATCTATTGGGATATTACGAAAAGGAATACCCCGGAAGTTATAACGATAGTTCAGCCGAGATCGGTGGCATCTTCACAGTGTTTGCCGAAGCCCGCTACAACATCCTGCGCACCAAGAAGATCTCTCCATTTGTAGGCCTTCGCATCGGTGGCGGCTATCAGGGCATTGACGAAGTAGGTTGCTTTCATTTCGCACCTATGGCCGGCTGCACGTTCAACTTCACCAACAAATTCGGTCTTGACGTAGGCCTGCGTTACGGTCTGTACTCATCCGGCGTCGATGAAGATTACGACTACTACGACAGCAGTTCTGTGGTTTACAACACACTGAACGTGTTCGTCGGAATCCATTTCTAAACATCACACTCACAAGCATAATCGAGGCCGCCGCACCCCCCGGCGGCCTCGATTTGTTTCATTATAAGAATACCAGCAAATAAGTCAAAACTTTATTTCAGCTATTGTGTATATAATATATATTTTATATATTTGCAACCATAAAAATCAAAAGATATGGCAACTTCACTCAATATCAAGCGCAAAAATATTGACCTTCCGGTCGATACGTTGCAAAAGCTCTCCATAATGGCAGTAGCACAGGGCAAGAGCTTAAAGAATTTCATAGAAACCCTCCTTATTTCAAAGGCAAATTCCGTAGCCATAGAAGTAAGCGAAAACCCATCCCCCTCGGGAGATCCATGGTTTAACGACCCGGAAAATATGGCATCCATTAATCGCGGTATAGAGGATATTAAAGCCGGAAGATGCCGTGCTTATTCAATGGATGAAATAAGGGAACTGTTAGGCGTATGACATACGAACTAATCTTGTCCGATGAAGCGAAAGCGCACATGGAAGTGTGGCGCAAGTCCGGGCAGAAGAAAACCCTAAAGAAAATTACTGACCTATTTGAGGAACTGCGGTTGCATCCGAAAACAGGTACAGGACATGTTGAACAACTAAAAGGTAATTATTCAGGCTACTGGAGCCGGGAAATCAGCAAAGGCGACAGAATGATTTACACCATTGAAGATGACAGGGTAATCGTCAACGTCGTTTCAATCAAGGGTCATTACGGCGACAAATAAAATTTGATCAAAACCCTAAATGGGTTAGATCTCCGGGATAGGATACTGATCAATAGGCCCCCATATAACGATTGCTGTCCTATAATGGCTGTTGTCGTTTTATCCCCTATTTTGGGCGTCTTGGAACAGAATAGCGCACTTTATAATACTAATATCGGACATTTTTTGCCGTTTTGACGCGCGCAAGGAGTGTTAAAATTTTTCAGTTTTGCATTATTTTGCTAACTTTGCACTCAGAAGACAACAATAGAGTGTTCCATTATACCCACATAAAGCACACTATTATTAACCAATAAAACTTTTCAGACATGAAAAAATTAATGCTCGTGATGCTGACATTGGTCCTGGGCGGCCTGTCAGCAATGGCAGGAGACAAGCTGGAAGTAGTCAGCGGCAGCATCGCATCGCTCAAGAACTCGACGGATGCAGCGTTTGTTAAGCTGGACATGACCAACACCACTTACGACAAGAAGAAACCTGTACGCAAGGACGCCCGCTTCGCCAACATCGACAACAACCTGGACGACTGGACCAGCGAATTCGTGCGCGAGTTCAACGAGAACAGCAAGGCCTTCCGCCTTACCGATACCGACCAGAACGCAGCCTACAAAATGGTGGTAGACGTCGAGGATCTGGACTATCACGTAAACGTGATGTCGTTCAAGGGTGGCCACGCCATCGAACTTGAAGGCACCGTAACCATCACCGACAACGCCGGTAAGGAAGTAGCCAAGCTGAGCTATCAGCACGAGAGTTCGGGCTTTACCTTCGACATCGCCATCGAGGAGACTTTCGAGGGCCTGGCCAAGAACCTGGCTAAGAAAATCAAGAAGGGTAAATAAAAATATTAAGACCTATTAAGGCAATGTGCCGGCAGACGTGAGTGTGCCGGCATAACTAATAAATTAATAATATGCATCTTTCTGACAGTTTAAAGCAGCGGTATTGCAAGGAACGTCTCAGCGCGCGCGAAGCGCAGCGCGAGGCGGAGATGATTGCATTCGGGCCCGTAGTGTTCCAGGCCGCGCGCATCATGCTGAAGTGGGGCATCCTCGACATGCTCCGCGACAGCGCCCACGGACTGACCATCCCCGAGGTGGCGGCCCGCGCCGAGATTTCGGAATATGCCTCAAAGTGTCTGCTTGAGGCTGCCCTGTGCATCGGCATCGTATTGGTAAACCCCGACACCGACCGTTTCACCCTCTCCAAGACCGGTTGGTTCCTGATAAATGACGCCGCCACGCGCGCAAACATCGATTTCAACCACGACGTGAACTATCGCGGCTGGTTCCACCTGGACGAAGCCCTGAAGGAAGGCAAGCCCGCCGGCCTCCCGACCTTAGGCGACTGGCCCACAATATACGAGGGTCTTTCTTCGTTACCTAAGGAGGTACAGAATAGCTGGTTCGGTTTCGACCATTTCTACAGCGACAGCTCGTTTCCGGAGGCCCTGAACATAGTGTTCGCCGACCGGCCGCGCACGCTGCTGGATGTGGGAGGCAACACCGGCCGCTGGGCCCTGCAATGCGTGGCGCACGACCCGGAAGTACAGGTCACCATCCTCGACCTGCCGCAGCAGATAGGCATGATGCGCCGCAACGTGGACGGCCATCCCGGAGCCGACCGTATAGACGGCATGGGTGTCAACCTGCTGGACGAATCACAGGAGATGCCTGCGGGCCGTCGGTTCGACGCCGTGTGGATGAGCCAGTTCCTGGACTGCTTCAGCGAGGAGCAGGTGGTCAGCATCCTGCGTCGCGCCGCCAAGGTGATGGACGCGGACTCGCGCCTGTACATAATGGAGACTCTGTGGGACCGCCAGCGCTTCGAGCCCGCCGCCCTCTGCCTGACGCTGACCAGCCTATACTTCACGGCCCTCGCCAACGGCAACAGCAAGATGTTCCATTCCGAGGACCTGTACCGACTCGTGCGCGAAGCCGGCCTCAAGGTCGACACCGTACACGACAACCTCGGCCAGGGACATTCCATCCTGGTGTGCTCGCTGGCATAACGCATCCGCACACATGGCGGACGCGCATTCATAACTGAATTTCTACGGGACTCCACCCGATTCCCGACAAACGTTTTTAGCAAGATGAATCAGACTGATATCGAACTGAAAGTAAACAAATTCTTAATCGACGACCTGGAGATAGACGAAGACGCAATCAAGCCCGAGGCCAGCCTCAAGGAGGACCTTGGCATCGACTCGCTCGACTTCGTCGACATTGTTGTGATAGTGGAGAAAAACTTCGGCTTCAAGATCAAGCCCGAGGAGATGGCCAACGTCAAGACCCTGAACGATTTCTACAAATACATCGCCACTAAGGTAGGCTGATAGGGATAGTTGGCGGAACTGACACATAACGACTGGTCCGGAACCACATACGGCAACGGATGGATGCATCGATGGCTCGTTCGCATAATGCGGGTGATCGATGTACGGTTCTTTTATGTCTTTACACGCATCTTCGTACTGCCTCCCACACTGCTGATCAACGGCAACGGACGGCGCTCGGCATACAGCTTCGCACGCCGGCGCCTGGGGCTGAACCGCCGCAAATCGGCCCGCATGGTGTGGCGCAATTTCTGTGCCTTCTCCGAGGTGGTGATCGACCGGTTCTATATGTATGCCGGTCATAAGTTCAAAATCGAAATCGACGGCTTCGAGCATTTCGACCGCCTGCAGCGTCAGCCCGGCGCATTCGTGCAGCTAAGCTCGCATATAGGCAACTACGAGCTGGCCGGATATTCGCTCGTGTCGGAGCTGAAACGCATCAACGCGCTGGTGTTCGCCGGCGAGAAGGAAACGGTGATGGCCAACCGTTCGAAGCTGTTCGGGCGAGGCAACATCCGCATGGTGCCTATGCGCCGGGACATGAGCCATATCTTCACCCTGAACGAAGCCATAGACAACGGCGAGATAGTCTCCATGCCGGCCGACCGCGTGTTCGGCTCGGCCAAGGCATACAAAGTGTCCCTGTTCGGTGCCGACGCCCGGATTCCGCAGGGGCCCTTCCTGTTGGCGGCCGCCAAACAGACGCCCATGCTGTTCGTGGCCGTGATGAAAGCCGGCAGGAAGAAATACCGCATCACCGTGCGCGAATTGACGGCACCGATAGAAATGCCTACCCGCAAACGAGCCGAGGCCCTGGTGCGCGAATATGCCGGATTGCTGGAACAGACCGTGCGCCAATACCCCGAACAATGGTACAATTACTTCAATCTCTGGACCGATGACTGAAACCTCCGGACCGATGACTGATTTCGCAAGCATCGACATTCACGAGCTTCTGCCGCAGCAGCCGCCATTCGTAATGGTAGGCCGACTGCTGCACTACGACCCCTCTCTTACCGTGACCGAAACGGTAGTTTCGGACCAAAACATCTTCACCGAGCAGGGCCGTTTCACCGCGCCCGGGCTGATTGAGAACATGGCGCAGACCTGCGCCGCGCGCATCGGATATTACAACAAGTATGTGCTGAAACAGGGCATACAGCTCGGCTTCATCGGCGCGGTGCGTGGCTTCAGGATACACCGACTCCCCGCAGTGGGCGAGACCATACGCACCTCGATTAACACCGTGGAGGAAATCATGGGGATGCTGATGGTGGAAGGCCGGACCGTATGCGGCGACGAGACAATAGCGGAAGCCACCATGAAGATAGCACTGAGCGATATCGAGTCACAGGCCGCCAATACCCGGAAAGCATGAAGACACTGACCGCCAACCATCCGTTCGAGATCCGCTTCAGCGAAGTGGATTCGATGAACATAGTGTGGCATGGATCGTACATGCTCTATTTCGAGGATGCGCGCGAAGCGTTCGGCGCGAAGTACGGTCTGGAATACATGACCATTTTCGGCAACGGTTATTACGCTCCGTTAGTGGAGATGGACTTCAAGTTCAAGTCGCCGCTGCGCTATGAGTCGCATCCTGAAATCATCATCACCTACCGCCCCACCGAGTCGGCCAAGATAGTGTTCGACTACGAGATACGCGACCGCGACACCGGGACGGTCTGCGCCACAGGGCGTTCGGTGCAGGTGTTCATGGACCGCAACTACGAGCTGGTGTGGGAGTCGCCGGAATTCTACCGTAATTGGCAAAAGAAATGGGAAGTGCTATGAACATAGTCGCAAGAGGCACATACATGGTCACTCCGCTTGGCGAAGGGTCCGAATGCAATTATGAGGCATTGTGTCAGGGGCGCAGCGAGCTGAAGACGCGTCCCGGCGCGTTCGGACTGCCCGAGACATTCGTCGGCTCATTGCTGCCGCGCGACTATTGGAACAGAAAACTTAAAGATATGCCGGGCCGCGACGGACTGACTCTGTTCGAGGCTCTGTGCATTTACTGTATAAAGGAGGCCGCCGGCAATGCCGATCTGTCGGATTCCGACACGATATTCATTCTTTCCTCCACCAAGGGGAACGTTGACCTGTTGGAAGCCAATCCCGATGACCCGCGCGCGTACCTTGACTGGTCGGCCCGCAGGATTGCCGGACATTTCGGCAACCGGAACACACCCGTCACCGTATCAAACGCCTGCGTGTCGGGCGTATGCGCTCAGCTGATGGCGGCGCGCATGATACGTTCAGGTCAGTATCGACGTGCCGTGGTGGTAGGCGGAGACCTGCTGTCGCGGTTCATTGTCTCCGGCTTCCAGTCATTCAAGGCGCTCAGTCCCGAAGTCTGCAAGCCATTCGACGCCGACCGCACCGGACTGAATCTCGGCGAGGCGTTCGGCGCCATCATACTTGAAGCCACCGACCATATCGGCGAGTCAGACTGGGTATATGTTGCATCGTCAAACCATAACGACGCCAACCATATCTCCGGGCCGTCGCGCACGGGCGAAGGCTCATACCGAGTGCTTCGCGACCTGCTGAAGCACGTGGATGCTACGGAGCTGGCGTTCGTCAACCTGCACGGCACCGCCACAAACTATAACGACGAGATGGAATCCATTGCCGTGGACCGTGCCGGACTCGCGCAGATTCCGGTCAACGGACTGAAAGGATACTTCGGCCACACCCTCGGCGCCGCCGGCGTGATCGAGACCATCATGTCGATGCAGGCCGTGGACCATGGCACCATCCTGCCCACACGCGGATTCGCCACACAGGGAACGTCACGCAAACTGAATGTGACGGATGCGCCACGCGCCACGGACAAGAAGGCTTTCATCAAACTGCTGTCCGGCTTCGGAGGCTCCAACGCCGGTATATGCTACAGGAAAGGAGGTGCCGAATGAGACTGCTGAAACAAGTCGAGATACAACCCGGATGCTTAAAGACAGACGGCAACAGGATTGATTCGCTGTGCGGACTCTCCCTGTCGGAAATATATCGTAAAGTCTGCAACGGATATCCAAAATTCTTCAAGATGGACGGTCTGTGCAAGACCGGATTCGTGGCTGCCGAGCTTTTGCTGGAAGGCCTGACCCCGGAACAGAAGGCTGAAGGGTCAGTGATACTTTTCGGCCGCGCCGGCTCGCTGGCCACCGACCGCAATTACGAGAACACCATCCGCGACCCGGAGAACTACTACCCCTCCCCGGCCCTGTTCGTCTATACCTTGGCCAATATCGTGACCGGCGAAATAGCAATCCGCCACAAGATGCAGGGCGAAAGCTCGATGTACGTCCTGCCGGAATACGACAGCGAGACGGAAACGCGGACCGTACAGGCTGCATTCGACGAATCGGACACGCCGCTGATAGTATCGGGTTGGGTGGATTACGAAAACGACGACAATTATCAGGCAATATTGAATTTATACATAAAAGACTAAATACTTCAACTATGGAAGAACTGATAAACCAACTGAAAGAACAGATTATCGAGGCCCTGAACCTCGAGGACATGACCCCGGCTGACATCGACGCCGACGCACCCCTGTTCGGCGAGGGCCTTGGCCTTGACTCCATCGACGCCCTGGAGCTGATAGTGCTGATGGAACGCGAATACGGCATCAAGTTAGGCAATCCGGCCGAGGGCAAGAAGATATTCAGCTCCGTTGCCAGCATCGCCGACTACGTAAGCAAGAACCGCAAGAAATAAGGATCTGCACACGGCATGAAGATATATGTGACGGGTATGGGGATAGTGTCGGCGCTTGGCATAGGCGTAGACGCCACACTGACGGCCTTGCGCGAATCGCGTTCGGGCATCGGGCCGGTGAAGTATCTCGATACCGTTCATCGTGACCTGCCCGCCGGCGAGGTACCGGCATCCGACGCCGAGTTAGCCGCCATGCTCCGGGCCGAAGCGCCTGTGAGCCGGATGCGCACCGTCATGATCGGAGCCATTGCGGCCCGCGAGGCCATAGCCGACGCCGGTCTGTCGCCCGACGACCTGCGCGACGACGTGCTGATCAACGGCACCACCGTGGGCGGCATGGATTATACCGAGAAGCATTTCGCCGAGGCGTTGCAAGATAACTTTGAGGGCGAAGCCGCTCAGCACATGCAATACAACGACTGCGGCAGCGCCACCGACCTGATGGCGTCGATGTGCGGGCCGTTCCGGATGGTCACGACAACGTCCACGGCCTGTTCGTCGGCTGCCAATGCCATGATATTGGGCGCCAACATGATCAAGGCCGGCCTTGCCGACCGCGTGGTGGCCGGTGGCACCGAAGCATTGTCCAGGTTCCATTTCAACGGCTTCAACACGCTGATGATACTGTCGTCACAGCCCTGCACGCCGTTCGACAGCACCCATTGCGGCATCAACCTCGGCGAAGGAGCGGCATACCTTGTGCTGGAAAGCGAGGAATCGGCACGCCGACGCGGAGCAAAACCTCTGGCTATACTGTCCGGTTACGGTAACGCCTGCGACGCCTTCCATCAGACCGCCACGTCCGAGAACGGCGAAGGGCCATTCTTAGCAATGTCAAAGGCTTTGAAATCGGCAGGTCTCACGCCCGACGACATCTCATATATCAACACCCACGGCACCGGCACTCCAAACAACGATGACTCGGAGCTGGCGGCCATAAAGCGTATATGGCCCGACAAAGTGCCTTACTATTCGTCGACCAAGGGCTTCACGGCCCACACCACAAGTGCATCGGGAGCCATCGAGGCCGTAATCTCCATACTGGCGCTGCGCCACTCGTTCGTGCCGGCATCACTGAGATGCGTCAACCCCACCGACCCAGACCATGCGCCGGTCACGACGACAATGTTCGATACAAAGCTGACGCACGTCATGAACAATTCGTTCGGATTCGGCGGCAACGACAGCGCGTTGATAATCTCTAAAACAGAATGAACGGCATGAACAAATGTTACATCATATCCGGCAGCTGTCTGCACGACGAGGAAGCCGATGTCAAAAAATATGTGACGCCCGGCGAGGCGCGCCGCATGTGCCGCATCCTGAAGCGCGCCGTGTACACGTCGTTCGAGGCGTTGCGTCAGAGCGGCATCGAATGTCCCTATGCAATCATAACCGGCACATCGATGGGTTGCATGGAAAATTCCGAAAAATTCCTGACCGACATCTGCCGCAACGGCGAACAACTGCTGAAGCCCACGCTGTTCATGCAGTCTACCCACAACACCATCGCCTCCATGACGGGCATCCTGTTGAAATGCCACGGCTATAACATGACCTATTCGCAGGGAGGCGTCTCGTTCACCAGCGCTCTGCTCGACGCCTGGCTGCAGATCCGCGCCGGCGAGATAAACAACGCCTTGGTAGGCTGCCACGACGAGCTGACCGACGCCATCAGAAAGATTCGCCACGCCGCGCATCCGGAGATATCCCCCGCCGATTTCCGCGAGGTCTCCGCAGCCTTTATGCTGGCCTCCGAGCCCCTCGGCGATAAACCAATCGAGGTCGAGAAGGTCATTATATTACACCGCCCCTCTCCCCGCCGGCTGGAAGAAGCCATCCGCTCCCTTTCCGCCGAAGGCGCCCCTCTCTCTGTCGGCGCCGAGGCGGAAGCCGAGGCTGAATCCCTTTCCCCCCTCTCTGTCGGCGCTGAGGCGGAAGCCGAGGCTGAGTCCCTCCTCTGCGCCTCTGCCGATGCGGAGGGTGTATATACCGCCTGCCGGCGCCTTTCGCCCCTCCCCGGCGAGGCGAAGTCGGCCCTGGTCGTGACACGGGCCGGAGAATCGGTGTCGTTGATTAAACTAACACTCGCCTCGCCATGTGGCTGCTGATAGGACTCTCCGTGCTTCAAAGCCTGATGCTGGCCATGGGCCAGGTCGCCCTGAAGATCGCGCTGGCTCGAATGCCGGCCTTCTCCTGGACGTCCGAGTTCTGGCTGAGCCTCCTTACGAACTGGGCATTCGCCGCCTGCGGCGCCCTGTTCGCCGGCGCGTCCATCCTCTGGATGTACATTCTGAAGCACTACCCTCTCAGCATGGCCTATCCGCTGGCGAGCATCAGCTACGTGATTGCCGCCTTCATGGCCATACTGGTGTTTCATGAGACGGTGCCGATGACACGATGGATCGGCGTGTTCCTTATAATGGCCGGATGCGCCCTCGTGGCCTATAAATGAATTAGAAGATGATGAAGAAACTGCTTTTGCTCACAATGCTTGTCGTGATGTCGCTGCCCGTATTTTCGGCGACACTGACCGGCGCACGATATAAGGAAACCGCGGCCAAGATCAATGCGGCCGCGGCCAAAATGCCCTCAATGACCTGCGACTTCACGCAGACCAAGCATCTGGCAATGCTCCGCGAGAAAATGGTGTCGAAAGGCAAGATGTATTACCGCAAGCCCGACAAACTGCGCTGGGAATATGTGTCGCCTTACAAGTACACCTTCATCCTCAACGGCGCGAAGGTATCGGTGGCCAACAACAAGCGCAACGACGTGATAGACACGCGGAACAACAAGCTGTTCAAAGAGATAGCCCGCATCATGATGAGCACCGTCACGGGTCGCGCCCTGTCGGACACCGGCGACTTCACCATCACCATCAACGAGACGGCACCGACATGGGACGTAACCCTCGTGCCAAAACGCAAGAATATCAAGCAGATGTTCTCCAAAATCATATTGAAGTTCCGGCGCACGGACTGCCAGGTCCAGCAGATAGAACTGTATGAGAAGAACGGCGACCGCACCGAGATAAAGCTTCAGAACATCAAGACACCCTCGCCCGTAAATGACGCGTTTTTTAGTATATCTTAGTCTGCTCCTTACCGGCGGACTCTCGGCATACAGTCAGAACCCGGGCGCACTGCCTCAGGACACCGTATTCCGCTATGGCTTCGAGATGTCCATGCAGAAGGCCGGGCTGACCGGCGTGGCCCTCACGCGTCTGAACAACAATGCCATATACGGCAGCATCATCAACGAGTTCGGTGTCTCGGCCCTTGACTTCACCTACGACATACGCCGGGGCAAAGTCAAGCTGAACCATCTGGTGTCGTTCTTAGACAAATGGTACATCAGGCGCGTGCTGCGCGCCGACCTGCGCGTCTGCCTCGACCGGCTCTACGGCCTCTCTGACCGGATGCCGAAGAAGCACGACGTCATGCAGAACGGCTCCACACTGACCGTGCGCAACCTTGCACACGACATCTCCTACTCATTCACACCCCTTGCCAATGACTCTCAACAATAACATGTACCGCATCGGGCGCACGGACCCGGAGGCCACGACAGCCGACATCCGTCTGCTCCCCGACAGCATCATATATAAGGCCCATTTCCCCGAAAAGCCTATAACTCCGGGCGTCTGCATCGTGCAGATGGCCGTGGAGCTGTTCGGCACGCTGCGGGGCAGGGAATACTCCGTCCGCGAAGTGGTAAACGCCAAATTCCTGATCGTGATGGAACCGCAGGCCACACCCGAGGTGCGCTATGAATTCGGCAAAATCACGGACGGCACCGAGCCGGGCACAGTCAAGCTGCAGGCCGCGGCCCGCTCCATCACCGACAACGCGGTGATGGCAAAACTCTCGCTAATACTTCAGTAGCAATGATCAAGGCATCAGTCAGCAAGGCCATGCGCAGCCACGGCGTCTGCGTGATTATCCCGACATACAACAATGCCGGAACGCTGGCCCGCGTACTGACCGATGTGCTGGAATATGCTCCGGATGTTATAGTGGTGAACGACGGCAGCACCGACAACACCGCCGAAGTGCTGCGCGAATTCGAGGACCGCGCCGACATAGTGTCCTATCCCCGCAACCGAGGCAAGGGATACGCGCTGAAAACGGGTCTGACACACGCGCGCAGTCGCGGATTCGATTACGCGCTTACAATCGACTCCGACGGCCAGCACCGCGCCTCCGACATCCCGAAGATGGTACAGGCCGTAATAGAGCATCCCGGCGCGCTCGTGGTCGGGGCCCGCGACCTGACCAAAGTGGACATAAACGGCAAGAGTTCATTCGCCAACAAATTCTCCAACTTCTGGTTTCGCGTCCAGACGGGCAGGAATCTGACCGACACCCAGACCGGCTACCGCGTGTATCCGCTGAAGCATCTGCACGGACTCCGGATGCTCACCTACCGCTATGAGGCCGAACTGGAGCTGTTGGTGTTCGCGGCATGGAACGGCGTTAAGATCGTATCGGTGCCAATCGATGTCTATTATCCGCCGCAAGCGGAGCGGGTGTCGCATTTCAAGCCGGCACTCGACTTCACGCGCATCAGCATACTGAACACCATACTCTGCGTCGCGGCCATCGTCTACGGCATCCCGGTACGCACATGGTATTATTTCCGACAGAAACGGGCCTTCAACCGTGAATGGAAATTCTTCACGCGCAAAAACGGGCAGCCCAAGGAAGCGTCCATGACCTTACGCCGCCTGTTCCGTTCGCTCTACGCATTGTCGTTCTATCTGGTCAGCTGTCTGGGTGTACTCACGCCCTTAGGTATCGCATTGTTCAAATTCGGCAAATCGAACGAGAAGAAACGCACACGCTACCACCGCAAGCTGCAGCAAGTGTCACGGTACATAGGCAACCATCTGCCCGCGGCGTCGCCCGTGAAGTACATCAACGACAAGGAAGATTTCAGAAAACCGGCGCTGATAGTCTGCAACCACCAGTCGCACCTGGACCTCCCGGTGATCATGGCCCTCTATCCCAAGATTGTATTCCTGACCAACGACTGGGTGTGGAACAATTCGGTGTTCGGCAACATGATACGCTATGCCGAATACTATCCCGTTTCGGCCGGCATCGACAACCTGTTGCCCAAACTGCGCGACCTGCGCGACCGTGGTTATTCCATCATGGTGTTCCCTGAGGGCACCCGTTCGGTGGACTGCTCCATATCGCGGTTCCATCAGGGGGCGTTCCATCTGGCGCGCGAGCTGGAATTAGACGTACTGCCGTTGGTGCTTCACGGCGCCGGACATGTGCTGCCAAAGCTGGACTTCATGCTGCGCAAGGGCGAAATCTCGATCGAGGTGCTCGACCGCATTCCATACGAGCCGGAGTCGCCACTGACAATGCTGAAGCAGGCTTCCCGCGCACGGGCCATTATCCGCGAGGCTTACGACAAGACAGCCCGGCGCAAGGAAAATACGGAATACTTCATCCCTCTCGTCCTTTACAAATACGCATGGCGCGGATGGAAGACAGTGTCGGAATGCAAGCGCGCGCTGCGTCAGGCCGACAATTATTCCATGGCCATAGACCATCTGCCCGCATCCTGCCGCTCGGTGGCCATACACAATGCCGGTGTCGGCGTGGTGCCGCTGCTGTTCGCCCTGGTGCATCCCGACGTGCAGGTCACGGCATACATAGAATCGCTGGAACAATACGATGTGGCGGTCAATACGCCGCACATCCCCGATAACTTACATTTCATTCACACGGTGTGGCCCGAGGACGCGCAGTCGGAGGCCGACATCTCTTTCTTACTTACCGACGAGGGTCTGTTACAACCCTTGTAGACGCTATGGACAAGACTTGCCTGATAATCGGAGCCGGACTCGGCGGACTTTTCACCGGAGCGCTATTGGCGCGCAACGGATACAAGGTGACTGTGATAGAGAAAAACGCCACCATCGGAGGAGGGCTGCAATGCTTCCGGCGCGGCGACAAACTGTTTGAGACAGGAATGCACATCATGGGCGGATTCCAGCCCGGTGGCAACCTGGCCAGGATATGCAGTTATCTCGGCATTCTCGACCTGCTGAAGATAGAACACCTCAACCCCTACTGCACCGACCGCATCTATTACGGCAAGGACGGCAAGTCGTACGTAATAGGCTCAGGGCGGGAGAATTTCGTCAAGGTCCTTGCCACTCAGTTTCCCGATGAAGCCGAGGGAATCAAGGCATACGTCGACGAACTGTTCGACATTACGGAACGCATACCGCTGTTCAATCTCCGCCCCGGCATTGCCGACATGACCGGGGAATACGGGCGGTTCAGCATGCCTGCCGACCGTCTTATAGCAAAACACGTGCGCAACGAGGTGCTACGCGAACTGTTAGCATACCTGAACCCCATATACAGCGGCACTCCCGGCCATTCGCCGGCATACGTCCATGCCCTGATCAACGTGCTGTTCATTTCCGGCGCGTCGAGGTTCGTGGGAGGCAGCCAGCAGCTCGCCGACGCGCTGGCCGGATGTATCACCGAGCGGGGCGGAGAGATAGTGGCCGGCGACCCGGTGCAAGGCATCACGGTTGAAAACAAAGGCATCACGGCCATAACCACGAAGTCCGGACGCACCTTCACGCCGGAGTTGGTGATATCGTCCATCCATCCGGTGTCGCTGCTGAAAGTGCTGCCTCCCAAGACATTCACCACGGCATTCACCAACCGCCTCAACAGCATCCCCAATTCATTCTCGGCTTTCTCGCTCTATATCGACCTGAAGCCCGACCAGTTTCCTTACATACCCTACACCGGATATTACCTGCGCGACTACGGCATGATGTGGAACCAGGCCACGCACGAGGAGAACAAGAGCCGCTGGCCGCACGGATTCCTCTATATGACGCCGCCGGAGCCGGAACAGGGTCCGTTCGCCTCGCGATTGCTGATACACTGTCCTATGGAATTCGACGAGGTGCGGCAGTGGGAAGACACCACCACAGGCAGGCGCGGCCAGGATTATCTGGACTGGAAACAGGACTGCGGCGCAAAACTGATCGATGCGCTTGAAACCATCTATCCGGATCTCCGCAAGTGCATCCACAAGGTCTACGCCTCCTCACCCCTCACCATCCGCGACTATTACAATGTAAAGGAGGGCTCGATGTTCGGCTATACTCACGATTCGGAGGACATACTCTATTCGCAGATACCGGTGCGCACCAAGCTCTCGAACCTGTACCTCACCGGCCAGAACGTGATGCTGCACGGCATCTGCGGCGTTCCGCTGACGGCCATCAAGACCGTGGACGCCATTTTAGGAGAGGATTATATAATCAACCAGATTCTGGAACATGAAAGGAATTAGATATATATTGTTTTTTACCACGCTGTGCGCGGCCATGTCGCTGCATGGCCAGGCCTTCAATATATGGGAAGGCACCGGGTGCAGGTCGAAGGTGAAGCTGACGCTGTACCCGGTGAGCGAAGCTCCCCACGGAAACGGCTCCGCGCCGGATACTGACAGCGCGGTCAGCGGGCACGGGGTGCCGGCTGTGATAGTCTGTCCGGGGGGCAGCTACTTCTGGCTGGACAAGGAAACGGAGGGCGACGGCGTGGCACGGTGGCTCAACACACAGGGCA
This sequence comes from uncultured Porphyromonadaceae bacterium, assembly GCA_902468245.1. Lineage (GTDB taxonomy): Bacteria > Bacteroidota > Bacteroidia > Bacteroidales > Muribaculaceae > Lepagella. The sequence continues at coordinate 25,441 of CABQXY010000028.1, read as the reverse complement.
TCGCGGCCTTCGTGCTGGAATACCGCGTGGGCACCGTGCCCGGATTCATTTTCCACGACCGTCTGGTGAAGCGCGGCAACCGCTTCCCCGATATGCTGCAGGACGTGCAGCGCAGCATCCAATTAGTGCGCGAGAATGCCGACAAATATGGCATCGATCCGGACAAGGTGGGCGTCATGGGATTCTCGGCGGGCGGACACCTCACGCTGATGGCCGGCACAATGTTCGACACCGACGTGCTGTCGCAGGTAGGCGTCAAACCGTCCGTATCATTGAAACCCGACTTTATCGCACCTATCTATCCGGTGGTCTCGTTAGTCGACGAATCGGTACACAAACGTTCGCGCCGCGGCTTATTGGGTGAAGGTAAGGCCATAAGCCCCGAAATGAAGGATTCCCTTTCGATGGAGCACCGCGCACGACCCGATATGCCACCAACGTTCCTGATGAACTGCGTGGACGACCCGATAGTGAAATACCACAATTCCGAACTGATGGATTCGGCCCTTACGGCCAACCATGTTCCGCACGTCTACATACAGTACAAGACCGGCGGCCACGGATTCGGCGCCAATCCGGACAAGACAACGGCAGAGGCCATCAAATGGCGTGGCCGCTTCATTGCGTGGCTCCGCAACCTTCCGTTCATGAGATAAAGGAGGGTTGGAAAGTTGAATCTTGAATTAGAACGACAATGACATCAAACGACATACAGAACGACATAGAGTTTGCCTCGCCCGAGGAGATACGCGACTTTCAGGACGCGCGTCTGCGCGAGGCCGTGGCCTATCTGGCCGCCAACTCGCCTTATTACCGCCGCATGTTTCGCGACAACGGCATAGACCCGGCATCCATCCGCACGGTCGACGACCTGCAGAGCGTACCGTTCACGGCCAAAAAGGACCTGCAGCTGTACAACAATGATTTCCTGTGCGTACCTAAGGAGAAAGTGATTGACTACATCACGACCTCCGGCACCCTCGGCGACCCGGTGACATTCGGTTGCACTGAACTTGACCTGCAGCGGTTGGCCTACAACGAAAAGAAATCGTTCAGCTGCGCGGGCGTGCGTCCCGGCGACATCATCCAGCTTATGACCACGCTCGACAAGCGCTTCATGGCCGGCTTAGCTTACTTCTTGGGCATCCGCGAGTTGGGCGCGTCAGTAATCCGCGTGGGCAACGGCATCCCCGAACTGCAGTGGGACACCATACACCGCATACAGCCCGACACCATCATGTGCGTGCCATCGTTCATCCTCCGCCTGATTGATTATGCCGAGAAGAACGGCATAGACTACCGCGCGTCGAGCATACGCCGCATCATCGGCATCGGCGAGGGCCTGCGCGAACAGGACTTTTCGTTAAATCTCCTCGGAAAACGAATCAAGGAGAAATGGGACGTGGAACTGTTCGCCACATATTCGTCAACCGAAATGGGCGCGACGTTCTCAGAATGTCCCTACGGCTGCGGCGGCCACGTGCATCCGGAACTGATTATAGTGGAGATAATCGGCGACGACGACAAACCTGTGCCAGACGGTGAGCCGGGCGAGGTGGTCGTTACAACGCTCGGCGTGGAGGGAATGCCCCTGCTGCGGTTCCGCACCGGCGACATATCGCGCAAGATTACGGGACAGTGCAAGTGCGGCCGCAATTCCTTCCGCCTCACACCCATTGTAGGCCGCAAGAACAACATGATAAAGCTGAAAGGCACCACCGTCTATCCCCCGGCCATCTACGATGTGCTGGATAATACACCATACGTGGCCAACTATGTGGTGCTGGTGCGCGACAGCTTCGCCGGCACTGACGAGGTGGTGGTGAAAGTAGGTCTCAATTCGCGCCCTGCGTTCGATGTGATAAAGGAACTCAAGGACCGTTTCCGCTCGCGTATCCGCGTGGCGCCGATCATAGAGATACTGGATCCCGACGACGTCAACAAGATCCTGTTCCCCAGCACATCGCGCAAGCCGTTGAAATTCATCGACCTCAGAAACCATAAATAATCAGGAGTTTTAGTTGAAATAATCTGTAATTTTAGCTGATCAAGAATCCATTCACGCCGTATGAGCAAGTTGATTCTGAACATATACAATCTGTTCCGCCGCAGGCGGTGGCTGTGCTGGAGCATCTTTGCGGCGCTTACCGCGGTGCTTGCGGCATTGGTGATGACGCTGCATTACAAGGAGGACATATCCGATTTCCTGCCCCTTGACCACGATAACCGGCAGGCCATGGCTGTATACCAGGACATATCGGGCGCCAACCGCATATATGCCTTCGTTATGATGCGCGATTCGGCGCAGAACTCGCCTGAGCGCCTTGCCGAAGGCGTCGACCTGCTCACGCAGACTTTAGCCGAGACGGATACCGCCGGACTGCTGCCGGACTTGATCAGCTCGATCGACCTTGAACAGATTATGGGCGTGGCGTCGGCCGTGTACGACGACATCCCCTACTTCATGACCGAGCGCGACTATGCCCGCGCCGACTCGCTGTTGGCGATACCCGGCTATACGGCCGCGCAGCTGATGAACGACAAGGAACAGCTGCAGTCGCCCGCAGCCGGTTTCTCGGTCGAGACCATGTCGCGCGACCCGCTCGGCCTGTTCTCCCCCGTAGCCGCACGCATACACTCCGGCGGCTCGGACATAGAGTTCGACAACTTCGACGGCTACATCCTCTCGCCCGACGGCAAACGGGCCATCGTGATGATGGATTCCAGATTCGGAGCCTCGGAATCGGACAACAACGGCCGCATCGTAGACCTGCTCAACACCGTCAAGCAAAAGGTGGAACAGCAGGATCCGGCATTTGACGTTCATTTCACAGGCGGTCCAGTCATAGCCGTCGGCAACGCCGACCGTATCAAGAAGGATTCCATATTGGCAGGCACCATCGCGGGCGTACTGATATTGGCGTTGCTGATATATGTGTTCCGCAACATGCTTAATATCCTGCTCATCGTGGTATCGGTGGGCTGGGGATGGCTTTTCGCAATGGGGGGCATCGCCATATTCTACGATTCGGTGTCCATCATCGTGATAGGCATATCGTCCGTAATACTCGGCATAGCCATCAACTATCCGCTGCACCTGATAGACCATCTGGCGGAAAATCCGAACCGGCGTCTCGCCCTGCGCGAGATTGTGTCGCCGTTGGTAGTGGGCAATGTCACCACCGTGGGCGCGTTCCTATGCTTAGTGCCGCTCAACGCCACGGCGCTCCACGACTTGGGGCTGTTCAGCTCCTTGCTATTGATTGGCACCATTCTGTTCGTGCTGCTGTTCCTGCCCCAACTGGTGCGCAAGAATTCTCCCCGGGTGATACGCGAGGAGAAACGCTCCATATTGTCGCGACTGGCCGACATCAAGCCCGAGCGCAGCAAACCGTTGGTGATAGCGCTGACATGCCTTACATTAGTGTTCGCGTGGTTCAGCCTTGACACAGGCTTCGACACCGATATGCGCAACATCAACTACATGACGCCTCAGAACCGCGCCGACATGGAATATTTCTCGTCGCTGATGCCCGGCGACAAGACCACCGAGCCGCTGTATGTGGTGAGCGAGGGCAAGTCGTGGGACGAGGCGATGCACGGCAACGAACAGGCGGCGCGGGTGCTTGACGGCCTCGCCGCCGACGGCAAGGTATCGAAACGTTCGGACATCGCAAATTTCCTTCCCTCCGACTCCACGCAACAGGCGCGCTTAGCACGCTGGAACAGATTCGTGACCGAGCATAGCGCACTGTTCCGCGACTCGCTCCCGGCCGAGGCAGCACGTCTCGGATTCAGTGAGGAAGCCTTCGCTCCGTTCCACGAGGCAATCTCGCAGCAATATACGCCAAAATCGTTTGAGGAGCTGAACGAGACATTCCCGATGCTGTTCGCCGGAAATATCAGCCGCGACGATGCCGCCGGCCGCAAGGCCATCGTGCAGATTGTGGACGTGCCGAAGAATGACATCAGCGCGGTCAAGGACAGGATTAAAGAACGGTTCGACGGTCTCTGCTTCGATGTCGCTTCCATGAATTCGTCGATAGCCAATACGCTGTCCGATGATTTCAATTACATCTGTTATGCCTGCGGATTCATCGTGTTCGCGTTCCTGTGGCTGTCGTTCGGCCGCATAGAACTTGCGGCCATCGCCTTCCTGCCGATGGCGCTGTCATGGCTCTGGATTCTCGGCATAATGGCCATCTGCGACATACGGTTCAACATCGTGAACGTAATCTTGGCCTCATTCATCTTCGGTCAGGGCGACGACTACACCATCTTCATCACCGAGGGCTTAGCTTACGAATATGCGTACCGTCGCAAGGTGCTGGCATCGTACAAGAACAGCATCGTGGTGTCGGCGCTGATCATGTTCATAGGCATCGGGTCGCTGATATTCGCGCAGCATCCGGCCATGCGCTCGTTGGGTCAGGTTACGGTGGTGGGCATGATAGCCGTGGTGCTTATGGCCTACATCGTGCCGCCGCTGTTCTTCAACTGGATCACGCGGAGCCACGGCCATGTACGCCGCCATCCCGTCACGCTCGCATCGCTGTGTATGCAGGTGTTCCGGCCACGCCGTTACAAGGCGCTGCAACAGGCTCTGGCAGACAAACCCATGTCAACAGACATGATCGAATATGCCGTATCGGGCCGGTATCTGTATAAAGGGCGCGACATTGAATCAAACGCTAAGAAAGCTCTGAAAGGCATTATTCCACACCTTGACGAATTAAAGGATGTCAACGCCGATGAGTTACTTGTCATTAACGGAACGGCACAGGGCGAGCTGGCTCTGACTTTGGCTCTGCTTCATCCCGACGTGCCCGTAACGGTAGTAACAGACAACGAAGATTCTCACGCTCTGATAGAGACGTGTGCCATCGATTTCACTCCAAATATCACTGTCATAACCAACCATCACGATTATGAAAATCTTCCGGATTCATACGTGCGTCTGTATAGCGATGGCAATGCTGTCGCCTACGCTCGCCGCCGACCTGCCTAAGTCTGTAAAGCTGAATTCCGACAGCACCGTCACCTTCACGTTGCGTCTAACGCCCGAAATGCTGAGGGCAGTCAACGAGTCCGATGACGATGATGACAATAAAGAGGCTGAGGAACTTGATCAGCCTGACGACGTGTATGTAGTGGGCAACATCATCAGGAACAAAAGTCTGATTAAAAAGATAGGGCTCCCGTTTGGCGGCGATTTCAGCAAGGGCGAGATGGACGAGAAGAAAGGTGTGTGGACATTCCGTTCGCCCAAGCTCGCACCGAACATGTACACCTATCAGTTCGAGATTGAGGAGAAAAAATATGTAGACCCTCTGAATCCGAACACCGTTCGCGACATAGCCGACACGCTGAGCTATTTCATCATTCCCGGGGGCAACGCCGACTATTTCCTTGACACCGACGTTCCGCACGGCAAGGTGAGCAAGGTGTGGTATCCCAGCACGCTCGAAGGATTCAAGAAACGCCGCATGTCGGTGTATCTGCCGGCCGAGTATGACAAGAATCCCGACAAACGATACCCTGTGTTATATCTGCTGCACGGCTCGGGCGGCGACGAGGACGCATGGCTGGGCTGCGGACGCGCGGCGCAGATTCTCGACAACATGATGGCACAGGGCAAGTGCAAGCCCATGATTGTGGTTATGCCCAACGGCAACGCCGAACTTGCAGCTGCTCCCGGCGCCGATCCCGACCGGCCCGACCAAAAGCCGTTCGCCAACAATATGTCCTCGATGTTCGGTGCCATAGAAAGCGTGTTCATGCACGATGTGGTGGATTATGTCGACTCGCATTACCGCACCCGCACCGGCAAAACTGACCGCGCCATCGCGGGCCTGTCGCTCGGAGGTCTGCATACGCTGTACATCTCGCTCAACAATCCGGAATCGTTCGACTATGTCGGGTTGTTCTCGGCGCAGACCACCAATGCCATCACCGACAAATCGTCTCCCACGGTCGACAAGATCGGAGGCCTCTGGAACACCCTTTCCGACACATTCCCGGCATTGCGCAAAAAGAAGATAGGCAAGACCATGGAGGCGGCCGCCGGCCAGGATGCCGACATCTACAAAAACTTCGACGCCAAGCTGCAGAAGCAGTTCAATCCGGCCCCGAAACTGTATTACATAGCCGTAGGCACCGGCGACTTCACCAAGAAGCTGAACGACGACCTGCGCCTGAAGCTTGCCGACCACCGTTACCCCTACGTCTATCACGAATCTGACGGCGGTCATACCTGGGACAACTGGCGCAACTACCTCATCGACTTCCTCCCCCGCCTGTTCTGATATTCCACGGTTGAAACACAATGCCCCGTCACGAGCATCATAGCGTGACGGGGCATCTATTATCTAAAATCTAATATCTACTAACTGTCAGAGCAGTGTGACAGAGCGTGCGATGAACTTGGAGAGTTCCTCTCCCTTCAGCATGTTGCCTTTCAGCAGGGCCAGGTCGATGATCTGACGCACTACCGGCACCTTGGCGGCGTATGCGGCGATGATGTCCTCCTGCTGTTTGCGCAGGTCGCCGGCCGCCTTCTCGTTGGCGGCTATCTTCTGCTCGGCCTCGGCCTTGTCTTCTTCCTTCTTCTCCTTGATTTCGGTGCGAAGCGAAGTGATTTCCTCGTTCAGTTCGTCGACCTTGCGGCGCAACGGCGTCAGCTCACCTGTCAACGCACCGGCGGCTTCCTTCACCACCTTGCGCACCGCGGGTTGCTCGGTGTTGACTACCAATGAATACATATCGGGCATCTGTCCGTAGAAATTCATGCCGGGCTGCATGGCCGCCATATCCTTCATACGACGCATCATCTCGTTCTGCGTCAGTATTGCGGGAGCGTCATCGCCCTTCAGCGCGTTGTATTCCACTATGAAATTGGTGTTCTCCACAGTAGGCAGCTGGCTGCGGAACATGCCGGTCAGCACCTCGATCTCGAGCGAGTCAAGGTCTGTGGCGTTGTCGTCGCTCTTGCGTATCAGACGCTCGGGAGTGTCGGAGTCTACGCGCACGAAACGTGTCTTTTCCAGCTTCGACTCCAGCATCTGGATTACGTGCTGGTCAAGCTGACCGTTCATCAGCAGTACGTTGTAGCCCTTGTCCTCGGCACCCTGGATGTAACCGAACTGAGTGGTCTTGTCCGTGGCGTACAGATATATCACGCAGTCCTCTTTGTCGGTCTGCTCGGCCGATACCAAGGTCTTGTACTCCTCCAGCGTGTAGTACTTGCCCTGCACATCCTTAAGCAGGAAGAATTTCTTGGCTGCCTCGTAGAACTTCTCGTCGGTCAGCATACCGTACTTGATGAACACCTCGATATCGTCCCACTTCTTCTCGAACTCCGTGCGGTTGTCCTTGAACATCTTGTCCAGCTTCTCGGCCACCTTCTTCGAGATGTAACCGGAAATCTTCTTCACCTGCGAGTCGGCCTGCAGATAGCTTCGGCTCACGTTCAGCGGGATGTCGGGCGAATCGATCACACCCTGCATCAGCATCATGAACTCTGGCACCACGCCCTCCACCTGGTCGGTTACATAGACCTGGTTGCAGTACAGCTGTATGCGGTTGTGGTTCACGTCCACGTTGGCCTTGATCTTCGGGAAGTAGAGTATACCGGTCAGATTGAAGGGATAGTCCACGTTCAGGTGGATCCAGAACATCGGGTCCTCCTCGCCCGGCTTCAGCTCGTGGTAGAACTTCAGATAGTCCTCGTCGGTCAGTTCAGCCGGCTTGCGCGTCCACAGCGGCTCAGTGTCGTTCACCACATTGTCCTTGTCCGTGTCGACATACTGGCCGTCCTTCCACTCCTTGACCTTGCCCGAAATCACGGGCACGGGGAGGAATCGGCAATATTTCTTCAGCAGCGTGTCAATGCGCGCCTGCTCTAAGAATTCCTTGCTGTCGTCGTCGATGTAGAGGATGATGTCGGTACCGCGACCCTCCTTGTCAGTCTCGGTCAGCGTATATTCGGGGCTGCCGTCGCAGGTCCATTCCACAGCCTTGGCGCCCTCCTTGTAGCTCAGAGAACGGATCACGACCTTCTTCGACACCATGAACGCCGAATAGAATCCGAGTCCGAAGTGACCGATGATGGAGTTGGCAGTATCCTTATATTTCTCTAAGAACTCCTCGGCTCCCGAGAACGCAATCTGGTTGATGTAGCGGTCGATGTCGTCGGCATCCATACCGATGCCACGGTCGCTGACGGTCAGCGTTCCCGCCTCTTTGTCAATTTTGACACGCACGTCCATCTCGCCCAGTTCGCCCTTGTATTCGCCGAACGACGACAGGGTCTTCAGCTTCTGGGTGGCGTCGATGGCGTTGGACACCAGCTCGCGCAGGAATATTTCATGGTCGCTGTACAGGAACTTCTTGATGACGGGGAATATATTTTCAGTAGTTACCCCAATTTTTCCGGTTGGCATAATCTTTTATGTTTTTTATATTTATATCGCACTAATACTGTGGTCAAAGCCCGCGGCTTTGACGTCCCTACTGTTATAACAAAAAAGAGGCCGATATTCCTATCGGCCCCTTTATCGGGTTAATACTTGCGCCACAGTGCCATTATTGGCACTGCACGGTCAGTTTATTCTTCGGTCTCGTTCCAGGTGCAGCTCACGAACTTGAACTCGCCCTTGCTCTCGCACTCAAACACGATGGTCTCGGCCTTCGTCGCGCCGTCATAGATGAAGAAGTGGATGGTGACGGTGGGATGGAAATCGCCCATCGGTGCCATGTCGGGATACCATTCATGCAGCACGGCGGGTGCCACCTGGTCCTCGAAACGCTTCTTCATCGTGGCCACAACCTCCTCGTCTGTCATTCCCTCGTATGCGGCGGCATACTGCAGGCGTGCCGAGCCGGGACGCAGGTCGATGTTGTTCTGATAAGCCGACGCTCCGGTGTAGTAGTCGTTGTTGCCGTAGCTGGTAATGTACTTGTCGCCGTCAGGCACGTTGTCCTTCACCCAGTCCACGCAAGCCTGATAGAAGGAGGCGCTGTATGCCTGGCCCTTTCCGGTAGGCAGCGTGATGGTGATGGAGGGATCGAGTTCCCATTTGCCGTCGCGCTTCACGAACTGGTTGGTCACTTCCTGCACGCCGTTGGTGGCCACCTTGTCATACCACTTCGTGCCGTCGAAGGCCCAGAGAGCGCATGCGTTGGTGGTCTCCTTGTTGGCAAAGTACTTATAGCCGATATACATCTCATCGTCCTCCTTTGCGTAAGGATAAGTCAGCGCCAGGAACTTGGGAAGATACTCCGCGGCCTGCGTGCCGGAGAAGTTGCCGTATGTCAGGCCCATCGACGCGAAGTCGGCGGGCTGGATCATGGTCACGTCCTGAACGGTCCAAGCCGAGCCGTCGAACTTGTACGCGCCATACTTCGACACGCTGACGGTGCCGTAGTCGGGTCCGTCAAGATTGAAGTTCGGGTTGGTGTCGGTCTCGCTGTACTGAGCAACAACGAAATCGCCGGCCTCAGCATCGGGCAGAGCCTCCTTCAGCACGTCGCTCATGCACTCAGACACGGGATGCATCGGCGAGAAGGCGTCGATGTAATCCTCATCACCGGCGTATACCGTCTGGTAATCGTCGGATGTCACCTTATAGCTTGAGGAAGCGTTCACGCCCTGAATCAGCTCGGGCACCTCGCTTACCTCGCGGTATGTCACGTTGATTGACGAGCCGTTGCTGACGGCATAGTATGCGAACAGAGAGTCGTTCAGCAGGTTGGGCATATAACGCTCGGCCGGTGTGGCCGGAGTGATATACTGCTGGTTTGCAACGGCGGCCAGGGCCTTTACTGCGTTAGGCGACGTGCCGTCGGCCTCCTCCTTGGCGGCTAAGGCCTTGTTGAAGCGGTTGTCGGCAAAGCGCTTGTAGTCGGCGGCCGTCAGCGTATAGTTGATACCGGGCACGACCTGATCCATATTCTCGCCACCCTGGAAACCGTCCAGGTGGTTGTTCCAGCTGTCTTCACCACACGAGGCAAGACCCAGCATCATCAGCGCCGCCGGCGCAATGAATTTCATTATTGTTTTCATGTCTTTCCTCTTTTAGAAATTGATTTTGAGTTTCACGCTGAATGTGCGGCCGAAGGAGTAGAACACGCGGAATGCGTTGTTCCATGCGCCCTTCTGGCTGGTCAGCGTGTATGCGTCCTTCACATAGTTGTAGTCGCATACGTTGTTGATGTTACCTATCAGAGTGGCCGTGACCTTGCCCGCGATCTTGAAGCGATAGCTGGCGTGCAGGTCAAGCTCGTTGCCCCATGGAATTTTCCAGGGATCCTCCACCGTGATTTCAGAGTTCTTCATATATGAGTCGCTTGAGATCTCGTAGTCGGAGTAGTTGCGTGCGCTCCATACCCAGTCGGCGCCGATGCGGAATCCCTTGAAGGGCTTGAACGTCACGCCCAGGAAGCCTGTGGTCTGTGCCGAGCCGCCGATCTTGCGCCCCTTCTGCATCACCTTAGCGTATGCATGGTCCGGAGCAAGGATGCCCGATGCCAGCGTACCGTCCAGGTCGGCCAGAGGCTGTCCCTGCTCGGAGTAGAAGTAACCGGTCGGGTTAGAGTTCCATATCCAGTCGCCCAGCGAGAACATACCCTCCAGTTCCATCCAGCGGACGGGGATGTACTTGGCATTGACCTCGAAGCCCATGTGACGTGCGTTGACGCCCGACATGCTCAGGGTGTACAGCTGGCCGGTCAGGGGTCCCTGACGGATCTCGCCCGTACGGGTGGTTGTACGGTCGCACTTGTCAAGCCATTCGGTGTAGTAGAGGTTGGCGTTCAGCGAGAACACTTCCGAGTGATAGCCGTAGCCAAGCTCGATACTCCATATCTTGGAGTTCTTCGGGTTGGGGTTGATCACGTTGCTGGTGGCCTGCGACAGGAACACGCCGTTGCTGAAGAACGGTACGCGCGAGATGAAGCCGCCGTTGACGAACACGTTGTTGTAACGGTTGATGTTATAGTTCACGCCGGCCTTTACGGTACCGCCGATGAAGTTCTTGGTCTTTGAGCGCTCGTGCTCCTTGTCGTAATAGAAGAAGTCGCGGCGCCACATCGAGGTGTTGTTCAGCGATCCGGACACGACGGCGTTCAGCTTGTTGTCCAGCCCTGTGTACTCCAACTGTGCGTACACGCCTTCCTGAACCGTGTAGCCGTTGAAGTTACGGTACACCACGTCACCCACGCCTAAGTGCTCGAACTTCCAGTTCGGGTCGGCTGCAGCGGCGTTGTTCTCCGGCTTCACGCCCTTGCGGCTTTCGAAGTTCATGTAGTATTCGCCGTTGTAGAGGTCTACGATCTTGTTGTTGTGCTTGCCGATGTAGTAGCGCACGTCGAGGCCGCCGGTGAAGGTCAGCGTCTTGGGGATGAACTCGTTCTTGTAGGTCGATACCCAGCCGTACCACTCGTGGTTGTTGTTGCTGCTGGACATCACCATGTTCGAACCGGTGGTGGATTCCATGTTCATGGTCTGGATGGCGGCATAGTCGAATGTGCCGTCTGCACAGCGGAACAGGGTGTTGAGCTTGCCCTGCGTCGAACCGTACCACGACGAGTTGGAGAGGTTGACACCGTTGTATGTGCCGTGGCCCTGACCGCCGTAGCCGCCGCCCGTACCGATGGACATGTACAGCGTATTGGTCCACGAGCTCTTGTAGTCAATCTGCCAGATGTGCGTCAGCGAGATCTGGGGCTTGTGATAGAAGTTATAGCTTGAACTCTTGCGCTCGCCGTTCAGGCCGTAACCGAACGTGGGGTTGTAGCGATAGGGGCTCTCGCCGTCCATATAGTTGCGCACATTCTGCCATCCCTCGATGGTGAGGCCGTCCTGGCGGCTGCGCTGATAGTGGGTCTGCGGAGCGCCGAACGCAGTGAACGACAACTGCTGGTTCTCGCCAATCTTCTTCGACACGTTGACGAAGTAGTTGTAGCTGTTGAAGTTGGTGCCCTGCACGTAACCGTCGCCCCAGCGGCGCGATCCTAACACTGTGATGGCCCAGCCGTTTTTCATCAGACCGGTGGAAAGCATCAGGCCGTACTGGTTCATTCCGTCGTTGCCCATGCCGTACCACGCGGTGCCTTCGCGCTTGGCGTCGAGGCTGCGGGTGGTGATGTTGATGGTACCGCCCACCGAAGGAGCCGACAGCAGCGCCGCGCCAAGACCGCGCTGGCTCTGCATGCTGCTGGTCACGTCGGCAAGTCCGGCCCAGTTGCTCCAGTACACGCCGCCCCATTCCATGTCGTTGATCGGAATACCGTTGATCAGCGTGGCCACGTTCTCCGACTTGAAGCCGCGGATGTTGATCTTGGCGTCGCCGAAGCCGCCGCCGTCAGGCGTGGCCCATACGCCGGGAGTGGTCTTAAGAATCTCGGGAAATTCCTGGGCGCCCAATTTGGTCTCGATCTGCAGCTGGTCTACCGACGACAGGGCCACAGGCGTCTGGCGCGTGCGGGCCACGGACTGCGTCACGATCACGTCCTGCAGCATCCTGGCATTCGGGCTGAGTTTGATCACGCCCATTTTAGAGGCTACGCGCACGTCCGCGCCGTTATAGCCCACATACGTGATTTTCAATTCTTTCGCATTGTCCGGCACAGACAGACGGAAATATCCGTCCACATCTGTCGACGTTCCCTTGCTGGTGCCGGGAAGCTGTACCAATGCGCCGATCAGAGGCTCACCCTGATCGTCAACTACCTGACCGCGACACTCGATGTCGGCCCAAGCCTCGTTTGCGAAGCCCAGTCCGGCTGCCGTCACGGCCATGGCGAGAATAGTTCTCTTCATATTTGTCGTTATTGGTGTTTATATTTCGGATTATGATCGGAGAGGTCATAGTGCCTGCTCCCATCCATTAATAATGTATCGTTTTAACCGGTTGTGTGCTTGTTTTGTCGTTTCAGGCACTTTAGTTGTCGTTTCAAGTGCAAAGTTAGTGAAATATTTTTTAAAAAATGTAAATATTCTGTTACAAATTGCAGCGACAGGCGCAAATTTGGCAGTTTCGCCTTTTTGATGTAACTTTGCGGTAAAATATGGAGTCGGAGGACTCCTGTATATAGTAGCTGAATAAATCGATGATAAACCGAGTACTGATACGTAACAAGGTAGTGCAGGTGCTGTATTCGTGTCTGCTGGTGAGCAAGAAGTTCCAACTGGCCGAACCGCCGGCCCAGCCCACGAAGGAGAAGCGCTATGCCTACGGTCTGTATGTCGACATGCTGGCACTGTTCGTGATGCTGGCCCGACGCGTGGAATTCCGTAAGTCATATCCCCTTGAGACCAGCCGTTTCATGGAGCGGATCAAGGAGGACGACCGTGTATCGGCCGCTGTGCGCCGCCTGTCCGAGAACCCGATGTTCGTCAACACCGTCGACAATCTGGCGCAGACACTGAAGGATTCCGGCATTTTCCGCAACTATATCAAGGATTCGCAGAATGGCGACGGCGCTGCCGAGGACACACTGTGGCGCGAGACGTTCAACCAGCTGGTGATGCTCACCCCGGCCATAACCGAATATGCCGAAAGCCTCCCCTCCTACACCTTCCGCGGCGTGGAGCGCATGCAGCAGATGATGAACGACACACTGTCGGACTTCATGTCGTCGCAGGAAAGTCTGGACGATTGCACCGCTACGCTGTTAAAGAGCCTGGACGCCACCCGCCAGCTGTACATACGTCTGCTGGCACTGGCCGTTGACCTGACCGACTTCCAGGAACGCAAGCTGGACGAGGCGCGCAACCGCGCCGTGCAGTCGCCCGAAGCCCTGAACCCCAACATGCGCTTCGTCGACAACCGTCTGGTGAAGGCCCTGCGCGAAAATCCCGTGCTGGTGAAGGAAGTGAACAACTACCACATCAACTGGATGAGCGAGGACCCGCTGCTGATGGAAAGCCTGCTCCGTTCCGTGCTCGACTCCGACATATATAAGGAATACATGGAGCGTCCCGAATGCGGCATGACCGAGGACGCCGAGCTGTGGAAGGAACTGTTCCGAAAGGTGATATTCGACAACACAGCCCTGCTGGAATGGCTGGAGGAGACCTCAGTGTTCTGGAACGACGACATCGACATAATCGGCACGTTCGTAATCAAGACCCTGCGCCGCGTGGAGGAGGGCGACCACAACGCCATCATGCCGCAGTTCAAGGACGACGAGGACCGCGAATTCGGACCCGCGCTGCTAAAGGCCGCCATCAAGGGCCAGCCCGAATACAACGCGTGGATACAGCAGGCACTGCGCACCAACGAATGGGAGGCCGACCGCCTCGCCTTCATGGACGTGGTGATCATGACCACCGCCCTGGCCGAGATCCTGAACTTCCCCAAGATTCCCGTTTCGGTCAGCATCAACGAATACATCGAGATAGCCAAGAGCTACAGCTCGGCCAAGTCCGGCTCGTTCGTCAACGGCCTGCTGCGCGACATCCTCGCCATGCTCAAGGAAAAAGGAATACTGCATAAGGCCCTGTAACACTTCGGCGCCTTATTCCGTTATATAAGAATAAAAAATAAATAAAGAATACTATGTTGACAACTATTTTACTGCAGGCCGCCAAGAGTGCAGGAGGCGGCATGGAAGGACTCATCATGATCGTGGCCATGATCGCCATCTTCTATTTCCTGATGATCCGTCCGCAGAACAAGAAGCAGAAGGAAATCAAGCGTCAGCGCGAGGCCATGAAGACGGGCGACCGCGTTGTGACAGCCGGCGGCATCCATGGCCGACTGCGCGACGTGAAGGACGCCACCGTCACGATGGAGGTGGCTCCGGGCGTCACCCTCAAGGTAGACAAGACCAGCGTGTTCCCTGCCGCGGAGGAGGCCGCTCCCGCCAAGAAGGAGAAGAAAGCCAAGGAAGTAAAGGAAGAAAAAGAGGAGAAGGAAGACAAATAATCCATCTCTGTTATGCCGCTCCGGAAACGAGACTTGCGTGACACCTGGCTGAAGGTACGTACCTCCGGCCAGTTCCGCAATGTGCTCCTGTTCCTGGTGTTTGTGGCCGTCAGCGCACTGTTCTGGTGCATCCTGGCCCTCAACGACTCGGTGACGGAGACCTTCACCGTGCGCGTGCAGCTGGAGAATGTGCCGGACTCCGTCACGTTCATCAACCAGCCGCCCCAGGCCATGCACGTCACCCTGCGCGACAAGGGAACCAACATACTGCGCAGCGGCGTGCTGAAACATCCGCAGATCAACATCAATTTCCGCGACTATTCCGACCGGGGAATCTTCCGGATGTCCAAGACCGACTTGAACGCAGTGCTGAAGGCCTCCTTCGGCAACGGCATACAGATTATAGCCACGTCGCTCGACTCTCTGCGCTGCTACTACACCGACTCGCCGGGCAAGCGCGTGCCCGTGCGCATCATGGCCGACGTCACCGCATCGTCGGGCAACATCATAGCCGGACAGCCGGTGCCTATGCAACGCGGAGTGCGCATATATTCCTATGGTGACGAGACGGACACCATCTCTCAGGTAGTGACCGAAGTCCTCAAGAAGCGGGACCTGTCGCAGACCGAGATGTTCGAGGTGCGCATACGCCCCATCCCCGGCATACGCATCGTGCCGTCGGAAGTAGGCGTGCAGATCAATGTAGAGCCGTTGGTGCACAAGGAGGGTTATGCCGTGATTGAATCGCGCGGCGTGCCGCAGGGCGAGAGTCTGCTGCTGTTCCCCAACCGCGTGCCGGTGTCGTACTATGTGCCCATGAGTAAATTCAACGACACGGAGGCGCCCATATCCGCAGCTGTGGATTATGCCGACACAAAGCTGACCCGGACCAACCAGATACCCGTCAGACTCGGCAACGTGCCCGACTATGTGGTGAATCCCGAGATCAAGGCCGACAGCGTGGAATATACACTTGTGAAACGATGAGGCTTATAGGACTGACCGGAGGCATAGGCACCGGAAAAAGCACGGTAGCGCGCATATTGAGGCTGCGCGGCTACGAGGTATACGACTGCGACCTCGAGGCCAAAAGGCTGATGGACGAGTCCCTGGAAGTGCGTCGTTCGCTGCGCGACCGCTGGGGCGAGGAGATATACAACGCCAGGGGCGAGCTGGACCGGCGCAAGGTGGCCCAATATGTGTTTGCCGACCGCCGGGAGAAGGCCTGGCTCGACAGCCTGGTACACGGACTTGTGCGCGATGACCTGAAGATGTGGATTGACACCCATAGCGGATACAGTCACGACACGGTATTTGTGGAATCGGCCATACTTTTCACTTCCGGACTCGCCGATATGTGTCAGGAGGTATGGGAAGTGACCGCACCGCTCGACATACGCGTGGATCGCGTCATGAAGCGTTCCGGCCTGACCCGGGAGCAGGCAATGGCCAGAATTGAGGCCCAGATAGAGGAACAGAAGATATGCCAATCCCGCCATACGCTTCAGATAGTCAACGACGGCGCCACTCCCCTGCTTGATGTCATACCCGACGTTAATTAGAAATCAATGCCATCTGTTTTCAGACGGCAATTACTAATAGAAATCATTAAATAACATATACAGCAATGTTAAAGAAAATCATTTCGATCACGGGCAAGCCCGGACTGCAGAAGATATTGAGCCAGGGACGCGGCACCCTGATAGTTGAGGATGTGGAGACCAAGCGTCGTTTCCCGGTTCATTCGCGCGACCAGGTGGTATCGTTGGGCGACATCTCGATGTACACCGAAAGCGGCGACACTCCGCTGGGCGAGATCATGCAGATGCTTTACGAAAAGACCGGCGGCAAGCCCGTTGACGGCGACTCGATGAACTCCGAGCAGCTTCACCAGTCGTTCGGCGACGTCGTGACCGACTACGACCGCCTCCGCGTTCGCGACCGCGACATCAAGAAGCTCTACAAATGGTACAACCTCCTCCTGGCCGACGGCTTCACCAAGTTCGTCGAAGACACCGACGATGCCACCGACGCTACCGATGCCGCAGCCACCGAGACTCCTGCCGAGGGCAAGGCCGAGTAACCAATTCCAGACATCAACTTATCACTATAAAGGGTGCGCCGTTAGCAAGCGGGCGCACCCTTGTTGTTTATTTTCCGGACGAGGGTTTAGGACTGATTATTTGCTTGTAGCGAATTTTTTCACTAACTTTGCCTTTGAACCTCGCGATGCGCGAAGCCTATCTGAGCATAGGAATCTAAAGTTCCATCCAATAAATTCCAAATTGCACCGACCATGGTACCTGATAAACTAAATCAGACATTATCAGAGAGTTTTATAAATGACGTCCGGCTGATAATTGAACAAGGTCGTCGGGAAGCATATTCTGCTGTCGGAAAATCTCAGATTGAAACGTACTGGAAAATCGGCCGCAGAATTGTTGAAGAAGAACAGAATGGCTCAGCGCGAGCTGAATATGGCAAACAGGTAATAGCCGTATTGGCCAATAATCTCAAGTATGATTTCGGCTCCTGTTATGGCCAGCGCAACTTAGCATATTATCGACAGTTCTATTTGGCATTCAATGATTTGTCAATTTTGCACACGCGTGTGCAAAATATAACATGGTCTCATATACGTCGCGTATTGTCTGTAACTAATCCCGAAGCCCGCGTATGGTATCTTAACAATGCTGCTAAAGATTATTGGAGCGTTCGCACTCTTGGCAGGAATATATCTACACAGTGTTACGAACGTAGGCTGGCATGGCAAAGAGATAACGATAAAGAGTCGCCGAACACCGGGGCTGTTGCCCCATATCGCGACGCCGATCCAATGGAATATATCAAGAATCCTACAATAGCAGAATTCATGGGATTTGGCCGTGATACTAAATATAGTGAGTCGCAGTTGGAACAAGCACTGATTGACAACCTTGAAAAATTCATTCTTGAACTTGGCAGAGGTTTCGCTTTTGTGGAACGCCAGCAACACATTGCCACGGATCTTGATGATTTTTATATTGATCTGGTATTCTACAACTTCCGAATGAAACGGTTCGTGATTTTCGAACTCAAGACTCACGCAATGACCCATGCAGACGTCGGGCAGCTTGACATGTATGTACGTATGTACGATGATCTCGTGAAAGGTTCTGACGACAATCCTACTATTGGAGTGCTGTTGTGTACAGACACAGACTCAACAATTGCCAGATATTCTGTACTTAACGATAGTCAGTACCTATTCGCAGCCAAATATATGACTTATATGCCTACCGAAGAAGAGTTACGAAATGAGATTGAACGTCAAAAACGATTCTTTCTGGAACATCATGGCAACGATTGATATTCCTGCATAAATTATCAGGAATAATAGCGCAAAGCGACCGAGGACAAGACCGGGTAACCAATTCCTGACATCAACCAGTAGATTGCACTAAACTCCGAGGTACAGAGGGCTGAAAATGACGAGTGCGATAATTAGACCTATGAAGTATCGCGCGAATCGGTAACGGACTCTTTTTCTGAGCCATTCGGAGTCAGCTATTCCAACTCCGATAAAAGTTGCGATGATAGCTGTTAATACCGTGAGAAATATTCCGTATGCCATATTCCGGTGTTTTTACTTAAAACGTGTTTATGCCTCAAATTGTTGATTAATTTTCCCATTAACAATTCTTACTTATGGAGTTACGGCATCGACGCCACGCTTTAATAAACGGCACTTATAATCTGCGCCTTTCGGCTTCAGCCATTAGCTCTATGAACGTTGGCGGACGGCTTCGTACATGAGGATGCCGGCGGCGACGGAGACGTTGAGGCTGCCGATCTGGCCGAGGATGGGGATGGCGGCGAGTTCGTCGCAGGCGCGCAGCACCTCGTCGCTGATGCCGTGCTCCTCGTTGCCCATCACTATGGCTACGGGCACCGTGTAGTCTATCTGAGTGTAATTAATCGAGGCCTTCTCGGTGGCACCCACTATCTTCACGCCGCTTTCCTTCAGCATACGGACGGCCGTAAGCATGTCACGCTCGCGACATACAGGCACATACAGCAATCCTCCCGCCGAGGTCTTCATCGCATCGGGCGTAACAGAGGCGGAGTTGCGCTCCGGAATCACTATGCCGTCAAAGGCGGCGCAATTGGCCGTGCGTCCTATGGCGCCGAAGTTGCGTATGTCGGTCACGCCGTCCAGACACATCAGCAACGGCGTCTTTCCCTCCTCGTACAGGGCCGGAAGCAGGTTCTCCAGTTTATGATAACGCACCGCCGCCATAATCGCTATGACGCCCTGATGATTCTTCATCGTGATACGGTTCAGCTTCTCCATGGGCACCCGCTGCACGGGGATGCCGTACAGCCGCGCTTTCTCCATTATCTCGCGGGCTATATCGCCCCCCATTTCCTTACGCAGCAATATCTTGTCGATGCTCTTGCCGCTCTCCACAGCCTCAAGCACCGCACGCGTTCCAAATATATAATCGCCTTTTTCCATAATTACATAGATGCTTTCAATAATGCGCGGGCATTCTCGCGTGCCGCCTCGGTTACCTCGCTGCCCGATATCATGGCGGCTATCTCGCTGACGCGCGCTTCGTGATCCAGTTTCTCCACGTGCGTCACGGTGCGGTCGCCCTCGTCGCGCTTATAGACCTTGAAATGCTCCACGCCCTGCGCGGCCACCTGCGGCAGATGGGTGATGGCCATCACCTGTATGCCGTCGCCCATGCGGCGCATCATCAGACCCATCTGCTCGGCTATCTCGCCCGACACGCCGGTATCCACCTCGTCGAACACGATGGTGGGCATATTCATGCGGCGCGCCACCACAGCCTTCAGCGACAGCATCAGCCGCGACATCTCGCCGCCAGAGGCGGTGTCGCCCACCGGCTGCAGCGTGGCGTTACGGTTGAACGCGCACAGGAACTCTACCCTGTCGCCGCCGGTGGATGTCAGTTTGGCCGGCGATACGCGCACCTCGAACTTCAGGTTTGGCAGTCCCAACGTCCGCGCCGCCGCTAATATCTCGTCGCCCAACAACCGGGCTCCTTCCTGACGCATCCGTGTCAGCACCGCCGCCTTCTCCTTCAGCACGCGGGCCATCTCACGGGCCTGTCGCTCCAGTTCCGGCAGTTCTCCGCCATCGCCCGTAAGCTCGCCCAGCTCCTGCTTCAGTTTTATGTGCAAGTCTGCCAGCTCGTCAGCATCCTTTACCTTGAAATGCTTAACGGCGGCATAATAAGCCTGCATTCGCGACGACAGGCGCTCAAGCGCCGCCGGATTCGTGTCGAGTCCTGAATACATATCGTCGATGGCATCGGCTATATCGCGGATTTCGGTCTCCATCACCTCCATGCGCGCAGGTATGTCCTGGTCCTCCGCATCGCGTCCGAACAGCGAGAAATCTATCTTATCCACTATACCCCTGGCCTCGGCCACATCGCCGAGCATACCCCGGTCGCCGATGCCGAACAGTGACGCCAGCGACGCCAGACGCTGCTTTATCTCGTCAGCGTCCGACAGCACCTCGTATCTCTTTTCTATCTCGGTCAGTTCACCCTTCTTAGGCTTCAATGCGTCGAGCTGACCGCACTGGAAGCGCAGGAATTCCTCGTTTTCGCGGTTCTTTGCATTACGTTCCTTCACGCGGTCTATGTCGCGGCGCAACGCGGCGAACCGGCGGAAATCGCGACGGTAATCTTCCAACTGCGCGAGCGCACCGGAAAACACGTCGACCACATGCAGCTGCTCCGCCTCGTCGCTGAGTCCGGCGTTGGCGTGCTGCGAATGAATGTAAACCAATTTCGGTCCTATGGCGGCAAGGGTGGCAAGTGTCACCGGGGTGTCGTTGATGTATATCTTGCTGCGCCCCTCGGCGGCTATCTCGCGGCGTATGGCCACTTCATTACGCGTGCCGGTTCCGTCCGCATCGTCATATTCCACCCACTCGATGCCACGCTCCTCGAACAGGCGCCGCATCTCAGGGTCCACATCCTCGAACGTGGCCTCGATGCGGCTTTTGCCGCCGGCCACCACACGCGAATCGGCGCGGCCGCCGGTCAGTAACGACAGTGCGCCGAGCATGATGCTTTTGCCCGAACCCGTCTCGCCCGTTATCACGGTCATGCCGGGGCCGAACTCCACGTCCACACCCTCTATCAGTGCGTAATTCCTTATTCCAAGCCTTCTCAGCATCCTTATTACTGTTTTATCCTCAACGCTGTTCCTCGGGGTTCTTTATCTTGTTCAGCCGCTCCGACTCCGTGGGATAGATGGGCTGAAGCATATCGTAAACCTTCTGCCGCTCCGTCTCGGGGGCTTTGCTGTACACGTTCACAAGCTCGTCCAGTTTCGAGTCGCGGAATATGCTCAGCGCCACCGACATCGGGGCAACATCATACACTTTCTTGATTTCATCCAGCGATTCGGTGATGGCTCCGCGTCCCTTGTCCGGGCTGGTCACCATCTCGTCCAGTCCCTTGCGGTGATACTGATACAACAGATTGCGTATGCCGGCGGTATTGGTGTCGGTGTACGAGTTGAGCACGGCGGCACGGTTGCGCGTATCGTCAAAGGTGCGCCATCCCACTTCGCCGCTCGACTGCTGATACTGCACTATCTGCTGCGCGCGGTCGTAGAACCGCTGGCCGCCGTTGGGCGAAAACGAGTCGAAATCCAGCGCCAACAGCAGATAGGCGTAATAGTCCAGAATGGCCGTCAGGTTGTTTTCGGGTTGCTGCGTGTTGTACGTCAGCGGGTCGCCCTCGCGGTAATTGAACTCTATCTTATTGTCCTTGAAATTAAAGAGCGTGGTGGTATACGTGGCGTTGTACACGGGGCGGATCAGCTGCACCTGCAGGTCGCCCTTCATGCGGTCGCCGTCATATTCGGAGATTGTGAAGAACAGGCGGCACTCCAGCTTCTCGGTCGGCGAGAAAGTTGCGTCGCTGAATTTCGTCTCGTTCATGTAGGAATTTAGCGTCTCCTTCAGATTGTCGAACACCGACTTGTTGGTGCCTTCTATCTTCTGGGTGTTCACCTCCACCGTGGCACGGAATTCCTGGGCGTTCGCTCCGCACGCCGTCGCCAACGCCGCCATGGCCGTCAATATGTACCGTATACCGTTTCTTATCATTTCATTGCTTTCTCTATGGCGTCGACTATGTCGGCCGCTACCTCGCGCTTGCTTTTCAGCGGAAAAGCCTGCTCCGCGTCCTCGCTTACTATCGTAACGCGGTTGGTGTCGGTGCGGAAGCCGGCGCCCTTGTCCTTCAGAGAATTCAAAACGACAAAATCCAGGTTCTTATTGTGGAGCTTACTGTGCGCGGCATCGTGTCCGTCGTCGGTCTCAAGCGCGAAACCCACCGTGACCTGTCCATGATGCTTCATGTCGCCGCATTTGGCGGCTATGTCGGGATTGCGCACCAGCTCTATAGTCTGTGTCGCCACACCCTCGCGCTTAATCTTCTGATCCCTGCGCTCGGCTGGGCGATAATCGGCCACGGCTGCCGAGAACACCGCAATATCGCTGTCTCCGAATGCCCGTGTCGTGGCATCGCACATCTCCTCTGCACTCTCCACGTCCACACGACGGATTCGGGGATGGTCCACGGTCAGCGACACGGGGCCGGCAACCAATGTAACCTCGGCGCCTCGGTCAGCTAACTCCTCGGCGATGGCGAAGCCCATCTTGCCGCTGGAGAAATTGCCGATGAAACGCACCGGGTCCATCTTCTCGTAAGTCGGTCCGGCGGTCACCACCGCCTTCTTCCCTGCCAGCGACTCGTGCCTTGCGAAATAACGCTCTATGCTCGCGAATATCTCCTCCGGCTCGGCCATACGGCCCTTGCCCTGCAGTCCGCTGGCCAAGGCTCCCGTTTCGGCCTCGATAATCATGACGCCGTCGGCGGCAAGCTGCCGCAGGTTACGCTGCGTGGTGGGGTGACGGTACATGTCCAGGTCCATTGCCGGAGCTATCATCACCGGTTCGCGGGCAGACAGATAGGTGGTGACAAGCATATTGTCGGCCACGCCGTGCGCCATCTTTGCCATTGTGGAGGCCGTGGCCGGAGCTATCACCATCAGGTCGGCCCACAGCCCGAGGTCCACGTGCGAGTGCCATTCACCGGTGTTGGCGGTAAAGAACTCGCTCACCACAGGCCGCTGGCTGAGCGACGACAGAGTGACCGGCGTGATGAATTCCTTGCCTGCGGGCGTCATCACCACCTGCACCTCGGCGCCGGCCTTGGTGAGCAGACGCAACAGAGTCACGCTCTTGTACGCAGCGATGCCGCCGCATATACCCAGCACTATGTGTTTTCCCTTCAGCATCTATATCCTATTTCTTACGCTTGCGGCTTTCGGCATACAGGCGTGTCACCACGTCCTTCGTATTCTTGGGGAAATCGCCCTGCACCATCCAGGCATAGAACGACGGCTCGCGACGGAACACGTCTATAACATTCGAGCCCTTGTGCTTGCCGAAGTTGAACACTGGCTCGTCGTTGTCGTTCAGCACGATGCGGCCGGCCAGGTCGAGGCTCCGGCCTCCGCGCGAGAACTCGGCCAGGGCCTTGACGTCGTTCTTCAGTTCCGGATAACGGTCCAGCTGGCTTTTCAGCACCTCGTACGTAGCCACGGTATCGGCCTCGGCCGAATGGGCGCCCTCCAGTTCCTTGCCGCAATAGAAGCGGTAGGCGGCCACAAGCGTGCGCTGTTCCATCTTATGGAAGATGTTCTGCACGTCGATGAACTGGCGTCCCTCCAGATCGAAGGAAAGTCCCACACGGTTGAATTCCTCTATCAGCAGAGGCACGTCGAACTTGTTGCTGTTGTATCCGGCTATGTCGCTGTCGGCGAATATCTGGCTCAGGGCCTTGGCTACCTGACGGAACGTCGGGGCGTCCTTAACGTCCTCGTCGGTGATATGGTGCACCGCCGTGCTGGCCGGCGGTATCGGCATCTCGGGATTGATGCGGCGCGATTTGGTCTCCTCGTGTCCGTCGGGATAAACCTTGACGTAGCTCAGCTCCACTATGCGGTCCTTGGTTATGTTCGTTCCGGTTGTCTCCAGGTCGAAGAATATCAGCGGCCTCTCAAGTTTCAATTCCATTTCACAATGATTTTACTACAGTTCGGGTCGATTGCTTACAGCACCTGCATGGGCATCTGGATTATCACGAGACTCTCGCCATCTTCCTGGGGCAGCGGCTCGTAAACGCCCGGACGCGCCGGGTCGGACAGCTTAAGCTGCACGGCGTCGCTGCTGAGGTTGCTCAGTATCTGAATCATGAACACCCCGTTGAAGCCGATGGTCATGTTGTTGCCGTCGTAATCGCAGTTCACGTGTTCCTCGGCGCTCTGGCCGTAGTCCACGTCCTGGGCCTTGATCACCACCTGGTTCTGCTCCAGCGACAGCACCACGAGGTTAGATGCCTTGGAGGCGAACAGCGTGACGCGGCGCAGCGACGACAGGAGCGACGCGCGGTCGAAGGTCAGCGCGAAGGGCTGGTCCTGCGGGATGACGCGGGCGTAGTTGGGATACGTGCCGTTGATGAACATCGACGTCAGCGTGTAGTCGCCGAACTCGATGACGCAACCCTTGGAGTCGAACGTGACGCGCACCTCGGCAATGTCTTTCGACACGAGGTTGTTCAGTATGTTTGCGGCCTTGGGAGCCATGACGAACGACGATTCAAGTCCCGGAGCCTTCTCGGTGTTGACATATTTCACCAGCTTGTGCGTATCGGAGCTGACGAACGTGATGTCGCCGGGATGGATGTCCCAGTAGATACCCATCATGACGGGGCGCACGGTGTCGGTGCTGGCTGCGAACAGAGTGTTGGCGATGCCCTTCATCACCATCGAGGCGGGCAAAGACAGCGACATGGCGTTGCCGTCAAGGGCGCGCGGCGTGGGATAGTCCTCGCCCGGAACGCCCATGAATTCGAAGAAACCGTTCTGGAACTGCAGCTTCACCTGCATGTCGTCGCGCACGGAGATGGTCACGGGCTGGTTGTTCACCTCCTTTGTGACTTCCAGCAGCTTGCGTGCCGGTATGGCCACGACGCCGTCGCCGTCGCATTCAGTCACGGTCATGCGGGCCACCAGGGAATTCTCCTGGTCCGAACCCATGATGCTGAGCACGTCGCCTTCTATCCGCAACAGAAAGTTATCGAGGATGTTCAATGAATTCTTGGCGTTCACCACCTTGCTCACTGCCTGCAGCTGCTGCTGGAACGCCTTGCCGTCTACTGTAAACTTCATATATCTTGTTGTTCTTATTTTTCGATAACATAAAATGCCACCCCGCGATGCAGGATTGCTTCAACTTGCAAATATAATCATTTTTTTGCGTATTAGCAATTCCAGTTTCCATTTCACGCTCATTGCCGCTATTTTTCATAAATACCTACTCTCAACCGGCAACTGCAAAATTAGCGATTTCTCGGAAAAAGACAATCTTGGGGGATTCAAAATTGAGTTTTTTTCGAGGCCTACGGTTAATC
>CABQXY010000027.1:0-10525 GCA_902468245.1 uncultured Porphyromonadaceae bacterium | reverse complement strand
TTAAATCAAATTAAGATTGAGAGGATTTTTTGAGATGATTTTGCAAGCCAAGGAGGGAGCGGTGCGGGCACCGTGACCGACGAAGCTTGGCAAAATCAGCCAAAAAAGACCTCAAGATTAATTTGAAGTTTAAATAATCACTCTATTCATTTGTTAAAACGGTTTAAAAGTAAACACACTCTTAGTTAGTTTCAACCGCAAAATTACAACAAAGCCTACGACAAGTCTTCAACTATTCATTCAATCTTGTATAAAAATCGGTCAATCCTTTATTTCTGACGTCCCACGACGTCGCGCGGCGAGATTCCGAACTGTTCCTTGAAGCATGTGGAGAAATATTTGGGATTGGAGAATCCTGCCGCGTATGCCACCTGCGAGACGCTCATGCGTCCCTCCCTCAGCAGCTCGTAGCTTCTTTTCAGCTTGATGTTCCTGACCAGTTCCACCGGCGACATTCCCGTTATGGCCTTGACCTTCCTGTACATCGACGAGCGCGACATGCAAACCTCACGGGCAAGACTGTCTATGTCAAATGCCTCGTCGTCGATATGCTCGTTGACAAGCGCTATGACTTTGTCAAGAAATTCCTTGTCAAGAGAGGAAAGTTCAAGCGACGAGGAATCCACCTCCGAGGTGTCCTTGAATTTCTCCTGCCGGCTCTGCTTGTTGGTGATGAAGTTGTCGATGCGTGCCACGAGCACAGGCAGTTCGAAGGGTTTCGAGATATAACCGTCGGCACCGGCCCTGTAACACTCCACACGGTCCTCCGGACGGCTCTTGGCGGTAAGCAGGATGATGGGGATATGGCTGGTCCGGATGTCCGATTTCAGCAGATGGCAGAACTCGAGGCCGTCCATCTCCGGCATCATCACGTCGCTGACTATTATGTCCACGTCGTTCTTTTCCACTATGGCCAGAGCCTCCTTGCCGTTCCGGGCCACAAGGACATGATATGTCCGCGCAAATATCTTGCTCATCACAAGCAGCAGCTCCTCGTTGTCCTCCACCAGAAGCAGGGTTATGTCCCGGTTCACCGGTTCGTCGGTCGCCTCGAGCGTGTCGAGGTCCTTGGGCAGGCTGGCGCATAACTGCGAATCCGGCATGTCGAGATCGGCCATCTCCTCGCTGGCGTAACATTCCCCGGACACCGGAATCCTGAGCGTGAACACACTCCCCTTGCCGGGTTCGCTTTCAACCGAAATTGACCCATGATGCAGTTCCAC
Organism: uncultured Porphyromonadaceae bacterium; assembly: GCA_902468245.1. GTDB lineage: Bacteria > Bacteroidota > Bacteroidia > Bacteroidales > Muribaculaceae > Lepagella. Next base: position 9,302 of record CABQXY010000027.1, on the reverse strand, counting down.
GAGGTCCTTCACCAGAGAGAGGCCTATGCCGTTTGACTCCACACGTTCCTCCCGGTCGATGGTGTAGAAGCGCGTGAATATCTTGTCAAGGTCCTTTTTAGAGATGCCCACACCCGTATCCGCCACCTTTATCACCGCCATCTCCCTGCCGTCGGCGGTCTCATCATTGACCTTCACGTCGATGGAACCTCCCTCGGGCGTGTACTTGTAGGCGTTGGATATGATGTTGAACAGTATCTTCTCCACCTTGTCCACATCAAAATACCCCACTATCGGCTCGCAGTCATGCTCATAGTTGAAATTGATGTGTTTCTTGTCCATCAGCGGCTGGAAATGATTGCGGCATATCTGGTCCACGAAGTCGCAAAGTTCGTTCTCGGACACGCTCAGGCGCATATTGCCCGTCTCTATCTTTCTATAATCCAGAATCTGCTGGATCAGAGCTTTCACTTTCGCAAGATTGAACCTGATCTTGTCCAGATGCGGGCCAATCTTGCCGTACACCGTCTCCACATCGTCCACCAGGCACGATATGATGGTGATGGGCGTAAGGAAATCGTGCGATATGTTGGCGAAATATTTCAGTTTTATTTCGGCCAGTTCCTCAGTGTTCTTCTTTTCAAGCTGTGCCGCGCGCACGGCGTTCCTCTCCCTGTTGCGTCGGCGCACGTATATGTAGATACCGGCTATTGTGAGACAGAAAATCAGGAAATATGCGGCATAGGCCCACCATGTCTCGTACCATGCGGCTTCCTTCCGTATGCGGTATCGGGCCGGAGCGCCCCACTGCCCGTTGTCGTCCGTGGCGCGTACCTCAAGGACATAATCCCCGCTGGGTATGTTGTTATAGAAGCCTATGGGCGATCCGCCGTCGACCGACACCCAGTCCTTATCCACACCTTTCAACCGATAGGAATAGCGGATCTTGTCGGGGTTGGCATACTGAAGGGTCGAGAATTCAAACTGTATATCCTTGGCATAGGCCGGAATATAGATTGTCTTGCCGTTAAAATCGGTGGCGTTGTCCGGATCTCCTATAAGAGACTGCCCCGACAACTTCACATCCGTGATTCTGGGCGGGAACTGTGATTCGGCACCTGTGGCCGCTGTTTCGGCGCTGACGTTCAGATATCCGCCATAGCATCCGTAATAGATCGTATTCGTATTTCCGTCATAATACACGGCCCCCTTGTTAAGCCTCGGGTCTCCGCCACGTGCGTCACGAACGCTGTATTGCACGCAATTCTTGAAATCAGGACTGAACCTGAATATGTATTTACCCGACGACAGCCATTTGTTATTGTTCTTATCCACCACAATATCCTGCAGATACTCGGAATTGCGGAAATCAGGCATTTCATCTATCTCCACCTTGCGGCCCGTACGGCTGTCAAGCCCGATGACATGTCCCAATTTGCCGATGGCCCATATCGTGTTATGGTTTCTGTCCATAGCCATGTCCACTATGGAATATTGCGATGTACCGGCAACCGGTATGGCCCGAATGCCCGCATTTCCCCTCTTGGCCGACACATTCAGCTTGAAAATTCCTTTGGAGGGACTTGCGATCCATACGTTTCCATTCTCGTCAGGCAACATGGACTGCACGTCCCGCAGGCCATCGATGGCGTTGACAATCCTGCCGTCCGCGCCTCGGAACAACACATGCTTGTCCGTGGCTATCCACAGGTTGCCCTGTTTATCCTTTACGATATGTCTCGGCGAGCCGCCGTCAAAGCCATCGGGATTCAGCATTATCTAATCCGCGATGTGAACGCCGCCCTTCCTGTCGAAGATGTAAATCACCGGATAGTGTTCCGGACCTACATATATACGGCCCGGCTCATCGGCAAATTCTGTAATGACATATACTTCCGTCAGACTTTCCTGACAGGCCGGCGGTATCATGCCCTGAACCGTCAACACCCGGCTCTCCTCTATGTCATATATCGCCAGACCGATCCTGGGTTGATTGAACCATATCCGGCCGTCGTAATGAAACAGTGCCGTGACCGACGGTTTTATTTTCTTATTCCCTTTTGAGAATGCGGGAATCGGCACACGGGTTAAGACGGCATCCTTCTGGCTGATTATGTATGCGGCCTCGCTGCTGGCCGTGATCCATATATTTCCGTCTTTGTCACACATGATCCGGTTGAACATATTGTTCATCGGCTCGCTGAGCTTGGATATGTCGTCCAGATAGAGTGTGTCGCCTTGCAGCCTGCCCGAGTACACGCCCGAATGACTTATAAGCCACACATTGCCATGTCGGTCGGAAGCGAGGCCGAATATGATGTCGGGATTGTCGTCGGTTCCCACAATGTGTACCGGAGCAGCCGTATAGCCGCCCGTTGTCGCGCCCGACAGACGCCATAACCCATTGCCCCATGTCCCGATCAGATACGAATCTCCTACCTGGAGCATCCGCATCGGATTATCGTCCCTGCCTATCGCAGGGCCTTTTTCGAATCTGTCGGTTTCAGGGTTATACCGGTATATGCCTTTTTGCCATAGCGACACCCAGATGTTGCCGTCATGGTCACGATACACGGTGTTGACACTCGTAGTGGGAAGCGACGATTCATAATTCCACACGCTGTCCAGACGTTCCGAGGCCCTGACCAGCCTTCGGTAAGTGCCTATCCATACCGTGTTGTCCTTATACGGAACAATGTCCCGTATCTCATAATCGCGCAGATCGGGGTGAGAGGGATGCGACACAGCCGTGCGTGCGGCGTTCAGTACGTTCAGTCCATGGCGTGTGCCTATCAGTATGTTCTTTCCGCGGTCCTCCGCGATGGCCGAGATGTCATTGTCGGTCAGAAGGCCGGGATTCCCTCTGTGCGAACGCCATGTCTTCAACCTGTAGCCGTCATATCTGCATAGACCATCCTGGGTTCCGAGCCAGATGTATCCGTCTCTGTCCTCGTATGCCACGCTTACGGAATTGGAAGGCAGATCGTTGATTACCGACAACGGGGTCACATACGAATTAATCCCGCTCGCCCCGGCATGGACCAGCGTTACGATCAACAGGACTATAGCGAGAACCGGCATACGAGTCCTTGACATGGGATTCCTATTTGGTTTAGGCCGCACTAATTAAGATGGTATTAATTTAAGGTGGTATAAATTTAAGGCGTTACAAATTTACACATTATACCTCAAAGTGCCAATACCATTTGGAACGCGATATGGCATATTACCAAAAACCGAACCTTTTGGCAACATTTTCAAACCTCTGCACAGTATAGTTCAAAAAACTTTTAGCCATATAACAGGAGACGATGACATTCCATTAACTTGCTGCACTTCCCTCAAGTCGCTTATGATTGAGACAGATAAAACAGGCGCTCGTCATCATTAGAAATTCCGACACCGATTTCAGACATCAACCGATAAAAATTGCAGAGGCCGTGTTCTCCATCGAGCACAGCCTCTGCGTTACTGGGATTCAGACGTAATGGTCTGTTATTTCACGATTACCTTGACGGACTTGCCGTTGACAATGACGATGTAAATGCCGGCATTGAGTTCGGTGCCGAGCGTTCCGGCAATCCGGGCCTCACGGACAACGCGGCCGTCGGCCGAAACAATCATCACGTTGCCTTCGCCCTTGACCGTGACTGTGGCACCGTTTACGCTGACAAATGCCTCGCCTTCCGACATGGGAGCGGAAATACCGCTGGGAATGGTTTCTGTCACCTTGAAGTCATCGACGGTGAGCGTGGACATATCCTTCTCGCTGCAGGCGTGTACTCCGATGTATGCCTTCATCGTCTCGGGAGCCGTGAACGTGCCGGAGTAAACCGTTGCGGTGGTGGGCGCTTCCGCCGGAGCCACTATTTCCTGGTCCATACCGGCGGCTGTAGGAGCACTGCCCCATGCAAGAGCCACTTTCTCGGGATAACGGGAATTTTGGGATTTGGCCGAAACAGATACGGTATATGTGTAGCCTTTATGGAGATTTACCGGAGGTGTGATCAACCAGTCGTCTTTAGCGTATGCTTTATCATATCCGATTGTTACGTTCTGGCCGGATTTGGACCATACCCATGTCTTCGATGCGGGTTCTCCATTAATAGCCGTCATTTCCTTGAAATCTTCTTCCGTCTCAAAGGTATTATCGTAAGGGAGGGCAACGCTTCCGATTGTCAGCGATGCCGAAGCAGGAGCTTCCGAAGTCATGTCGCCGTTGACGGCCTTGATTTCATACGTATATGAAGCCAGGCCGGACTCAGGCTCGGCTATCGCTTCCTCGAAGTTTGTGGCTTCGATGTTCTCGGCCACGGTCTCATCGCCGGAATCGGTCTTACGCACAACCGTATATTTCACTGTTCCGAGATAGCCTTCATCGTTTACAACGGATGTCACGGCGTCCCACGAGAGCTGCATCTTGCCGTCGGCGTATGTCAGCTGCGCGTTGGCAGGTGTTACGGGCCGGCCGTATCCCACGTAAGCCTCATACTTGGCCAAAGGGCTATCGCCGACTTCGTTCTTGAGCTGTACGCTGACAGCTACCTTGCCGGATTTCTCGACCGAGAACGGAACTGTCACGCCGGTAGCGCCGAATGTAGTGCTGCCGGTTACAGGCTCGGCCTCGCCGACAGTAACCGTATAGGTCAACGGACCTGAAGCGGGCTGATCATCGAATGTAGAGGCCGGCACGTCGAAAACCAGGTTGCCGCTGAGCGCGCCATCAACAAAATCATAGTGCATGTTGGTTGCTGCCGCGGGGGCGCCATCCTCGGCCAGAGGGTCGGGAATATACATACCCATGAGCTGCTGGCCGTCGGACACGTCCATCACTTTCACGGCCTCGGCCGTGGCGGTGTTCACTTCGTAAACAAAGCTGCCCGAAGCATTCTTTACTGCCCAGTAAAGTTTGCCGGTCTTCATGTCGAAGGCAGCCGAGCCGTTCACGGTAGGCTTGATGCCCGTCTCGCCCACTACGGTCATGGAGCCGGTGTTCTTGTCCACCTTGTTGAGGACACCGCCGTAGGTGATGACCCACAGCTGATTGGCATTGTCGAAAGCAAGGCCGTGCCAGCGGTTGTCGGCATCGGAGCAGTCTATCTTAACGTCGACCATGTCGGGTCCGGACTGCACCTGAACCAGCTTACGGCTCCATGATGAACCGGGAGTAATCATACCGATTACATAGTTCGTGCCTGACTGCTTGTGGAAACCGTAAATTACGTTGGCCACGCCGTCGTAAGCATAATCTGTGGAGAGAACCGTGCTGCTTCCGTCAGCATCAGAAGCAACCGATTTCCAGGGAATCTCGGAAGTATCGAAAGTCATGGTCTGCGCGGAATAACCGCTCATCCATGATTTCGACATATAATATTTGCCGTCGAAATATGTGCCGCCGCCACTTGCGGCCTGCATCTGGCCCGAACTCAGTTGGGTCTTAGATCCGTCGGAAGTTATCTCATATATTGTTCCGGAAGTATCGGATGTCATCAGGCTTCCGCGAACCACTACCGGGCGTGCCTGAAGGCCCGTTGACGCGGTAGCCAATACGGCTGCCGCCAATATCGATTTGTAAAAATACTTCATGTCGTTAGTGTGATGGTTGTTGATGCAACCATGCCTGCGACCGGATGCCGCAGGCATGGATAATGTGTGTCTGATTATTTCTTATAGACCGCGCGGACGGGATAGCCCAGATAGCGTCCCTTGAAGTCCACGCCGAGGGTCTTGTTGGCGCCGTAGCCCTTGAGGTATAGCGCGTTGGCATAGAGACAGCTCGGTTCATAGAGCGAAGATGTCCAGTAGTTGATGTCGGAGCCTTCGTCATATATCTTGAGCAGGAAGCGATAACCGCCCATAGGCATGAAGATGCTGTTGCCGCTGGGGCCTGTGAACTTGTAACCGGCCACGCCGTATTCCTCGTTGTCGGCTTCCAGCTTCTCGACGGTGCATTTCTCTATCAGTTCGTTCATCTCGGCTGCCGTGGGCATGCGCCAGTCTTCGCCGTATGCCACGGTGGCGGCATCGTCCATAGGCTCGAGGGTGGTGAGATAGTCGGGAACGCCGGCATCCTGTGTGTTGCAGTATTTGAGGAAATAATCCACGAAATTATCCGGGTCGGCTGCGAAATCGGGATCCTGATAGGGGCAGGTCAGCTTGTTGTATTTGCACTCGGGGTCATCGACCGTGCCGGCCCACATGAAGTAGCTGCCGCATTCCTGGGGTGCCGTGGCGCCTATGTTGTGGGAGGCCCATTTCACGCTCAGGCCAAGGTCCACCACTTCGGGCTTGCCGGTGTAGACCGTCACCTTTTCGAGTTTTTCGTATGGAATCAGGGTCGATTTGCCATCCTTGGTGATGATCTTGAGTCCCTGTGCGAATGCCGTGGCGGGGACGAGTGCCATGGCGGCGATGGCAAGTGCGGATATTATCTTATTGAATTTCATTTCTTTATGATTTTAAAAGTTGTCTTACCTGAGTTTACTACGTATATCTGTCCTTTCTGCGGCGTGAAGGGAATTACGGCATTGCCCCGGTCGTCGAGAGTGGCCCGAGCCACGACAGCGCCGTTAATGCCCACTACCGTCACCATAGCGCCGGGCGTTCCTCCGGAATAAACGATGGCCCGGTCGGTGATGACACTTGCGGCACCGTTCCTGTCAGCCAGGTTCCGGTTGATTCCGCTCTGGCCCTTCTCCTCCACGATGGTGAAATAGTCCATCTCACCTTCGGCATACTCCACCGACATGTCGCCGGCCGTGAGCTTCAGCACATTGTCCGTGTAGGTAATCTCCGGACGCTGGTCAAACGGCACCTTCACCTCACTGCCGTCAGTGTGCACCACCTTCAGATGATACGTCACTTCCTCCGCAGCGCCGGGTTCTTCGGCAAGGGCGGATATCGGCACCAGAAATACCATGGCCACCCCCGCCAAGAGACTTGCGAGTAGTTTTTTTCTCATATTTTTCATCACTTGAGAGCCCGGGTAATGTTAGTGTCTGCTGATATTCCGTCGGCTCCCGTTATACGGAATAAAAGTAGTTAAGCGTTTAGTTGTGGCCTCAAAATTAAAGACAATTTTGCATATTTTCTAATTTTATATGTTAATATGTGTTAATTATTTACGTTAATCCCACTCATAACACCTGAATTTGTGAATTTTACTTAATTAAATTGTATTTATATTTAATTAAATATCAATATTTTGCAGATACGACTCAAGTCGGCCCGAATCCTGAGATTCCGGGAAGCATTTTTTTATTTATGGAGTATTCATTACTTTTGTAGGGTAAATCAACACTACGTATCCTGTTTATGGCTTCAAGAATTCTTAGCGCTACTGTCCTTGCGGCAATCCTGACACTTCAGCTTTCGGCCGCCGAATATCACTATGACGATTACTCCGCCGGACGTTCGTTCTTCACCGACGGGCAGGAATGGGTATTCAGCCGCGCCGACCGTAACGGCACGCAGTCGGCATACTCTGTCAAGGCCACAGTCACGGGCGACACCGTCATTTCGTCATATATCAATTACATGGGCGATATAGTACGCGTTGACCAGCCATGCAAGGCCATCCGCGTGACTTCCGACGAACCCGGAGCCAAGCCCCAACACTTTGCCGCTTACGAATGGGATGCCGAAGTCTACGTGTACAGCGACATGACCAAGGATTTCGTAATGATGCTCAACTTCAACAAGCCTGAAAACATAAAAATCCTGTACAACGGCGAGAAGTGGAACACCGACCGTGTCGATTACGTGGCGCCACACGGACTACTGCTTAAACGATATGCCTGCAGCGGAGTGGGAACGGACAAATCGTCGCGATGGATATACCGCGTTGGAGCCGACAGGATATGGCTCAGCGACAGCAAATGGAGCAATCCGGGCAGCCTGACGCTGGTATCCTGTCACGACCCCAAGGACGACGTCACCTATCTGCCTGAAGACTTCGACGCCGACACTTTTGTAGCCGACAATAAGTTTTATACCGACGGCAAGGAATGGATTTACCTTTCGGCCTACCACGAAAGCAAAGGCAACCCTGACGTGCCGGTACACGCCAGGGTGTCGGCCGATCAGGAAGCGGACCACGTCAATTGCAAGCGCATCGATTACTTCATCGAGGGTAATGACTCCGAATATTCCTCGACAGTCTGCTCGGCAGGCAACGTGATGTACGAGCGCGGCTATATGGACATGCTTGTTCCCCGGTTCGATTTCAATCTGACACCGGGCGACCGCGCCGTTGACCGCGAGCCGATGTCCGAGGTGGTGGGTGTCGACTATGTCAGTGTCAACGACATCAACCGCAAACGGATCATATTCAAAGGCGAATCGAAGGATTCCGCATGGAAATACTGGGTGGAAGGGATCGGCGGCAACGCCGGGAACGACGCATTGCCGCGCGAAGAAATGGAGGATATGCCCGAAGCGTACATGCCCGGCACCTTTGTAAGATGTATCGAAGGAGGCCGCACCGTGTTCGAACAGTCAGACTTCAGCAAAGACCGCTCCGGCATAGAGACCGTCCGCACTGATGACGCAGCCGGCATCCTGAACGGCAACGCCTTTACCCTCGACGGCCTGAGAAGCACCGGCATCACGGGCAGCGGCCTCCCCTCCGGCCGTATAGTCGTGATAGCCGGCCAAAAATACCTGCTGAAGTAAGCTCCAGGCAAGCCGTCTCAGGCTGCTTCGGCGACAGCCATTTTTTATACATCCTGATGGTTCTGAGACTTGCCTTTCTTTGAATTCCAAAGTATCAGGGTGTCGTACATTTCTACGACCCTTAACTTGCGAAACTTTTATTTGTAATTATACAATCGGGTTAATCAGGGCTATCCAGGAAATATTCAGGAAATAACCGATTTTTTTGTTAAAAATTTTTGAAATATCTGAATTATCGTTACCTTTGCTGAAGTTTTGGCTATGTGGAGAGTCCGGTGACTCCCGACTCAAGACGTAGTGGATGCAACTACACTAACATTTTATGACAAGAGCGTTTATCCGCGCTGATTCTTGACGAACTGGAATGTCTCGCAAACTTTCATTTAGATGTCAAGGATTGAGCAACGGTAGATGCCCGCTGATATGTAATTATCTTGCATTCGGCATGATATTTCGAGAGAAATATTGCCGGAGGCACTGATTGCATATACTGGCGTGGGCTTCTGCGTTGCCGTCCGACATCTAAAGGGCAATGCGAGAAGCCTCAGTTCGTAGGACGGCAACAGATACAGATTCCTGCGTATTCTATGCTAAATTCCAAATATTTTTTGGGATTTTTTTGTCTTATGCCTAAGAAAACTGTCTGTTCA
>CABQXY010000026.1:0-22637 GCA_902468245.1 uncultured Porphyromonadaceae bacterium | reverse complement strand
TTAAATCAAATTAAGATTGAGAGGATTTTTTGAGATGATTTTGCAAGCCAAGGAGGGAGCGGTGCGGGCACCGTGACCGACGAAGCTTGGCAAAATCAGTCAAAAAAGACCTCAAGATTAATTTGAAGTTTAAATAATCACTCTATTCATTTGTTAAAACGGTTTAAAAGTAAACACACTCTAAGAGTCTATCCAATAAAAAATGGCAAAAGACAATAAAACCGCCGACGCCACATTCCAGTCGGGATTCAATCTGCGCGACTATCTTGCCGCCTGCGCCTCAAAATGGATCTGGTTCCTCGTATCGATCATTGTGATATGCGGATTCGCATACTACAAGGTGATACGCAAGATGCCTGTGTACCTGCGCACCGAACAGGTGCTGATCAAGGACGAAGACCAAGGCAACTCAATCGACAACATGGCCTCATCCTTCTCCGGTTTCGGCCTGGGGCGCATGAGGTCAAACGTATATAACGAAATCATCACCTTCAAGTCGCCGGCACTGCTGACTCAGGTGGCGCTGAAGCTAAACCTGCAGACCGACGTCACCAAGCTGGCCTTTCCCCACGGCTCGTCGCTGTTCCAGTCGTCGCAACCTTATCTGTTTCAGTTCCCCGACCTTGGCGAAGAAGACTTCGGGAGTTTCCGCATGACGGTCAGCCCTGACGGTTCCATTTCGCTCGACCGGTTCGTTTCGGTCGACGCCGCCGGCAAACCGGTCAAACACAAAGACGTGGTTTCCCTTCGCCTCGGTGCCACAGCACGCACACCCATAGGACGCGTCATCATCACACCCAACCCCGACTTCACCGCACCGCTTCCGAAAGAAGAAGCCAGATATTCCATAGCCCACAACGGCTTGCACGGCACTGTCGAAGACCTCCAGTCCAATCTCGGCGTCGACCTCGCCGACCGTGATGCCGATGTAGTGGAAATCACTTTCAAGGACACCAACGTCCCGCGTGCCGAAGCAATCCTGTCGACTATGGTCGAGATCTACAACCAGGACTGGATTGAAGACAAGAACAAGGTAGCGGCAGCCACCAACGAATTCATCGACGAACGCCTTGTAGCCATCGAAACCGAACTGGGCGGCGTCGACGACAATATCCTCTCCTACAAATCCCGTATCAGGGTGCCCGACTTCGAGGAGGCCGCCAAACTCCAGATGGGCACATCGGCCGAGCTGGACAATCAGATCCTTATGGCCGTCAACCAGATGCAGGTGGCACAGTACCTGAAGGAATACGTGATGAATCCGGCCAACTCCAATGCCGTGATTCCCGTAAACACCGGTACTACCAGCAACCAGCTCGAGGTGCAGATTGCCGAATACAACAAGATGCTGCTGGCCCGCAACAATGTGGAAGCGGCCACGTCGGCCAACAACCCGCTGGTGCAGGACTACGACGCCCAGCTGAAGGGGCTGCGCGAGTCCGTGATACGCGCCATCAACGCCCAGGTCGAGGCTACACGCCGCGCCGTGGCCAACATGGAGGCCGAAAAGGGGAAAGTAAGTGCCAACCTGGCCGAAGGCCCGCAACAGGCCAAGGCCCTGCTCAGTGTAGAACGCCAGCAGAAAGTAAAGGAGGAACTTTACCTCTATCTGCTGCAGAAACGCGAGGAAAACGAACTGTCACGCAAATTCACCGCCGACAACACCCGCGTCATCACTCCTCCCTACGGCTCCAACCGGCCCGTCGAGCCTAAGAAGAAGATTGTGCTGGCCATCGCGTTCCTCCTCTCCATCCTGCTCCCCGCCGGAATCATATTCGTGCGCGAGGCAATGGACAACAAGGTCCGCTCGCGCCACGACCTCGACGACATGTCGGCCCCATTCGCAGGCGAGATTCCGTTCGTGGGCCGCAAGAAACGGTTCGAATGGCTCACCAAGCGCCTGAACCGCAACAAGAAGAAAAAGAAACTGGAGAAACTCCCCGTCATAGTCCAGGCCGGCAACCGCGACATCATCAACGAGTCGTTCCGCATAGTGCGCAGCAACATCGACTTCATGATGAAGAACGCCGACACCTCCAACGTGATTATGATGACGTCGTTCAACCCCGGCAGCGGCAAGTCGTTCATCACCTTCAACATCGGAGCCTCATTCGCCGTCAAGGGAAAGAAGGCCCTGCTGGTGGACTGCGACCTGCGTCACGGCTCCGCCTCGCAGTTCGTCGGTATGCCGCACCACGGCCTGAGCAACTACCTCACCGGCGCCACCGACCGCTGGCAGGACCTCGTGGTGGAGTCCAAGGAGGCTCCCGGACTGTTCGTGATGCCTATCGGACACCGTCCCCCCAACCCCGCAGAGCTGCTTGACAACGGACGCATCGGACAGTTCATCAAGGAGGCGTCGCCCATGTACGACTACATCATCCTCGACTGCCCGCCCATCGACATCGTGGTCGACACCCAGCTGCTCGAGAAATACGCGGACCAGACCATATTCGTGGTACGCGCCGGTCTGCTCGAAAAGGCCGCCGTGGCCGAAATCGACGAAATGTACCGTAACCACCGCTTCCGCCGCATGGCCATCCTGCTCAACGGCACCGAGGGAGCCAACAGCCGCGCCGCCACCTACGGCTCGTCTTATTACACCAACGACTTTTGATTATGTGGCCTTTCACTAAGAAAATCAGCCTTGAACAGAGCGGTCTGTTCCAAGGATTCACCGACTGGCACTCGCACATACTGCCGGGCGTGGACGACGGCTTCCAGAAAATGGAGGACTCGCTTGCCGCTCTGCAGAAATATGAGGAACTGGGCGTTAAGTCCGTATGGCTCACGCCCCACATCATGGAGGAGTGCCGCAACACCACCCGGGGACTGCGCGACCGCTTCGCGGAACTGCAGAGCGAATATCAGGGTCCCATACAGCTTCAGCTGGCGGCCGAAAACATGCTCGACTCCCTGTTCGAGGAGCGTTTTCAGGCCAACGACCTGCTGACCATCGGCCCCGGCGGAAACTACCTGCTGGTCGAGACCTCGTACGTCAACCCCCCGTATGGCATGGAACAGATGATGCAGCAGGTCATGTCCACCGGCCTCACTCCCATCCTGGCCCATCCCGAACGGTACAGATATATGGAGCAGGACGACTATATGACCTGGAAGGAACGGGGCGTGGTGTTCCAGACCAATGTCATGTCGCTCGTGGGAATGTACGGCGAGACCGCCCGGTCCAAAGCCGAATGGCTCCTGAAGGAAGGGCTGATCGACATCACCGGCTCCGACCTGCACCATTACAAGGTGTTGCTCCACTTCCTCGACCACAAGCCCAAGAACCAGCAGGCCCTCGACTCCCTTGTCGAGATTGCCCGCAATCCGAAGATACTTAGTTAATTTTATGGCACTTCTTTATGGAGTGCCATTTTTTTATTATCTTTGCAAAGCGAATCACAGCATGGAACAACTTAAACATGAATGCGGCGTAGCAATGGTGAGGTTGCTCAAGCCGCTGGAACACTACCGGCAGAAATACGGAACCTGGCGATACGGTCTGAACAAGCTCTATCTGCTGATGGAGAAACAGCACAACCGTGGCCAGGAGGGAGCCGGTTTGGCTTGCGTCAAACTCAACGCCGAGCCGGGGCAGGAATTCATGTTCAGGGAACGCGCCATGGGCGTGGACGCCATCAAGGACATTTTCGCCGCCGCCAATCAGGCATTGGCTCAGGAAGCCGCCGCCCACGGTCTGTCGCCCGACGACCTCGACGCCTCGTCCGACATCGCCGGTCTCGCAAGCCGCTCATTCCCCTTCGCAGGTGAACTCTACATGGGTCATCTCCGCTATTCCACCACGGGGAAAAGCGGCATTTCTTTTGTCCATCCTTTCCTGCGGCGCAACAACTGGCGCGCCAAGAACCTGTGCATCTGCGCCAACTTCAACATGACCAACGTGGACGAGATTTTCGGCGAAATCGCCGTCAAGGGGCAGCACCCGCGCATGATCTCCGACACGTTCCTGCTGCTTGAACAGTTAGGCCACCGTCTGGACCGCGAATCCGAACGCCTGTTCAAGATGGCCATGGAACAGGGACTGACCGACTGCGACATCACGCGCTTCATCGAAGACAACATTGACATGAGCAACGTGCTGCGCACCAGCTGCACCGTCTGGGACGGCGGCTACGTGGTGTGCGGCGTCACCGGCTCCGGCGAGGCCTTCGCACTGCGCGACCCCTGGGGAATACGCCCCGCGTTCTACTTCATGGATTCCGAGGTGTTCTCCCTGGCCTCCGAACGCCCCGTGCTGCAGACCACGTTCAATGTCAGTGCCGAACAGATCCGCGAGCTGAAGCCCGGCCAGGCCATCGTGCTCCACGCCGACGGCCGCCTTGAGACTCCGCAGATAATCCCGCCGCGCAACTACGCCGCCTGCTCGTTCGAGCGAGTCTACTTCTCGCGTGGCTCCGACGCCGACATCTACAACGAACGCAAGAAATTAGGCATCAACCTGGTGCCCCAGATTCTCGACGCCGTGGATCATGACGTCGACAATACGGTGTTCTCCTATATCCCCAACACGGCCGAAGTGGCTTTCTACGGCATGGTGCAGGGTTTCAACGAGTTTCTGAACCGCGAGAAGGCCGAGGCCATCCGCAATCTTGGCCATGAGCCTGACAACGCCGACATCGAGCGCATCCTGTCGCGCCGCATCCGCTCCGAAAAGGTGGCCATCAAGGACATAAAGCTGCGCACCTTCATCTCCGAGGGCGCAAGCCGCAACGACCTGGCCGCCCACGTCTACGACATCACTTACGGCTCGCTCCGGCCATACACCGACAATCTCGTCATCATCGACGACTCCATAGTGCGCGGCACCACGCTGCGCGAATCCATCATACGCATCCTCGACCGCCTGCATCCCAAACGCATCGTCATCGTCAGCTCAAGCCCCATAGTGAAATACCCCGACTATTACGGCATCGACATGGCCCGCATGGAGGAATTCATCGGATTCCGCGCCGCCGTGGAGCTGGCCCGCGACCGTGGCCTGGAACACGTGCTGACCGACATCTACCGCAAGTGCAGGGAGCAGCAATCGCTCCCCAAGGAACGGATGACCAACTACGTCACCGGGCTGTACGACCTGTTCACGGACGATGAGATTGCCGACAAGATGGTGGAGATGCTGCGTCCCGAGGGCGTCACCACCGACATACGCATCGTGTTCCAGACCCTCGACGGCCTGCACGACGCCATCCCCGGCCATCCCGGCGACTGGTACTTCTCGGGCCGCTATCCCACTCCCGGAGGCGTACGCCGCATCAACGAGGCGTTCATCTCCTACATGGACAATATCTATTTTAAAACTAAACAGATCGGGCCGCAGGCCTGACACAACAACATAACTTCATGAAAAGAGCCACACTGATACTTGAAGACGGCACCCGCTACGAGGGGTATTCCTTCGGAGCCGATGCCAGCGTTTCGGGCGAGGTGGTGTTCAACACCGCCATGACCGGATATCCCGAGAGTCTCACCGACCCTTCGTATGCCGGCCAGATTATGACACTGACATATCCTCTTGTGGGCAACTACGGCGTACCGGCCGACGACAAGGCCGACGACGGAATGGCACGCTTCCTGGAATCGGAGCGCATCCATGCCGCCGGTATGGTGGTGTGCGACTACAGCGACGAGTACTCGCACTGGAACGCGGCACGCAGCCTGTCGCAGTGGCTCGCCTCGCAGGGCGTGCCCGCCATCACAGGCATCGACACCCGCGCGCTGACCAAGCATCTGCGCGAACAGGGCGTGATCCGCGGCAAGATATTGGTGGAGGACACTCCCGAACCCGCTTTCGAGGATTACGGCGACATCAATTTCGTGGAGCGCGTCAGCCCCAAGGACGTGCAGGTATATAACAAAGGCAAGGGCCTGAAGCGTGTGGTGCTCGTGGACTGCGGCGCCAAGAACAACATCGTGCGCTGTCTGGCCAACCGTGGCGTCGAGGTGATCCGCGTGCCCTGGGACTACGATTTCAACACGCTGGATTTCGACGCGCTGTTCCTCAGCAACGGCCCCGGCAATCCCGAGACCTGCGCCGTCACCGTCAACAACATCCGTAAATTCATATCCAATCCCGACGAGAAACGCCCGCTGATGGGCATCTGCCTCGGCCATCAGCTCCTTGGCAAAGCCGCCGGCGCCGACATCTATAAACTGAAATACGGCCACCGCAGCCACAACCAGCCGGCACGTCTGGAAGGCGACGTGCGTTGCTTCGTCACCAGCCAGAACCACGGTTACGCCGTGGACGCCAAGACCCTCCCCGCCGACTGGGCGCCGTGGTTCACCAACATGAACGACGGATCGAACGAGGGAATACGCCACACTTCCAGGCCCTGGCGTTCGGTACAGTTCCACCCCGAGGCCTGCGGCGGTCCGGTCGACACGGAGTTTCTTTTCGATGAGTTCATCGACCAAGTCAAATCCCTCTAACCCTCTAACCTGCTAACATCATGTCTCAAGATAATTCCATAGTGAAAGATATCAAGAAAGTTCTGGTCTTAGGTTCGGGCGCGCTGAAGATCGGCGAGGCCGGCGAGTTCGACTATTCGGGCAGCCAGGCCCTGAAAGCCCTGCGTGAGGAGGGAATCGAAACCGTGCTGATCAACCCCAACATCGCCACGGTGCAAACCAGCGAGGGCGTGGCCGACCACATCTATTTCCTGCCCGTCACCCCCTTCTTCGTGGAGCGCGTCATAGCCAAGGAGCGGCCAGACGGCATCATGCTGGCGTTCGGCGGCCAGACGGCCCTGAACTGCGGCGTCGAGCTGTACCATAGCGGCGTGTTCGAAAAATACGGCGTCCGTGTGCTCGGCACTCCCGTGCAGTCCATCATCGACACCGAGGACCGCGAGATTTTCGTGGAGAAACTTTCCGAAATCAACGTCAAGACCATCGCATCGGAGGCTTGCGAGAACACCGAGCAGGCCCTTGAGGCTGCATCCAAACTCGGTTATCCCGTCATCCTGCGCGCGGCATACGCATTGGGCGGCCTCGGCTCCGGTTTCTGCGACACTCCGGGCGAGCTGATCAAGTTAGCTGAGAAAGCCTTCTCGTTCTCGCCGCAGGTACTGGTGGAAAAGAGTCTGAAAGGCTGGAAGGAGATCGAGTACGAGGTGGTGCGCGACCGTTTCGACAACTGCATCACGGTCTGCAACATGGAGAACTTCGACCCCCTGGGCATCCACACCGGCGAGAGCATCGTGGTGGCTCCCTCCCAGACCCTCTCAAATTCCGAATACCATAAGCTGCGCGAGCTTTCCATCCGCATCGCGCGCCACATAGGCATCGTGGGCGAGTGCAACGTGCAGTTCGCCCTCTGTCCCGATTCCGAGGATTACCGCGTCATCGAGGTTAATGCGCGTCTGTCGCGTTCGTCGGCCCTGGCGTCCAAGGCCACCGGCTATCCCCTCGCCTTCGTGGCCGCCAAGCTGGCCCTCGGCTACGGTCTGTTCGACATACGCAACTCCGTCACCAAGGACACCACGGCGTTCTTCGAACCGGCCCTTGACTACGTGGTCTGCAAGATTCCGCGCTGGGACCTCGGCAAGTTCCGCCGAGTAAACCGCGAGCTGGAATCGTCCATGAAGTCTGTCGGCGAGGTCATGGCCATCGGACGTACTTTTGAGGAGGCCATTCAGAAAGGCCTCCGCATGATAGGCCAGGGAATGCACGGTTTCGTAGACAACAAGGAACTGGTGCTTGATGATGTCGATACGGCCCTCAAGGCTCCGACAGACAAGCGTATCTTCGTGATTGAAAAGGCTTTCGACCGTGGTTACACCATCGACCGCATCCACGAGCTGACCCGAATAGACAAGTGGTTCCTGCACAAGCTCAAGAACATACACGACACCGACCGCCGGCTGCACTCGCTCAAGGGTCTGGACGCCATAGACCGCGACCTGATGCTGCGCGCCAAGCGACAGGGATTCTCCGACTTCCAGATTGCCCGCGCCGTCGGAATGGAGAAAGACTGCGACATCGAACAGGCAATACTCATGGTGCGCGACCGCCGCAAGGAACTCGGCGTGGTTCCGGCCGTGAAGCAGATCGACACCCTGGCCGGCGAGTTCCCGGCACAGACCAACTATCTGTATCTCACCTATAACGGCGACGCACACGACATCGCCTATGAGAACGACGGCAAGTCGGTAGTGGTGCTCGGTTCGGGCGCATACCGCATCGGTTCCTCGGTGGAGTTCGACTGGTGCGGCGTCCAGGCGCTGAACACCATCCGCAAGGAGGGCTGGCGTTCCGTCATGATCAACTACAACCCCGAGACCGTATCGACCGACTACGATATATGCGACCGTCTCTATTTCGACGAGCTTACGTTTGAGCGCGTGCTTGACATACTCGACCTGGAGACGCCTCACGGCGTAGTGGTGAGCACCGGCGGTCAGATTCCCAACAACCTGGCAATGCGTCTCGACCACGTGGGCATCAACCTGCTAGGCACCTCGGCACAGAGCATCGACAACGCCGAGGACCGCGAGAAATTCTCGGCCATGCTGGGCCGCATCGGCGTGGACCAGCCCGAATGGTCGGCCCTCACGTCGATGGAGGATATCAACAAGTTTGTGGAGAAGGTCGGTTTCCCCGTCCTGGTGCGTCCCAGCTACGTCCTCTCGGGCGCGGCCATGAACGTCTGCACCGGCCCCGACCAGCTTGAACGCTTCCTCACCGAGGCCGCTAACGTCTCCAAGCGTCATCCGGTCGTTGTCTCCCAGTTCCTTGAAAACGCCAAGGAAGTGGAGATGGATGCTGTGGCCTGCAACGGCGAGATCATCGCTTACGCCATCTCCGAGCATGTGGAATATGCCGGCGTCCATTCCGGCGACGCCACCATCCAGTTCCCTCCGCAGAAACTGTATGTGGAGACCGCGCGCCGTATCAAAAAGATTTCCAAGAAGATAGCCGAACAGCTCAACATTTCCGGCCCGTTCAACATCCAGTTCCTGGCCCGCGAGAACGACATCAAGGTCATAGAGTGCAACCTGCGCGCCTCGCGCTCGTTCCCATTCGTCAGCAAGGTACTGAAAATAAATCTTATCGAGCTGGCCACGCGCATCATGCTCGGCCTCCCCGTGGAGCGTCCCGACAAGAGCGTGTTCGACCTGGACTACGTAGGCGTCAAGGCGTCGCAGTTCTCGTTCAACCGTCTGCAGAAGGCCGACCCGAAGTTAGGCGTCGACATGGTGTCCACCGGCGAGGTGGGCTGTATCGGCGACGATGCCCGCAAGGCGCTGCTGACATCCATGCTGTCTGTCGGACTCCGCATCCCCGGCAAGAACATCCTCCTCTCCACCGGCAACGGCAAGCAGAAAGGCGATATGCTCAAGGCTGCGCAGATGCTGGCCAAAAACGGCTACAACCTCTATGCGACGCCGGGCACATCGCGCCACCTGTCGGAGAACGGCATTCCCAACACCATGGTGTTCTGGCCCGACTCGCTCGGCCAGCCTCAGGCCCTCGACCTGCTGCACAACCATGAGATAGACCTGGTGATCAACCTCCCGGCAAACCATTCCGACTCGCAGGTCACGAACGGTTACAAGGTGCGCCGCACGGCCATAGACCTCAATATCCCGCTGATAACCAACGCCCGACTCGCTTCGGCGTTCATCTACGCTTTCCTCACCGTAAAGCCGGAGGAAATCGAAATCAAGTCCTGGCAGGAATTCTAACACAGCAGTACAGCAGTTATGAAGACTCTGATCAGAAACGTACGCCTGTGCGACCCTAACGGCGAGCCTGTCTCCATCGTGGTGGAGGACGGCGTGATCCGCGAGATCGGTCACGTCGGCCCGTGGGCCGGTCTTGAATTTGACGGACGCGGACTCACCGCCATCCCCGGCCTGGTGGACGTGCACGTACACTTCCGCGAGCCCGGCTTCGAGTACAAGGAGACCGTCGCCACCGGCTCGGCGGCTGCGGCTGCGGGCGGTTTCACCACCGTCTGCACCATGCCTAACCTCAAGCCGGCTCCCGACTCCATGCCGAACCTGCGCCGCCAGCTCGACGCCATAGACCGTGGCGCCGAAATCGAGGTGCTGCCCTACGCCACCATCACACGCGGCCGAATCGGCAAGGAGCCTGTCGACTACACGGAGCTGGCGCCATACGTATGCGCCTTCAGCGACGACGGCTCGGGTATCGAATCCGAGGACGTGATGCGCCGGGCCATGAAGGGCATAGCCCGCACGGGCAAGGTCCTGGCCGAGCATTGCGAGGTGATGGAGCTGGTGCGCGGAGGCTGCATCCACGACGGCGAATATGCCCGCGAACATGGTCTGCCCGGCATCTGCTCCGAAAGCGAATGGCGCGAAGTGGAGCGCAACATACGTCTGGCCGAGGAAACCGGCTGCCGTCTGCACATCTGCCACGTCTCCACCAAGGAGAGCGTGCGCCTGATACGCGATGCCAAGGCCCGTGGCGTTGATGTCACCGCCGAAACCGGAGCACACTATTTAGTCTTCACCGACGCCGACCTGCAGGACGAGGGTCGTTTCAAGATGAATCCCCCGCTCCGTGCGGCCGACGATCGCGACGAACTGATCCGAGGCATTCAGGACGGCACCATCGACTGCATCGCTTCCGACCACGCTCCCCATTCGGCCGAGGAGAAGTCCAAAGGGCTGCTCAAATCGGCTATGGGCGTCACCGGAATCGAGCTGTCGCTTCCCGCCGTCTACACTTACGCCGTGCGTACGGGGCTGATCTCATTCAGCAGGATGATTGAGCTGATGGCCCTGAATCCGCGCCACATTTTCGGCATCAAGGGCGGTCTGGAGCCGGGGCAGCGCGCCGATTTCACATTAGTAGACTTCAGCAAGCCGTTCATGGTTGACCCCGACAGACTCATGTCGATGGGTCACGCCACTCCTTTCGCCGGTATGGAACTTTACGGCAAGGTCATGGCAACCTTTTTCAACGGCCGGAGCGTTTTTATTAATGACGATTATTATTCGGAAAGTACAGAGTCATGAAATACACGATAATTGAGAACCGCTACCTCACGGGCGCCACATGGCTGATGCGCCTGCGCGGCGACACGTCCGGCATCTCCAAGCCCGGACAGTTTGTCAACGTAGCCGTTGACGGCTGCTTCCTGCGTCGTCCCATCTCCATCTGCGACTGGGACGACAGCACCATCCTGCTCGCATACGATGTGGTGGGCGAAGGCACCGAAAAAATGTCGAAGATGCTGCCCCCGCAGGAACTCGACATACTCTGCCCTCTCGGCAACGGTTTCGACATCTCCGTTCCGTCGGAGCGTTCCGTGTTGCTGGGCGGCGGCATCGGCACAGCACCTCTCTACGGTCTCGCCAAGGCTCTGATGGACAAGGGCATCCAGCCTGCCGTGGTGCTCGGCTTCGCCTCCAAGGAACGCGCAGTGCTCCATGACCTGTTCGTGGATCTCGGACTTCCGGTGTACATCGCCACCGTCGACGGTTCGCTTGGCACCAAGGGCTTCGTGACCGACGCCTATAAGGAGGCTGGTCTTGACGCCGACTATTTCTACGCATGCGGTCCAAGCCCGATGCTCCGCGCCCTGTGCGACACCATGCCAATCTCCGGCCAGCTCAGCCTCGAGACTCGCATGGCCTGCGGATTCGGCGTCTGCGCATGCTGCGCCATCAAAACCACCAACGGCCCTGCCGGCGTATGCAAGAAGGGCCCAGTCTTCAGAAAGGAGGAACTGATATGGGAATGAACCGCGACCTGCAGGTGAGCCTCGGCTCACTCACTCTCAAAAACCCCGTCATCCCGGCCAGCGGTTGCTTCGGCTTCGGCTACGTGATGGCTCCTTATTACGACCTTAACACCCTCGGCGCCATATCGGTGAAGGGCACTACGCTCGACCCGCGCTTCGGCAACCCGTTGCCCCGCGTGGCCGAATGCCCGTCGGGCATGATCAATTCCGTGGGCCTCATGAATCCGGGCGTCGACAAGGTAATCAGCGACGAGCTGCCCAAGCTGCGCAATGTATACAATGGCCCGATTATCGCCAACATTAGCGGTTTCTCCGTCGATGAATACTGCGAGACCTGCCGCCGCATGGACGGCCAGCCTCAGGTGGACATCCTGGAGCTGAACGTAAGCTGCCCCAACGTGCACGGCGGCGGCATGGCGTTCGGAACCTCGGCCGAAAACATCGCAAAGGTGACTTCGGCGGTCAAGAAATGTACCAAGACGCCGCTGTTCGTCAAACTCAGCCCCAACGTGACCGACATCACGGAAATGGCCAGAGCCGCCGAGGATGCCGGCGCCGACGGTCTGGTTTGCGCCAACACGTTCCTGGGTATGCGCATCGACCTCAAGACCAAACGTCCCGTCGTGGCAAACGTGATGGGCGGTTTCTCCGGTCCGGCTGTGTTCCCGATGGCGCTCCGAATGGTCTATCAGGTGTCGCGCGCGGTCAACATCCCTGTCATCGGTTGCGGCGGCGTCATGTCGGCTGACGATGTACTGGAGATGATGCTGGCCGGCGCAAAGGCCGTGGAGGTCGGCACCGCAAACCTGATCGACCCCATGGCCTGCCACAACATGGTGCGTGATCTCCCCGCTGCAATGGAACGCTACGGCATCGATTCTTTATCTTCCATCAAACCAATCTGACATACAACGACATACAATGAACAAAGACGTTATCATAGCGTGCGATTTTCCCGACGCTGACACCACTCTGAAATTCCTGGAACAGTTCGGCGACCTGCGCCCCTTCGTCAAGATAGGCATGGAGCTTTACTACGGAGCCGGACCCGACATAGTGCGCCGCCTGCGCGAGCGCGGACACCGCATCTTCCTCGACCTCAAGCTGCACGACATTCCCAACACTGTGAAGAAGTCGATGAAGGTACTGGCCGGTATGGACATAGACATGATCAACGTGCACGCCGGCGGCACCATCGAAATGATGGCGGCCGGTCTGCAAGGCTTAGAGGAGGGTACTCCCGAGGGTCGTAAGCGTCCTCTGCTCATCGCCGTAACCCAGCTCACCTCCACGTCGCCCGAGGCGCTGAAGAACCAGCTGCTGATCGACACCCCCATGAACGAGACCATCGCCAAATACGCTCAGAACGCCAAGGCAGCGGGTCTGGACGGCGTGGTGTGCTCACCCCTCGAGGCCTCGATAGTCAAGGAGGCCTGCGGTCCCGAGTTCCTGGCCGTTACTCCCGGCATACGCTACCCCAACGCCGGCGCCGACGACCAGTCGCGTGTCACCACGCCCGAACGCGCCCGTGAGATAGGCTCCGACTTCATCGTCGTAGGCCGTCCCATCACCGCCGCTCCCGATCCCGTGGCCGCTTATCTTAAGGCCCGCAAGGAGTTCGTGGGCAATTGAAACATTTAAAATTCACTTTTCAGACCATATATTTTATGGAAAAACAAGTAGCAAAAGCACTCCTCTCCATCAAGGCTGTGTTCCTTCGTCCCGACGATCCCTTCACCTGGGCGTCAGGCATCCAGTCGCCCGTATATTGCGACAACCGCCTTACCTTGGGCTATCCCGAAGTCCGCCGCGTCATCGAGCAGGGCATCGCCGACACAGTCCGCAAGTATTATCCTGAGGCTCAGGCCCTGATGGGTACTTCCACAGCCGGTATCGCACACGCAGCCATCGCGGCTTATCTCCTCGACCTCCCCATGGGCTATGTGCGTGGCGCCGCCAAGGACCATGGCCGCAACAACCGCATCGAGGGCCGTCTTGACCCGGGCATGAAGGTGGTTGTGGTCGAGGACCTTATCTCAACGGCCGGCAGCTGCGTCGAGACTGTCGAGGCACTCCGCGAGGCCGGTGCCGACGCACTCGGTGTGGTCTCCATCTTCACCTACGGAATGCAGAAAGGCATCGACCGCTTGGCTCAGGCCAACGTCACGAACCATTCCCTCTCCAACTTCAGCACGCTCGTGCAGGTGGCCGCAGACGAAGGCTATATCCAGCCCGACCAGGTGCCTATGCTGCACAAGTTCATCGCCAACCCCGCCGAATGGCTTAACAGCTGATACAGATGCGTCACGTAATAGAACCCACCGACCTGTCGACCGACGAGCTGCAGGAGGTCATCGACCTTGCGCTGGACATCATCGACAATCCGGCCAAATATGCCGAAGCCTGCAAGGGCAAGAAGCTGGCCACTCTGTTCTACGAACCTTCGACGCGCACGCGCCTGTCGTTCACGTCGGCCATGATGGAGCTGGGCGGCAACGTCATCGGCTTCAGCAACGCCAACAACACCTCCGTAAGCAAGGGCGAGACCGTGGCCGACACCACCCGCGTCATCAATTGCTTCGCCGACATCATCGCCATGCGTCACCCTGTGGAGGGCGCTCCCCTTGTGGCCGCCATCAACTCCTCCACTCCCGTCATCAACGCCGGCGACGGTTCGCACGCACACCCCACGCAGACCCTGACCGACCTGCTGACCATCCGCCGCGAGATAGGCCGCTTCGACAACCTCACCATCGGTTTCTGCGGCGACCTCCGCTTCGGCCGCACCGTCCACTCTCTCATAAAGGCCCTGTCGCGCTACAAGGGCATCAAGGTGGTGCTCATCGCACCCGACCAGCTCCGTCTCCCCGCATACATGAAGGAGGAAGTGTGCGACAAATACGGCATCCCCTACGTCGAGGTCAACTCGATGGAGGAGGTTATGCCCGAGCTGGACGTGCTGTACATGACCCGCGTACAGAAGGAGCGTTTTCTGGATCAAGACGAATACGACCGTGTCAAGGACTGCTTCATTCTCACGCCCGACAAGCTCCGCGACGCCAAGCCCGAGATGCGCATCCTGCATCCGCTGCCCCGCGTCAACGAGATTTCGGTCGATGTCGACGCCGACCCGCGCGCCGCTTACTTCCGTCAGGTCAAGAACGGCAAATACGTCCGCATGGCCCTCATCCTCAAGCTCCTGGAATGGGCACAGCAGCCAGACGCCGGGAATGCCCAAAACGGCGCGAATCCGGCCCATCAGCTCGTACCTGACGATGTGGTCCGCAACCAGCACGTCTGCTCCAACCCCAAGTGCATCAGCAACGTGGAGAACGTAGACGCCTGCTTCCGTCCCGACCTCGCCAACCCCGGCAGCTACCGCTGCCTCTACTGCGAGTCCAAACCGAAGTAACGGCATTGTCACTGTGGTCGAAGCCCGCAAGCCCGCATAAGGATCTGCCTGCCGAGTCGCGGAGCCGTTCTGTTCTGCACCGGAGGGGCAGCTTCGACTACCATCCCGCAGCTTCGACTCCCCCATCCCGGGTGCGCCCCTTTCCGGGGCGCGCCCGCCTCTTTTACCCCTCCCTCCATCTTCTTCCATACCCTTAAAAAACATTAATTTCCGTTTTTAAGCTATTATATCCCTAAAATTTGCTAAATTTGCAGTTTGTAACCAAGAAGCACCATAGAATGCGTTTCTTTTCAATCATACGAGGCTTGCTTATAGCCGCCATATTACCCCTTGTCGCAACATCATGCAACGAGGACAGTTCCACTACTTCCGTATATGTCGACTACGGCACCCTCGCCGTCACAAAATTCTCCGTACGCTATCCGTCGGAGAAATCCGGAACGGCTTCGGATACCGCATATTTCTCCATTGACCTCAACAACGGCGTCATTTTCAACGCCGACTCCATACGCCCCGGCGTGGATGTCTCCAAACTCGTCACCTCCATCAGCTATAACTCGGCGGTGGACTCGGTGCTGGTCATCATGGACGGCGGCACGACACGCACCGGCCGCGTGGACTACAAGAAGAATCCCGGCGACTCCATCGACTACACCGGCCGCGTCAGCGTGTTGCTCAAATACGGCGACAAGCAGAAAGAATACCGCGTGCGTCTGAATGTCCATGAGGAATACGCCGACTCCCTGCGCTGGGACGAGGCCAACGTACGTCCGCTCCCGTCGCTGCGGCCCGATCCGGCAGCTCAGAAAACGGTGCTGCTCGACAACGGCGTGGCCGTGTCGCTGATACGCGAGGCCGACGGCGCATATACCTTCGCCCGCTCCGACGATGCGTTCCAGGAAAATGTGGAGTCCGGAGCAGCCCATCTGCCGTTCACTCCGCGCATCGAGTCCCTTTCCGTGGCCGGCGACAAGATCTACCTCCTCTCCGACTCCGGCGAGCTGTGGCAAAGCTCTGACCAGGCGGCTACCTGGACCACCACCGGCCAGACCTGGGAGAACGTAATCGGCCCGTATCTGGAAACCATCGTGGGCATACGCCTTGACGGCGACAAACGCCTGTTCGCCCAGTATCCCGTGCTGAACCTGAACGAGAAGGAACTTCCCGCCGACTTCCCCGTGGACGGATTCTCCAACTTCGTGACCCTGCAGAACAAATGGACCCTGTCGCCCGTGGCGTTCTTCATGGGCGGCGTCAAGACCGACGGCAAGCTGAGCCCTGCCACATGGGCATTCGACGGCGCCGAATGGATATGCCTCAACGACGGCGACATCGACGCGCTGGAGCAGGCGTCCATCATCCCCTACTACTATTACCGCCGCAACATCCAGAACACCGGCGACGAGGAGTTCCGCGTATGGATGCTGATAGGCGGCCGCAAAGCCGACAATTCCATCAACCGTAACGTCTACATCTCGTACGACAACGGCGTGAGCTGGCGTCTGGGCAAGACCTCGCTCCAGCTGCCCGACTGCATCCCCGCCATGTGGGGCTGCGACAACATCGTGGTGTCCACCAAGCTCGACGCTGACCTGTCCGACAATTGGTCCACCGTGTTCAAGAGCAGCGCCAAGCAGCGCATTCCCTGGCAGGTGGAGGGCGGCATCATCTCATGGGATTGCCCGTACATTTACCTGATAGGCGGCTACGGTCCGGACGGCAAACTGTACAACACCATCTGGCGCGGCGTGCTGAACCGCCTCACTTTCACCCCCATAATCTGATAAATGCGGAAGGTCATAGCCATAATCCTCTTGCTGTCGGCCGCGTCGGGCTCATTTGCCCTGCGCGCACAGGAAGACTACCGCTTCGACATAGGCGGCGGCATCGGCATGACCGGTTATCTCGGCGACGCCAACAACGCCAACCTGTGGCGCAACCCCTCGTGGGACGCCGAGGTCCTGTTCCGCTACATCTGGAATCCCCGCTTCAACTTCAAGACCAACTTCTATGTAGGCGGTCTCCGCGGCAATTCCGCTCAGATGGACGATGTATTTCCCACACACGAGAACTACAAGTTTTCCACCACTTTCTATGAAATAGGCGAAAGCGTGGAGTTCCATTTCTTCAACTACGGCATGGGCGAGACCTACCGCAAGCTGAAGCGCTGGACCCCGTACATCACGGCCGGCGTCAGCCTTACGGCCTTCACGGCCGATGGCAAATCGAGCGCGGCGTTCACCATCCCGCTCGGCATCGGCTTCAAGTACAAGCCTTCGCGCCGGTGGAACCTCGGCCTCGAGTTCCTGATGAAGAAAACATTCACTGACAAACTCGACGGCCCCCTTCTCGACGACCCCCAGGGAATCAAATCGGCATTCATGAAGAACACCGACTGGTACTCCACCCTGACCTTTACCGTAAGCTACGAATTCAGCAAACGCTGCGCGGCCTGCAATTACCACACTCCAAGAAAAATGTATAAATAACACACGCAGATGACACCCAAACGAACCATCCCGGGCATCGCGCCCGACAAACTGCCGCAGCACGTAGCCATCATCATGGACGGCAACGGCCGCTGGGCCCGGCAGCGCCTGCAGACCCGCACCACGGGCCACTCCGAGGGCGTCAACTCCGTGAACCGCATCACCCGTTACGCCTCCGACCTCGGCATAAAGCACCTGACACTCTATGCCTTCAGCACCGAGAACTGGAACCGCCCCGCCGAGGAGGTGGACGTTCTGATGCACCTCATCGGCGAGACCATCCTGCGCGAAGCCCCCGAACTGCGCGACAACAACGTGCACATCAACCTGCTGGGCGACATCGACCGCCTGCCCGAACCGGTGCGGCTCAATCTGTTCGAGGGCCGCGACCTCACCGCGCAGTGCGACGGCCTGAACCTGAACCTCTGCCTCAGCTATTCCTCGCGCTGGGAGATAACCCGCGCCGTCAGGGAAATCGCCGCACTCGCCGCCGAAGGCAGCCTCAATCCCGAATCCATCGCCGACGCCGACATCGCCGACCGCCTCTCCACCGCCGGAATGCCCGACCCCGACCTGCTGATACGCACGGGCGGCGAACAGCGCATCTCCAATTTCCTCCTCTGGCAGATTGCCTACTCCGAACTCTACTTCACCCCTGTTCTCTGGCCCGACTTCAGCGAAGCCGACTTTGAACAGGCCCTGATACATTACACCAACCGCGAACGCCGTTTCGGCAAAACTTCCGACCAAGTTCAACGATCAGCTACCCAAGAATGATGAATATACGCCATATTGCCCGTTTTTTCTCGTTACTCCTCATGATCACAGTCGCCGCCGTGCCTTACGGCAGCGCCCAGGAACTGCTCGAGCTGCCAATACAGCCCGAGGTGCCCGTCGACACCATATATAACCCGGAGATAATCTATTCCCCGCTTCCCAAGACATACGAGATAGCGGGAATACGCACCTCCGGCCTCAAGACCGCCGACGACTATGTGGTGATCGGATACTCCGGCCTGTCAATAGGCGACAAAATCGAAATTCCGGGACAGGAAATCACCGACGCCGTACGCCGTTTCTGGCGCCAGGGCCTCTACTCCAAGGTGCGCATCAACGTCGACAAGATCGCCGGCGACAAGGTGTGGCTCGACATCGAGCTTCAGCAGCAGCCCCGTCTCTCGGAAATCAAGTTCGAGGGCACCAAGGGCAGCGAGAAGAAGGACATTCTGGAACGCCTCTCCATGGTCGAGGGCCAGCAGCTTACGCCCAACATCATCAACCGCGCCAAGCAGATCGTGGAGAATTACTACGAGAAGAAAGGCTTCAAGAACGTATCGGTAAATATCCGCCAGTCTAACGACCTGTCGAAGGAGAACCACTCCATCCTTACGTTCGTGATTCAGAAAAACGCCAAGGTCAAGGTGCACAAGATCTATATCGACGGCAACCAGGTGATGTCCGACCGCAAGATCAAGCGCGCCATGAAGAAGACCACCGAGAAGAACGACATCCTCAAGCTGTTCAGCCAGAAGAAATTCGTGGAATCGGACTATAAGGACGACAAGCAGCGTATCATCGACAAATACAACGAGCTGGGATACCGTGACGCAAAGATAGTGCACGACTCGGTGGCCAGGTACGACGACAAGACGGTAGATGTGTTCCTTGACGTTGACGAGGGCAAGAAATACTACATCTCCGCCATCGACTGGGTGGGCAACACCGTATATCCCACCGAGACGCTGAACGCCGTGCTGGGCATGTACCCCGGCGACGTCTACAACCAGAAGATGCTGAACAAGCGCACCAACGAGGACGAGGACGCCGTGTCGTCGCTATATACCGACAACGGATACCTGTTCTTCAACCTGGTGCCCATCGAGGAGCAGATACACGGCGACTCCATCGCGCTGCAGATGCGCGTCATCGAGGGTCCGCAGGCACGCATCAACCGCGTGGTGATCAACGGTAACGACCAGCTCTATGAGAAGGTAATCCGCCGCGAGCTGCGCGTGCGTCCGGGCGAGTTGTTCAGCAAGTCCGACCTGATGCGTTCCGCCCGCGAAATAGCCGCCGGCGGTCACTTCAATCCCGAGAACATGGACATACGTCCCGAGCCTAACGAAAGCGACGGCACCGTAGACATCGTGTTCAACCTCGAGTCCAAGGCCAACGACAAGGTGCAGCTGTCGTTCGGATGGGGCCAGACGGGTATCACCGGCCAGTTAGCACTCTCGTTCTCCAACTTCTCGATGAAGAACCTGTTCAACCCGTCGGCCTACAAGGGCATCATCCCCCGCGGCGACGGCCAGACTTTCTCCATATCCGCTCAGACCAACGCCAAGTACTACCAGAGCTACGGCATCTCCTTCTTCGACCCCTGGATCGGCGGAAGCCGCCCCAACTCGCTCTCAATCTCGGCCGACTATTCCCGCTCCACCGGTATCAACAGCGACTTCTATTCCAAGCGCTGGTCACAAGTTGCAAATCAGGCATTCTATTACGGCGGCTACGGATACAACTACAACTACAACAACAACTACGATTATTACCAGGACGCCTACGACCCCAACAAGGTGTTGCAGACCGCCGGCGTGAGCGTAGGATTCGGAACACGCCTCTCATGGCCCGACGACTACTTCCAGTTCCAGGCCATGCTCTCCTACCGCTGGTATTACCTCAAGGACTGGTGGTACATCAGCCCCGTATTCCAGAACGGTACCTCCAACGCCATTACACTGGGTCTGAACCTGAGCCGCACCAGTATCGACAACCCCATCTATACGCGCCGCGGTTCGTCGTTCAACCTGAATTTCACCTGCACCCCGCCAGCCAACCTGTTCGGCAAAAAGAACTGGGCCAAACTCGCCGAGATGTCCACGGACACCGACCTGAGCGCCGACCAGCGCCAGAATGCCACCTCGCAGATGTACCGCTGGCTCGACTACTGGAAGCTCACGTTCAAGTCCAAGACTTTCACCCCGCTCACCGATCCTGACGGTAAATGGACACTCGTGTTCATGACCCGCGCCGACTTCGGTATCATCGGATCGTGGACCAAGCACCTCAGAACTCCTTTCGAGACCTACTACTTCGGAGGCGACGGAATGTCGGGTGGCTACACTTACGCCACGGAGACCGTGGCCATGCGCGGTTACGAGAACGGACAGTTCACCCCGAGCCGCAGCGAGGGTTACGCCTACGCCAAGTACACCTTCGAGCTCCACTTCCCGTTCCTGCTCCAGCCCTCCACCACCATCTACGCCATCGCCTTCGCAGAGGCCGGTAACTGCTGGACCACAGCCAAGGCATTCAATCCCTTCGACCTGAAGCGCTCGGCCGGTGTCGGCGCCCGCGTCTACCTCTCCGTGCTCGGATTCCTCGGTATCGACTGGGCCTACGGTTTCGACAAGGTATGGGGCACACGCGGCGGCAGCCAGATTCACTTCGTGCTCGGCCAGGAATTTTAATCTCCTTGCCGATACGGCAGGCATGACACCGGTCAATATAGCACCCGGAAACCTTAACTTTCTTTAACTGAATATTGTTAAACTATTGGCGCCCCACGGCGTCAATAGTACAAAACTCAGATAACACAGACCATTATGAAGAAATTAGCAATAGCCCTCGGAATCGTGGCAGCCACCTGCCTCGGCAGTTTCGCCCAGAAGTTCGCCCTGGTCGACATGCAATATATACTCCGCAACGTTCCCGCCTACGAAATGGCCAACGAACAGCTCAACCAGGTGTCGCAGCGCTGGGAGAAGGAAGTGAACGCCGTGGCCAAGGAAGCCGAGACCATGTACAAGAACTACGAGGCCGACATGGTGTTCCTCACCGACGAGCAGAAGAAAAAACGCGAGGAGGAAATCGTTACCAAGGAGAACGAAGCGAAGGATCTCCGCTACAAATACTTCGGACCCGAAGGCGAGCTTTACAAGAAGCGTCAGTCGCTGATGAAGCCCATCCAGGAGGATGTGTACAACGCCGTCAAGGCCGTGGCCGAGGAGAAAGGATACCAGACCATCTTTGACCGCGCAAGCTCACAGAGCATCGTATTCGCATCGCCCCGCATCGACGTCAGCAACGACGTGCTCGCAAAACTTGGCTATTCCAAATAATTTGCGTATCTTTGCGGTCGCGCTCGGTTTGCACGCATCCCGGCCCCATGGCCCCGTTGCCGAAAGCCTGTCGCCACCGCCGCCCGCACCGGCAGGATTACAGACTGAATCAGAATTAAGGTCTGATTCCGCGCCACCGAAATTGAAACTAAAATAAATTAAATCATAATGTTCAAGAAAATCATTCTGACGCTGGCCATTGCACTGGCCATCCCGTTTGTAGGAGCCAAGGCCCAGACCATCAAGATCGGTCTTGTCGACGTGGCCTCGATTGTACAGGTTATGCCCGAGCGTTCTCAGGCCGAAACCAAACTTGCAGACGCTTCCAAGAAATACGAGACCGAGTATCAGAAGCTCGGCGAGGAGATGAAACGTCTCTACGACGAATACCAGGCCATGAAACCCGACGAGCTTCAGGCCATCAAGGACCGCAAGACCCGCGAGCTCAACGACTATCAGCAGAAGATGGCCGCCTTCGAGCAGAGCGCCCAGCAGGACCTCGCCAAGATGCAGCAGGAGCTGATGAGCCCCATCGTGCAGAAGATCCGCACCGCCATCGAGGCAGTCGGCAAGGAGGGCAACTACTCCCTGATCCAGGACCTCGCACCCCAGATGACCTACTACCACGCAGCCCCCGTCGAGGACATCACCGCTGCCGTGAAAGCCAAGCTCGGCCTGAAGTAACAGCAGCGCCTCAACTTTCAGACAATAAAAATGCGGGACCAGTCCCGCATTTTTATTATCCTGCCTCCTCCCTCCTTGTCGCTCCTTTGTCGCGGAGCCGTTCCCGTCAGGAGCTCTGCTCCTCCCCCTTCCTCGCGGAGCCGTTCCGTTTTGGAGCGCAGCTCCAACCTCCCTCCTCCCTCCTCCCTCCT
>CABQXY010000025.1:0-35410 GCA_902468245.1 uncultured Porphyromonadaceae bacterium | reverse complement strand
ATAACAAAGGCTTTCGCGCTGAATTTCAGCTTGAAAGCCTTATTTTTTAGCCTGTTTAGACTAAAAAAAGAGACTGCCCATACTTGTTAGACAGTCTCTCCCAGTCATAGCCTCTCCTGTTAGAATCTTGCCTTGAAGGTCTTGTCGCCTTTCTTCACTATTACAATCTGGCCCTTGGCGGGAGATGCGATTTCCATACCCTGCAGGTTGTAATACTTAGCGGGCTGAGTGTTTCCATCAATTTCAATATCCTCGACGCCACTTGACAATACATTGAAGTACAATACGGCCAACGGCTTCTTCTGATTGTTGCTGTTGATGTAGTCCACTCTCATCATGTACAATTTTCCGAGTTCTCCGGCCGCGAAATCCACGTTGAACTTCACTTCTTCGGACTCCCCGGCATTGATATACGGACGGGTGCTGTAGATGGTGCTCTCTATAAGATTGCTTACGTTGGTGGCTTGGGGATCGCGCTCATATATGTCTACGGTCAGCAATCCGTCATAGAATCCACCGGACAGACTCAGAGTCATTGTGCAGGTGAAATCATTAGCATCGGGCACCTGATAGACGTTAAGATTACCCCATTTTGAAGCCACTTCCGTGGTGGAGCATCCTTCAATAGCAAATGAATCAGCAGTCAGTGTGCCGGTTCCGATACTGCTCAGCAGAGTCACAGTGCCGAACTTAGCTATGATATTACCGGTAATGGGATCCATTATGCCGAGAATATAATCGGTGTCAGTGTCAGCCTGCATACCTTTTATGAGACTCATGCTGCAGTCCCACACAACGTCTGCGGTGCCATTGGATTCCACTGTGACAGGAGTCATTATGGCATTCATAACCACCTTGTCATTCTTGATCAGGGCAGGCGCCAATGTCTCAGTCAGCTCATAATCGGTGTTGTTGCGGAATGTCGCTTTAATTTTAGCATATCGGCCGTAATACAACGGTGTCAGCATTTGCATATCCGTGGCTTCGAGTCTGGGAAGTTCCATATTCTCCAGACTGTAGGTGCCGTCCTCATCCACGGTGACATACACGTAGTTGAATGTTCCGTATGTATGCAGAATCGGCACATAAGGCGTGGTCTCGCCCTGGTTCTTGTCGGAATTGAGGTCTCTGACCGCCAGTATGACTTTATGGCGTCCGGTGTTTAATTGGGGTAATTGCACTGTCGCCTGAACAGAGGCGGGATAATAAGAGCTGGGTACCAGAGTGATGACACGGTTGTTATTGAGCGTTCCGAACTTGGATTGGGTTGTGCCTTCCGTACCCTCGCAGGGTTCGATAATCGCACCGACATTAACCTGTACGGTATGTCCCATCGGGTTTTGCCATCCGGTGGGATACCAGTCGTTAAGAAAGAAGGTAATGGTGCGTCCGCTTAACCTGCCATACACGCCGCCGTTTGCCAGAAGGTTGTCATATTTGGTCTCCACAGGCTTACCGGTGGGTTTCTGAATTCCGAAGATGCCGTTCAGGCCATAATTGAATCCTGTCAGTGTCGATCCGCCGATGCCTTGAGATTCCGGGTCAAGGCACTCAAGCAGATACCAGCCGTCGCTCATGCCGCCCCAGCCCCAGTTGAAGTGGAAATATCCCTGGCCGTCGTAACCGTCGCACACAAAGGAATGTCCGCTGGTTTCGTACGGGTGTCCGTTCATGATTACCGGACCTACTTCGTGAAGGTTCTTCCATACTTTATCAGCCCATTGTGATGCGGAATAAACCGTGCGGTAGTCGCATGACACATTGCCGTCGTAATTGAAGTAGTTTATCAAGGCGTCGGCTATAAGCGAACCCTGCGTGCCGGAAGCCGATGTTCCGTAATTCATCTGCAACGAATAGCCGCAGGCTTCCATCAGTGTAGCCACGGCATCGGCCTGCGTTGTGTCGTACTGGCCGCCTGTGTACCGGTCGAGCATATTGTCCCAGTCGAAAGAGACTTTGCTGAAATCCATTGACAGAGTCTTGTTGCCCGATGTCCATGTGTAAGAAATCGAGCCTTGTCCTTTGTCGGGATATTTGTGATAGTTCATTACCTGCGCCATGGATGTCGCAACGCATCCCGTATAGGTTTTGTTTGAGCCTATTTTGGGACATAAGTTGTTGAACGGGGCGTCCTGATTCCATCTTGTGGACATCTGCGGCTCGATACGTGTCATGGAAGTCGCGGCGTGAGGCTGCGAGGCCGCGTCTATGCCGCGTTCCGACCAATATGATATCTGTCTTGCGGTTTCTTCCAGCCACCACTTCATGTTGGGAGCCATGTCCGCGGTGTCGATGCTGCCGGTATCAGAGTATCCCAACACCGGATACGCCACATCATCTCCTGCCAATATCACATAGCCATGGCCGGATGCATTGTTGAATATATATGCGGCCGGATGCCCTTCAGACGTACGCACGGTCAATACCGGGACCTTTTCGATCCTGTCCACTTGCGCTTTGGCCATACGTCCCTGACCCATACGTTCCAGTGCCTGTTGCGGTGTCAGAGGGGAGGCCATCGCCCCGGCTGCGAACATCGCGCACAGACCTAACAGTGCAGCTTTTTTCATATATCTTGTTTTAGTTGATTCAGTTTGCCCACCATCTTCAGTGAACCTAATTGATAAATATTTCTCAAAATAACATAAATTTTCACAAACCTGCAAATAAATTTTCATCTGAATGCAAAAGAAAGCAGATTATAGACAAAAAGAAGGCCCATCTTGCGGTGGGCCTTCCATAAGGATAGTCGTAATGATTAATTAGCGCTTGAGTATTCTCCGAGAGCGGGGAGCAGTCCGCGGTCCAACAGCTTGTTGTAGTCGGACTCATTGCGGGGCACTGTGTAGCGCCAGCCGGCATTTTCGTTGGGCTGACGGGTCATGGCGCAGCTTGCGGGAACGTTTCCGGAAGTGGGGTCTCCGGCAACCCAGGCGCGACGGACGCAGGGGAGATTCCAGCGTTTAAGGTCGGGCCAGCTGAAGCCTTCGCCCCAGAGCTCGATACGCTTGCACAGACGTATTTCGTCAAGCAATGCCTGGCCGCTCGATGTGCATGTGTAACCGGGCACGCGCATCTTGTTGATCTTCTCCAGACAAGTCTTGGCTGTTCCTTCGTCGCCTGCCATATAAGCGGCCTCGGCTTCATTGAGCACCATTTCGGCACAACGCATGAAGGGATACGAGGATACGCCATATTTGGATATGTCGCCCCAGAACTTATACTGAGCGCCGAAGTTGGTACATACAGGGAACGCGTATACCCCCTTGGCCACAATGACGGTGCCGCCATTGGGGTCGGCCGTGCTCTGATAGCGGAAATAGTTGGCGTGCGTCGACTTATCGTCGTTATCGTATTGTGTCACCTTGCTCTTGTCGCCCTTGAATATATTATTCAGGTAGTTGTATGAGTACTGGACGGCGAAGTTCACCATACCGGCTTTCTTGCTCGCGTCGGCGGCAGGAATCTTCTGGCCCTTTGTCAGGTCCATGCTGGTGCTGATCACGAGGTCTCCGTTCCAGAAATCTTCGGGTTTCAGCTTGCCCGGGTTCATCTGGGCGGTTGCTGTTTCAAGTTTGTCGGGAGTCAGGAACCACTGACGGCGGATATCGTCTTTGTCAAGCTGGTTGTAGAGGTCCAGAGAGATATATCCTGCGCCTGACCAGGTCGATGCCATGACATAGTTGCCGTTGCATGCATACCAGTTGCCCCATGCCCAGTAATAGATGTCGGAAGGCTCGACGCCCTGCGCCCACATGAAGTCGTTGTTGTCGTCGATGAATCCGGAAAGTGCGGTGTCGTTGTCCATCACGGAGAATCCGGACTGAGCCTCGTGAGCCATGTTCTGCGCCAGTTCCCAGTCGTGGAACAGAAGTGCCGCACGGCTGTAAAGACCCTGAGCCACCTGCAGACAGGGCTCCCACTTTCTATCGCGGTCCTTTTCGCCCTGCTTGGCCTGCTTGAAAAGGTCGATGGCAAGTGTAAGGTCGTTGTAGACCAGTTCCTTGATCTCGCTCATCTTTACAAGAGGCGAATCGGACATGGAGGGCTCGGTGCGCATTACAAGGCAATACGCATCGCCGTTGTTGCTGTCTTCCCAACGCGGAGCGTAAAGCTGAAGCAGCTTGATATAGCCGTGGGCGCGGTAAGTCAGAGCCTGAGCCTTGATCAATGCGCGCTCGGCCTCCTCTCCTTCAGCCGTATCGACGCCCTGCAGTACGCCGTTGGCAAGATAGATCAGATAGTAATCGTACATCCAGGGGAGTGCGACAGCCGTAGGATAGCTCTCACGTCCCATGAAGTCCCAGTTCACATAATCACCGGTGTTGACACGTTGCCACAGATAGTGGTTGTAGTCCTGACCCATCGATTCGTTGTAAAGCGAGTTGATGTATGCCTCGCCGCTGACGTCATACCAGTCGGGGGCATCCTGATACTGACCCTGCATGGCGGTGCCGATACCGCGGACAGCCAGTTTAGCAGCGTCCAGGCCTTCGGAAACAGCTGCGCTTGAGGTGGTAGTTACCGGAGCAAGATCCAGGTAACTGTCGGAACATCCTGTCAAGAGTCCCGAAGCGGCCAGTCCTGCCAGACCACACAATATTATATTCTTTTTCATCTTTCTTCTTTTTAAGTTTAGAACTTGAATCCGAGCGAGAAGTTAAACACGCGGGCGGGCATGTAGTAAGCACCCTGGCCACCGCTGAAGCTGTACTGCGGGTTCATACCTTTCTTGGCCGTAACGATGAAGAGGTTGTCTACTGAGAAGCCGACATTGATATTCTGCATCTTCAATGCGCGTACCCACTTGCTGGGGAAATCATAGCTGATAGCAAGATTTTTCAGCACCAGATAGTCGTTGCGGAAAAGGAACCGGCTGGAAGCCGCATTGTTGTCTACTCCCTGCTTGATGTTGGTGGAAGGAACTCCGTGCTTGTCGATAACGGTGTTGTACTCAAATGTCTCGGGATCGAACGTAGCCTCTACCTTGTCGGCCTCGGTCCAGGCATTCAGGATGTCGCGATGCAGAGAGCCTGCACCGGATGCGCCGATGGACATCATGCTGTTGTACAAACCGTTCATGGTCTTGCCGCCCAGCGAATATGTGAACAGCATTCCGAAGTTGATGCCTTTCCATTTCAGGGTGGTGCCGAACGAACCGTAAACCGTCGGAAGTGATGTTCCGTGCGTCTTGCGACCTGCGAACTGATATGAATTTGTATACTCCTCGCCATCGATCACGAAGTAGGATTTTGCTTTCTTGGCGGCATCTACGCGGTCCTGATATGCCTGTGCGGTGCTTTCGGGATTGATGGAACCGTCGTCGTTGAATCGCCAGTAGTCGGGCGAATCGGGTTCCATCTTGTAGAGCGAGTTGCCTGTGGCCTGGTCAACACCAGCCCATGAATATGTATATCCGGCGCGTTCGTAAAGGCTCTTGCCCTGGAACAGAGCCTGACCGGGAATATCCTTGCCGTCGGGAAGCTTGTTGATCTTGTTCTTCAGGAACGATGCGTCGAGAGTGAAGTTCCATGTGAGGTTTCTGTTACGGATAATGTCGACTCCGAACTGAAGTTCCCATCCGTAGTTTTCCATCTCACCGATGTTGGACAGTACGCGGATGTTGGTTCCGGGCATAAATCCCATACCGGCGGAACTGGGTCGAACTATCTCGTAGAGAAGGTCGCTGTTGATCTTGTCATAGTATCCGATGCTGAAAGTGAAGCGGTCGTCGAAGAGCGATCCTTCCAGAGCCACGTCAAGAGTTTTGGTCGACTCCCAGCGGATATCGTCGGCGGGAACCTGATAGGGCAGCATGTTGCCAAGGTTGTCATAGCTCCACATGTAATATAGGGGATATGAAGCATAGGAACCGGCAGCCGCGTCATTACCTACAGAACCGTAAGCGAAGCGGAGTTTCAGGAAGTTGACCCAGTCTACGTTCTGCATGAACTTCTCCTTGGAGATAACCCAACCTGCGCCGACGCTCCAGAATGTACCCCAGCGATTGCCCTTGGCGAAACGGCTGGTACCGTCACGACGGATAGATGCCTCGGCAAAATATTTCTGGTCGTAGTTGTACTTCACGCGGCCCAGGTAAGATTCCGTACGTTGCTTGATGATGGACTCGTTGGAGGAGTCGCGGTTCTCGAAGTTGCCTATATAGGGCTTGTTGTCCAGTAATTGGCCGCTCAAGCGCAGGAACTGGTAATCATAGCTGAATTCATAGTTCTCATGATCCAGAAATACGTCGATGTTGTTCAAACCGTAATCATGGTTCCAGCTGAGCTGCTGCATGAATGTGTATGATTTCTGGCTTGTGGAGGTAACATCCAGACCGCCGATATTGGCTTGCGAGCCTACGATGTTGTTGCTGTATCCTCTGTAGTTCTGCTTGCTGCGGAAGAAAGATCCACGAAGCGACACTTCGAAACCATAGGGAAGTACTGCTGTCGCGTAAGCGTTGGCGTTCACTGCGAGAGTGGTGTACTTGTTGGAGTTCAGACGCATGTTCCATGCCACGTTGTCGCCACCGTTCATGCCGTCGGTACTATACATCGGCTTGCCGTTTTCATCACGCATGATGGAACCGTCTGCGTTGTGACGGTAATACGGCTGTACAGGAGCGTAAGACAATGCAAGGAACGGGTTGGTGGTATAGTTAAGGGTGCCATCGGAGTAGTTCTCCTCGTCCACGCCTGCCACTTCGGAGTCCGTGTAGCTTGCGCTCAGGTTGACACCCGTCTTGAAGTAGTTTACAGGATTGTAATTGGCTACCAGACGGCCGTTGAATCGTGAGAAGTCGGACTCCATGATATATCCGTTCTCTTTCAGATAACCGATAGAGGAGAATACATTGAACTTATCGGTAGCTCCCGATGCGTTCACATTGTATTCCTGACGGTACCCGGTCTGGGAGATTGCATCCCACCAGTCCAGGTCGGTGTAACCGGGCAGTATCGAACCCTGAAGATTTCCCTGCGCGTCGAACAACTCGGAGGGCTGCTTGTCATAGATGTTGGCACCATTCAGGAAAGTAGTGATGAATTGATTTCCCGAACTTGCGAGAGCCTGCTCGAGACTTGGTACGTCACCGGTGTCGAAACGATTCTGGGCGTATGCCTTATAGGTAATGTTCATCCATTCGTCTGCATTCAGACGGTCATAGAAAGGAAGTGCCTTGTTGTAGAAACCCTGGTTGATGGTAAGGTTAACATCCACCTTGCCGTTAGTCTTGGCGCGCTTGGTGGTGATAAGGATAACACCGTTTGCACCACGGTTACCGTAAAGGGCGCAGGAAGCGGCATCCTTCAGCACTGACATGGATTCGATGTCGGCGGGGTTGATTTCAGCGATTTCGCCGTCATACACAGCACCATCCACTACATACAGGGGGCTTTGGGCACCTGTGAAGGAGTTGAAACCACGGATACGGATGGACGGCGACGAACCGGGATAGGACACCGAGTTGTTGACCTGTACGCCGGGAGCGTTACCCTCAAGGGCGGCAGTCACGGAAGTGACGGGACGGTCCTCGATATCGGCGGCTCCTACTACGGCTACGGAACCTGTCAGAGATTCCTTGTTGGCTGTACCATAGGCGACAACCACAACGTCCGTAAGGTCGGTAGAGGTAGACTCCAGACGTACCTTCATGCCGTTGTGTAGCGCTACGGTCTGCTCTTTGTAGCCTACGTATGAAATCTTTGCAGACTTTACGTTGGCGGGCACATTGATGGTAAAAGAGCCCTCGAGATCAGTGGCGGCTCCCTGTCCACCTCCGATTGGTGAGACTGTGGCGCCGATCAGCGGTTCGTTGTTCGCTGCATCGACTACCGTGCCGCTTATGATGCGGTTCTGAGCTATTGCCGCCCAGCTAACGCACATTAGCGTCACCATGATCATAAAGATTTTTTTCATACCTTTACTATTTTAATGTTATTTCTCTCTTGTGTATGTGTTCGTCTCTCTGTTCCGCAGCACTGTGGCTCCGGTTGAATCCTGGTCGAAGACCTGTTAACCTTAATACCGCTGAGGCTTAGATATTTGGATTCTTGATAATATGGTTGTCCTTATGTTAAAAAGTGTGCACTTGTATTAACATTATGCAAATTTAGACTTTTCAAACCATTTTTCCAAATAATTTGATGTTTTGGAGTCTAAAATGTCATAAAAAACCGTGATTTTAACATTTTGTGCTAAGATACGGGTCTTTTGCAATCAAAATTTTGATATGTTAACCGACAAATAGAAGCGCAGACTGTCGTAGGGACTCGCAGAGATACGGTCGGTTTTAGGTTATTAACAGGCAATCGAACTGTATCTGTGCGTGGCCGGGAACAGCTTGCGCTACTATGATGGCGCTCTGTCAGAATGCGTTGATGATTACGGGGCTGGCGGGCAGTCCGACGTAGGGATAGTCGCTATGTGTGTTCTTGAATCGGCGCGACATTGTCTTGAGGGAATCGAGGCTCCGGGCATAGTCGCTGATGGTGTACCATTTGTTTTCAGATCCTTTCAGCCAGACGGCATGGGGATAGCCGGCCTGCTGCAGTCGCTGGGCGTTGGCCTTGGCATTGGTTGACATTCTGTAGACTCCCACGGCCAGCAGCCATGGTGCGGGGGCGCGTTTGGAGTCCTCGGTGCGCATTATGGCGCGCAACACATAGATGGAATCGCCGTCTACGACTCGCAGCTGCGGGCCGTCGTCGCTCTGCAGGCCCTGCGCCGGGAGCATCTGCTCGCGCGCGGCGGCCTCGCGTTTGTTTTTAGCTGCGTCGTATGCAGCCTGATAACCCTTCTCCGTGGGCTTGCAGCCCACAAAGAGAAGGGTTATCAGTATCGGGTACAGCAGTCGTTTCATAACTCTGCCTGTATGTTCAAATTATAATGTCAGTTAGCTTGTGGAATCGTCTGTGTGTGTCAGTTGATCTGGATCACGCAGTAGGAGCTGAGCTGCCAGAACTTCTCGGGATTGGTGATCTCGATGGTCTTGGGGCCGTCCTTCTCGCCGACGATGCGGTAGGAACCTGCGGGAACGTTGGTCCAGATCTTCACGTCCTTGGCGCCGGTGGGGATTGACTTGAGTGTGCGGCGGTCGGCGGCGGTGAAGTAGCTTGCGTCGAACTGGCCCTTCAGCACCTTGGTGGAGCCGAGGAACTTCTTCTCCAGCAGGCCTTTCTTCTTCAGTTCCTTGTTCGAGCCGATGGCATAGTACACCTTGTTGGCCTCGTTGGCTGCTGCGGTAGCCTCGGCTGCTGCGGCCTGAGCCTCCTCCTTGGCGGCGCTTTCGGCCTTCAGGTCTTCCTGAGTCCGGGCCACGGTGGTGTTAAGCGTGTCGATAGTGGCCTTTGCACCGGCCAGCTCGCTTTCCAGCTTGGCTATCTTGGCGTCCTGCTGCTCGATGTGGGCGCGCAGCTGGGCTATGGTCTTGCTCTGTACGCCGTTGGTCTTGCCGCTGGCGTTGACCTTAGCCTCCATCTCGGCCAGCAGAGCCTTGTTGGCTGCCAGACGGGCCTTGATCTGCGACAGGTTGTTGCGGATCTCCTGACGACGGTCCACGCCTTCGCCATTGTTCATGTTGTAAAGAAGACCCTCCTGGGTGTTGATTGAATCCAGACCGGTGTAGATGTCGCCCATCAGAAGCATGAGCGAGTCGTTGAAGTCCGTAGCCTCCTGATATTCGGCTGTAAGTTCCTGGATACGAAGCGAATCTTCGTCAATTTTCTTCTGGTTGCCCGAGCAGCCGGCCAGCAATATGGCTCCGACGCCCGCAAATAACATTAGTTTTTTCATATCGATGTTTATTGATGATATTCGTTTATAATGTCTTTTATTCAATCGGATTAAGGTCGTTTTCGTCACAGGCATGGGTTTTGCCTTTGCAACCTTCGATTACAATAACAATTTCTCCCTTGGGTTTGTTCTGCTCGTAATGTTGAGCCAGGTTTTGGAGTGTGTCTCGGCGGTTCTCCTCATGGAGTTTTGAAATCTCGCGCGCCACGGCCGCCTGGCGGTCGGGTCCGAAGACCTCGGCCAGCTGCCTCAGCGTGCGCGGCAATCGCAACGGCGATTCGTAAATCACTACGGTCCTGGGGTCTGCGGCAAGTTGCTGCAGTCGGGTGGCCCGCCCTTTCTTGAGGGGCAGGAAGCCTTCGAACACAAACCTGTCGCATGGAAGGCCGCTGGCTACCATGGCCGGTACGAAAGCGGTGGGTCCGGGCAGGCATTCCACGTCGATACCCGCCTCGCGGCAGGCGCGCGCCAGCATGAACCCGGGGTCGGATATGCCGGGTGTCCCGGCATCGGATATGAGTGCCATCTCCTTGCCGCTTTCCAGCTCCTGCACTATGCCGTCCACACTCTTGTGCTCGTTGTTGCGGTGATGTGCACGCAGCGGGGTGTGTATGTCATAGTGGCGCAGCAGCACGGACGAGGTACGTGTGTCCTCGGCCAGCACGACGTCGACTTCCTTAAGCACACGCAGTGCCCGGAGAGTGATGTCCTCGAGATTGCCGATGGGGGTGGGGACGATGTAAAGCTTGGCCATCGCAGTTGGGAATTAGTAATTGGTAATTAAGGAGAAATGCCTGATAATCGGGGGAATTATTCGTAGTAGTTCTGGAGGATGTCGAGGAAATCGACTACTTCGGGATCGTCGAAGTCGGCGTTGCATTCCTCGATGAGATAATCGCGGGCCGCCTCGTAGTCGGGAAGCTGAGCTAACTTCTCAAGAATGGCGTCGAAACGGTTGCGGTCGTTGCCGGCCAGCACGCGCGTGAAGCGGAAGCGGTCGTTAAGGCAGAGGGCCGGAGCTTTACGCGCAACCGGCTCGGTGAAGTCGGCGCTGTCCGAGTAGCCGGAATAAACGGAATTATCGGCGCTGTTAAAGGCTGGAGGGTCGTTAAGGACTGTAGGGTCGTTAGGGTCCTTAAGGTCCTTAAAGTCTTTAGGGTCGTTAAGGTCTTTAGGGTCCTTAAAGTCTTTAAGGTCCTTAGGGTCCTTAGGGACATTAAGGTCCGCAGGGATATTGGAGGGGGCGGATGTCTCCGGTTCCTTGGTGTTCAGTCGGGTCCAGAGGTGCGAGATCTCGTCCACGCGCTTGCCGATCAGGGGGTACAGGTCGGCCTGCTTGTCAGGGCGGTGGCCCAGAAGTTCCAGAAGCCCTTCCAGTTCGTATACTTTATTTTTCAGTTCGTCCATAATTCCGGGTAATTGTTTATGAAATCTTTATCGGATTCGCTATTGTTTATGAAACCTTTATCGGATTCGTTATTGTTTATGGAATCTTTATCGGATTCTTTTTAATATAACGCAGGGCGTCAGGATATAGTCTGCACGGATGGCCCGATATATTCCGTAATCAGAACAGGCGTTCCAGCATGGTCTGAAGATCGGTGCGTGCGCGTGCGCGGTTTTCC
The DNA here is from genome assembly GCA_902468245.1 of uncultured Porphyromonadaceae bacterium. Lineage (GTDB taxonomy): Bacteria > Bacteroidota > Bacteroidia > Bacteroidales > Muribaculaceae > Lepagella. The sequence continues at coordinate 23,990 of CABQXY010000025.1, read as the reverse complement.
AGATTGTTCATCATCACTACCACTACGTGAGTGGGGGCGTAATCCTCGTTGATCTTGTATCCGGCGTATGACTGTATCCCGTTCATCGAGCCTGTCTTAAGGGCTACATAACCTTCCAGAGGGCTTCCGCACATGAAGCGCTTCAGCGTCCCCTCCTGGCCGGCGAGCGGGAAGAAACTGGCATACCAGGGGTCGTGCGCCATTTCCCCGAGAACCGAGCCTAAGAATTCGGCGGTAAGACGGTTGGAGCGGGAAAGCCCGGATCCGTCCACAATCCTGACATCCTTAAGCGGAGCGCCCTTGTGTTTCCACAGCTTTATTTCCTCGTCGGCTCCGGAGGCGGTGGATCCGTCGCGACCCTTGAGGTGCGAGAAAGTGCGGAGCATGGCCTCGGCATATTGGTTGTCGGAGCGCATCATGCAGCTGCGCATTATGTCCTGCACCTCGGCCGAGCGGTGCGTGCCTATCAGCCGGCGCCTGGTGTCGTTGGGGAGGTCGCGTCCCAGCACGGTTATGCCGTTGGCTTTCAGGGCGTCGGTGAGTCTGCTTCGGAACCTGGCGCCGGGGTCGCGCACGGAGGCGCTGCCCGAGGCGTTGTCCTCGAAGTTGAAGCCATGCGTACCGGTGCCGTAGGCGTTGGGTAGGTCGCCCGACGCCCACGTGGGGTTGATGGCGGGTCCGGCGAACCGATGCTCGTCCACCACGATGCTGCCGCGGACCGTGTCGATATGTTCCTGGCGCAGAGCCTGTACTATTTCGTCGATGATGTTGTCCGAACCGGGGTCATGCCGTGTGTTGACCGATGGGTCGGCCGACGCTTCGACCATGATGTTGCCGTCCAGCACCCCCTTGCGTGTATTGCCCGTGATGTATACAGGGGTCTCGTAGCGCCACTTGCGGCCCGCGCGGTCCAGCAGCGAGGCTGTGGTGACGCACTTCATTACCGAAGCCGGCACCAAGGGTTTCGAAGCGTTATGCGTGGCAATCGTCTTGCCGGAGTTCAGGTCGTAAATGTATATCGAGGTGGCCTCCGGGTCAATGCCCGGCGACTGCAGGAATGCTGCAACGGGGTCGGTGTCAACGGCTTGCGCTCTGTCGGTGTTCTGGCCCGGGGCCGCGAATGCCAACAGAACCAGCATCATCAGGAGTGTGTTCAGCTGTTTCATCATTTACAAAATTAGCAACCATCGCCGGTATTAGCAAAAAAAATCGTAACTTTACGGAAAATTGTGTCCTCTTTTACGTTAATATTAATAGTTAAAAAAGTTAAGAATCGCGGACTGCGCCGGCAGCCTTGATTCAATAAAACACACAATATGGACGAGAACGAAGTAACAGAAGAAGGTCGGGAGGAACGCGCGCGTTACCAGCGGCGGCCATTTACGTTTGACCGCACCGTCCGCATATTTTTCACCATAGCCGTAGTGCTGGCCGTGCTGTGGCTTGTCGGATACCTGAAAGGAGTGCTGCTTCCGTTCGTGGTGGCCTGCCTGATATGCTATATACTTGAGCCGGTGGTGAAATGGAACATGCGGTGGACCCATTGCCGCAAGCGTTTCCTGCCGGTGATACTCACCTTGCTGGAAGCCACGGTACTGATAGGCGGCCTTATAATGGTAACGGTGCCGTACCTGGTGTCGGAGTGCCAGGACATGGCGTTGACCATCAAGAAATTCGCCACCACGCAGATCAGCATACCCTATCTGTCGGAGTCATGGCACAGGATAATACGCGAGAACATAGACTTCGACGAACTGTCGCGCCTGCTGTCGCGCGACGAATGGAAGCAGCTGGCCAAGACCGCCATATCGTCGTCATGGTCGTTCCTCACATCGTCGGTGGCATTCATAGCCGGCGTCGTCTCATGGCTGATAGTGGTGCTGTACGTCATATTCATCATGCTGGACTACGAGCGCCTGATGCTTAGCTTCAAGCAGTTGGTGCCGTATTCGCACCGTCAGCGCACGTTCCGCATCGCCGGCGACATCAAGAACACGATGCAGCGCTATTTCCGGGGCCAGTTCCTGATCGCCATGCTTGTGGGACTGATGTTCGCGGCCGGTTTCCTGCTGATAGACCTGCCGATGGGCGTGGCGCTCGGCCTCTTTATCGGAGTGCTTAACTTAGTTCCTTATTTGCAGCTTATCTCACTGCCGGTTACCGCCGTGCTGTGCATGATATGGACCATGACCACCGGCGGATCTTTCTGGCTGATATTCTGGGAGGCGATGGCCGTGTACGTGGTGGTGCAGTGCATCCAGGACCTGTTGCTGACTCCGAAAATCATGGGCAAGGCCATGGGCCTGAATCCGGCCGTGATATTGCTCAGCCTCTCCATCTGGGGGTCGTTGCTCGGCTTCATGGGATTCATCATCGCCCTGCCGCTTACCACGCTGATTCTTTCATACTATAACCTGTACATAATTCAGAGAGGGGATGATATACCTGCCGATAGCCGACGGATACAATGACGTGCCGTCCACGACCGTAACCAACGAGATGCAGACCCTGGAACAGACCATCGACCCCGGGGATAAGCCTACGGCCGAAGAATCGCATACCAACGGCCTGATAGCCGACCTGGCGTGGATACTGTTGTTAGGCGCGCTGGTCACACTGCTGTTCAAGAAGCTGAAACAGCCGGTGGTGTTGGGATATATCCTGGCAGGCTTCTTAGCGTCGCCAAAGTTCGAGTATCTCCCCTCGATTTCCAATCTCGACAACATCACGTTCTGGGCCGACCTCGGAATAGTGGTGCTGATGTTCAGCATCGGACTGGAGTTCTCGTTCCGCAAGCTGATGAAATCCGGCTCGTCCTCGGTGGTGACGGCGCTGATCATCATCACCGGCATGACGTTCGCCGGTTTCGGCGTCGGCTACATACTGCATCTCAACATGATAAACCGCATATTCTTAGGCGGAATGATCTCGATGTCGTCCACCACCATCATCATGAAAGCGCTGGGGGACTTAGGTCTGAGGCAGAAGAAGTTCGCGCAATTGGTGTTGGCGGTGCTGATCATAGAAGACCTGTTCGCGGTGCTGATGCTGGTGCTGCTGTCGTCCATGGCCATGGGCGACGTCAAGGGAATGGAGCTGCTGTTCAGCATCGGCAAGCTCGCCTTCTTCCTTATTATATGGTTTGTGGTGGGAATGTATATATTCCCGACATTCTTCAACAAGGCGCGCGCCTATCTCAACGACGAGACGCTGCTGATAGTGGCCATGGCCCTGTGCTTCTCTATGGCCGTGTTCTCGGTGGCATGCGGCTTCAGTCTTGAACTCGGCGCCTTCGTGATGGGCTCGATACTGGCCGGCACCATGGCCGCCGAACGCATGGACCGTGTGATAGCACCCGTCAAGAACCTGTTCGGCTCCGTGTTCTTCATCTCGGTGGGCATGATGGTGGATCCGGGCGTGCTGGTGACATACTGGTGGCAGATCCTGCTGCTGGCCTGCGTGGTGATAACGGGCATGATACTGTTCGGCACCCTCGGTATGCTTGCCACGGGACAGACGCTGAGAGTGGCTATCGAATCGGGATTCACACTGACGCAGGTGGGCGAGTTCTCGTTCATCATCGCCTCGCTGGGCATGAGCCTCGGAGTGCTGAACGAATCGCTGTATCCCATCATAGTCGCCGTGTCGGTGCTGACCATCTTCACCACTCCTTATTTTATAAAGATGGCCGATCCGGCGGCCACATGGGTGGAGAAGCATCTGCCCGGGTCGCTGACATTCCTTATAGACAGATATTCCAGACAGACCTACGACACCAACGAGACACGCCGCCTGTGGCGTGCCGTCCTGGGACGGTATGCGTGGCGCATCGTGCTTTATTCGGTCATACTGCTGGCCGAAATCATGGTGTCGCGCATGTTCCTGTTTCCTTTTGCCGAACGGCTGCTGCCCAAGGCCGGACACCTCGTGGCCACGGTGCTGACCGTGATAGCGATGCTGCCCTTCTTGGTTGCGTTGTGTTTCAGCTCGACGCATCCTTCCGAAAAGATGAAACTGCACCAGACCGCCGCCTTCTACGACGTGCCCCTGCTGGCCATGAGGATTATCAGGTATCTTGTCACACTGTTCTTCATAGTCTATTTCATCACGGTGACGTATTCGTCGCTGGTGGGATGGCTTGTCGGGGTGGCATGTTTCGCGCTGATACTGATATTCGCCTCGTCCCGACTGCTGAAGCGTTACAGTAAGATGGAATCGAAGTTCATATCCAACCTGAACATGCGCGAGAACATGCGCATGGGCGTGGGCAACGACCTGGTGGACGACATGCACCAGGCTTTCATCGAGATAGACAACAACTGCCCCTTCGTAGGCGACAAACTGAAGGATTCCGGACTGCGGTCGGACTATGGCGTGTCGGTATCGTCGATAAGCCGTGGCGACGACTATATGCCTCTGCCGTCGCCCGAGGCCCGCATATTCCCCGGCGACGTCCTCGGCGTGATAGGCAATGACGAACAGCTCCGCAAGCTGAACGAAGACCTCGATGCCGCCACCAAGGCCGGCATAATGCTTAATATCAAGCAGAATCCCGTAGACCTGTCGTCGATAAGGCTTGAGACCGACAGCCCGATAGTGGGAGTGCCGCTGAAAAACACCGACATACTTCACGATTATTATTCTATGATAGTCAAGATAAAGCGTGGCGAAGACTTCATCCAGCCGCTGCCCGACGTAACGTTGCAGCCCGGCGACGTGGTGTGGGTAGTAGGCGATCCCGAATTTGCCGACCGCATGAAGTCCGGCAAAACTTAATAATAATCCCGATTAATCCCGATTAATCTTGATTAATCCCGATAAATCCTGATAAATCCCGTCAAAATTCAAAACTCAGATAATTATGAAGAAATCAGCATTTATCATAGCTGCGGCCGCCCTGACCTTAGCAGGTTGCTCCGGCAACAAGAAGGCCGCACAACCCGCCGCCGACACCGACTCTGCATTCATCCGGGAGGCCGAGGCCGCCATCGACAGCATTCAGACACCTACGCTCACGGCGCAGGGAATAGGCGATGTGCGCATCGGCATGGCACTCGATTCCGTGCCGCAAGGCCAGATCAACCTGTACGACAATATCGTTGCGGATGACAGCGGCGAGTTCAAGGCCCTGAACTTCAGGCTCGGCGACAAGGATATGTTTACCGTCACGGACTATGACGACGGCAAGGTGGATATGATCTCGCTGTACACTTCCGGGGTGGGTGTGGCCGTGCCTAACGACACGCTCAGAATCGGCGACCCATTCACCAAGCTGCTGAAGCAGAGCGGCGTGACCACCGAATTCGTGTCGATGGACGACACCGGCGTATGGTACTGGCGATACAGGGATCTGTGGTTCTGGCCCGCCGAGGAGGGGATGAGCCAGGAGCTTAGCAACGCCATGAGCGAGCGCAGGAATCCGCCGTCGGCAGCCATGATAGGCGACGGGGTCAAGATCGGTTATATCGGAACCGGCGTGCCATTTTAAGGGCCGATTCATTGCAAAATGCCGATAATTTCGTAATTTTGCACCTATAATATAAAGGAACAGTAATAAGTTCAAGATGAAAAAGTCACTGATAGCGGCAGGACTGGCCCTGATTATGCTGGCCGGATGCGGCGGCAAGAAAAAGGGTGAGGGCTCGTTTCCTGAAAACTTCGGCACAATAGGCGATGCCGGGCGTGTGGAATACATGATGCGGAATGTAAGTCCCGACTCGTTGGCCGGATTCATTATATATGGATCGTTGGGCAAGGTGGAGGGCGCTAAAATCGACACGCTGGCCATAGCCACCTCGTATGCCTACGACCACCTGAAGGGAGAGGCGCTGGATCAGTTCGGCGCACGGTACGACGCCATAGTCAATACGCTGCAATTAGCGGACAAGATGAAGATATACGCCCAGGCCGGCATCGAGGACCCGCAGGGACTCGGTTACAGGTTAGGGCTGGAGTATCTTTCCACTATCCGCGACAATCATCTTGACGTAAAAGCCATAAAGCAGGAACTGGAGGCGTTCCGCAAGGCATGTGCCAACGATACGGACACCTACCGCCGCTTCATGATAGGATTCCGGACTGTGCTGAAAGTGGACAGCGGCCGCGATGTGAGCCGCGAAGTTTACGATACATTTACCAAGCTATAAGCCTCATAGGCCTTATAAGTTTACGAAACATTAAAAATGAAATTGTCAGATGCAAGCGCCCTTGTGGAGGGCGCGTTGAAAGAAGTGAAGTTGCCGGGCGGAGACCTGGCGGGACTGTATGAGCCGGTGACCTACGGGCTGAGTTCGGGCGGCAAGCGCCTGCGTCCGGGGCTGCTGCTGATGACGGCCGAGGCTTTCGGCACCGAAAGCGCCGTAGAGAAGGCCATGCCGGCAGCCCTGGGACTCGAGATGTTCCATAACTTCACGTTGCTTCACGACGACGTGATGGACAACAGCGCGATGCGCCGCAACCGTCCGTCGGTTCAGGCCAAGTGGGACGTGAACACCGCCATTCTCAGCGGCGACACGATGCTGACATTGGCCACTCAGAATATGATGCAGGTGCCCGACACACTGTTGCGCCCGGTGCTGGACGTGTTCAACGACATGGCCATAAAGGTGTACGAAGGCCAGCGGCTCGACATGGATTTCGAGACGCGTCAGGACGTGACCACCGATAAATATATAGAGATGATCGGCGCCAAGACCGGCGCTCTGCTCGGCGCGGCCTCGAAGATAGGCGCCATGTTAGGCGGCGCGTCGGAGAAGGATGCCGCGCAGATGGAGAAGTTCGGCTATCTGCTGGGCCTGGCGTTCCAGATTCAGGACGACTGGCTGGACGTGTACGGCGACTCCAACACCTTCGGCAAACCGATAGGTGGCGACATCAACAACGGCAAGAAATCGTTCCTGCTGCTCACGGCCCTGGAGAGCGGGACCCCCGAGGCCGCCGCGCTCAAGGTGGCTATGGAGATGCCCGCCGGCGACACCAAGGTGAAGACCGTGACCCGCATCTACGAGAAACTGAACCTGAGTGAAACCGTGCGCAGGCAAGTGAACCATTACAGTTCCGAGGCGCTGAGCGCGCTTAAGAAGACCAGTCTGAGCGATGCCGCCAAGGAGCCGTTCAAGGCGTTGATCGACAAACTGACAGGACGCAAGAAGTGACCGACACCCACACTCATCTGTACGACGAGCCTTTCAAGGGAGAGGAGGAAGCTGCGGTGCGACGCGCCATAGCCGCGGGCGTACACACGATGGTGCTGGCTAACGTGGACGCCGCGAGCATGGAGCCGATACGCCGCCTGCACGAAGCCTTTCCCGAGAACGTCAAGATGGCAATCGGGGTGCATCCCACAGAATTGGGATCGAACCCTGATGCCATGCTCGACATGATGGAAGAAGAACTCCGCGCGCACCGCGACGATTATGCCGCGGTGGGCGAGGTGGGACTCGACCTGCACTGGCCCGACAGCCCGGCACTCGCCGAGCAGCAGCGCACTTTCGAACGGCAGCTCGGCTGGGGTGTTAAGTACGGACTCCCCGTCATAATCCACAGCCGCGACGCCCGCGACCAGACGCTGGAATCCATCGGCAAGGTTCGTCAGGCATTGGGCACGCTTCCGGTGATGATATTCCATTCGTTCACCGGTACGCCCGAGGATGTGACCGAGATACGCCGGGTGTGTGACCCGTACTTCGGAGTGAACGGCGTGGTGACCTTCAAGAATGCCCCTAAACTACGCGAGGCATTGCCGCTGATAGGCACGGACCGGCTGGTGCTGGAAACCGACGCGCCATACCTCGCTCCGGTGCCGCACCGTGGCGAACGGAACGAGTCGGCTTACATACCGCTGATACTCGACGCCTGCGCCAAGGTGCTGGACATCCCGCCCGACAGGCTGGAGGAAGTGACCGACTGCAACGCCGCCTTGATCTTTAATTAACGATACCATGACATGATACATAACACTATCGCCATATTCCTTATAGTGCTGCTGGTGATACTGGTGGGCTCCGTGTTGTTCAAAAAACTGAACATCCCCTCCACCGTGGGCCTGATAGTGGCGGGAATCGCGATAGGACCGTTCGGATTCAACCTGCTGGAGCGGGATGCGTCGTTCCGCATCTTCGGCGATGTGGGAATCCTGTATATCATGTTCCAGGCCGCGGTGGAGATAGACATGTTCCACCTGAAGGCCCAGCTTAAAAAAGGAATACTGTTCGGAGTGCTGACTGCACTGCTGCCGATGGCGGCGGGTGTGCTCGGCACTCATTATCTATTAGGGCAGAGCTGGCTGACATCGGCCTTGGTGGCCTCGATGTTCACGAGCCATACGCTGATCACCTATCCGACCGTGTCGAAGTTCGGACTGCAGAACACGCGGCCCGTGGTGATAGCCGTGTGCGGCACCATCGTGGCCGTGATGGTCGCGCTATTGGTGCTGGCCGGCGTGTCACAAGTCAGTGCTTCCGGACACTATTCGGTGTCGCAGCTGCTGACCATGCTTGCGCTTACCGCTGCTTTCATGCTGGTGGTGGGATACGTGTTCCCGCCCGTGACGCGATATTTCTTCAAGAGCACCACCGACCCCGTGGCTCAGTATATATACATACTTGCCATGGTGGTGATAGCCGCCCTGCTGGCCAAGACCGTGGGGCTGGAAGGGATATTGGGCGCGTTCTACGCCGGACTGGTACTGAACAAAATGATACCGGGCCGTTCGCCGCTGATGAAGAACATCCGGTTCGTGGGCGACGCCATCTTCATTCCTTACTTCCTGATAGGCGTGGGTATGCTTATCAACGTCCATGTGGTGGTGGAAGGGTGGAGCGTGCTGTGGGCCGCGGCCATCATGTCTGGACTGGCTCTGGGCACGAAATGGATAGCCGCGTATGGCGCGCAGAAGATACTCAAGCTGAGCCGTGTGGACCGTGAGCTGATATTTGGACTGTCCGGAGGCAAGGCCGCAGCCACCATCGCCGCCGTGATGATAGGTTATGAGGCGCACCTGCTGAACGAGGACATGATGAACGCCTCGGTGGTGATGATACTGATATGCTGCATCATCGCGTCGGTGCGCACCGACCGCTCCGCGCTGCAGCTGCGCAAACAGGAGACGGCGCGCGGCTTGGACCGCGAGGAACTCGGTTCGGTGGAGATGGCCCGTCAGGTCGTGGCCGTGGCCAATCCAATCACGGCCGAGGGCCTGATGCGTATGGCTCTGTTCATGCGCAAGCGGCAGAACACCAACCCGGTCACGGCACTGTTCGTGCGGCACAACGACGACAGCGCCGCCACCGTGATGGGACGCGACTCGCTCGAAGCCGCCGACTCCATAGCCGAGGAGATGGACGTGCCGTGCAATGTGGTGGAGCGCTTCGACCTCAACGCCGTGTCGGGTATATGCAACCTGGCGCACGAGCAGAAGGCCACGGAGATTATGATAGGGATGCACCGCAAGAGCTCGGTGGTGGATACGTTCTACGGCTCGTTTATCGAGAAACTTGTGACCGACTGCCACCGCATGGTGATGCTGAGCCGCTGCTTCATACCCGTAGGCACCATTTCGCGCATCCGGGTCATAGTGCCCCCAGGCGCCGAGTATGAGACGGGATTCCATCTGTGGGTGACGCGACTGGCCATGCTGGCGTCCAACATCGAGGCGCGCGTCACGTTCCTGTCGCGCGAGGAATGCGGCCGACTGATACGCACAGCGATAGCCGACGACGGTATAGAGGTGGATGCCCGTTACGGCACGCTGAACGCCTGGGACGACTTCATACTTACCAGCGGCGACACCGAGGAGGCGGACCTGATAGTGCTGATAACGGCACGCAAGGGCTCCATATCGCATACGCAGGATCTGGACCAGATAACCAATTACCTCAGCCGCCATTTCCGCAACAACAACCTGCTGATAGTATATCCCAAACAATTCTAAAATTAACTTAAAAAACAGGGGGTGCGCTTGGAGCGACACTCCTTTTTTATTACATTTGCAATACGCAATAACCGATTGCGATATACAATAACAGGAAGAACGTGATGAATAGGATTGGTCTTATAGCAAGTGTAGTGCTTGGCGTGGCGGCGACGCTGTGCGGTTGCGTCGATTCGCGGCCTGACAACAGCGATGCCATCGAGGTAATAGCAGAGAAGGTGACCGACGGCACTCCCGTGAGCCAGGAAGAATACGGCATAGCGATAAAATATATGAAATCGGCATATCTGGACTTCGATAAGCTGCGGTCGCATCAGAACGAAGGTGCCAAGGAGATGATGAAGCTGTCGCAGGAATACGACGAGAAGTATCCGCACCTGGAGGAGATGCGCAAACTGCTGGACGTGGAGCCGGCCGACCTGGACGACACGAACCGCAAGCTTTATAAGGATATGAGGGAAGTGCGCGCCCGGGTGATGGAAAACGGCCTGCGCCAGATGGGACAGTGATCCTTATATATTGATATGGAAATAGACATAAAGTAGAGCGGCGTCTGACAAAAATGCAGTCGGATGCGCTCTAAATTTGTGTAATTCAGAATAAAATGCTATCTTTGCGCGCGGAAAACCATACTCGCCCGCGCGAGGTGGCTTAAAACCGGTAAAACGGTTTCCGAGAGAGTAGAAAAATAAAGTTTATTTATTAACCAAATTAATGACTGAAAAAGTTGTAAGCCCGATCGCAGATTTCGATTGGGATGCCTATGAAAACGGCAACACGGCAGGCAGCAAGAGTCGCGAGGAGTTGATAGACACCTACGACAAGTCGATGCAGTCAGCCAAAGAGAATGAAGTAGTGACCGGTACCGTGAAATCGATCAGCAAGCGCGAAGTGCGAGTTGATATCGGCATGAAATCCGACGCCATCATTCCCATCAGCGAATTCCGCTACAATCCCGACCTGAAAGAGGGCGACGAGGTAGAGGTATATATCGAGACACTGGAGGACAAGAACGGCCAGCTCCGTCTGAGCCACAAGAAGGCTTGCCAGACCCGCAGCTGGGACCGCGTGAACCAGGCCCTTCAGAACGACGAGATCATCAAGGGTTACGTAAAGAGCCGCACCAAGGGCGGTATGATTGTGGACATCTTCGGAATCGAGGCCTTCCTGCCCGGTTCGCAGATCGACGTTCGTCCCATCCGCGACTATGACGTATATCTGGATAAGACAATGGAATTCAAGGTTGTCAAGATCAACCAGGAATACAAGAACGTGGTTGTAAGCCACAAGGCACTGATCGAGGCCGAACTCGAGGCCCAGAAGCGCGAGATCATCTCCAAGCTGGAGAAGGGTCAGGTGCTCGAGGGCAAGGTGAAGAACATCACCAACTACGGTGTGTTCGTCGACCTTGGCGGCGTAGACGGACTGGTGCACATCACCGACCTGAGCTGGGGCCGCGTACAGGATCCCCGCGAGGTTGTGGAGCTGGACCAGGACATCGAGGTCGTAATCCTGGACTTCGACAACGAGAAGAAGCGTATCGCGCTCGGTATCAAGCAGCTGATGCCCCATCCCTGGGACAATCTGGATCCCAACCTCAAGGTGGGCGATCATGTCAAGGGTCGCGTAGTGGTTATGGCCGACTACGGTGCTTTCGTAGAGGTACAGCCCGGCGTAGAGGGCCTGATCCACGTAAGCGAGATGAGCTGGAGCCAGCACCTGCGCAGCGCCCAGGACTTCCTGAAGGTAGGCGACGAGGTAGAGGCTGTGATCCTGACTCTGGATCGCGACGAGCGTAAGATGAGCCTCGGCCTGAAGCAGCTGAAGAAAGATCCCTGGGAGGATATCGAGCAGAAATATGCCATCGGTTCGCGCCACACAGCCAAGGTGCGCAACTTCACTCACTTCGGCGTATTCGTCGAGATCGAGGAGGGCGTAGACGGCCTGATCCACATCAGCGACCTGAGCTGGACCCGCAAGATCAAGCACCCCAGCGAGTTCACGCAGGTGGGCAACGAGATCGAGGTACAGGTGCTGGAGATAGACAAGGACAACCGTCGTCTCAGCCTGGGTCACAAGCAGCTTGAGGAGAATCCCTGGGAGGCTTACGAAGGCACATACGGCGTAGGCACCATCCACGAGGGTGAGATCACCGAGGTTCTGGACAAGGGCGCAGTGATCAGCCTTGACCACGGCATCGAGGGCTTCGCAACACCCAAGCATCTTGTCAAGGAAGACGGCACACAGGCCAAGCTGGGCGAGAAGCTGCAGTTCAAGGTGATTGAGTTCAACAAGGACAACAAGCGCATAATTCTGAGCCACAGCCGCATCGCTGAGGATGCAAACCGCAGCGAGAAGCGCGAGAAGGCACCGCGTCGCAGCGACAAGCCCGCAAAGAGCGAGGCTATCGCATCGCAGCCGCTGGAGAAGACCACTCTCGGCGACCTCGGCGCACTCCAGGCTCTGAAGGAGCAGATGCAGAAGGAGGAGGGCAAGTAATCTCCGCTGACTGTAACCATAACAGGAGGGCATGACGGAATTTCCGCCATGCCCTCTGATTATATTTGATAAATTCAAATAGTTTTTGTAATTTTACGGATAAATAACGAAGCGATGAAACCGAGACAGACGATAGTCGGGCTGATGATAATGCTGGCCATGGCCGGCAGCTATGCCCGTAGCTGGGAGACTGTGAAGGTTGAGCGTCAGGACATGCGCCTTGTGATGCGCGAGAGCGAGGTGGAAATCAAGACCGCCCCGGGCATAATCCAGGTGGCCACCAACCACAATGTCGGAATCAAGATATTCACGATATTGGGTAGACTGGTCAGCTCGGAGAATCTTGCGCCGGGCGTGTTCCAGTTCCAGGTGCCCGTTCACGGCGTGTATATAGTCAAGGCCGGCGACCTGACCTGCAAGGTGGCAGTGTAAGCCCGGCGGCAATCGGTGTAAATCGTGACGGAAATCTAAGAACTATGAGCACAAAAGATCTTAAGTGGTCGGAGCTTCCGTTCGGCTATGTCAAGGCCGATTACAATGTGCGCTGCACATTCAAGGACGGGAAGTGGGGTCCGATTGAGGTTAGCGATTCAGAGTATGTGCCGTTGCACATAGCCGCCACCTGTCTGCACTACGGACAGGAAGCATTCGAGGGTCTGAAGGCCTTCCGCGGCAAGGACGGCAAGGTGCGCGTGTTCCGCATGGACGAGAACGCCAAGCGATTCCGGGACAGTGCCCTCGGTATCGCGATGGAGCCGCTGCCTGTGGAGAAATTCGAGGAGATGGTGAGACTGGTCGTTAAGCTCAACGGCAATCTTATACCGCCCTACGGATCGGGCGCAAGCCTCTACATCCGTCCCCTGGAGATAGGAATGTCGGCACGTGTGGGTGTAAGCCCCGCCGACGAATACATGGTGATAATGCTGGTGACGCCCGTAGGCCCGTACTTCAAGGCCGGCTTCAAGCCCACCAAGGTGTGTCTGAGCCGCGAGTACGACCGCGTGGCCCCCAAGGGAACCGGCGCAATCAAGATCGGCGGCAACTACGCCGCATCGCTCGTGGCCGGCAACAAGGCCCATGAGCTCGGCTACAGCGTGATGCTCTATCTCGACCCCAAGGAGAAGAAATACCTGGACGAATGCGGCGCAGCCAACTTCTATGCCGTGCGCGACAACAAATACATCACCCCGAAGTCGGAGACCGTTCTGCCCAGTATCACCAACAAGAGCCTGCGTCAGCTGGCGCGTGACCTCGGAATGGAAGTGGAGGAGCGTCACATCGCATACGAGGAGCTGCCCACGTTCAGCGAGGCTGGTGCCTGCGGTACGGCGGCCGTCTGCTCGCCCATCGGACAGATCGACGACCTGGACAACGGCAACACATTCACCTACGACATGAACGAGGCCGGCCCCGTCACCAGGAAGCTGTACGACACCATCCGTGCCATCCAGCTCGGCGAGATCGAGGACAAGCACGGCTGGACCGAGATCCTGGAGATCGAGGGCGAGGAGTAGTCCGGAAAATAGTTGAAAAAGTTTAGAAAGTTGAAAAAGTTAAGAGGAATGTAAAGCCTTTTAACCGAAAAGAGAATTAAGTTCCATGAAGCGGCGCAGGGTATCGTCCCCGTGCCGCTTCATGCTGTTTATGACGCGGTCCAGAGGCTTCTCGGTCCGGTAGTCGCCCGACTTGCTGAAGAATTTGTCGGCATAGCATATCAGCTTCTCCTCGGTGGTCTGCGGCGTCATGTCGCGGTGTGGCAGAGGCAGGTTCTGGTCGATGATGTCCTGCACCGTCAGACCGGCTCCCGTGTGTCGCTCACACACCAGTGCATGGTGCGGAAGGCCGATGGAGTCAAGCATCCCGCGGCCTATTATTCCATGACATATATAAGGCTCCGCGCCCTCGCACAGAATGTCCGGCGCATCACAGCGCACGATGCCGATGTCGTGCAGCATGGCTGCCTCGTACACGAAGTCGCGGTCGATGTCGAGATTGCGGCGGTCGGCGCATTCCAGTGCTTTGCGGGCCACCAATTCGGAATGGGTGCGCAACAGCGCGAGCAGGGGAGACCCCTGCTCGTACCAACGCGAATATATTGATTCGATATCCAGCATAGAATTTACTAATTGGTTTGGGCTACATTTCACATGTAATGCTTTTGCGTGGGCTACATTTCGCCGCCGTTGTAGTCCTGTTCCATCGGTTCGTCCGACGATTGCTGACGCGATTTCTTAGCCTTCATGTTGCCGAAGCTGTACTTGATGGTGAGACGCAGGGTGCGGCCTGCACGCCAGCGCTCACTGCGCTCTACGTATCCGATACCGTTGACGCTGTTCTTCCACTTGCGCGAGTTGAAGATGTCGCGGCAGTTGAGCGAGAAGCTCCAGTTGCCCAGGGTCTTGCGCAGGCCGGCGTCGACCGACCATCCGCCCTGATGCGATCCTGTGGCCGTCTTATGCTCCGAGCTGTAACGTCCCGTGGCCTGGAAACTCATCTCCCAGGGCAGCTTGACGTTGGCCATGACGCGGGCGTCCCATGCGAAGCTGTTCTGCTTCTTGCCGCTCATGGTCACGGTCTGGCCGGAAGGGGCGGTCAGCGAATAGTCCCAGGCGCTGATGTGGCTGTTGTAGAGGTTTACCGTCGTGGTCAGGTCGAGATAGCCCCTGAACAGCTGGTTCTTGCCCACTAACTCGACGCCGCTGTTGATCTGGCTCGAGACGTTGGCCCAGGTGGTGTACATCACGTCGTTGTCCATGAACGAGACATGGTTCATGATGTCGGACGACTGGCGCAAGTAGGCCGACACCGAGATCATGTGGTATGTCCACGACTTGAGGTAATTGAGTTCGAAACTGTTGGAATACTGCGGCTGCAGCTCGGGGTTACCGTAGCTGACGGAGGTGGGGTCGGAAATGTTTTTGAAGCTGTTGAGCTGACCTCCCCAGGGACGGCGTATGCGGCGCGTGTAGTTGATCTGCAGCTCGTTGTCGCGGGGAAGTGCCAGCGACAGATAGACCGAGGGGAACAGGCTGAAGTCATTCTTCTTGAACGGAGTCACGTCATCCTTGCTCTGGCCGTATGTAAGGCTCCGGGCCTTGACCTGCCATGCTTCGCCGCGAAGTCCGGCCGAATAGCTGAATATGCCCGCCTTGCCGCCCAAGGTGAAGTAGAGGGCCGATATGTTGTTGGTGTAGATAAACCGGTTGTAGAGGGCCTGGTCGAGCACGGCCGAAGCCTGGTCTGTGCCGCGGTAGGTGGTGTTGGGGGTGTTCTCGTGGCTGTAGTTGCCGTTGAAGCCGGCCTCGACCTTCAGGTACTGGTTTATGACGTTTGAGTAGTCGATTTTGGCTTCCCAGGAATTGGAATTGATGGGCATGTCCTGGCTGCGGTAGGAGGAGACGGTGGGGGCTTTGGCTTTGGCTTCGGCTTCCGCCTCAGCACTGTTAGAGAGTCCGGAGCCGGTGGAGGGCCAGGTTTCAGTCTCCTCGTAGGAGTTGAAGCTGGGGCCGCCCCAGTGGTTGTAGCTCACTACGGCGTCGAGGGTGTGGGTGTCGCTCCAGCGGTGGGTGTAACCGAACTCGCCGTGGGCGCCGCGGTTGTCGCTGCGGTTGCGGCTCAGCTGGAAGTCGGTGGCCCACTGGCCCGGGCGGGTGGACTCGTAGTCGCTGCGGGTCGAGCCCCAGCGGTGGCCGAACATCCCGAAGCCGTTGAGATAGAACTCGTCGTTGTCGGTGAGGTGGTAGGTGGCGCCGAGACGGAAGAAGATGTTGTTGCCGTGGTTGCGGCTGCGGCCGTTGCTGTGCACGAAGGTGCCGTCGTCAAAGTCGCGGTTCATAAGCGAGCCTCCGTTGTTGTGACGCATACGGAAGCCGACGCTGGCGAAGGTGTCCCACTTGCGGGTGTTCCAGTTGATGTTGGCCGACACGTTACCGCCGCCGCGTGTGTTGGCGCTCAGCTCGGCGCTGCCGAAGTAGCCGCCGCGGCGGTCCTTCTTCAATATGATGTTGATGATACCGGCGGTACCCTCGGGATTATACTTGGCCGACGGGTTGGTGATGACCTCGATGCGGTCGATGCTCTCGGCGGGAATCTGTTCCAGGATCTGGGCGCGGTTGTCGGCGGTCAGTCCCGACTCCTTGCCGTTGATCCAGACCGTGACGGAGCTGTTGCCGCGCAGCGACACCTCGCCGTCCTGGTCAACCTCGATGCTGGGTATGGATTCCAGCAGCTCGCTCGCGCTCGAACCGGCCGAGGCGATGTTGCTGTCCACCTGGAACACCTTGCGGTCAAGCTCGAAGCGCATCTGGCTTCGGACTCCCTCCACAACCACTTCCTTCAGCAGCTTGGCGTCGTCGGCCAGGTTGACGTTGCCTACGGTGACATCGGCCCCCTTGACAGTCACGGGACGTTCCTGATTGACCGAACCGACGTTGGTGATCTTGACCATATACGAGCCGTCGGGCACGTCGCGGAGCACGAAGGAGCCGTCGTCGCCGGTCACACCGTTGATCTGCAACGGCTTCTTGCCCGTCGCATCCCACAGCTGGACCGTGACGAAGTCCATCGGCTCGCCCGTCTCCTTATTATATACTTTGCCTGATACATTTCCTTTAGGGTAACAAACGCCGGACACGACAGTCACTGCGATGCCGGCAAGACATAACGCTTTTTTAGTAAATTCCATATCACTTATGACCCCGCGAAGGGTCTATAAGATTAAAATGAATTGTGTTAAAAAATGTCAATCGTTTTCGTCCGGCTGCGGCTCTTTCGGCAGCGAGAAATGGAGTGCAACCCAGCCGAGGATTCCGGCCAGAAGCGAGCCTGCGAGGATGCCCAGCTTGGAGTCGTTCAGCAGTTCGGCCAGATGGGCGCCGGGACCCGAGAACGACAGATTGGCAATAAACAGGGATACCGTGAAACCGATACCGCCTAACATTGCCACGCTGGCGAGGCTGAACCAGCTCGCGCCACGCGGCATCGGCGCCCATTTCAGCAGGATGCAAAGTGCCGAGGCAGCGAATATGCCTATGAACTTGCCTGCAACCAGACCGACTATGATGGCCGGGGCTATGCCGTGAAACAGCTGGTCGAGACTCATGTCGCCGAAGTATATGCCTGCATTGGCGAAGGCGAACAGCGGTACGATGATGTAATTGACCAGAGGATGCAACGAGTCCTCCATGTCCTGCAGAGGGGAGATGACCTTGTCGGAATCGGACTCTATCTCCTTCAGCCAGTTCATCTGGTCCTTGTTAAGTATGGTGCGCGAGTTCAGGCGCTCGTCCTCCTCGTGGGCGAAATGGCTGATGTTGCGGCGTATGTTCTTGATGTATTTGTTCGGGGCATACACGGGCTTGGCCGGCACGCAGAAAGCCACGAGCACACCGGCGATGGTGGGATGGATGCCGGCGTTGAGGAAGCAGAACCATACCAGTGCGCCGATGGTGAGGTAATAGAGCTTGCTGAGGATTCCTACCTTGCCTCCGACATACAGGGCCGCGAGACCTATCAGCGACCACGCCAGCAGCGACCAGCTTATGGACGTGCTGTAGAATATGGCTATCACGATGATGCCGCCTATGTCGTCCACTACGGCAAGGGTGGTCAGAAACACCTTTAGCCCGATAGGCACCCGGTTGCCGAGCATCGCAAGCACGCCGAGCGAGAAGGCTATGTCGGTGGCCATGGGGATTGCCGCGCCCGAGGCATAGTCGGTGCCACGGGCCATGAGCCAATAGAACAGCACGGGGATGGCCATGCCGCCGATGGCGCCCACGATGGGCAGCAGCGCGTTGCGGAACGACGACAGTTCGCCCACCAGTATCTCGCGCTTGATCTCAAGACCCACCGAGAAGAAGAACAGAGCCATCAGGGCGTCGTTGATGAATGCCATGATGGACATCGGCTCGCCGTGGTGGCTGAACAGGTTGAAGCTGCCCACCTGCAGGGCTATCTCGTGGGTCCAGAGGCTGTTGTAGATGTCGCGGGTCCAGGGCAGGTTCACCACGATCAGGGCCAGTATTGTAGCGCATATCAGAACGTTGCCGCCATTGGCATAGTTCTTGATGGTCTTGCGCGCGGTATAAAATACGGATGACATAATTACTATTTAATCAACAGGGTTATATTTCTTAAACGTTTATTTATTAAATTATGTTATGAAATATGGGTTGCAAAGACGCAGGCCATGTTAATTATTTGGCTAATTCGGGGAATTTGGTTAATTTTGTAGCTTGTAAACGAACATTCGAACGTAAATTTCGGAACGTAAGTTGAAGAAGCTGTTGCTATATATCGCAGTGCTGACGGCCGTGGGTATAGGATACTCCCGGCAGTCAGGCAATGAGTTGCCCGAGCGTATGCCGCGGGCCACCGACAGCATTCCCTCGCCTTACGATTCATTGCCCGGCGTCGAAGGCCTGAAGGCACTGGAGACTCCTCTTGAATTTCCGTTTGATTCCCTTCCGCCCGAAGACGGCATAATCAGTGACTCGGTGGTATTGACCGACACCACCCGAGTGCTGCTGGACACCACACGCACACGCTTCTCGAAGATAAACCGCGACGCCCCCGACATCAAGAGCACCGTGACGTTCAGCGCCAAGGACTCATTGGTGATGAACAAGGGCAACGCCGCGCATCTGTATGGCGACGGCAATGTGGAGTACGAGGATTTCAAACTCAATTCCGCCGAGATACGCATGGACCTGGATTCCAGCACCGTGTATGCCAACGGCGTGCCCGACTCGGTTGGCGAGCTGGCAAACACGCCTATATTCAAGGACAAGAGCGGCGAGTATGAGTCGAAGACCATGAAGTATAACTTCAAGAGTCAGCGGGGCTACATTACGGGCGTCATCACCGAGCAGCAGGACGGCTACCTGACCGGCGGCCGCGCCAAGCGTATGGACGACGGCGCCTTCTTTGTGGAGGACGGCAAATACACCACCTGCGAGGACCACGAGAATCCGCACTTCTATTTCCAGCTGACCAAAGCCAAGGTGCGCCCGCAGAAGGATGTGGTGACCGGCCCCGGCTATATGGTGCTGATGGGCGTGCCGCTGCCGTTGGCGTTGCCGTTCGGCTACTTCCCGTTCAGCGAGAAATATTCGTCAGGCGTGCTGTTCCCCTCGATCGGCGAGGACTATAACCGAGGCTTCTACCTGCGCGACGGCGGTTACTACTTCGCCATCAACGACAACGTGGACTTGGCAATCCGCGGCGAGATATACACCAAAGGCTCGTGGGGACTCTCGGCATACTCCAACTATGTGAAGCGATACAAATACCGTGGCACGTTCGACATCTCTTTCCTGCAGACCGTCACGGGCGACAAGGGAACGGCCGACTACCAGAAGATGCGCAACTTCCAGGTGATATGGAGCCACAATCAGGACGCAAAGGCCAACCCGAACCTGTCGTTCTCCGCATCGGTGAACTTCGCCACGTCCGGCTATAGCCGCAACGACCTGAACTCGTACTACAACAGCTCGTTTACCGAAAACACCAAGTCGTCGACCGTCAACATGACGTACCGCTTCCCCGGCACGAAATGGAGCCTGTCGGCCACGGCCAACATAACGCAGCGCAGCCAGGACTCCACGCTGGCCGTGTCGTTCCCCAACCTGACCGTCACCATGTCGCAGTTGGCGCCGTTCAAGCGCAAGAAGTCGGTGGGAGGCGAGAAATGGTACGAGAAAATCAAGATGTCATATTCCGGTCAGTTCCAGAACTCGCTGACCTCGGGGCAGGACGAATTCTTCAAGAAAAACATCATCAAGGACTGGCGCAACGGCATGAAGCATTACGTGCCTATCTCCGCCACGTTCAATCTGTTCAAATACCTGCACATCTCGCCGAGCGTCACGCTGAACGACCGCATGTACACCAGCAAGATCAAACGCCAGTGGGACTCGCAGGCGTCGCGCGAGGTGCAGGACACGACATACGGATTCTATAACGTGTTCGACTTCAACGTCGGCATGAGCTTCGACACGAAGCTGTACGGATTCTGGAAGCCTATGAAGTTCTTAGGCGACAAGGTGCAGATGATACGCCACGTCCTGACGCCTACGGTGAGCTTCAACTACGCTCCCGACTTCGGATCGAAGGGATGGGGCTACTACAATTACTACATGATGACCGACCAGGCCGGCAACCAGACGCGCCGCGACTACTCGTATTTCAGCCACGGCATATTCGGCGTGCCGGGACGCGGCATGAACAGCGCCGTCACCGTCGCCCTGGCCAACAACCTGGAAATGAAGGTGAAGTCAGACAAGGATTCCACCGGCTACAAGAAGGTGTCGCTGATAGAGAACCTGAGCCTGTCGCAGAGCTATAACTTCGCCGCCGACTCCCTGAAGCTGAGTCCGCTGCAGATGAACGTGACGATGCGTCTGGTCAAGAACTTCAACCTGAACTTCAACACCACATGGGATCCCTACGTATATCGTCCCGACGCCAACGGATCGGTGCGTCAGATCAATAAATTCCGCTGGAACGCCCATCAGGGATTCATGAAGCTGTCGTCGTTCTCCACCAGCTTCAGCTACACATTGAGCAACGACACGTTCAAGCGCAAGAAGGACACCGACAGCGACCGTGACCGCGAACCGGGCGAGGATGACGACGAGATAACGGAGGAGGACAGCTTCTCGGACATGGCCACGCGCAAACGCTCGCGACAAAAGAGTCAGCCGGTGAACAACAGCGACAACGACGGCTACGAGAAATGGCAGTTCCCCTGGAGCCTGTCGCTGAACTATTCCGTAAGCTACGGTTACGGCGACTACGACTACAAGAAACTGGATTACAAAGGCCGCTGGATGCAGAACCTGTCCATCAGCGGCTCGGTGCGTCCCACGCCCAACTGGAACTTCTCGTTCTCGGCCAGCTACAACTTCGAGCTGCACAAGCTCGCCTACATGAACTGCTCCATCAGCCGCGACATCCACTGCTTCACCATGTCGGCAAGTTTCGTGCCCGTCGGCCCGTACAAATCGTACAACTTCCACATCGCCGTGAAGTCCAGCCTGCTGAAAGACCTGAAGTACGACCAGCGCTCGCAGTCGTCCAACGGCGTGCAGTGGTACTAAGTATTTTGTGGGTTCGGTAATTTTTTGTAATTTTGCGTGATTATTTCGAGATAAAAATTACATGCAAGACATTCGCAACATCGCCATTATAGCCCATGTGGACCATGGCAAGACTACTTTGGTGGACAAAATGCTGCTGGCCGGACACCTGTTCCGCGACAACCAGAACACCGGAGAGCTGATACTTGACAACAACGACCTCGAGCGTGAAAGAGGTATAACGATTCTTTCCAAAAACGTGTCTATCAACTATAAAGGCACGAAAATCAATATAATCGACACTCCGGGGCACGCCGACTTCGGCGGCGAGGTGGAACGCGTGCTGAACATGGCCGACGGCTGTCTGCTGCTGGTGGACGCGTTCGAAGGCCCGATGCCCCAGACCCGCTTCGTGCTGCAGAAAGCCATCCAGATGGGACTGAAGCCCGTGGTGGTGGTTAACAAAGTGGACAAGCCCAACTGCCGTCCGTCGGAGGTGAACGAGATGGTGTTCGAATTGATGTTCAACCTGGACGCCACCGAGGACCAGCTTGAATTCCCCACCATCTACGGTTCGGCCAAGCAGAACTGGATGAGCACCGACTGGCAGAAACCTACCGAGGACATCACGGCGCTTTTGGACGCCATCATCAAATACATCCCCGCGCCCACCCAGATAGAGGGCGATCCGCAGATGCTGATCACCAGCCTGGACTACAGCCAATATGTGGGCCGTATCGCCGTGGGGCGCGTGCACCGCGGCACTCTGCGCGAGGGCATGGAGATAGGTCTGTGCAAGAAGGACGGCACGGTGACCCGTCAGAAAATCAAGGAACTGCAGACATTCGAGGGAATGGGCCGCACCAAGACCGACCATGTGGACAGCGGCGACATCTGCGCCATCGTGGGTCTGGACAACTTCGAGATCGGCGATACAATCACTCTCTATGACAAACCCGAGCCGCTGCCCCGCATCGCCATCGACGAGCCTACGATGTCTATGACATTCACCATCAACGACTCGCCTTTCTTCGGCAAGGACGGCAAGTATGTGACCTCGCGCCACATCCAGGAGCGTCTGGAGCGCGAGCTGGACAAGGACCTGGCACTGCGCGTACAGAAAGGGGACCGCGAGGATATGTGGACCGTATTCGGCCGCGGCGTGCTGCACCTGTCCATCCTGATCGAGACCATGCGCCGAGAGGGATATGAGCTGCAGGTGGGACAGCCGCAGGTCATCATAAAGGAAATAGACGGCGTGAAGTGCGAGCCTGTCGAGTCGCTGAGCATCAACGTGCCCGAGGAATATTCGTCGAAGGTAATCGACCTGGTGACACGCCGCAAGGGCGACATCCTGTCGATGGAGACGCGCAACGACCGTGTGGACATCGAGTTCGTGATACCGAGCCGCGGTATAATCGGACTGCGCAACAACGTGCTGACCGCTACGGCGGGCGAGGCCATCATGGCACACCGCTTCCTGGAGTTCCAGCCCTGGAAGGGCGACATAGAGCGGCGCACCAACGGTTCGCTGATAGCACACGAGAGCGGAACGGCCTACGCCTACGCCATCGACAAGCTGCAGGACCGCGGGCGCTTCTTTATCTTCCCGCAGGAGGAGGTCTACACCGGCCAGGTGGTGGGCGAGAACGCCAAGGACAACGACATCGTGGTGAACGTGACCAAGTCGAAGAAGCTGACCAACATGCGGGCCAGCGGCGCAGACGACAAGGCCAAGATAGTTCCGCCGGTGGTATTCTCGCTTGAGGAGGCACTGGAATACATCAAGGAGGACGAATATGTGGAGGTGACGCCCCACCACATACGTCTGCGCAAGATACTGCTTGACGAGAACGACCGCAAGCGCGTAGCCCGTCAGAGCTAAGCACGTTACTTCCCGATAAGGGATAGAATGATAGAATATGGGTTTGGGGAAACAGGAACGCCGAGGGATTGTGATATTAGTGCTTGTGACGCTTGCCATCACGTCCCTCGGCTTCGTTATGCGCTATTGCGGCCGGCCCGGCGACGCCGCACCGCAGGTGCCGGTGCAGACCGTCATCTACCGCCCGGCTGCCGATGACGCCGCCGAAGATGAAAACTACGAAGTGGCGTCGCGTCATAAAAAGAAAAAGAATACGTCCAGTAAGAACTCGGAAGGCAGAAAGACTAAGCGGAGTAAGGCAGCGAAAGGAACTGAATCAAAAGCCGGGGCATCCGAAGGACCTCGACGTGATTTTCTGCGGGATACTATTCCGGTGCCTCGGGATTATAGATAGGCGGATGCTTATTTGCAATCGGAAGGAAGGATAGGAGGACTAAGGAGGTAGCTTTATATAATTTCGGATATAGCTTCGGATAGAACTTCGGATAGAACTTCGGATAGAGCTTCGACTTCCGTCTCAGCACAGAAAAAGAGAGATGCGAAAACTACGGCGGGGGGGGGTTGCGCGTGGTTCGCCCGCCCCATCGTGGGTGGT